>JBMOPF010000089.1:0-24018 GCA_049325075.1 Bacillota bacterium | reverse complement strand
AAATGCGGCACCACAAATAATGAAAATATGGGACCAATATAATGTCTAAACTCTTCTGGCTCCTGACTTCTGGCTCCTGGCTCCCGACAACGATTTCACTCAGAATCAGTAATTTTCAGGGCAGAATAGCCCGGCAATTTCTTATATTTTCGTTCTCTGATGGTGCCGCTTGCGGCATGGACAACTTCCCTGAAAATTCTTATACTGATATGCTAATACTGTCGGGAATCAAAAATTCAGAATACAGAAGGGGCGGGCATTCCTTATAAGTTAAATAAAGATTATTTGCCGGGCTCATAAATCTCTGTGTCCTCTGTGGTGCCTTTTTAAGGCATGCATGTCTGAGTTCTGTATACCTCCGGTGTGGTTTCATTCAGAATAAAGGTATGATAGGATGTATTTGACACTGCTGTGAATGTTCCTGCTGAAAAGGTGAGGGTGTGAAGATGGATATTGTAATGGCGGATGGATGCAGGGCGACTGTTTCTGCATTTATTGATTCACCACAGGGGTTGGGTGAAATTACTGAATATGGAGTTGACCGCATTGGACTGCTGGATCCCGGATTCCTGGTCAGGGCTGTTTCCGCGCAGCATCAGGAAGAAAAGGTGCTGGAGTTTTTGCTGAGTGCTGCCGGGGCTTGCGGGGGCCGGCCGGTTACCGTTTTATTGCCGGATATGGCCGGCGATGCCGGTGCAAGGGGGGGCGCCGCCTCCGGCCTGTATAGGGGTATTAGGCCGCTGTTGTCGGATCCCGGCAATTTCAGACCTTTTCTGAGGGCGGTTTTGCGGGCGGGGGCCGTCAGTCCCTTTGAGCTTGCCCTTTCCATGGTTTCCCAGCCCAGGGAGATGTCACTGTGCAGGGAAATATTAAGCGGTATCAGGGAGGAACTGGCGGCTGAGGGCCTTCCCTGCGTTATGCCCGCGTCCGGCATGGTGGTGGAGGTGCCGTCGGTGGTGCCCCTGGCCGCGAATTTTACTTTTGAGTCCGGATTTTTTATAGTGGGCAGTAATTTTTTAAGGTACCTGATGGCGGATGACAGATTGTCAGATGGTGATGAGGACCTTGCCCTATACTATGGGCAGGCTTTTCTGGCGCAGATACAGATGCTGGTGGACAACCTCAAGGGGCGGCGGGACTGTGTCCGTATCAGCGCCCCGCTGGTCAGGGACCCGTCCGCAGTACCCCTTTTGCTGGGGCTGGGGATTGGTGAAATTATAGCCCCGCCGGAACTGGTACCGGGAATAAAACAAATTGCGGAAATGGTTAAATACCGCGATGCGCGTCTTATTGCTTCCAAGGCGGTTTCCTACTGGATCCCGCAGCAGGCAAGGGAATATGTGCTTGAAAGGATTAATAAGCTATTACCGGCAACACCTACAAAGAAAATAGAGACAGGGAAACGATGATGTTATAATAAATAATATATGTGAGGTGGGGAAATGGCCGAATTGAATTTTTCAAACGCAGACCAAGTTAAAATATCGTTGGTTATTGACAACTTTTACGATGCTTTATTGAGGTATTTTTCGGTAAACGGGGTAGGTTTATGGACAGGGTATTATACGCCGAGGTTTTGGTGGACATTCCGGCGAAAAAGGTGGACCAGGGGTTTAACTATATAGTGCCTCCCCACATGGAGGGCAGGCTCAGGGTGGGCAGCATGGTGCTTGTTCCCTTTGGCGTCAGAAATGTGGCCGGCTTTGTCACCGGTCTGGGCGGTCCTCCCGTTCCCCTGCCCGAGGGTGTGGAAATAAAGCAAATCAGGGAGTTGCTTGATGAAGGGCCGGTTTATACACCGTCCCAGTTTGAGCTTGCTGTGTGGATGGCCGGGTTTTATTTATGCACCACCCTGGCGGCGCTGAAAACCATTATCGGGCCAAGGATAAGCGGCGCCGGGCCCAAAAGGGTGAAAGGACTTTACCCTGTGTTCCCGGGTGGCGGAGCGCCGTCCTTCGGGGCGAGGGCAGCCAAGAGAAAACTTGCCTGGGAAACTGTGGCGGACCACCCCGGCATATCCAGGAAGGATTTGGCCAGGGTTGCCGGGGTCTCCGGCGGTGTGGTGGACAGGCTGATTTCAGACGGCCTGATTATATACGGGGACATTGAGCTGAGGAGGGACCCCCATCCGGTCCCGGAGGATTCCGCCCGGGATGATTTCAGGCTGACTGACGAGCAGGCTGCAGCCCTGGAAAGGATAAAGGGTGCGTTAGACAGTGAAGTTCGCAACGTTTTCCTTTTGCATGGGATTACCGGCAGCGGCAAGACTGAAATTTACATGAGGTCTATTGCCCATACCCTTGGCAGGGGAAGGGGGGCGGTGGTCATGGTGCCGGAGATATCCCTTACGCCCCAGATGATATCGGCCTTTAAGGGGCGCTTCGGTGAAAAGGTGGCGGTATTACATAGCAGGCTTTCCGAGGGGGAAAGATATGATGAATGGAGGCGGATTACCTGCGGCCTGGCCCCGGTTGTCCTTGGGGCAAGGTCCGCCGCCTTTGCCCCCCTGTCCAACCTGGGGCTGATTATACTGGACGAGGAGCATGAAACCTCGTACAAGCAGGAAGAAACACCCCGCTACCATGCCCGTGATGTTGCCCTGAGGCTGGCGGCGCAGTTTGAGGCGGTGGTGGTGCTGGGAAGCGCCACACCGGCCATAGAGTCCTATTACAGGGCCCAGAAGGGCGGCCGGTACAACCTGCTGTCCCTCACCAGAAGGATTGAAATGAGGCCCCTGCCGGATGTTCAGGTTGTAGACATGCGCAAAGAGTTGAGTGACGGGAACACCGGCATTTTCAGCCGCAGGCTGGAGGAGGCCGTCAGGGACAGGCTGGACCGGCGTGAACAGGTGATACTGTTTCTGAACAGAAGGGGCTTTGCCACCTTCGTGGTGTGCAGGGAGTGCGGACTGGTGATGAAGTGTCCGCACTGTGACATATCCCTGACCTACCATGCCGGCGGACACCTGCGTTGTCATTACTGCAACCATGCAGTGCCCGACCGCGGGGTATGCCCGGACTGCGGCGGCAGGCAGGTGGGTTATTTCGGCACCGGCACCCAGAGGGTGGAGGAAGAGGTGTCCAGGTTGTTTCCCGGCGCCGGTGTAATCCGGATGGACAGCGACACCACCGCCAGGAAAGGCTCCCACGGACGAATGCTGAGGGCATTCCGGGAGAGGGAGGCGGATATACTGATAGGGACGCAGATGGTGGCCAAGGGGCTGGATATGCCC
The DNA here is from genome assembly GCA_049325075.1 of Bacillota bacterium. Lineage (GTDB taxonomy): Bacteria > Bacillota > Desulfotomaculia > Desulfotomaculales > Desulfocucumaceae > BRHc4a. Next base: position 20,786 of record JBMOPF010000089.1, on the reverse strand, counting down.
GCGGTTACCCTGGTGGGCGTGATTAATGCCGATATGACCCTGCACATGCCCGACTTCCGCTCGGCCGAGAGGACTTTTCAACTGGTTGCTCAGGTTGCCGGGCGGGCAGGGAGGGGTGAACTGGGCGGGGAGGTTATTGTCCAGACCATGTCTCCGGACCATTATTCCATTGTTCATGCGGCGGGACACGACTATGAAGGTTTTTACGCACAGGAGATGAAAATACGAAAGGTGCTGGGCTATCCTCCCTTTTCCAGAATAGCCAGGGTGATAATCACCGGTGTTAACGAGGAAAAGGTTAAAAATACAGCCGGAAGCATTGCCGCCATGGCGCTTGAAAAGGGGGCCGCGGAGGGTGTGGAGGTTTTGGGCCCCACGCCTGCGCCACTGTCCAAAATAAAAGACCGCTACCGTTACCACATTATATTAAAATCCGTCAGCGGCAACAGGCTCCGGGATTTGCTGAGGGCGCTGGCGGGCGGGATAAGCCTGAAGGGGGATAAGGACGCGGCAACCGTCGTTACCGACATCGACCCCCTGAACTTACTATAACAGCTCTAATTATGCAGGTTGCAACATTTCATTTATGTAAAGCTATATAGGTCACAGAAGTCAGACTTATCAATTCATATAAGGAATACTTGGATATTCTGACTTCTGAATTCTGAATTCTGACAGCATAGAATATCAGTATAAGCTTAAAGGGGGGTTGGCTTTGTCGATATACAAGATTATTGAAAGGGGCGACGGGGTGTTGCGGGAAAAGGCCAGAACAGTTCCCAAGATTACACCCAATGTCATTAACCTGCTCAATAATATGCGGGACACAATGTACGCCAACAAGGGGGCGGGCCTTGCGGCCCCGCAAATAGGTGTATCCAAAAGGGTTATAGTGGTGGATGTGGGTGAGGGATTGATTGAACTGATTAATCCCGTTATTACGGAAGCCCGGGGAGAGGCCGTCGATACCGAGGGCTGCCTTAGCATTCCCGACCTGATAGGGGATGTGAAAAGAGCGTCTGAAGTCACGGTGATCGGGCTGGGAAGGGACGGCAGGGAAACCGAGATAAAGGCCGAAGGGTTCCTGGCCAGGGCCCTGCAGCACGAGATAGACCACCTGGAGGGTATTTTATTTATAGATAAGGCTGAAAATATTCGTAAGATTAAACCATGAAAGAAGTACTGGTTACCGGAGAGATATATTTATGAAAATAGTATTTATGGGCACCCCGGATTTTGCCGTGCCCAGCCTGAAGGCCCTGGCGAGGCGGGGCCATGTGGTAAAAGTGGTGGTAACCCAGCCTGACCGGCCAAGGGGCCGGGGGAAAAAGGTTCGCCCCTCCCCGGTAAAAGAAGCGGCCCTGGCCATGGGGATCCCCGTTTACCAGCCGGAGCGGGTAAGGGAGGAAGCTTTCATCAGCGTGCTGCGGGATATTGACCCCGATGTTATTGTGGTGGTTGCTTTTGGGCAGATACTCCCGCCGGAAATTCTCCACCTGCCTCCGCTGGGCTGTGTCAATGTACACTCATCGCTTCTTCCCAGGTACAGGGGGGCGGCGCCGATGCAGAGGGCGATTATGAACGGTGAAACCGGGACCGGGGTTACCACCATGATAATGAGCGAGGGGCTGGACAGCGGGGATATTTTGCTGCAGGCCTCTTCGCCGATATACGAGGAGGATAATTTCGGGACCTTGCATGACCGGCTGGCCCTGTTGGGTTCCCGGACTTTGCTGGAGACCCTGGAGCTTATGGCCGGGGGGAAGTTGGCCGGCACCCCCCAGGACCACGGGCAGGCCACATATGCGCCTGTAATAACCCGGGGTGATGAGATAATAAAGTGGGACAGGAGCGCGGAGGATATCAGGAATCAGGTGCGCGCCCTGGATCCATGGCCCGGGGCCAGAACCCGGCTGGACAAAAAAGTGCTGAAAATATGGAATGTGCAAAAGATGGGGGAAGAAACAGACTTTGATGCCGGTGGGACTGAATTTTCTCCTTTTCCCGGCAGTGTACTGGGGAGTGTAAAGGATGGTCTGGTTGTTCAGTGCGGCGACCGCCCGGTGGTGGTAAGGGAAATGCAGATTGAGGGCGGGAAAAGGCTGAGCGCCGCCGACTTTTTAAGGGGCTATAAAATTAACCCCGGGGCAATACTGGGTGAAACAGGTGCTGTAAACAGATAGGCCGCGCGGTGGAGGGATGTCCGGTGACAAAGGCGGGCCTGTGGCTGGCGGGGGTGCGGGGGAAAAAAAGGTTGTTTCTGGGGCTGCTGGGAGGATGCCTTCTGGCAGCCGGGCTGTTAAACTCCGCATTGTGGCGCATCCTGTTCGAGCCTGTTTGTCATACGGGCATTAACCATGTACCTGTACTGGCCCTGGCTGTGTTTTTAAGCTTTATATTGCTGATGGCGGGCCTGGGCATGGCCGGGATTCTGGTGGCGCTTTTTTCGCCGTGGAGGCCGGGATTCTTTCAGGAGCCCATGAGGGTGGCCATGATCTTCTTTTTTCCGGTCATTATGGAACTGGGTAAGTTGCTGAAAATAGACACCGATCAGATCAGGAAATCCTTTGTCGAGGTTAATAACCAGATGGTAAGGGTCAGGCGGTTCAACCTCGACCCGGGGCAGGTGCTGGTACTTGTGCCCCACTGCCTGCAGAGGACACAGTGCCCCCATAAGATAACCTCCGACATGGACAACTGCAGGCGCTGTGGAGGTTGCCGCATTGGACAACTGCTGGATATAAGGGACAGTTATGGTGTCAGGATGGGAGTGGCCACCGGGGGGACCCTGGCCAGAAAATATGTCAGGGATTACAGGCCCCGTGCGGTTGTGGCCGTGGCCTGCGAGCGGGACCTTGTCAGCGGGATTCAGGACTCAACTCCTCTCCCGGTGCTGGGGGTAACCAATGAAAGGCCCTTCGGTCCGTGCAGCAACACGTGTATTGACCCGGAAAAGGTGGAGTGGGCCATAAAATTTTTTACCGGGGGAGAGGGCGGGGAAAACAATATTGTCAGTTAAAAACAGCGCCAGGGATCTGGCACTGATGGTCTTGAAAGAGGTGGACAGCGGTGACGCATACGCCAATCTGGCGCTGAGCCGGATACTGGAGGAACACAGCCCGGCGGCGCTGGACAGGGCCTTTGCCACGGAACTGGTATACGGAACGCTGCGGACGCTGAACACACTGGACTGGATTATTCAGCAAAATATAAGGACACTACTGGAAAAACAGGCCCCGTGGGTAAGAAATATACTGCGCCTGGGGGTTTATCAGATTATGTACCTTGACAGGGTGCCGGCTCCGGCGGCGGTCAATGAGGCCGCCAACCAGGCCAGGCGGTTTGCCCACCCCGGGGCGGTCAAATTTGTCAACGGGGTATTGAGAAATATACTGAGGGGAAGGGAACATATAAGTTTTCCCCCCATTGACAAAGACCCTGTGGGGCACATCACCCTTAAATATTCGCACCCCTCCTGGCTGGTGGAAAGGTGGGTCCGGGAGATGGGGGCGGAGGAAACAATAAGGCTGTGTGAGGCCAACAACCGCCCGGCTCCCGGCACAGTCAGGACCAACACCCTGAAAATAAGCAGGGAAGAGCTGATTGAGGTATTGGCCCGGGAAGGGGTAAGGGCGGAGAAAACCAGGTACGCCCCTGAAGGAATATTCCTGGGCGGGGTGGGCAGGCTGAGGGGCTTTCCCCCCTTTGAACAGGGGCTGTTCCAGGTCCAGGACGAGAGCTCCATGCTGGTGGCCCACGCTTTGTCGCCGGAGCCGGGCAGGCTGGTGCTGGACGCCGCTGCCGCCCCCGGGGGAAAGGCCACTCACCTGGCACAGCTGACCGGTGACAGCGGGACCATACTGGCGCTGGATGTTCATCCCCACAAGCTGAAGCTGATCAGTGAAAACTGCGCCAGGCTCGGCATAAAAAGTGTCCGGCCCGTGGAGGCCGATGCCGTTAATATGCCGCCGGACCTGTATGGCGCGGTGGACTATGTGTTGTTGGACGCTCCCTGTACGGGGACCGGTGTGATAAGGAGAAAACCCGATTCCAGGTGGAGAAAGACACCGGAGGGAATAGCCGAAATAACCTCTCTGCAGCGGAAAATGATTATGAGCGTGGCCCGCTGTGTCAGGCCGGGTGGGGTTTTTGTCTACAGCACCTGCTCTGTTTTAAGGGAGGAAAATATTGATCAGGTTGAATTCCTTTTAAAGTCCGGGCTTAATTTCCATTTGGAGAGCCTGAACGGACTTCTTTCCCGGGAGCTTGCCGGTGGCGGGGAGTTGGCCAGGGGCTTTATTCAGCTTTTCCCCCACATAAATGGCACCGACGGATTCTTTATGGCCCGGTTCAGGCTGGCGGGACAGGCCCCTTGAGACATTTTCCGGATAGCCGCCACCGGGGGAGAGAAAAAGGGATTGGCGATATATTGTAGAATTCAAATCTAACCGGAGCTTTAAAAATGAAAATAAACCTGAAGGACTATAATCTGCAGGAGCTGGAGCAACTATTTCTTGAGTATGGCGAGAAGCCGTTCAGGGCAAGGCAGGTTGCCGACTGGATATTTAAAAAGGGGGCCTCGTCCTTTGAGGAGATGACAAACCTTCCCCGGGATTTGCGCATCCGCCTGGAAAAGGAAGCCCGGCCGGGAACTCTGGCCATACTTAAAAAACAGGTTTCCTCCCGCGGTGACACGGTTAAATTTTTGCTGGGCCTCGAAGACGGGCAGGCGGTGGAAAGCGTTTTCATGGAACACTACTATGGGTATACGGCCTGTATTTCCACCCAGGTGGGCTGCCGGATGGGCTGCGCCGTATGCGCCTCCACCCTGGGTGGGCTGGTGAGGAACCTTTCCCCCGGTGAGATGTATGAGCAGGTGCTTGTTTTACAGAGGGAATCCGGGAAAAGGATCGGCCATATTGTGCTGATGGGGACCGGGGAGCCGCTGGATAATTATGACAATACAATAAAATTTATTGAGAATATAAATGCCGTTTACGGCCTTAATATAGGGTATAGGCACATTACCCTTTCCACCTGCGGCATCGTGCCGCGCATAAGACAGCTTGCGGGAGAGGGGTTTCCCATTACACTGGCGGTGTCTCTGCACGCTGCTGACGATGGCCTGAGGAACCGGCTGATGCCGGTAAACAGGAAATACCCGCTGGACATGCTGATGGAGGCCTGCCGTTATTACAGCGGGAAAACCGGCAGGCGGATAACCTTTGAGTATGCCTTGCTGGCCGGTGTCAACGACAGTGCCGGCGACGCCGTTAAACTGGTCAGGTTGTTAAAGCGCATTCCCTGTCATGTAAATCTGATACCGTATAATGCCGTTGATGAACGGGGTTTTGGAAGATCGGCGCCGGGTGTTGTGCAAAGTTTTCGAAGGCAGGTGGAACAGGCGGGGATTGAGGTTACAGTCAGACGTGAACTGGGGACGGATATTGATGCCGCATGCGGCCAGCTGAGGAGGAGGTCGGTGGCCGAAAGGCCTGGTATTTCCGGTTGAGAGGTGAATTAGATGGGGTTTTTTTCCGGACTGGAGGGCAGCCTGGAAAAGTATATTGAAGGATTTTTCAGAGACAGGTTCAAAGGCCGGGTACAGCCGCTGGAGATAGCCAAAAAGCTGGCCCGGGAAATGCGCGACCGGAAAAGGGTCAGCGTGAATCTGGTTTATGTTCCCAATGATTATGAGGTTTTTCTCAATCCTGACGACCTCGCGGCAATATCATACCTGGTGGACCCCCTGTCGGGGGAACTGCAGGAATATATCAGCCAGAAGGCGCGGGAAAAAAAGTTTACCCTGGTGGACAATCCGCGGGTGAGTTTCTTTGAGGATGAGTCCCTGAAGGCCGGGCAGATCCGGGTAAGGGGGAGATTTGAAAACACCTCCGGGGCAGGGCATACGCCTCCCGGAACGGCTTTTACGGGAAATGAAATGGAAAATACCCTTAATTTCAGGCCCACCAGGGACACAGCGCCCATTGACCTCCCGCCCCAGGCAATCTGCAGCTGTGTTGTTGAAGTACTGGAGGGGCCGCTTTCGGGCAAGGTATTCAGGCTGGAAACCTGCCCCGCTGTGGTGGGCCGGAGGGATTCATGCGAAATAGTCATTCAGGATGAAAGTATTTCCCGAAGGCATGCGCGTCTGGATATGCAGAGGGGAAAGTGGGTTGTCACGGACCTGGACAGCACCAACGGCACCTTTGTCAACGGAGAGCGTGTGGTGACCAGTGTGCTGGAACCGGAGGATATTATCAAATTCGGCGCAGTTACATGCGTATTCAGGGTGGATTGAATTTGTTGGACATAGTATTGTTGGTATTCCGCTATACTTTTCTGATCATACTGTACATATTCATAATTCAGTTGACAAGGATGATGCTGAGGGACCTCAGGGAAGGGGGCCGGGAGGCCCCGGAGCCGGTAAAAAGGGCTTCCGGAAACAGGCTGAGGGAGACGGCCTTTCAGGAGCCGGCGCCGGTGCCTGGGGCTGCGGCCGGCCTGGTGGTGGTGTCTTCCGGCGACCCCGGGCTTCCCGGCGGCAGAGTTTTCCCCCTGAGGGAAAATGGTCAGGCCTCCATTGGCCGGGGGGGCCACAATACAATTATACTTGTGGAGCCCTTTGCATCCGTTGACCATGCTGTGGTGTCCGGCAGCGAGGGGCAGTACTGGCTGGAGGACCGGGGCAGCAAAAACGGCACTTTCCTGAACGAGGTGCGGATAAATAAGCCTACTGTACTGGCGGATGGTGACAGGATAAGAATCGGCGACGTGACCATTCAATTTGTGAGGTGGACATATGAGGTGGAGTCAGGCGACGGAAGTAGGTTTGGTAAGAAAGCGTAATGAGGACAGTATCTGCATCAATCCGGAACTGTCTTTCTTTGCCGTTGCCGACGGGATGGGGGGACACCTGGCCGGAGAGGTGGCCAGCGGCATGGCCCTTGAATTGGTGGCCGAGCAGCTGAAAGGCTGCGACTGTGGCGATATGGAAACAAAACTCCATAACGGGGTGCTGGCGGCAAACCGTAAGATTTACGATGCTTCCCGGGACGACCTGACCTGCAGGGGCATGGGCACCACCATAACAGCCGCCATAATAAAGAAAAGAGAAATGGTCCTTGCCCACGTTGGTGACAGCAGGGCCTACCTGATCAGGGGAGACCGGATCTGCAAAGTTACCGAGGACCACTCACTGGTCCAGGAGATGTTGAAACAGGGTGGGATAACAAAGGAAGAGGCACGTGACCACCCGCACAGAAACGTTCTGATCAGGGCGCTGGGTACAGATCCCCTGGTGCAGGTCGATATGATAAAGATAAACCTGAAAAAAGGCGACATTATCCTTCTTTGTTCCGACGGCCTTTCAGGGCTTGTTGATGATGATGATATATTGAAATTGGTGAAATCCTCCGGAAGTCCCGGGGAAGCTGTAGACAGCCTTGTTTCCGAGGCGCTCAGGCGGGGCGGGACTGACAACATTTCTGTGATAGTGGTTGAAATCGATGAATAGCACTGTATTGAACAATCCAAGAAAATATGAGTTCAGGCTTCTGCTGACGGCCTCCCTTTATCTTGTTATCGGCGCCGGGGCGGTTTATCTGTGGAGAAGCGGGGATATCAGGCAGGTGGCTGTGGGGGTGGCCGCCCCGGTACTGGGCTACCTGTTGGTCTGCCTCCTGTGGAGACTGGTGGGATTCAGGGCCGACCCCTTTTTTCTGCCGTTGGTGGCGGTGCTTTCTTATACCAGCCTGGTTTTTCTTTACCGGCTCAACCCTCCGTATGCGGTCAGGCAGATGGTGTGGCTGCTGGTAGGGCTTGTCTTTCTCTTCCTGACCACCAGGACTTTTACCGACTACCGGCGTCTCTCGGAATACAAGTATATTTACGGGCTGATGGGCGCGGTATTTCTGGTCATACCGATATTCTTCGGGACAGAGCAGGGCGGTGCTAAAAGCTGGCTTGATTTCGGACTTTTCAGCGTTCAGCCCTCCGAGTTTGTTAAAATACTTGTGGTACTCTTTTTGGCCTCATTTATGTCGGAAAACAAAATGGTGCTGGCGCAGGACACAGAGTCAATCGGGCGGTTTTCCTTCCCCGGGCCCCGGGCCTGGGGGCCGCTGCTGGGCATGTGGGGAATTTCCCTTCTGCTGCTGGCCTTCCAAAGGGATTTGGGCACCGCCCTTATCTACTTCGGGACATTTCTGGCCATGGTATATGTGGCCACGGCCAGGATGCTGTATGTTTCAACGGGAACGGTTCTTTTCCTGGCCGGCGGCGCCACCAGCTACATGCTGTTTGACCATGTCAAACAAAGGGTTGACATATGGCTTTTAAACCCCGGCAATTTCATAGAGCTGGGTGACAGGGCCTATAACCAGGCCTACCAGATTATACAGTCCCTTTTTGCCATAGGTGCCGGGGGGCTTACCGGAGCGGGGCTGGGAGAGGGCTATCCCGGCTTTATCCCGGCGGTGCACACTGATTTCATTTTCTCCGCCATAACAGAGGAAACCGGACTCCTGGGCGGGGTGGGAATTGTGCTGCTGTATATGATTTTCATATACAGGGGGCTGAAGGTGGCCCTGGAGTCGAAAGATGACTTTTCAAAGCTGCTGGCCTCGGGACTGACCGCCCTGCTGGGACTGCAGGCCTTTATCATAATCGCCGGCGTAACCAAACTGCTCCCGCTGACGGGGGTGACGCTGCCTTTTGTAAGTTACGGCGGCAGTTCCCTGGTGGCCAATTTCATTATCCTGGGGATGCTGATGAATATCTCCCACGAGGCAAAATCAGATGAATAACAATATCAGGAGAATGGGCTACTTCTTTTTCTTTATTTTCGTGGTGCTGGTGTTGTACCTGGGCTACCTCAATGTGGTAGTGGGGCCGGAGCTGTCCACCGATCCCCACAACAGGCGCCTGGCTGCCGCGGAGGAAAAGATAATCAGGGGGACGATATATGACAGCAATGGCGTGGTGCTGGCCAAAGACCAAGTGTCCGGGGGGTCCAGGAAAAGGGTGTACCCCCTGGGCAGGGACACTGCCCACCTGCTTGGCTTTGTTTCACAGCGATACGGCCGCACCGGGCTGGAGTCCACCTTTGACGGGTACCTGCTGGCCATGGACGATGCCGGAAAGATACAGGCGGTGGTGGACAGGCTGCTGGGCAGGCAGAGATATGGCTATGACGTAACCCTGACCGTTGATGCCGATCTGCAAAAGATTGCCACCAGTATGCTCAATGGCCGGAAGGGGGCGGTAGTAGCCCTGGACCCGCGTACAGGCGCGGTGCTGGCCATGGTGAGCTCACCTTCGTTCGACCCCGGAACGGTGGAGGACGTTGTGCGGACCGAAAACACCGTCAGTAACGGTAAGAGCGTGCAGACAAAGGTAACTGTTTATGACGATCTCAAAACCCGGACAGACAACGCGCCCCTGCTCAACAGGGCTACCCGGGGTGTTTACCCTCCGGGATCCACCTTTAAAATAATTACCGGGGCAGGAGCCCTGACAGCCGACCCGGCAAATTTTAAAAAGGTTGTGGACTGCGGGGGAAGCATTACCGTGGACGGCTTTGTCCTTAAAGACAACCGCACCCACGGGAAGGTTGATTTCAGCCAGGCGATGGCGGTTTCCTGCAACACCTTTTTTGCCGGCAGGGGGCTTGAAATGGGTGAGGAGAAACTTAAAAACACCGCCAGGGCCTTTGGCTTTGAACTTATAAATTACAATGAAAGCACAGGGTTGTTTGAGGGAAGCTATCCGGTGACAAATACAGAGATACCGTATATTCCCGGGACAATGCCATCAAACAGAATGGGTGATGCCGAGGTGGCGTCGTCCTCCATAGGCCAGGGACGTGTTCTGGCCAGCCCGTTTCAGATGGCTATGGTGGTGGCTGCCATAGCCAATGGCGGGGTTATGATGAAACCGGTGGTTCTGGACAGGGTAACAGCCGGAAACGGTACCGTTATAAAAAGGATGACCCCTGCTGTTATCAATAGCGGCGTCATCACAGGGGATGTGGCCGCCATGGTGGCATCGTCCCTGGAAAGGGCGGTAAAACAGGGCACCGGCTCAACGGCGGCCATTCCGGGGGTACGGGTGGCCGGAAAGACAGGCTCGGCCCAGAATCCCCACGGCGGCAGTCATGCATGGTTTGTGGGCTATGCCCCTGTGGAGGATCCACGCATAGCTGTGGCCGTGGTGGTGGAAAACGCCGGTACCGGTGGCGGGGAGGCCGCTCCGGTGGCCCGGGAACTGATCAGAAAATACCTTGGAAAATAACCCGCGGCGTGTCATAAAAGGAGTAGGGTTCACGCAGGGGCGGTTTTTTCATAAAATGATATTGAAAAAACAAGGGGGGTGAAGGGCTGGAATGATAGGCAGAACACTGGGAAACAGGTATGAAATACTGGAACAGCTGGGCGGGGGGGGCATGGCCATTGTGTACAAAGGCCGTGACACAATACTCAACCGCCTGGTGACAATAAAGCTGCTGCGGCCCGAATATACCTCGGATGGTGACTTTGTAAGACGGTTCAGGCGGGAGGCCCAGGCGGTGGCAAGCCTTTCGCACCCAAATATCGTAAGCATTTATGACGTGGGAAAAGAAGGCGACATGCACTACCTTGTCATGGAGTATGTTGACGGGGAGGACCTGAGGTCGATAATAAAAAGGGAAGGGCGCCTGACGCCGGAAAATGCAGTCAGGATTGCCAGGCAGGTATGCGACGCCCTGGACCATGCCCACGATAATAATATTGTTCACAGGGATGTGAAGCCTCACAATATACTTATTACAAAGTCAGGCAGGGCCAAACTGACGGATTTCGGCATCGCCAGGGAGGCCACTGCCGCCACAATAACCACCGGGGATACCATAGTGGGGTCTGTTCACTATATTTCTCCGGAACAGGCCAGGGGAGACGCCGGAGATCCAAAGTCCGACATTTATTCCCTGGGCGTGGTGCTGTACGAGATGCTTACCGGAAGCCTGCCCTTTACCGGTGACAGCCCGATTTCCATCGCTCTCAAGCACATCAACAACATACCCGATTCTCCGGCCACGCGGGTTCCCGGCCTCTCACCCCGTATTGAAAAGGTGGTGATGAGGGCGCTGAATAAAGAACCGGAAAAAAGGTTCGGCAGCGCCAGGGAAATGGCCGCCGGCCTGGAGGAAACCGTTTCGGCCGGGGATGACGGGGACAGGACCAGGGTTATTGTACTGGACCGGGAGGAAAAGAGAGCGCTAAAGGGGGATTCCTCCGCCGGGCGCCGGGCGGCAGGAAGAAGATCGGGAAAATCCGTCGCGATGCGGTGGGGAATAATTGCCGCGGTGATATTTCTTTTGGCCACGGCCTCCATTTATGGCTATTACCGCTTTGTCAACCAGGAGGAGGTGACAGTGCCCTACGTGATTGGGATGTCGCGGGACCAGGCTGTGCAAACCCTTCGAAACCAAAAGTTACGCGTTAAAGTGGTGGAGCGGTATGACCAAAACGTTAAAAAGGATTATGTAATTGATCAGAACTACGGCCCGGATGACCCGCCGGTTAAAGTAAACAGGGAGGTGACCATTACCGTCAGCAAGGGTCCCGACCTGGGAACGGTGCCAAACTTGGTGGGCCAGACCATTAACGACGCCAGGGCAAAGCTGGCCCAGGCCGGCTTTGAAATAAAGGAGCAGGAAGAATACAGCGATCAGGTTCAATCAGGCTATGTGATCAGACAGCAGCCGGAGGCATACGCGCAGGCGCCCAGCGGTTCAAAGGTCACCGTGACGGTGTCCAAGGGGCCGGAGCCGGCGAATATAACTGTTCCCGATTTGAGGGGGCTTACTGTCGAGGATGCCAGGGCAAAACTGGCCGGGGCCGGTCTTGAGTTAAGCTCCAATGCCCTTGAGCAAAGCACGGATTATCCAAGTGGAAGGATTGTCTCACAAGTGCCCGGTGCCGGTGAAATGGTTACAGCCGGTTCAACGGTGGCGGTAACTGTAAGCAACGGCCCCGGCCCATCTTCCAGGGAGGCCAGAGTAACCGTGAGAGTGCCGGATGACGGTATGACCCATGTGGTTAAAATAAACGTTGATGACGCCCAGGGAAGCCATAACCCCTATGTCAATACCCACAACCCCGGCGAGAAGTTCACCAAGTTGGTGAGATACTATGGCCAGGGAGTTATAAGGGTTTATATCGATGGAATATTAAAGGAAGAAAAGCAAGTGAAGTAAAATGAGTCGCAGGGTAGAAGGAATAATTGTAAAGGCGTATGGAGGCTTTTACTTTGTAAGCGACAACAGGAATACATGGCGCTGCACCCTGAGAGGTGTATTCAAGCACCGGAAGATAGACGTGCTGGTGGGAGACCGTGTGGCAGCAGTGGTGGATGAATTCGGAGGCGGGGTGGTGGAAGAGGTATATCCAAGGCGCAATGCCCTGATCCGGCCCCCGGTGGCCAATGTGGACAGGGCGGTGATAGTTTTTGCCGTCATGGAGCCTGACCCGTCGGCGCTCCTGCTGGACAGGTTCCTTGTCCATGTCCGGTGTGAGGATATAGAGCCGGTGATATGTATAAACAAAATGGACCTGTGGCGCGGGAAGGCGGTGGAAATATACGATGTGTACACCTCTGCCGGCTACAGGGTGATACTGACCAGCACCGTTGATAAAACCGGTATTGAGGATTTAAGAAGGGTGTTGGAAAAAGGCGTGTCGGTGTTCGCCGGGCCCTCGGGGGTGGGAAAGAGCAGTCTTTTGAACGCCGTTAAGCCGGGGCTTTCCCTTAAAACCGGGGAGGTGGGGGGTAAGCTGAAAAGGGGGCGGCACACCACGCGGAATGTGGAGTTGCTCTTCCTTGGACAGGATGGACTGGTGGCCGATACCCCCGGTTTTACCAGCCTTTATTTGCCGGAGATAAAAAAAGAGGACCTGGCAATGTATTTTCCCGACATGGAGAATTATATATACAGCTGCAGGTTTAACGGGTGTATTCACTGGACCGAGCCGGACTGCGCAGTGAAGACGGCTGTGGATAAAAACATGATTGACAGGGGGCGTTATGCCAGGTACCTGGAGATATTAAAGGAAGTTATGGAAAGGGAAAGGATACACAGATGATAAAATTGGCACCGTCAATATTGTCAGCGGATTTTACAAAACTTGGGGACGATATCAAAAGGGTGGAAGAGGCAGGGGCGGAATATCTGCACCTGGATATTATGGACGGCCACTTTGTTCCCAACATAACCTTCGGCCCGCCGATGGTGGCGGCGCTGAGAAAAATAAGCGGAATGCTCTTTGATGTTCACCTGATGATAGAAAATCCGGACCGGTATATAGATGCCTTCATAGATTCCGGGGCGGACCTGGTTACCGTACACGCCGAAACAACCCCGCACCTGCACAGGACTATACAGTCAATTAAAAAAAGGGGCGTTAGGGCAGGGGTGGCGTTAAATCCGTCCACCCACCCCTCATTTGTGGGATTTGTGCTGGGAATGGTGGACCTGGTGCTGGTAATGACAGTCAACCCCGGCTTCGGCGGCCAGGATTTTATTGAAGAAATGGTGCCCAAGATAAGGGTCGTCCGGGGGATGATCAGAGAGGCGGGATCTGCCGCCGAGATTCAGGTGGACGGAGGCGTCAGTGCCGCCACCGCTCCCCTGGTGGCCGGTGCGGGGGCAACTGTACTGGTGGCGGGCTCGGCTGTTTTTGGCGCCCCGGATCCGGCACTGGCCATGGCTGATATCAGGAAGGCCGCGATGTCTTCAGTAGAATAGTATAGTATTTTAGATTTTAGATTTGGAGTAACAATATTTGTTAAGATGTCGGGTACTTGAGGGGGTGAAAACTTGGCGGTTTATAAATGCGAAGAATGCGGAAGTGTTGTGGAGAGCAGGTGCAAGCCGGGCAAGTGCAAGTCCTGCGGAGCGGTAAAGGACAAGCTTGTAAAACAGGAACAGCCGAAAAAATAGCTAATACTGAGTGAAAATTGGGTCAGGAGACAGGAGACAGAAGCCAGAAGGGTTTGAGCATTCCTTTGTAGGGGCGGGGCTCTGCTACGCCTCAGACCGTCCAAAAAACTACCAGTGGTTCTGAATAATTTCTGAGTTCTGAGTTCTGAGTTCCTGCCGTCTGCCAGGACGGCACCGCCCGAAAGGGCGGTTTTTTATGCAAATCTGTCCACAATTGCCCCCATCACTTCGTCGAAGCTCTTTGAGCCAATACTATCGAGCATTTTATCAAGATCGGTCTTGCGTTTCAGTGTTCCGGAAAGGAGTACCTGAACAGTCTGGTTCTTGTCAATGAGTACAGACGTCACTGAAAATACCCCTCCCAGAATTCCCGCCAGCACCAGTAACCGGGCAGGCGTCAGTTTTATACAGTTTTTACCGGCCGTGTCACCGGAACTGCCGCCGTCATCCGCCTGCAGTTGTGTGAGAATTTTTTCCGCCAGTTGATTAAGGTGTTCTTCGGACATCAAAGGAGTTCCCTCCAGGACCGGTTCTAAGGAATAATTGTAGGCACTCCGGGTACTTCGGACGATGTTGACAGCCCGGTGGTAAAAAGTACGAAAAGGGCGGTTGTAATGATTAATAAAATATCATGCTGGACGTCTTCAGTTTGGGCCAATTTAATCACACCTTTCAAAAGCTGCTGCTGGTGATTGATTTATAATATTTATTCCGGCTGACAGTGGTTACCATTAATTTTTTATGGGGCGTGAAACAACTGCTGTGCAGGGAGAGAACAATAATGGACTGTGAACCATATTATTCAAATAAAAATATTTGGAGGCGTCAAACAATGAATGACACTTCCAGGCTTGTTGCTCAGAAAGGATAACAGTAAAAGGAATCAGGCAAAGGGTCGGCGGGCCCGCCGGCGGCCACAAAGCAGAACCCGCGGGAGAGGGATTTCAGAAAACAGTCCCACTGCCGTTCCCTGTTCGCCCCGAAACAACGGTGGGTTCCTACAGCAGGGGCGTGCTTGAGCTGAGGGTCAAGAAACTGCCGGATAAGAAATGGGAGAGCGTATATATTCAGTTCTTGTTATAAGCACTTCTTAATCAAACAACTTACCATTCAAGCCGGGGTGGTGTCGAAATAGCAAATATTACCGGTATTTTTGCTGATAACTTTTACTGCGGGATACTTAATTTTTTCTTTAATAAATCCGAAAATATATATCATGGTAAACCCTTGTTTTGAAAAGGGCCCCCCTTGCCGGTCAAATAAGGTTTTTGCCTGAATCTAAAATAACTCCGAAGAAAGGGCCGTCATGTTGTCGGATATGCTAAAGGCCGATATGAGGCCTAAGATATACGTGTACAGGGAAAATAGCGAGGAGAAATATATTTCATATATCAACCGGATTGAAAAAAATAAGATTTATATCAATACCCCTTTTCGCTGGCATTCGGTGGAAACAATAAGACTCAGGTCCGGGGACAGGATAAGGGTAAGCCTTCCCACCCGGGAACACCTCTATGAGTTTAAGAGCAGGGTTGTCGAGGTGGATGATTTAAATAAAAATATAGGCATATCTTTTCCCGGCCAGTTGAGCAGCGCAGACGTCAGGAACTTTGTGCGGGTTAACAAGATAATGACCGTTCAGTATGCGCTGCTGCCTGAAAGTGGGGAAAAGCTGACCTTCAGGCAGGCGGATACACTGAACATCAGCGCCGGCGGCATGAAACTGGCCATGCCGGAGCATATGAAGCGGGGGAAACCCCTGGTTCTTCAATTTATACTGCCGGTCAACAATAAATATGTGAAAATAAAGGTGCTGTCCACGGTGACCAGGTCGGTTCCGGTGGCATCGTCGGAGACAGCCAATATGTTTCATGTGGGGGTTAAATTTGACAGCCTTAAAAAGAGCGATCACGAATTTATATACCAGTATGTAATGAAAATACTTATGAGAGCGAGGTCGGTGGACCCTGACAGTGGCACCCTGGTAAAAAAACTGATTAAAGAAGATTAGTGACCAACTGCCGCACGGAGTGCTTATGCGCCAGTTGCGGCTTGAATTGGGAAAAGGATAAATTATTCAGTATTTTTATGTTTATTAAGGAGGAAATTGCTGAAAAATGTAAAATTTCTTATTAAAACCGGATATTTAGTTAAGGGGGTATCGCCCTGTGAGTACAGAGGAACAATTGGTTATCTTTCAACTTAACGATCAAAAATATGCACTGCCTGTTCATGAAACCCAGGAAATTATACGCATGAGCAATATCACCAGGGTTCCCAATACCAAGCATTATGTAGAGGGAATCATAAATTTGCGCGGAAGCATTGTTCCGGTAATTAACCTCAACAAGCGGTTGAATCTTCCCGTTACCGAATATGGAGAGGACACAAGGATCATTGTGGTGGAGAACAATGGGCAGAATGTAGGTATGATTGTGGATGTTGTCCTGGAAGTCGGCCGTTGCAGCGATGATGAGATAGAGCCTCCGTCAGTGGCAGGGGAGAATGTGGATTACCTTAAGGGTGTGGTCAAAAAAGATGATCAGCTCTGGCTGCTGATTGACCTGACGGAATTAATGTAGCGCTTTATCCACCGATGACAAGGCCGGGTTATCCGGCCTTAATTTTTTTGGTTTGGGAAAACTGTAAAAAATAGCTTTAGAGGGGTGTTCTGTTGGAAAATATTGAATTTCTGCGTAAGATGCTGTTGTCACTGGACGGGAAGGGCTATGGCGCTTATAAGTCCATCAGGGGACAATACCATGCCGGCAGGTTTCAGCTATTCATCGACCATGTCCAGGCCGACCCCTATGCCCCTCCCAGTAGGCTCAGGGCAAGGGTGATGCACAGTGAGTCCGGTTTTCCGGCGGATCTGTATGCCGACCGGGCAGGAAGGGTGGCGCTGCAGGACTTTGTGGCCAGAAGGATGTATTCCCTGCTGGCCGGAACAAGGTCTTCCCACAGGTCCGAGACAGGCAGAAGCGGACTGGCCAGTGACAGGTGCGGCCAGGAAATACTGGACAGGACAGCGGTGCTGGTAACCGGTGACTTTATCGAGGCCAGGTTTACGGCCGGGCTTCCGGCCAGGGGCAGGACGGTGCTGGGCAGGGAGGCGGCGAGGCTTCTGGCAGAGGTGCTGCCGGGGGTGGTGCAGCAGGCTCTTTTTATGAGCAGTCTCAATAAAAATGACCTCATGGAACAGATACGCCTTGTCCGTGATCAGGAGTATCTGAGGGGCGCTCTCGGAGAAAGGGGGCTGGTGGCTTTCGTGGGAAACGGCTCGGTCCTTCCCAGGGAAAGCGGGATCAGCGACCGGCCCATGAGGGGGGCGGGTGTGGTCAGGTTTCAGTCACCCCCGGACCTGGAGGTGGAATTCAACCTTCCCAACAGGGGAAGGGTAAAGGGAATGGGCATACCCAGAGGGGTAACGCTTATTGTGGGAGGCGGCTTTCATGGCAAGTCAACGTTCCTCCGTGCGCTGGAGCGGGGTATATACAACCATGTTCCCGGGGATGGAAGGGAACTGGTAATAACCGACGGCAGCGCCGTAAAAATCCGCTCCGAGGATGGGAGAAGGGTGGAAAATGTTGATATCGGGGGATTCATAAGCAACCTTCCCTTCGGCCAGGATACAGGGGAGTTCCGGACGGAAAACGCTAGCGGAAGTACCTCCCAGGCCGCCAATATAATTGAGGCCATTGAGGCCGGGGCAAGCCTGCTGCTGCTGGATGAGGACACCAGCGCCACCAATTTTATGATCAGGGACAGCCGCATGCAAAAACTTGTGGCCAAGGAATTTGAACCTATAACCCCCTTTATCGACAGGGTGCGGGATCTGTATAAAGAGCTGGGGATTTCAACCATAATTGTAGTGGGAGGATCCGGTGATTACCTCGGGGTTGCCGACCTGGTGATAATGATGCGGGAATTTGCCGCCTCCAATGTTACCGGCGCCGCCAGGGAGATAGTGGAGTCCACCCCGGACCGGAGGATGGTGGAGGCTGTGGGGAGCCTGGGCAGGCCGGCGCCAAGGATACCTCTGCCCGCGGGCGGGGGGAGGTCCGACAGGGTAAAGGCGAGGGGGACCGACCGGATTAGTTTTGCCGGGGACGATATCAACCTGACCCATGTGGACCAGTTGGTGGACCCCAGTCAGACCAGGGCGGTGGCGGAAATATTGCGCTATTCCTTTGAGCGTTACGTGGACGGCAAAACACCCCTGGCCGGCATTGTTGAAAGGGTAAATGACGACCTGGACAGGGGCGGGCTGGATATTATCTCTCCCTTTGGGGGAGGACAGCATCCCGGTGACTATGCCAGGCCGAGGACCCAGGAGATAATGGCGGCCTTTAACCGGCTGCGCAGCATAAAAATGACCAGGTGAAAATACTTATGCTGATACTGAGTGAATTCAGGGTCAGGAATTGGGAATTGGGAATTGGGGGGGGTCCCGCAAGCGGCACAAGCGGATTTTAGATTTTAGATTTGGTAGACGCTCATGCCAAACGCGGCACCAGCAGAGAACGAAAAAACAAGGAATGCAGGAATTCTGAGTTCTGAGTTCTTATACAAGGAATGCCTGGACATTCTGCCCTGAAAATTACTGATTCTGAGTGAAATCGTTGTCGGGAGCCAGGAGCCAGAAGTCAGGAGCCAGAAGAGTTTAGACATTATATTGGTCCCATATTTTCATTATTTGTGGTGCCGCTTTTATGCGGCATGGGGGTCTGGATTCTGGATTCTGAATTCTGGATTCCTGACCCCGAATTCACTCAGTATCAGCAAAATATTTTCAGAGTAGTTTATGCCTTTGGCTGTTGCGTAAAGCCACTGCAATATTATACAATTAAATGCTGTAAGGGGTTGCAGGCCCTTTGCGTTGAATTTATGGGGGCCGGCCTGATGCCGGTTCTTCCGGGGGAGTATGGGGTAAAATGGAAATCCAGGGAACCAGTGTTCCGGCCAGGTATATAAATATAGCCATTGATATTGCCTCCAGGATTGTAAGGGGAGAGTACAGGGAGGGGCAGAAAATATTCGGGCGCTCCACGCTGGCCGGCAAATATAATGTTTCACCCGAAACCATACGCAGGGCCTTAACGCTGCTCCAGGACACCGGGATTGTCAATGTTTCCCCGGGTGTCGGGGTGGTGGTGCGGTCGGGGAAGGCGGCCGAGGCCTTTCTGGCCCAGAGCGGGCAGCGTCAGATACTGCGGGATGTCCAGGAGAGGCTGCACTTCCTGCTGAAGGAGCGGGACAGAATAAACATGGAGATTGAAAAACTTTTGAATGAGTTACTGGACTATACCTTCAAGATGGCGGGAAGATTCCAGAAGATAGAGGAGATCAAGGTCACCAGCGGCTCGCCGCTGGTGGGAAAATCCCTTATGGAGGCGGAGTTCAGGGGTAAAACCGGGGCGACTGTGCTTTCCATATACCGCAACGGGGAAGAGATAGTGTCTCCCCGGGCGGATACGGTTCTGCAGGCGGATGATATACTCATAATGGTGGTTCACCCGGGCATGAAGGACCAGGTCCATCAGCTTGTTGACCCGGATAGTTCCAGCCCGCGGCCGTTGTTGTAACCCCGGTTTTAGTATGAAACAGGAGAAACTGGTTATAATACCTGAAAATCCTCCCAATCAAGGGGTGAAACCGTTATGGGCTTTAAAGATTTTGAAACCAGGGTGAAGGGTGTAAGGGAAAAGATTGAAGAGGAGCACAGACAGGCGATTGAGCAGAGTGTAACACCCGTGACGGAAGATGACAACACATCTGACACCAGGTAGGCGCACAAGCAAAAAGGCCCGCACCGCGGGCCTTTAATTGTGTATCTACTATTGCTTATTGATCGTAAAAAGGTGGCATTATATTGTGAGTAAATATCTGTTTTTATAAAGGGGTTGTAGAAAATTTCCCACCGGGGCCACTTGAAAAAAGGGTTGGTGCAAGTGCGGCACAGGCTTTTTCCGGCGGCCGGACGTGCATTGAGGCACATCAAAAGAATATGCCGCCGGCTGGTTACAGGTTTTGTTGTCTTCTTCAGCCCTCTAATTGTCTGGCTTATCCTGGCGGTGAACCGGGAGTTGATCCATGGCCTGGTAAACGCCGGCTGGGCGGGGAGGCTGGCCCCCAGCGCCATCGCCACCATGCGCGAGGACGTCAACAGCCGCTGGTTCGTGTCGGGATTCAATGAGGCTGCCCTGGGCGGGCTGCTGACCCTTTATGGTGTTATTGTCACGGTATGGTATTATCACAGCGTAAGGCAGCAGGAGGTGATTGAAAAAAGGCTTTTTATCATCGATGAGCTGGTGGAGGAGCTGAAAAAAAACAAGAAAATACTGGATAATGTAAACAGCCTTGCGGGAGACGTTAAAAGTGAGATTTCTGTGGAGTTAACCCCGGGGGGCGAAATTGATCATAAAGAGTTGATATTTTTTACCCAGTCCTGGCAAAGGCTGGGGGCGGAAGTGGCCATGCTGCCCAGGGTGGTACACCTGAAACTTTCAGTGCTGTACAGCTCTCTCCAGGAATGCAGGTCGGCGGGGGATTATTACAGGCGCAAGGCTACTATAGACAGGGTGCCGGATATTATTGCCGAGCTTTGCATGTACAGGCGAAAGCTGAGCGGCTCTGACATGATATAACATGTATTAACCCCGGGAGCCTGGAAAAAGGCAGTGTATATTTTTAGTAGGAATTTGGAGGGGGAATAAAGAAAAGAGACCTCCAAAGGCTACTTCAAAAGAAGTAGCCAAACCCCCTGCCAAGGAGTGAGAGGTCTCATGATAAAAATTCGTCA
>JBMOPF010000088.1:0-24227 GCA_049325075.1 Bacillota bacterium | reverse complement strand
CTAACCTGGTATTTTCATAATTAACTTTTCTAATACCTCTGCTTCAGCAGGTGTGTCCCCTTACTCTCCAGTGGGGACATTCCTGTCCCAAGAGATTACACATACTTCAGCAGGTGTGTCCCCTTACTCTCCAGTGGGGACATTCCTGTCCCAAGAGATTACACATACTTCAGCAGGTGTGTCCCCTTACCTTAATATTTTACCGGCTCCATCATTTTTGCAATGTGGGCATTAAATTGCTTGACGGATTCAGGGTGCCTCATTACAAAGATTGAACCGCTGGCCTGGGCGAAGGTTGTCGCTGTCATTACCTCCCACAGGATGGCGCGGCGGGCCTGATCGCCCCATTCAGGAGTCTCATCGTTTGCCGCCTTGGCCTCCTTGGCTTTCCAGGCCTCCTGGCCCACAAAGCAAATAACCGGCATGGCCAGCATTTTGTCGCCGGTCAGTGCGCCCAGGCGTGCCCTTTCCATAATTGAATAGGCGTATTCAATACCGTAGCCCAGTGCCCCAACCAGAGGGTCGATGGCGATTCTGTTTGCAGTCAGTCCCATTTCAGTTATCAGAATGTTCAACTGCTTGGCAAGGTTGATATCCAGCGGGCTTGAGGCAATAATCGAGTGCCCGTTCACCATGCAGGCGGCTGTAATGGTCTTATAGTTGTTCGGTGTGGCGCAGCCCAGAAGGGCGCCCTTTCCTATCAGGGCTTCGCCCACAGCCGGCATTATTTCGGCGTCTTTTTCCTCAACACCGCACCCCACCACTATCATGGGAACATTAATTGCGTCTGCCACAGCCTTTGCTGTTTTTGCGCAGTCTTCAGGGCTGGTGTTTTTAAAATCAGGGTGCGCGCTGGTAAGCCTCAGGCAAACCAGGTCGGCGCCGTACTCAACATTCTTCTTGGCCCAGGCCACAGGATCTCCCAGCACTCCTTCAAAGGGCGCCTTTAAAATCTCCGGCCAATCCTCCGGCTCCATATCACATACTTCCAATGCCACCACAGGACGGTTGGGAACCTCGCCCTCAAAAAACAGGAAGGGCAGAGTGCTGTCTCCACCGACTTTCACAGCATTGGAATCTACTCCCAGAACCAGTTCGTTTACCTTGCTGGTCCATCTTTCCTTAGCAATAGTAACTGCCATTTCTCCCGCTCCTTTCATTTGATTAAGGACCGTAGCCGATTATATGATGCCGGCTTTTTTGGCTATTTCATTTACAGCCGACACCACTGCTGAATCATCCGGTAAGTCTGCCAGGGGCTTGCTGTGCAGATCGTAATCATGCACCATTTGATCCAGCGGGATACTGCCCACCAGTTCCAGCCCCGTTTTGTCAATTTCTTCCCGGAGCGCTTCAATAGTACCATCCATAACCTTGCTGACCACAAGATACATCTTTTTTATATCCAGTCCCAGGGAATCAACCAGTTCTTTGACCCTTCCGGCTGACCTTATGCCCCTGGCGCTGGCGTCACTGGTAACCAGCAGCACATCGACATTCTGTGTGGTCCTGCGGCTCAGGTGCTCAAGTCCGGCCTCATTATCCATTACAACATACGGATAATTGGAACTCAACTCCTGCATAAAGCCCCGTACAAGGTTGTTTGCGTAGCAATAACATCCCGCGCCCTCAGGTCCGCCCATCACCAGAAGATCCACATCGTCACCCTCCGCCAGTGACTGGTGAACCCGGTATGCAACATACTGGTCCTTTGTCATTCCGGCCGGCAGCGGCTCAATATTTCTGTTGATGCGGTTCAAAAGTTCGGAAATAGTATCTTCCACACTTATTCCCAGCGCCTCATGCAGATTGGCGTTGGCATCCGCATCCACGGCCAGTATCGGGCCCTTTCCTGCCTTCACGATCTGCCTGATGAGTAATGCCGCCAGCGTGGTTTTTCCGGTTCCTCCCTTACCTGCTATGGCAACAGTAAAAGCCATTTATGCACACTCCTTCTGAATATAAACTACCTGTTTTGTTAAATCTCTTTCTGCCTCTGGCCGGACACACCGCACCAGCTTTTGCACACCTTCTATTAAACTGCCACGGAATGTCTTGTTTTATTACCCCTATAACCAGCGCTGCTTAAGGAATGAAGCAATACCGGCGGACTCACGGGGTCCTACCAGCACTTCCCAGCCGGAAAGCTCGGCCAGTTTACCGCTCAGCACTGCCACACCGCCGGGGATGATGACCTTACGGTGTTTTACCTTGTCGGCAATACCGGACTGCTGGAGCATTTCTGTGATTTTCTCCGGTGTAAATTTTCCTGCGGCCCATCCGGTCATAACCGATATGCCGTCGGTATCTACCGGCAGTATATATCCCGGAACCCTTGATGATTCCACATCGCCGGCCACACAGAAATAAGTCAGCGAGAAGTTTGTGGTGATATACACCGGTGACTCATCAGTAACATTTCCTATTTCATATACTTTGGACTCGACTGCAATGGGCTTTTGCGGGTCGGTGTAAATGTTCAGCCTCAATGTGATCAGCGGAAGAACATCTGCCGGATCGGCGCTGTCAATAACCACGATGGCGGCATACTTGGCAATATATACGCCGGCGTCAATAACAGCCTGTATCGGATCGGCATTTTCTGCGAAGGCAATGGTCGGATAGCCGAAAGGCCTGAATTTCTTGAGGGCCTGGCGGCGAAGCTGAGTCTGGTCGACCATGACCCTGTTTACTTCCCTGGCGCCGCTGTCGAGGATAAGCTGCTTGTGGCCCATACCCACAACCTTTTCCACCAGAGCGGCCAGTTCATTGAGGTCCGCACCCTTTACCACCATGGGAACGTCGAATTTCTTGGCGACGTTTGTCATGGCCTCAACATTGGCTGAATTGGCGCCGCACACCAGCGGTTTGCCTGAAGCAGACACTTCAAGGGCCTTTTCAACAGCAGCGGGATCCTCACTGATCAACATCAGGGGGAAGTTTGATTTGTCAAATGCAACTTTCACAGCATCGACAAACTTCCCGGCATCTCCGGAAGCGTTTTTCACTGCAACCAGGTTCACCTTGTGAATCTGTCCAACGCGGTCAAATACCAGTTTATTGATCTGCTCCACCTTGCCGGCAATCTCATCCGAACTCATTGTGTCAGATACTGAAATGGCAATAGCGGTCATATGCTCGAAACGTTTGTCATGACGGAAAAGCACCGTCTCATTACCCAGCTCAATAGCATTGTCCCCGGCCCCTATTTTCACCAGTGCGACTGGCGGGGCTGACGCGGAATCCAGTGCCTCCTTGGCCGCATCACTCACATGCGGGCAGGAATCCAGGCTTGCCTTGCCGCTGGCCAGCGCCATTGCAAACGCCAGGCAGGTGGGTTGGCCGCAGTCCTTACAGTTGGTCTTCGGCAGTTGTTTAAAGATTTCCAAACCAGTTAAACCCATTCTCCGAACTCCTTTCTCATCTTTTATTATTGCACCTATGATTATGACACCCGGAAGACACCCGGATTAAAGCCGGGTGTCTTCTCGGAATGTTATCCAGAACCTAAAGCCCATTTTTTAAAGCTGCTTATTAAATGAGGGGATCCATAGTCAGAGCCGGGTGGCCCGTTTCCTCCAGGAAGCTCATGATCTCATCGCCCGAGGTTCCCACCGTCTCATCAGCGATCTTATCCACAAAGTCCTTGCCCAGGCCGGCATTCTCAGCAGCCTCTTCCAGCATCGGGCGAAGCTCGTCCTTGAGGGCCTTGGGCATCCACACCAGGCGTCCCAGTCCTCCGTCGGCCGGCACAAACTTGCGGGAACCCAGGTAGGATTTTCCGCAGCCCATGAATCCCGGCATCTGGGCGCCGGCGCCGATGGTTCCGGCCAGGGTGGAGAAGGTCATCCCTGACGGGGTCATGCCGCCGTGCTCACGGTTGACCACCATGAAGCCGTTGCACTCGGGAACCATGGCCAGTATGCACTCGAAGCAGCCGCAGGAGGTCATCGGATATTCCATGATGGTATAGAAGTTGACGTTGGTGATGTTCCTCTGCGAATTATTGAAGCAGAACTCGTTGAAGGACTCCCACTGTCCCTTGACTTCATCTATCACGCCCTGCTTGGGTATGGGCTGGTTGGCGCCGTGCGGGTTGATTTCGTAGGCCGCTTTGGCGTCCAGCCAGCTCACGGCGCCGCAAAGTCCGACGCGCTCGGGGGCAACCACGCAGACGTGGGTCGGCGCAAAGGACTGGCACAGTGTGCAGGAATAGAAGGTGTCCACCTTTTCGTCCTGCAGTTCCTTGAGGCGGTCGTCCCTCTTCTGGTAGTAGCCGCGGGCCACTTCACGCATCTCAAGAACCTTCTGCTCATCTGTGTAAATGGTTATCTGCACCCGGTCCACTATAGCCGCGAACTCGGTCTTGAACTTGGCATATAGTATCTTGCCGATGTCTTTCATGCGGAAGCCCTTGGCATAGGCGTCCTTGGATATGCGCACCCAGTTGATGTCCCTCTGGGCTGTGTGCCAGAGGCCCTCACCGTAGTTGCAGAAGTAGTGGATGCGGCGCTCCAGCACAGGCTCGAAGTCTTCCTGCATTTTGCGCCCGTACACGTCCACCACTATGCCGATGGGCAGCCGGCTGCCGGGCTCCAGGCCGTCGATGTCCGGGCCCACCAGCTCGACCCTGCCGTCTTCGATTTCATCCTCGCCCACCATGCGCACCAGCTCGAAGCCGGGGGTCTTGGTGCCGCCGAATTCCACCTGCATGTCCTTCTTGCGGATGGACTCGCCCTCAAAGGCCGGGCCCACTGTGATGGGAACATCGATGTCGATGGCGGTAATCTTGATTCCGCGGACCTCGAGGCAGGTCTGCACTATTTTATCATAGTCGGGCTGTGATACGAACCAGTCCTTGATCTGCTTGTCCTCGGGCAGTTCCTGGTCGGTGATGACCGGGAAGCCCACATTGATGGCGCCCATGCAGGCGGCATCCTTGACCATGTCGTGCTCGCCCAGGTACAGTATGAAGGCCAGTACACGGCGCTGCTGGTAGTCGCGCTGCGCATCGTAGTCGCCGGGCTTGATCCCGCCGAACATCATGCCGGCCCTGAGGGCGAAGTTGGCTGCGTGCACCACCTGGGTAAAGTTACCCAGCGGGAAGGCGATATAGTCAACGCCAAGCTTTACGTTTTCTTCCAAAAGCTGTTCGATGATCTCGTCGCAAAGGAAGAGCATAAGGCCCTTGGCCATGAAGCTGTCCACAATTTTCTTGGCATCCTTGCTGGTCCTTGCCCGGCCCACTATAACAGCCTCGCCGGGTATGGTCCAGTCAACCAGCTTGGTGCCGTACATGCGGACAACGGGGTCTCCCAGGAAGCCGGTCCACGGCGGTGTGTGCAGCGGGTTTTCCGGCGTATTGCGCAGGTAGCGCACCGCTTCGATTATTTCCGCGGCATACCAGGTGGCCTCGCCGCCCTTGATGGAGTTTTTGAAATCCCTGTAATCTTCCCTCACGGATGACCTCATGCGGTTCAGTATGGGCACCAGGTCGCCCAGGGTTTTAACTTCCTCGCCGCTTAGGCAGCGGATTACCGGGAGAAAATAGGCTGTATCGGGGTACGCCACCGGGTGGTTTTCGCCAAAGTCCCTGATGGCCTGATTCAACAGTATCTCCGCATAGCTCAGAGCGGTGATGGTGCCGTTATATGCAGATTTGAAAAGCGCCTTGGGCTCTTTGCCCGGTTCTATAACGCCTTCAAATATCTTATCGAAATTGATTTGCTCAGACAATATGGTCTCCTCCTTTTTCCCAGTGATTACCAGTTGCGGCAAAGCGGGGTTTCAAAGTCTTCGGCCGCCTGCCTGTGAATTTTGAGCTTCCAGGTGCGGTATTCAAGGGCGGCGATAAGTTTCTTGATAGAAGCGTCAATATCCGGCTCAAGTATGAAATAACCACCGAAGACGTCGCTGGCAATCTGGGTAAGGATACTGAAAATAAGATCAGAGCCTTCCACCGGAGGCATGGTGCCAACCTGTGTGGGCATGCCGATGGTAAGCGCCCAGGTGCCTATGCTGGTGGCCTTCCCGCTCATTGCCTCGGGAGCTGAGGCCACAAAGGGCACTTTGGGCGTGTCCACGCCCAGGTCTTTTGCCATCAGCATCAGCAGTTCGGCCGCCCTGGAGTTGTCCACACAGGAGCCTACATGCAATACCGGGGGGAGGCCGTATTTAAGGTCGGCGTTTTTGCTGATGCGGCTGTAGAAGCTCTTGAGTCCCGGCCCACAGTATTGGTCCACATTGTCCGGGTCCATCAGCCCTGCCTTGGCGCAGGCCTGAGCATGGCACCCGGTGGAGATCATAAATACATCGTTTTTAAGCAGTGCCCTGGCAATCTCCAGATGGGCCTGGTCCTGGAATGTTTTCAGGTTGTTGCAGCCCGCCATCAGCACCACGCCTTTCAGCTCTCCGGAAAGAATGGCGTCATTAAGGACCCGCACGGGGTTGTCCGGGTTGACGCTTTTGAACACATCAAAAATTGCCTCCAGGCTCCAGCCGGCTACAACCTTATTTTTGACGTCGGGTATGTGAACAGGCCTCGATCCCCTTTCCTTGTAGGCATCTATAGCCTGGCGGATTACATCTCTGGCGTTTTTCATGGCGTTTTCTTCACGGTAGTCTATATGGGCGGCCCCCGGTATTTTGACTATATCCGAGGTGGTGATGAGCCTTGTGCCGAAACACTGGGCAACAGTGTTCAGGCCGGGCATTATGCACTGGACGTCCACCACCATGGCGTCAACCGCGCCGGTACAGATGGCCAGCTCCTGGGAGGAAAATGATGTCACCAAGGGAACGCCCTGGCGCATAAGAACCTCATTGCCCGTGCAGCAAATGCCTGAAAGCTGGATGCCGGCGGCTCCCGCAGCCTTTGCCTCTCCTTCCAGCTCACGGGCGGCGGCCACTATCATTTCACTGAGAAGCGGGTTGTGCCCGTGAAGAATTACATTGACCTTTTTAGGATCCAGCACTCCCATGTTGGCCTCGCTGATCACCGGCCGGGGGGTGCCGAAGATAATATCGGAGAGGTCGGTGGCTATCCATTTCCCCGCCAGGTCGGCAAGTCCCACCCGGACGGCGCTGAATACAAGGTTTACCGGGTCGTTGTCCATACCCACATGGGCCTGGGTGACAAGGTCTGAAATGGTGGCGTGTATTCCGTGGGGCATAACCGTTGTTCTCCGGTAAACATCATTGCGGTCTTCGGTAACCATTTTTGAAATCCAGGTTGCCTCGCCCTCGCCCTTTAGCCGCCTGAAGTCAGCCAGTGCGGCTTCCGACAGTTCTCTGGCCAGGGTCGGCGTATCCTTGCCGGAAGTTTCAATACCAACTTTCTCACAGATTCTGATCAGCTTTTCGGTATCTTTTATGGAATAGTCCGGGGCATGTCCCTCGGAAATCATGTGCAAAACGTGGGCAATGTGATTTCCGTGCTGGGCGTGTGAAGCGCAGCCCGTAAGAATCATAGTTCCAACACTTCTGGCCACAATGGTCCACGCATTGGCGCCGCAGATACCCCGGCTTCCGGGGCCCTCATCCGACTTAATCCTGCAGGGTCCCATCATGCAAAAGCGGCAGCAGATGCCTTTATAGCCGAACTGACACTGGGGCTGCTGGGCCAGCACACGGTCGAAGGCGGTTGTCACATTTTTTTCTTTGGCAATTTCGATCATTTCAAGAACGGCCGGATCCACCGACCGCTTAATATTTTTGGGATCGATTACCCGGGGCGTCTTGTTTGACGGAAGGTGGGTCAGGCTGGGATCCCCGAATCTTGGCATTATAATCTCCTCCTCCTTCTTTAATACGACAGCAGAAAATCGGGCAAAGATTTTGCATCAACTTATGGTGATGGCATTATTCCTTAGTGCTTGATATATAGAGTTGTCACCTCCTTTAAAGCACGTAAAAGGGAAAACGCGCCGGATGGCAATCCGGCGCTACACATTAAGGAGTAACACTAAGGTTTAGCCGTCTCCATATAAAAAACGCAAATATGATGCCAATACAAAATAACCGGGCTGTTCAGTCATTTGATAATTAATAAAAAAACAAAATTGCATTTTGCAAGGGCATGCTTTCGTAAAATATGCCGTATCGGCCATAAAACGTTTGATTTCAGAGCCCAATACGGCATTGCAATATGCAATGCCGTATTGGGCTCCAATTGCATATTGCAAAAAATGAGTGTATATGGCTGAGGCCCGGGCCAGTGCCTTTATGTTGACGCACCGGCGCAATGGCAGAGAGTGCTTTACCAATAAAAACATCAGCAGGGGAGGAGAAATTATGCATCAGGGGTCTTCCTTTGAGGACAAAAAAAAGGGGGCCTGCGGCGACGGTTCCCATTGCGGGATTGAAAAATTAAGGCAAAATGACAACAGCCGCATAAGGAATGTCATAGCCGTAATGAGCGGAAAGGGAGGTGTGGGAAAGTCATCAGTAACCTCGATTATTGCCTGTGATTTACGAAATAAGGGGTACAGGGTGGGGGTGCTTGATGCTGATATAACCGGCCCCAGTATTCCCAGGATGTTCGGCGCCGGTGGTCTGGCGGACAGTAATGGCCTGGTCATTTTCCCTCATGTTTCATCCACCGGGATAAAGATCATGTCACTGAATTTTCTGATGCCCAATGAGGATGACCCTGTTATCTGGCGCGGCCCTGTAATTTCCGGCGCCGTCAAGCAGTTTTGGACGGACGTTGCCTGGGGGGATCTCGACTACCTTGTGGTGGACTTGCCTCCCGGTACGGGCGACGTTCCCCTGACGGTGATGCAGTCCCTGCCGCTGAACGGGCTGATTGTGGTCACTTCACCCCAGGATCTGGCCAATCTTATAGTTAAAAAGGCTGTAAAAATGGCCATCCAGATGAGTGTTCCCATATTAGGCCTGATAGAGAATATGAGCACAGCCTTCTGTCCTCATTGCGGGAAGGAAATGAAGCTGTTCGGGCGGGGCAAGGGCGAGGAAATGGCTAAATCGTTCGGGATTCCGTTTATCGGCAGCATACCTTTGGACCCAGAACTGTCCAGACTTTGCGACGAGGGGAGGATCGAAAAATACCGGAGCAGCCTTTTAATAAATATTGATCCCATGGATTTACCGCAATAAATATGGAATTCACAATATTTGACGGGGGAGGTTTTTATTCTGAGTATTATACAGGCAGACAAGCTGGATACGAACTTTTTTAAAGAGGTAGTGGACAAAGCATGCACTCTGAGTGACCGCAGCAATTTCTATAACTGTCTTTCCTGCGGCATGTGCAGTGCCGGTTGTCCTTATAACGGGGTGCACGAACACGCCGATCCCAGGAAGTTCATTCGCATGCTTACCCTGGGCATGAAAGAGGAAGTGCTTAACTCAACTTTTATATGGGCCTGCACCCAGTGCGGCAGGTGTACCATGGACTGCCCCATGGGAGTCGAGGTGCTGACCCTGGTCCGTACCGTCAGGGGTAATTTCGGGCTCAGGGCGCCCGGCTTCCTGCAGGATGTTGTGGACAATCAGATAAAAACAGGCAATCAGATGGAGGTAACAAACGAGGAGTATCTTGAGACACTGGAGTGGATGGAGGAGGAACTCCAGGCGGAGGTGGGGGATCCAAACGCCAGGATTCCGGTTGACAAGGAGGGGGCGGACTTTCTTTTCCTCTGGGATCCCAGGGAAATAAAGTATTACCCCCAGGACGTGCAGAGCATAGCTAAAATAATGTGGTATGTGGGGGCCAACTGGACATGCAGCAGCAGGTGGTGGGACGCTACCCACTACGCGCTGTTTAACGGAAATGACGAGGAGTCCAGAATTATCACGCAGCGTTACGCCGACGAGGTCAAAAGGCTGAAGGTGAAGGAACTGGTGATAACCGAGTGCGGCCATGCCACACATGCCAATAAATGGGGTCCCAAAGTGTGGCTTGATCCGGAGGACGCCAATTATCCCGTCAAGAGCATTATAGAAAAATATGTGGAGTGGTTTGAGGCGGGGCTTTTAAAGGTGGACAAGACCAAGAACCCTGAGCCCATCACATTTCATGACCCCTGTAATACTGTGCGCAAGCAGGGGTTGGTAAATGAGCCGCGCTATGTTCTGAATAAGACAGTAATGGAATTTATTGAAATGGTGCCCAACGGCAAGTATAACTATTGCTGCGGGGGCGGAGGCGGACTTCTGGCCATGGGCAAGGACATATACCCATACAGAATGGCCAAGGGAAAATTGAAGGCCGATCAGATAAAGGCTACAGGCTGCAAGCTGGTGGCCTGTCCCTGCCACAACTGCTTTGACCAGCTAACCGATATAATAAAATACTATGAGTTGGACTGCAAAATAGTTCACCTGCACCACCTCATCAGCCACGCCCTGATACTGGAGGAAAAGCCGTAAAGGGAATCAGCCGGGTATTCCAAACAGCCGGATGACTGTTAACATATCCGGCTGTTTTTTTGGAGCTATTATTGACATATGTCCAAATGACAGCATATAATGGTTATGAAATAATGACCATAAAGAGTTGGCCGGAGCAGTTACAGGCCAGAAATTGAAAAGGTGGTGAGGTTGTTGAAAGTGGCAATTACCGCCCGGGGACAGAGCCTTGAAAGCATGGCTGATCCACGGTTTGGGCGATGCGGCTGGCTGATTATTGTAGACACGGTGACGGGTGAATACCGGGCTGTAGATAATGCTCAGAATTTGAACGCATCCCAGGGCGCCGGTATTCAGGCGGCAAACAATGTCAGCCGGCAGGGAGTTGAGGCGGTCATTACCGGCCACTGTGGCCCGAAAGCCTTCCGGACATTAAGGGCGGCAGGGATCAAAGTATTTTCCGGGGCCGGGGGCACGGTGGCGGAAACTCTGCAAAAATTTAAAAACGGGGAACTTAAAGAAGCGGACGGCGCAGATGTGGAAGACCGGGGGAAATCTACATGACTGCAAAATTGACCATCGCTGTGGCCAGCGGCAAGGGAGGCACGGGAAAGACCACCATTTCCGCCAACCTTGCCCTTGCGGCGGCAGAAGCGGGACATAAAGTATCCTATCTGGACTGTGATGTTGAAGAGCCGAACGGACACCTTTTTTTAAAACCCGGGATAGTAGGAAGCACCGCGGTTGCCATACCGGTGCCGGAGGTTGACGCGGAGAAATGTGTGTCCTGCGGGGCCTGCGGGGAAATATGTCAGTTTAGCGCCATTCTTTGCATTAATAAAAATGTGCTGACCTTTGAAAAAATGTGTCACGGGTGTGGGGGATGCCGGCTGGTTTGCCAAGCGGCGGCCATTTCGGAGAAAGGACGGGAAATAGGTGTCGTGGAAGAAGGATATGCCGGTGAGGTGGCCTTTTTTCATGGCAGGTTGAAAATAGGCGAGGCTATGAGCCCGCCCTTGATTAAGGCTGTGCGGTCGGCGGGGGAAAAGGGGGTATTGAGAATAATCGACGCGCCCCCCGGGACCTCCTGCCCGGTGATCACGGCGGTTAAAGGGGCCGATTACCTTCTCCTGGTTACCGAGCCCACCCCCTTCGGACTCAACGACCTGGGGCTTGCCCTGGAAATGGTCCGGGAACTGGGTATCCCCCATGCGGTGGTTGTCAACAGGTCTGTTCAGGAGCACGACCTGGCCCTCAATTTTTGCAGGGAGAGGGGAGTCAGGATACTGGCAGAGATCCCCGACGACCGGAGGGTGGCCGAAGCCTATTCCAGGGGTGACCTGGCATACTATGCCGTCCCCGGTTACCGGGAGCGCTTTGCAGAGCTCCTGATCTCCGTAGAGAAAGAGGCGAGACGGTGAAAGAGATAGTAATCATCAGCGGCAAAGGGGGCACCGGTAAGACAAGCCTGGTTGCCTCCATGGCTGTCCTGGCAGGAAAAGCGGTGCTGGCGGACTGTGATGTGGACGCGGCGGACCTGCACCTGGTGCTTGAGCCCCGGATCAAAAAAACGGAGGATTTCACCGGCGGAAAGAAAGCAAGTATTGTGGCGGATAAGTGTAATGGTTGCGGAAAATGCCTTGAAATCTGCAGGTTTGGCGCTGTGGTGAAAACTGCCGGAGAAAACCCGGCTATGGTTATAGATGACATAGCCTGTGAGGGATGCGGGGTTTGCAGCTATTTTTGTCCGGAAAAGGCCGTCGACTTTAAGCCGGCTGTTAACGGCCAGTGGTTTGTTTCGGATACCTGTTACGGGCCTATGGTTCACGCCAGGCTGGGTGTGGCCGAGGAAAATTCCGGAAAACTGGTTTCGCTGGTGCGCAGCCAGGCGAAAATAATTGCGGAAAGGGAGAAACTGCCTTATATCATTGTCGATGGTCCCCCGGGGATCGGCTGTCCCGTTATCGCATCTATCACCGGCGCCGATGCCGTGCTGGTAATTACCGAACCTACCGTCTCCGGTGAGCACGACCTGAAACGGGTGGCCGGGCTGGCCGGGCATTTTAAAATCCCGGTTTACCTCTGTGTAAACAAATATGATATCAATCCCGGCATGAGCAGCCGTATCGAAGGCGATGCCGGCTCAATCGGGATAAAGGTTGTAGGCAGGATTCGCTATGACCGGGCCGTGACCGACGCCCAGTTGAAAAAGCTTCCGGTGGTGGTATTTACGGACGGGGCTGTCTCGAAAGATATAAGGATGACCTGGGAAAACCTCGTGAGGGAACTAAACCGGCAGAAAGAAAGTAAATAAAACAATGAAAATTTTGTTGCGGCTCTTAATACATCCTTTGTCACAAATTCCGGTTTTAAGAGTTCTGCAAGATTCTTCACAGCCCTTCCCTCTTTGGGGAGGGTGTTTCTTTTTTCTTTCAAATATGTTTTAAAAAATAAAGAACTGTTTGACGAACTTTATTAATCTTTTTGTCTCTTATAAAATAGACGTTATTTTCAGGAGGGTGTCATAATGAATATGGATTATCAAATATTTGCCATGATTAATGGCCTTGCCGGACATTATCATTTTCTTGATTTTATCATGGTGGCTGTATCCAAATGGGGCGCGCTGTTTTATGGCGTTCCTCTGGTTTGCCTGTGGTTTAAGAAAACAGGCTCCGGGCAGATGATTAAAAACAGAAAAGGGGTTATCAGGGTTATTTTAAGCGCGGGTATTGCTTTAGGCATTAACCAGATTATAGGTTTCGCATATTTCAGACCGAGGCCCTTTGCCGCACATCATGTCACCCTGCTCCTTGACCGGTCTCCCGATCCCTCTTTTCCCAGTGACCATGCCGCGGGAGCTGCCTCTGTGACCGCAAGCATAATTGGTGTAAACAAAGCATGGGGTATAATACTGACAGTTATGTCTCTGGTTATGTTATTCTCAAGGGTTTACTGCGGAACTCATTATCCCGCCGATATTTTGGGGGGAATATTCACCGGCCTGGCAGGAAGCACTCTGGCCGCCAAATTGTGGCCCCGTGTTGATGGAATTGCTGATAAAATGTTAAAAAAGTGGGACCATTTGGCTGACAAGTTTGCCGGCGTATAAAGGGGGTTCGCCCGTTGGTTGAGGCCTTGCTTATTGAGCAGGTGAAAAAAGGTGATAAAAAAGCCTTTGAAAGACTTGTTCAAAGCACTCAACAAAGAGGATTGAATATAGCCTACGGAATTTTAAACAACTCCCTTGACGCAGAGGAAGTTTTACAGGAGGCTTACCTGCAAGTTTATCAAAACATAGGAAAATTAAAAGCGCCGGAAGCCTTTCACAGCTGGTTTGGTAAAATCATTACCCATCTGGCCTTAAGGCGATCCAGGGAAAATGGAAGGGTTAATACTTTGCCCCTCGATTTCATCGGCCAGGTGGAGGACACAATTTGTGACGGACCGGAAACAATTTTTATAAAAAAAGAAAATCAAGAACAGCTGATTAACGCTTTGAAAAAATTGCCCGGTGAGTATAAAGCCGCTCTAATCCTTAGAGACTGGGAGCATTATTCATATCAGGAGATAAGTGGGATGCTGGATATCCCTGTTGGGACAGTAAAATCCCGTATATTTACAGCCCGCAGAAATTTATTAAGAATACTGGAAGGAGGTCATTGAGATGTCTGCATGCAGTTGCAGTGAGGAGAGCCTGTCAGCCTTTTTGGATGGGGAACTATCCGCTGAAGAAGCCGGTATAATTGAAAATCACTTGCTTAACTGCCATCACTGCAGGGAAGCCTTTAACCGGTTGCAAACCATTTCAGCAGCAGTCCGGCAAATACCACGTCCTGCTATGAATCCGGCACTGACAGAACGGATTTTAAACCGGGTAAATTTCCCCTTCATATGTAATGAAGGTCCTCTGGTCAGGATTCTTGAACTATGGGGCGCGCTCAGTTTTCTTGCCCTGGGCGCCGCGGCGGTTTTATCGGGTCCTGTTCTTATGAGGATGCTGTATGTTGTTTTTAAACACTTTGAAATAGCAACATCCCTGGTGGTAAAACTCAGCTGGCAACTACCTTTATACAGGGCGAACCTGACACTTGGGCTGATTTATATTCTGGGGGCAGTCATCGCTTTTTACGGTTTTGTAAGGGTATATTCAGACTTTTCCCGGGAGGACCTCATTTCATGAACCGGAAAATGTATTTGGTTCTGGCCCTTGCAATACTGTTAACCTGTTTTTCTGCCGGCGCCCGGGCCGAAGAGGCTGTTCCGGGCCATAATAACGTAGTCAATGAAGGGCAGAAAGTCAAGAATGTCTTTCTTTACGGAGAAAATGGGATTATTTCCGGCGAAGTCACCGATGAAGTGGTGGTGATTAACGGCGACCTTACCTTGACCGGGACGGCCAGAATCAAAGACAGGGTATTCCTGTTGGGCGGCAAATTAACCCAGGAACCGGGCGCCGTGGTTGGCGAGGGGATTTATCAAATCAACCTGTCCAGTGAAAATTTAAACAGCCTGCTGCTGGGTGTGGGGGCATATTCCCTTATCGAACTGGTCAAGTTGTTTTTAGGCGTATTGATTTTTCTGACCAGCCTGGCTTCTTTGTATGCGCTGAAAAACAGGGTTAACAGAGCAAAATACTTTTTGCAGACCAACATTATAAAGACCGGATTATTGGGTTTATTTGCAACCATTGGACTGAGTCTTGTCTTTATCGCTTTAACAGTTACCATTATAGGCATACCGGTGGCTATATTGATGGGGCTGGCACTTCTGATTCTTTTACCGGTTGGATTGGGAGCCTTGGGTATTACACTGGGCGAGCTGTTGTTAAAAAGTTTTTCCTGGGGGGAGAAACAATTTTATCAGGTTCTGTTTGGCTCATTATTTATAGTCACGCTACTTAATTTTCCGGTTTTAGGAGTATTATGGGGAGCAGTTATACTAATTATTGCAGTAGGGGCTTTAGCTTCAAGCTTTATTTCCCGGGGCGCGGATTCCGGGGAATGAATTCCGTCAAACAGGGGAGTAACAATGGAACATATTCAATACTGGGTTCACCAATACGGATACTTTGGTGTGTTTTTTATACTTCTAATCGAGATGATTGGCATTCCCCTTCCGGCGGAAACCACGTTAACGGTCTCAGGAATTGCATGGCAGCAGGGCATGTTTTCTTTTCTCTGGCTATTGTTTTTTGCCGGCGCCGGCAATATTACCGGGTCATTGATTGCCTATACAATCGGCTGGTATTTTGGACGGCCTGTTGTTGTACGGTTTGGTAAATATATCGGCATCACCGGCGAAAGGTTTGACAGACTGCAGGAAAGATATAAAAAATATGGGGACTGGATTGTGTTGTTCTCCAAATTTATTGCCGGTATCCGGGTTTTAGTGCCGTATTTGTCCGGAATCAACCGGATGCCGTTGACCAGGTTTGTCGTCTTTAACCTGATCAGCGCCATTCTGTGGGCATCCGTATTTGTTTTGCTGGGCCGCTATATTGAAACGGCATGGCATCGCTATTACCTGGCGGCGCATCAATTTTTGGCGCCAGGTATAATTATCGTGGTCTTGATTATCGGGTATTATATTTTTAAAAAAAGATCGGGGCGGGGGAGCGGTTGTTGAACATAATGACTAAGGCTCTAAACAGGAGGATTTTTTGCCGCCGTTCTTTTAATAATATAATCGGCGGTGAATCTTGAAATTTTCCCGTTAGTCAGCCTGTGCATGGTATAAAGAAAACGTGTGGTGAATCCCGGTATCACAAAAAACTTTCTTTTGGCTACGGCTCTTAATACATACTTTGCCACAAATTCAGGTTTTAAGAGTCCTGCAAGATTCTTTACGGCCCTTCCCTCTTTGGGGAGGGTGTCTCTTTCTTCAACAATCAATGGAGTTTCCACCTCAGGCGGGCAGACTACTGTAACAGCCATGCCGTGCGGTTTGAGTTCATAGCGGAGGCTCTCGGCAAATACTATAAGAGCGGCTTTTGATGTTCCGTAAGCGGTGTAGCCATACATTCCGAACAGGCCTGCCACAGAGGATATAATGACAACATGTCCCTTCTTTTCTTTCATTGGGTTTAGCAGGGCGTGTGTTACGTTTCTGACACCATACAAATTTGTTTTGATTACCTCGTCGAAATTATCATAGGATATTGAGTTAAAGCAGTTCGCATACTTTGCGATTCCCGCGCTGTTAATAAGTATATCGGGACACCCGTAGAGTTCAACCGCCTGCTTCATTTTTTCCTGAACATCGGGGTTATTAGCCGCATCCAAAGGCATAGAGGCTACCCTCTGGGTATTTGTAAGGCAGTGCTTTTGAATTTCTCTGCAGGCCTTATCCAGTTTATTCTTGTTACGGGCCATTATGATAATGTCAGAGCCGTATGATGCCAGGAGTTTGGCCATTTCCAGGCCGATTCCGCTTGAGCCGCCGGTTATGTATACAATTTTACCTTTATAAAATTTCATTTCTTCACCCCCAGTACAATTTTAACTTGGAGTTTGAATTTCTTCCATAGTTTGGATTAACAACAGGGATTTGTGTTGGTTAGCCCTGCCCTGTAGCACAGGCTTCAGCTTTTTAAAGGAAAAACTGGATTATGTACTGGAGGGCCAGGAATAGGACCAGTATAGTCATTATTCCTTTGACAATCTTTTCTTTGAGGTATTTTTGCAGGTACGCGCCGCAGTATGTCCCCAGCAGTCCGCCCACTCCGAACAATGCCCCCAGCGCCCAGTCCGGGGCCACGCTGGCGGATGCTCCCACGGCGGTGGCGGCCAGCAGCTGGTAAAATATAACACCGGCAATGGAGGTGAGAAAGGTTCCCGCCAGGGCCGCCCCGGCCACCGTGTATACCGGCAGACCCAGTATCGATACGCAGAAGGGGGCTATTATCGCCCCGCCGCCTATTCCGTATATGCCCCCTATCAGTCCCACCACCAGGGCCAGGGTGAAAATGGTCATGGTGCCGAAGGAATATGTTTCACCCCAGAAATCATATTCAATTTTTTTCAGCGAAAAACTCCTGGTCCTGACAACGGCGTCGGCCGGAAGGCCTGCGGATATTTTTTTACTGCTTTCGGCCTTCAGCCGTTCGACCCGCTCTTTAAACTTCTGTTCCAGCGCTGTGTTTTGGCTTTTTTTGTTTTCCGACCGGCCTGTAAACTCTGAGGCCAGCCTGACACCCAGATAAAGGAGAACCAGGCCCACAAAAAATTTGAAGGCCTTTGGGTCCGGCAGATAGGAGATCCTGATCCAGGAGCCCAGGAACACCCCCGGCAGGGTTCCCACCACCACCACCCAGGTCAGGGGCCAGGCCATGCGCCCCTCTTTTATATATCTGTATAGCCCTCCCGGTATGGCGACAATATTATAAATAAGATTTGTGGGGCTGACCGAGGGGCTGTTGTAGTTCAACACACTCATCTGAAAGGGCAGCAGTAAAAAAGCTCCGGAAACCCCGGCCGGGGCGGTCAGTGATGCCACAGCCAGCGCCACCAGCGGAGGAATAAGCGGGTTTATATCTACTCCCGAAATAGGAAAGTGCATCTGTCTATCAGCCTCCTGCAGTATTATTTTACTATATTGTAACATCCGGCACAAGCGGAAGGGTAATTGTAAAACGGCTTCCCGAGCCCGGCTGACTGTTTACGGTAATTCTTCCCCTGTGGGCCTCCACTATTTCCCTGGCCAGGGACAGGCCCAGGCCAAAACCCTTTCCCGGTGTTCTTGCCTGGTCGACCCTGTAAAAACGGTCGAATATTCTGGTCAAATCTTTGGGTTCTATGCCCACACCGGTATCGGTGACGGAGAGGCTGGCCTCACCCGCATTCACGGTAATACTTACTTCAATTTCTCCTCCCGGGCGGTTGTATTTTACGGCATTATCCAAAAGCGCCCAAAGTGCCCGGCGCAGGTGATATTTGTCAGCGGCCACCACCACATTGTCTGCGGTATCCAGTTTTATATTTATCTCATCGGTCATTGCCCGGGCCTCTTTCACTGTCTCTTCAGCCAGCTCGTCCAGGGCCAGAGGCGTCATTTCAAGGTCCGGCCTTGCCTGCATGCGGGCTAGAAGAAGCATGTCATTTATCAGTCTTTCCATGGTTTTCACCGATTTTGTCATTGCCTGGGCTGATTCTTCCACAACAGCCCGGTCATCCTTGCCCCACCTTTTTAATAAATCAGTGTAGCTCTTGATTATTGTAAGCGGTGTTCGAAGGTCATGGGAGGCTGCGGCCACAAATTCCTGCTGGCTTTGAAACCCCTTCTCCAGCCTGTCCAGCATCTGGTTAAAAGTTTCCGCCAGTATATATATTTCATCCCGGGGACCCTGAAGGTTTATACGAAAGCTTAAATCGGACACACTTATCTGCCTGGCCATCCTTGTCAGGCTATGCAATGGCCTCAATGCCTTCCAGGTTGTTATCCAACCTCCCGCCGCCGCCAGCAAAAGCCCGCCCAGTGCCAAAATTCCCAAAACGCCGGTCAGCAGTTTCAGAAAATATTTTTCCCTGTCCAGGGGATATGCCACCTGAATCAGTGCATTGTCCGTCAGTTTCGAGCCGGCCAGAATTATGTTCTGCCCTTTGAATTCGGCTGTTACAGGCGGCCCGGTATAGCGGGGCGCCAGCGCATTGCTTCCAAGGTTCCTGGAACTGCTCAGTATATTCCCGTTCAATGTGGTAATCTGTATCAACAGTACGCCGTTATCTACGGAAGCGATTAAATCCTGGTCTCCCGGGTCTATATGGTTGCCATATTCATTCTGTTTTTCATCCACGGTAAGCTTTTGAAAGGTTGCAATTGTATCTTCAACCTTTTGGGCGGCCTCTTTATAAAGCAGGTACCGGATTTCCCAAAATGCCGCCAGGCTGCATATGGCCAGAATTAATACTAAAATTGCGCTGTACCACAGTGTAAGCCTTAAAGTAATGGACCGCATGCTCAGTTTTCCTCCCGTAGGGTGTAGCCTACTCCGCGTACGGTATGCAGGATCCGTGTGTCAAAGGGCTCGTCTATTTTGGCCCGCAGGTAACGTATGTAAACATCTACCACATTGTCACTTCCATAATAGTCGTAACCCCAGACGTGGGTCAGGAGTGTTTCACGGTTCAGTACAATACCGGTGTTTTCAGCCAGATAGGCCAGCAGGTCGAATTCCCTTCTAGTCAGTGAAATTGCTTTACCCTGTCTGGTTACCTGGTGTGTGTCCCGGCAAATAACCAGATTTCCCACCACCAGTTTATCCCCCGCCTGTTTTGCGGCGGGCGCGCTTCGCAGGCGAACCCTTATTCTGGCCAGCAACTCTTCTATTACAAAGGGTTTGGTTACATAATCATCAGCGCCTGTGTCCAGCCCTTTAACTTTGGACTGTGTTTCATCCCGTGCTGTAAGCATAATTATCGGGACATCTGAATTCTTACGGATTCTGCGGCAAACCTCAAAGCCGTCTATTCCCGGAAGCATAATGTCCAGGAGCACCAGGTCCCATTTGCCCTCGCTCAACCTGCCCAGTGCCTCATACCCATTTTGAGCTGTTTCCGCCTGATAGCCCTCGTGATTGAGCTCCAGCTGTAAAAATCGGGCTAGGCTTGTCTCGTCTTCAACCACAAGTATGCGTGGCCTGGCGGTACCGTCCATATTAAACTCACCCCGCTTTATTGTACAATGAAAAGTTTAAAACAACATTAGAATTATTTCTTATATATTTCTAATCTTATTTTAATGCCATTCTAAAATCCGGCAGTTATATTTTTTCACATGGGAAGAATAATTCCAGCCATGGAGAAAGGAGGTCCTGAACATGTAATGTCTGATGAATAGCGGTGCGGCAAAAATGTTATTATTAAGGAGGAAAAATGGTGAATAAAAAAATAAGTACTTATATCACAGCCGGTCTGTTGCTGTTTGGCGTGGTAAGCGGACTTGGAGCTTATAAGGCATTCGCCGCAGTGGGTCCGTCCCCGGTGGGTTCTTCCCCGGTGGTGCAGGCAGACACCGCCCAGCGGCAGGAACAAAATCAGGCCTATAACAGCTCGGTAAAGGTGGACAATCAAAAAGATACTGCGGATGTGGAAGGGAAGGATAATGAACCGGCTGAAAGCAAATCACTTCAGTCTCTGGCCAAAATAACTGCGGAAGATGCCAAAGCCAGCGCGTTGAAAGCTGTTTCCGGCAAGGTTGCTGATGTGTCCCTGGACAATGAAAATGGAAATGTGGTATATAGTGTTAAGGTGCAGACAGCAAACGGGGTTTCTGAGGTAAAGGTTGATGCGGGGAATGGTAGTGTGCTGACCCTGGAAAATCAGAAAGACAGTAAGAATGGTCAGGATAATAGTGCATCGGAAACCGAAAATGAAAATGATAACGGGCAGGACAGTGATAAGACAGAGAACGATAATAACAATGAGACAGGTCAGGTTGATGGTGCAGCCGAAAGTGGGCAGGTAATTCAGCCGTAACGTAAAATTAGAGGGTTTCTTTTGGAAACAGGCCTGCGCCCCTGATTAAGGGGAGCGGCCTGTTTCCGGCAGAATCAGCCGGAGTATATCAACCGCTAAAACGAAAGGCGTCAAACAGGCTATGAGCAGATATATCCAAAATATAAAGGAGAGAAAGGCAGCCGGCACGGGAATTATGGAGACCGGGTTCAGTCCGTGGCGGGGTCTTGTGCCGGCAGGCCTGCTGGCACTACTTTTCAGCGTCCTGGCTGAAGATATTGTTTCGCATGAAATTTACGCTTTTGATGGGGCTGTCACCGGCTTTGTAAGACAATTTACAGATCCCCGGGTTGTATTGGTCATGAAGGCGCTTACCATGCTGGGGTCACCCGGTGTTATAGCGGTTTTGGTCATAGCTGCCGCTGCCGCGCTGCTTTTATCCGGCCGCCCGCCCGGGGAACCCATCCTGTTAATAGCTGCCGCCTCCGGAAGTATGATTATAAATGAACTTTTAAAAGTAGCCTTCCACCGCCCCCGGCCGGAGGTTGAACAGCTGGTGCACGCGGCCGGCTACAGCTTTCCCAGCGGCCATTCCATGACAGGCATGGCTTTTTTCGGCGCCCTTGCCTATTTGCTGTGGACCTATAGATCCCCGGCCTTTGTGCGCCGGGTTATAGCTGCATTTCTATTGCTGCTTGCTTTTTTTATTGGTGTCAGCCGTATTTACGTCGGCGTTCATTTCCCCAGTGACGTCCTGGGGGGCTTTGCCGCCGGCGGTGCCTGGCTGGCAGTTTGTATAACGGCCTGGAGGTATTTGCCGGTACGGCGCGTGTGAGGTTGCGGGTTTGGCAGGAGGGTTGGAAAAGTTGGAAAAGTTGGAAAGTGGAAAGTGGAAAGTGGAAAGTGGAAAGTGGAAAGTGGAAGGTTGGAGGGGAAACAGG
The DNA here is from genome assembly GCA_049325075.1 of Bacillota bacterium. GTDB lineage: Bacteria > Bacillota > Desulfotomaculia > Desulfotomaculales > Desulfocucumaceae > BRHc4a. The sequence continues at coordinate 2,461 of JBMOPF010000088.1, read as the reverse complement.
GGAAAGAAAATCTTTTCCCTGTTTCCTTATGTCCGGCCTCTATTGCTGCGGTGCCGGCGTATTTCCCATGGCGCCCCTGTGTCCGCTGCTTATGGGGCCGGGTCCCTTTTTACCCATTTTGGCCAGCTGTTCCTGGGTGAGCACTGAGTTTATCTGCTCCCTTGTTTTCTGTTTTTGCTGGAAAAGCTGATCGCGCAGGCTGTTAACATTGTTTATTGCCTCGTTCAGCTTATTCTGGTCGGGGGCCTTTTCCCAGCGCATCTGGTTCAGGTCGAACATGGCCTTTTGCAGTTGGTTCCGGAGTTCCCGGGTGTTGTTGAAATGCTCCTGTTGTATGCCCAATATTTTTTGAGACTGTTCATCGGTCAGGTCAAGATAGGTTGCCATGCTTTCCCACTTATCCGCGCTGATATGCGGCGGCCCGCCGGCCTGAGCCCCCTGGTATCCACCCGGCACGCCGGCTGAGACCGCCTGGGAGATCCCCAGCACCAGCACCGCCAAAACCGCTGGAAGAAGGGCCAGTTTCTTTTTCATTACGCCACCTCCTTTCAAATAGTGTGGCCGGCTTTATCCCGCCGGTCCGAATTTTCCTATAGTATTATAACCAACAGGGTCCGTAAAATATTTAGGACGGCCTCAGCCGTCCCTGACCTTTACTCCGGACATGTAGTATTTCCCCTTTCCCCGGTCCCGTACTCCTCCCGGTATGTAACCACCCTCCGGGGGTATGGAATTTCTATATTTGCCCGGTGCAGGGCCTTTTTGAACCTTTTCATCAGTTCCCTTTCCACGTTCCACTGTTCTCCGGGAACAGTTCTGGCCACGGTGCGGATGCTTACCGAGGAGTCTCCCAGGGCAGTCACCCCCTGCACCTCGGGGTCTTCCAGAATGGACGGCAGGTCGGCCCTGGCAGCCAGGCACTCCTGCCGCAGCACCTCAATGGTCCGGTCGATATCCTCCTCGTAGGCGATGCCCACCGTAACCACGGCCATCATGTAGCCGCGGCTGTAGTTGGCTATTTGAGCTATTCCCCCGTTGGGAATAATGTGGAGCTGGCCTGTCCACTGGCGGATTTTACAGGCCCTCAGCCCTATTTCTTCCACCGTGCCGGTCACGCCGCCGATTTCCACATAATCTCCCACTGAAAACTGGTCCTCGAAGATGATGAAAAAGCCGCTGATAACATCCTTGACCAGGTTCTGGGCGCCGAAGCCGACGGCCAGGCCCAGTATTCCGGCGCTGGCCAGAATGGGCCCGGTGTCGATATTGAGCGCCTGGAGTATCATTATGCCCGCCACAAAAAAGACCAGGTAGGTGGTGATGTTTTTCAGCAGGGACTCCATTGTCTTGGCGCGCCTGTTTTCTATGCCGTCCTTTATCAGCTTGCGGGAAAACATGTGGACAATAACCGCCCTGATGAAATTGGCCGTTATCCTTGCAGCCACGATAATGCCGGCGATCTTCAGAATGGACAGGCCCGCTTTTTTAACGTCCTCCGCTGTAATCAGGTTGATTTGAAAAATTCCCAGCACTGTTACTATGGCCGCGAATATTCCCCCGTAAAAAACCAGCGTCCTGGCAAGGGCCGCCAGTGATTGCATGAAGCTCACGTCCGGCTGTTCCTCCGGGTCTTCTGTCCTGCCGCCGCCGGTGATAACTTTGCCCAGGGCCATGTTAAGTATCTTCACGGCAATGAAAATGACGGCCACCGCCAGAAGGGAAAGGGCCAGCTTCAGCTCAAGGCCGCCTGGATTATGTTGTCTGAAAAATTGAACCAGATAATTTATAATTTTTAACACCACCGTTTTGCTAATGCTGAGTGAATTCTTTGTCAGAACTCAGGACTCAGAATTCAGAATAGTTTGGGCATTCCTTGTTTTTTCGTTCTCTGATGGTGCCGCTTGCGGCATGGGGAACTACCCTGAAAATAGCTTATACTGAGATGCTTATGCTGTCGGAAGCCAGAATCCAGAATCCAGAAGCCAGAATTATGGGCATTCCTTTTATGAAAACTCAGAACTCAGAATTCCCGGCAGTCCTTTTTCGTCCTCTGCTGGTGCCGCTGGCGGCATGGGGAACTACCCTGAAAATACTTATACTGAAATCCTGTGGGGTCGGGAATCCAGACCCCCATGCCACTTTTAAAAGTGGCACCATAAAGGATGAAAAAGGAATGCCCGGAATTCTGAGTTCTGAGTCCTGAGTTCTGAGTTCTCATAAGGGGTCGCTTGCGGGCAGGGGGAGTGTTAAACCCCGGCTGCATCATCTCCGGCTGCAACAGTCTCTAAACTCGGTCGCCAAAGGACTGCCAACCGCCTTCGAAAGTCGCGTCCTGCTCCTCTCAGGCTTTTGGCGTCGTCCAGCCGCCAAATTGTCAGTCCTTAGGCTCGGTCGTTAAGAGACTGTAGCAGCCTCCGATAAATTCCGCCCGGGGTTGAACACTCCCCCCGGATGCATGTCG
>JBMOPF010000087.1:0-26054 GCA_049325075.1 Bacillota bacterium | reverse complement strand
CAATAGGCAATGCTTCGTACTATAGAAAAGAAAAAAGGGCCGGAAAATGCCCAAACCAATTCCTAATTCCCAATTCCCAATTCCGGACCCATAAATAATGCTTAACAATGCCGCTGGTGAAGCGGCACGGGCCGCAGGCCCGTTTTTTTATTGTCAGGAAGCGGTTCGGATAATGTTTGCAGGAATATAAAACAGGACAGGATCAATTGCTGTCGAATTATTCTAAAAAAGTTTTTAGCCAGGGGGTGTTAATTATTATAGCAAGAGATGTAATGGTATATCCGCCCCTGATTTTTAAAGGATCTACTGCTGCTGTAGACGTATTAAGGGTAATGGCCCGGCAAGAAGAAGAAGCGGCAGTACTTGTGGAAGGCGATAATAGTTTTTTAGGAATTGTATCGTTAAAAGGACTTACCAGGCTGTTGCTGTCTGGTGAAGGAATGGAAGCACCCGTGGAAGAGTTTATAGAGAAAGCCTATTCTGCGGTATCGCCGGATACCGATGTTAAATTACTGGAAGGGAGGGGACCCTGGCCGGTCCTGGAAGATAATTGCGTTGTGGGCTTAATCACCAAACCAATGGTTATGGAGAGACAATTTTACGAAAGTCATAAAAAATCGGAAAAGCTGGAGGCAATTATAAACGCTATTCACAATGCTCTTATCGCCATTGACAAAGAAGGAAGGGTTGATTTAATAAACAAGGCGGCAGAGGACTTGCTGGGGATTAATTGGCCGGAGGTCAGGGGTAAAAGGATAGGTGAAATATTTACAAGCAGCAGGCTCATAGATGTGCTTCGTACAGGAAGGAAAGAGTACGCCCAAAAGTTCAGAGTGGAAGGGAAGAGTTTCCTCTCCAACCGTACTCCCATAGTCTCCGGAAAAGGTATTGTGGGGGCAGTGGCGGTACTGCAGGACATATCGGAGCTGGAGATGATTTCCAGGGAGCTGGAGAGCACCAGGCACCTCATCGAAGAGCTTAAAGCAATAATAGAGCACTCTTTTGACGGAATATACGTTACCGATGGAATGGGTAATACTCTCAGGGTAAACAAGGCCTACGAAAGGATTACCGGAATAGAGTCAGTGGAAGTTATAGGCAAAAATATGAGGCGGCTGGTAAAAGACGGCTACTTTAACCAGTCTGTGACACTGCTGGTGCTGGAGAAAAAGGAGCCGGTAACCATCATACAGGAAATAAAGAAAACAGGGAAAACTGTACTGGTGACCGGTACTCCGGTATATGACGAAGGGGGTAGCATTTTCAGGGTTGTAACCAATGTCAGGGATATTACTGAGCTTAACCAGCTGAAGCAAAGCCTGGAGGAGGCCAAATTTTTATCACAGCACTATGAGACCCAGCTCAACAGATTTAAAATACAGTACGGGGAAGACCGCAGGATTGTGTTTAAGTCTCCTAAAATGAGCGCACTTATAGAGCTGACAATCCGCCTGTCGCAGGTTGACACCACTGTGCTTATACAGGGCGAGTCGGGGGTCGGCAAGGAGGTTGTGGCCGATATAATACACCGGCACAGCAGGAGGAAGAAGGGCCCTTTTGTAAAGGTCAATTGCGGGGCGATACCGGAAAACCTGCTTGAATCCGAGTTGTTCGGCTATGAGCAGGGGGCCTTTACCGGAGCCAAAAAGGGCGGCAAAAGAGGGCTTTTGGAGACCGCCCGGAACGGGACGGTATTCCTGGATGAGATTGGGGAACTTCCTCTGAACCTTCAGGTTAAACTTCTGCGGGTTTTGCAGAGCCGGGAAATAATACATGTCGGAGGCACTGAGGCAGTGCCAATCGATGTCCGCATAATAGCCGCAACTAACCGGAGCCTGGAAAAAATGATTGCAGAAAAGAAGTTCCGTAATGACCTTTTTTACCGTTTGAATGTGGTTCCTATCAACGTACCTCCACTGAGGGAGAGAAGGGAAGACATTGCAGCGCTGGCGGCTCACTTCATTACTGAGCAAAACCAGAGATACGGCATGAAAAAGAGGCTGGCTCCCGAGGTCATGGATATTTTTATGCAGTATGAGTGGCCGGGTAATGTGAGGGAATTGGAAAACGTGGTGGAAAGATTAATGGTTGTGACCACCGGGGATACCATTCACACGGGGGATCTGCCGGCGAACATGCTGTCTGGCGGACTTCCTATCGGTTTGGTTATTAACACTGATACAGGGGAGTCCCTCAGAGAGATATTGGAAAGAGTGGAAAGGGAGGTTTTGATTAAAGCCCGGGCCAGGCATGGATCCACTCGGGTTGTGGCGCGGGCACTGGGGATAAGTCAGCCCTCAGTGGTGCGAAAGTTTGCCAGGCACGGCATAGTGCAAGATGATAAATAACCGATTCAGAAAAGTATCTGGTGATGCAGAGCTGTATCAGCCCTGCTAATTATTATTATAGCAGCTAAAAAAGGAGATGTGTGATTCACTGCTGAATCGCTTTGGGTATTAAGATTACAGACAAATCTTAATACTTTTTATTTTGCGAAAGAAAAAGCTGGAGAATTAGCTGTTTCTCTTGTTTTTCGACAGACATATTCTTCTGGTACGGACTTTGCACAGTAAAAATGTAAAAACATTAACGCTAAGGGGGGAGATATTATTATGGGTCTCAAGACACCGGAGGAATACCTTGACAGTCTGCGAAAGCTAAGCATAAAGGTGTTTATGTTTGGTGAAGAGGTAGAAAACTTTGTGGACAATCCAATAATAAGACCATCAATCAATTCAGTGGCCAAAACCTATGAGCTGGCGCATGATGATAAATACCTGGAGTTAATGACTACAAAATCAAGCCTTACAGGTGAGACAATAAACCGGTTCACCCACCTTCATCAGAGCAGCGGGGACCTGGTAAGCAAGGTGCAAATGCTGCGCCTCCTTGGACAAAAAACAGCAACCTGTTTCCAGCGCTGTGTAGGGATGGACGCCATAAATGCCATTGACAGTGTAACCTTCGAGATGGATGGCAAGCTGGGGACAAAGTATCATGGAAATTTCAGAAATTTCTTAAAGTATGTTCAGGAAAACGACCTGGTAGTGGATGGGGCAATGACAGACCCCAAGGGTGACAGGTCCCTGCGTCCAAGTCAGCAGTCGGACCCGGATCTTTACCTGCATATAATCAGTGAATCGCCCGAAGGAATTGTGGTACGTGGCGCAAAAGCTCACCAGACCGGGGCGCTAAACTCTCACGAAATACTGGTTATGCCTACTGTGGCAATGACCGAGGGCGATAGTGATTATGCGGTATCATTCGCGATACCCAGCGACTCGGACGGTATATTTTATATCTACGGCAGACAGTCATGCGACACAAGGAAGCTGGAAGGGGCTTCTATGGATGTGGGGAATGCCAGGTACGGAGGCCAGGAGGCACTGGTTATATTTGAAGACGTGTTTGTCCCCCGGGAAAGAATTTTCATGTGCGGGGAGTATCAATTCTCAGGGATACTGGTAGAGCGATTTGCCGGGTACCACCGTCAGAGCTACGGCGGCTGTAAGGTAGGGGTCGGAGATGTGCTTATCGGCGCTGCCGCCCAGATAGCTGACTATAACGGGGCGGCCAGGGCATCCCACGTTAAGGATAAGCTGATTGAAATGGTTCATTTAAATGAAACTCTTTATTCATGCGGGATTGCCTGCTCAAGCCAGGGTCACTGCACAGCTTCCGGCACATACCTTATAGACATGCTCCTGGCCAATGTCTGCAAGCAAAACGTAACCCGCTTTCCATACGAAATAGCAAGGCTGGCCGAAGATATTGCCGGAGGCCTGTTTGTTACTATGCCCTCGGAAAAAGATTTTCGGCACCCTAAAATAGGCCCGTATATTGAAAAGTATCTCAGGGGAGTGGACAGTGTGCCTACAGAGCACAGAATGAGGATGCTTCGCCTTATAGAGAACATTACCCTGGGCTGCGCCGCGGTGGGCTATCGCACCGAGTCAATGCACGGCGCCGGTTCGCCACAGGCCCAAAGAATAATGATTTCCCGCCAGGCCAACCTGGACCATAAAAGAAAACTGGCCAGAGTAATCGCCGGAATTGAAGAAGAGTAAAGAACTAGTCGACAACCTGGTGAAGAAGGTGAAGGATATTGGTCAACTGGAAAGATTATTACATGAGCAGGCTGACTACGGCCGCTGAGGCTGTACAGTCTATAAAATCAGGCCAGAAGGTGGTGTTGACCCACGCCTGTGGCGAGGCCCAGGCACTCTCTGCGGCAATGGCGGCCCGGGCTGCCGATCTGGAGAATGTTGAAGTAATACATATGGTGGCAATGGGTAAGGCTCTATACTGCCTGCCGGAAATGGCCGGACATTTCCGCCATAACTCACTGTTTGTGGGAGCTGCCAGCCGGTCTGCGGTTAATGAGGGGAGGGCGGACTTTACGCCGGTCTTCTTTTCGGAAATACCCCGCCTTTTTAATGATGGATACATTCCGGTGGACGTTTTGCTGGCCCATGTGTCTCCACCGGACAATAACGGTTTTTGCAGCCTTGGAATATCTGTTGATTATACCCTGCCGGCCGCCCGCTGCGCCCGTATGGTTATCGCCCAGGTGAACAGGAACATGCCCAGAACTCACGGGAATACTTTTATGCATGTATCCAGTTTTCAACATATTGTCGAGTGCGACGAGGAGCTGATAGAGCTTCCCAGACCCAGGATTACCGAGGTGGAAGAGAGAATAGGCGGTAACGTTGCCGAGTTGGTGGAGGACGGCTCCACCCTTCAGTTGGGTATCGGGGCACTGCCTGATGCAGTGCTTCTCTTTCTCAAGAACAAGCATGACCTGGGTATCCATTCTGAAATGTTTTCGGACGGCGTTATTGACCTCTATGAAGAGGGGGTGATTACAGGCCGGGAAAAGACTCTGCACAGAGATAAAATGATTGCTACCTTCCTAATGGGGACACGCAGGCTGTATGACTTCGTTAATGATAATCCGGCAGTGGAAATGCATTCGGTGGACTATGTCAATGACCCTTTTGTTATCTCCCGTAACAGTAAGATGGTAAGCATTAATTCCGCCCTTCAGGTGGACCTTGTAGGTCAGGTATGCGCCGATACCATCGGGACAAAGCAATTCAGCGCCGTTGGCGGTCAGGTGGACTTTATCCGGGGAGCGTCCCGGTCCGCTGGGGGTAAAGCTATAATAGCCATGCCATCAACCGCCGGGGGGGGTAAATTCTCCCGTATAGTGGACACTCTTGACCAGGGGGCGTCGGTTACAACCTCCCGCTTTGATGTTCATTACATAGTTACTGAATATGGTATAGCCAACCTTCGCGGAAAAACTATCAGACAGAGGGCCAGGGAGCTGATTAAGATCGCTCATCCGGATTTCAGGGACCAGCTGGAATATGCAGCCAGGAAAAGGCATCTTTTGTAGTACTGTTGACAATGAAGTGGAGTTATTATTTATTTGTTAATGAATTAGGAAAGGAGTGAAAAAATGGCTGATTGGACTGCCAGAAGAAAAAGCGGGTCGGAGCCCCCCTTTATACCGGTTGGACCGTTTAAGGTAAGGGTACCGGGTGTTCACTACCGGTGGGAGTGGGCTGATTACATTCAGGGACTGATCATGTGTGCGGTCTGTCTGTCAATTATACCTGTACTGCAGGATACTTTGGGGATGCCCTTTGAGGTGGCGCTGGCCATAGTGGTTTTAAACGGAATACTATATTGCCTTCATGCATTCCTGGGAGACCCGGTGGTGCCCGGATGGGTGACCCCGGCCATTCCCCTGCTTATCGCGTATGTGTCCGCTTACCCGGCGGGGCCGGAACGTATGCACGCTCTTATAGCCTTCGAAATGGTTCTGGGGCTATGGTGTATTCTTCTGGGCGCTACGGGTCTGGCCAACAAGGTAATCACATCCATACCCCGCGCCATAAAGTCGGGTGTAATAATGGGCGCCGGAATAGCGGCAATCAACATGATATTTATGAAGGGCGGCCGGTTTGAAAAATTCCCCATTACCATAACCATTGCTGTAGGCCTTGCCATATGGATGATGTATTCACAGTCCTTCAAGGATCTGGCAAAAAGGAACAAAATTGCCGGATTATTTAGTAATCTGGGTATTCTTCCATCCATTTTGCTGGCGGTTCTGGTGGCAGCCCTGGTTAAGGAGACCGGGTGGCCACAGGTAGAGTGGGGGCTGTCAAAGCCGGCTTTCGGTGCTCTCTGGACTGACTGGGTCCCCTGGGGAACTCTGGGCTGGCCGTCACTGGAAATGTATATTAAATCAATCCCACTGGTACTGGCAGCGTATATCGTAATATTCGGGGACGCTGTGCAGTGTCAGGCCATAATAAAGGATGCGCAGAAACACCGGCCGGACGAGCCTGTTGACTACAACCCCAACAGGGCGCACCTTGTGGTGGGGCTTAGGAATACCGGGATGAGTGTACTTGGCCCTGACATTTCCATGTGCGGCCCCATATGGGCGGCCATGACGGTTGTAACTTACGAGCGCTGGAAGAACGGGAGGGGAGCAATGGACTCTTCCTTTGGCGGTGTGGGAGCCTTCCGGTTTGGCACATTGACCGGTTACTTCCTGCTGCCGATAGTGAGCCTGGTGAGGCCAATACTTCCGGTGGCCCTGTCTCTTACCATGCTAATCCAGGGGTTCGTGTCGGTTTATGTGGGAGTTAAACAGGCCGGCAATATTAAGGATTTGGGTATCGCAGGCATCGTTGGCGGGGTGCTTATCGCCAAGGGGGCGGCCTTTGCCTTTGGCGCCGGGATTATATTGTGTCTACTGGTATACGGGAAAAATTTCTTCAGCGGTGATTCTACCGAATCACTTTGGAGCCCGGAGAAAAAAGAGATTTCTGCCGCCAGTTAAGGCATAGGGATTAGGGGTTAGGGATTAGGGAGCATACCTGTTACCTGTTAACGGCTACCAATCCCCAATCCCCAATCCCCAATTCCGGACCTGTGAATAACGCTCAATACAACGCCGCCGGAACAGCGGCAACGCCCGCAGGGTGTTTATTTAAAAGCTCCTTATAAACATCCCGGCCTTTTCACTGTCCAGAAAGTCGTGAATATCTTCAATGCCAAGGCTTTTTAAAAGTTCCATGACGTACCTGTTATCAACAGGTGTGTTGGAAAGAGCTTCGTTTCCGTATCCTTCTACAAGATCTCTTCCTTTTACGGGGTCTATTATTACCTTTGGCCCTCCCACGCATCCTCCGCTGCAGCCCATTCCCTCCAGGAAATTGGCCTCTATTTTCCCCTCCATTATTTCTTTTAAAAGCCTTCTGCAGTCCTGCACGCCGTCTGCCTGCAGCGCCTTTATCTTTATCTTCCTGTCAGGCCTGATCCTGTTTAAGGTGTCAGATACCGCCCGGCTAACTCCGCCGGTCCTGGCATATATTCTTCCTGCCCGGGATGAGTGCTCGCTTTCGTCCTCTTCAAGATCGGCAGGTGTAATGCCAACTGCATCAAATATTTGCTCCACTTCCCTGAAAGTCAGTACTGCGTCAACGGCATCTCTGACGTCTGACTCCTTGGCCTCGGCCTTTTTTGCAATGCAGGGGCCTACAAACACAACCTTTGCTCCGGGGTGCAGGTATTTTATTCCCCTGCCGCAGGCCACCATGGGAGACACAGAGGGCGATATATGGGGAACCAAATCTTTATAAACCCGTTTAACAAAGGAAACCCATATTGGACAGCAGCAGCTGGTGAGAAGAAAGTCCTCGTTTTTAACAACATGCCTGTCAAATTCAAGGGCCTCTTTCAGTGTAAGTATATCGGCGAAAAGGGCCACTTCCACCATGCCGTAAAAGCCAAGCCTTTTAAAGGCAGCCCTCATTTTTCCGGGTGTTACACCGGGGCCGAACTGCCCGATAAAGGCCGGGGCCACTATAGCAAAAACCGGAGTTTTCCGGTCTTTTAAGAGATCAATAACCGGGACGAATTCCTTTTTGTCAACCAGCGAAAAATCCCTGCATACCTCCACGCACTTTCCGCATCCCAAGCAGTTGCTCTGCTTTATGACTACATTTCCCTCCATATCCCTGACAATGGCATTAAACATGCAGGAAGCCTCGCAGTTATCCCTTTCCCCGCTGCCACAGGCTCCCTTGCAATCTCTGATCTTGAAAACCACCTTGTCAGGGTCTCCTCCCCCTGAAGCATACAGAATGTAATCATCTGTGAGGTCGTCTCCCTCCTTGCGGATTCTTTCAATTTCTTCGGACATGTTGCCATGGTAGGCCGCCTTGACAATCTTTTTAAATATGTCGTCATATACCGGTGAAGCCAATTTTTATCACCCCGGATTACTATCTGCTTTTTTGCCGATAATTATGACCTGCGATGCATGAGCAATTAAAACCGGGCAATGGTTACAGGTATTTGGTTGATGCTCTGCAGCATAGAATTATTGAGTGATTTATTAATTGATAAAGGAGAGATATACGGTGGGGTTGTTTAAAAGAGTGGGCGACAACATAAGGGCAAATATTAATGCTCTTCTGGATAAGGCAGAAGACCCGGTTAAAATGCTTAACCAGTACCTGCGGGACATGGAAGACGATATTGCCGACGCCGAGGGTGCTGTTGCCAAGCAGCTTGCAGTGGCCAGGAAATTCAAGGCCCAGTACGAGGATTCCCATGAAATGTCTGCAAAGAGGGAGGGCCAGGCTCTGGAGGCTCTGAAAAAAGATCGGGAGGACCTGGCCAGAAAGGCTTTGGAAGATAAAAAGCTGCACAGCTCCAAGGCAAAAGACTACCAGGCCCTGTACGAGGACAGCTATGCCACTGCTAACAGGCTGAAATCTCAGCTCAGGGAAATGAAGGATGAATATGACAGGCTGAAGGCAAAAAGGGACAATCTGGCAGCAAGGGCCCAGGCTGCAAAGGCTCAGAAAGAGATTTACGGACTCATGGGTGGTCTCTCCAGGGACAGTGCCCGGCTAGATTTTGACAGGATGGAAGAGAAGGTGCTGCAAATGGAGGCCGAGGCCCAGGTGGCATCTGATAGTTGCCGGGGGGGAAAAAGCCTGGATGAGGAGCTGGCCTCCCTGGGCGACCGTGATATAGACAGGGAACTGGAAGATCTGAAACTTAAGCTAAAAGAAAATAATGCCGGGAATTAAGAGGGTGATTATATAAAGGGGCGGCCTTTCCGGGGGGAGGTGCTGAATGTCTGAAATATATTGGGGATGCTTCATAGCCGGGGTATTATTTACAATAGTAACTTTTATTTTCGGTGATATACTGGGGGATTTTTTAGAAGGTGTGACCGAGGCCCTTATTCCCGGCCATCCGGAATTTCTTCAGCCGGTTGTTATTTTCGGGGCCATAACCGTCTTTGGCGGGACCGGAATACTACTTGACCGGTACTCTTCCCTGGGAGCCACCTCCGTTGTGCTGTTTTCCCTTCTGGCGGCTGTCTCTTTTTCAGTTCCTGCATATTTTCTTTATGCCAGGCCGTTAAAAGACTCTGAAAACTCCACAGGATTTTCAGTACAGGACCTGGTGGGAAAGCTTGGTGAAGTAACCGTTCCGGTTCCTTCCAGGGGCTTCGGAGAGGTAATAATAAGGATTGGGGCTGGAAATACCAACCAGATTGCAATAAGTATGGACGGAGAAGAGATACCTGCAGGTACAAGGGTTGTAGTTGCTGAGGCCAGGGATGGGGTGCTATCTGTTTTTCCCTTTGAGGAAAGTGAATAAGGAGGATAAATATGTTCGATGAAATTTTCTCGGCGGCTTTTATTGTCCCTGTGATTGTAATAGCAGTCATTATTGTCTTGGGTTTAGCCTTTTCTGTGAGATACAAAACCGTGGGGCCGGATGAGGCCATGATTGTAACGGGTTCTTTTCTGGGAAATAAAAATGTCCTGACCGATGATTCCGGGCGAAAGATTAAAATTGTCCGGGGGGGCGGGGCTTTTATTCTGCCAATATTCCAGCAGTCTGAGTTTCTTTCGCTTTTGTCACACAAACTGGATGTGTCCACTCCGGAGGTGTATACCGAGCAGGGTGTTCCTGTATTGGCTGACGGGGTGGCCATAATTAAAATTGGGGGTACCATCGAGGACATTTCTACCGCTGCCGAGCAGTTTATGGGCAAGCCGACGGAGGCATTGAAGTCCGAGGCTCAGGAAGTCCTGGAGGGACACCTGAGGGCCATTCTTGGCACAATGACCGTGGAAGAGGTTTACAAAAACAGGGATAAATTCGCCCAGGAGGTTCAGGGTGTTGCGGCCAAGGATTTAAAGAAGATGGGACTTCAGATTGTATCCTTTACAATAAAGGATGTGCGAGATAAACAGGGCTACCTGGAGGCACTGGGTAAGCCAAGGATTGCAGCAGTTAAAAGGGATGCTGAAATTGCCCAGGCCGAAGCTGTCAGGGACGCCCGCATTCAAAAGGCCCGTGCAGAAGAAGAGGGGCAAAAGGCCGAACTTTTAAGAGATACAAATATAGCAGAGGCAGAGAAGGAAAAAGAGTTAAAAGTTGCTGCCTTTAAAAAGGACCAGGATACGGCAAAGGCAGAAGCAGACCAGGCGTATAATATACAGCAGGCCCGATCCGAGCAGAGGGTAGTTGAGGAGCAGATGAAGGTGGAGATTGTCCGCAAGGAAAGGGAAATAGATCTACAGGAAAAGGAAATCATACGCCGCCAGAAGCAGTACGACGCCGAGGTTAAAAAGAAGGCCGATGCCGACAGGTACGCGGTGGAGCAGGCAGCCGAGGCCGATAAGGCAAGGCTTATGCGTCAGGCTGATGCCCTTCAGTACAAAATTGAGGCTGAGGCCAGGGCCATTGCCGAGCAAAAGCGCCTTGAGGGTCTTGCCATAGCCGATGCCGAGCGGGCCAGGGGTACAGCCGAGGCAGAAGTTATTCGGCTTCGCGGCCTTGCCGAGGCAGAGGCCAAAGAAAAGCTGGCTGAGGCCTTCCAGAAGTTCGGGGAGGCTGCGGTGCTTGATATTATTGTAAAGATGCTTCCGGAACTGGCCGCCAGGATCGCCGAGCCAATCAAGTCTGTCGATAAGATTACCGTCGTTGACGCGTGTGGCGGAGAGGGAGCGGCCCGTGTGAGCAATTATGTTACATCCCTGATGGCCACCGCCCCGGAGATGTTAAAGACTGTAACAGGGATTGACATGGAGGAACTGGTTAAAAGGTTAACGCAAACCGGGGGCGTATCGCAGACTTCGCCGAAAGAGATAAAAACAGAGGATATATAATATAATCAATTTAAATCCCGTAATGGAATGAACTCGCTTCAACCTCATTACGGGGTTTTTATTATTTATGAGATGTTGCAGCTGTTGCTGAACTTTTTTAAATATTATAAAAAATTTATTCTATAAAGGCCTGTTAATATATGAAGAATACTGTCGAATGACCCGATATTATATTACCGGGATTTTAACCGTTGGTTGCACTTTCTTAATGAGAGGGGGTGATGAAAGTAAGGATTAACACCAACATCAGCGCAATGAATGCCCACAGGCTGTACAGTTCCGGCAATCGTGCCGTGCAAAAGGACCTGCAGAAACTATCGTCCGGACTGAGAATTAACAGCGCTTCTGATGATGCCGCCGGGCTGGCCATTTCCGAAAAAATGAGAGGACAGATAAGGGGGCTCAACCAGGCATCCCGGAATATACAGGACGGAATATCTCTCTTACAGGTCGCTGATGGAGGTTTAAACGAGATTCATTCACTTCTGCAAAGGGGCAGGGAATTATGTGTTCAGGCGGCTAACGGTACTCAGACTGTTTCCGACCGGCAGAGCCTTCAAATTGAGGCCGAACAGATTTTAAGGGAAATTGATAGAATTGCACAAAATACGGAGTTTAACACAATAAAGGTTTTAAATGTTACAAAAGGTTCGAGCTCTGATATGGTCCAAATTGTTAACGGGCTCAAAAGTGCGTGGCTTCAGCAAAGTGAAGCAAGAATACTTGCCCAATACGGTATACAGGGTGACGGGGCCTCACTTAAAATTGTTTTGGACCAGTCTCCTATGCCCTACCTGGCTGCAGTCAGCTATATGATTGACGGTTCTGGAAAAGCCGTTAACCAGGAGCTCCATATAGATGTAAGTGATTTTACCCCGGCTACTCTGCCAAATGGGGGCACTGCCCCCTTATATGATGACCGCATTATTGCCCATGAAATGGTTCATGCTATAATGGGCCGGACCATGAATTTTGCAAGCCTGCCAAACTGGTTTAAAGAGGGCACCGCCGAATTTATCCACGGCGCTGATGAGAGATTGTGGGCGGATTCGGCCGGGGGCACCAATTTTGCCGGGGTGGTGGCGGAAATCGGCAGCTGGGAAGGTACCAGCATAGACTACTCCACCGCTTATGGTGCCGTTAAGTATCTCCACCAACAGGTAGTCGGCGGGATACAGGCTGTAATGAATCACCTGAGCACAAATCAGGCAGACACTCTGGACGACGCCCTGGCGGCGGTGTCTCCGTATGCCAGCACAGCCGACTTTCTGGCTGACTATGCAGCCAACGGTGTTGCTTTCCTGGGAACTCTGAATCTGACTGACGCCGACACCGGGGCCATAGGTGGGGGTGATGCTGAAGGAGTAATACCAGACGGGATTAATTACACTGATGACCCTCTAACAGGCTTTGTTGAGGAGTGGCCAGCCACTGATTCTCCTTCTGAGCCAATGAAAATACAACTGGGGGCTAATTCTGGCCAGGGCCTTGATCTGGAATTGGTAAAGGCAGATAGTGCCAGTATAGGTCTGTCTAACGTTGATCTGGTTAATAACGCAGATTCGTCTATTAGTTGGTTTGATGCGGCAATCAGCGCTGTATCAAGCGAACGCTCAAGGATAGGAGCCTACCAGAACAGGCTGGAGCACGCCATGGCGGTAACTGAAATTAATTCGGAAAACACCACCTCCAGTGAGTCAAGGATTAGGGACGTTGATATGGCTAAAGATATGATGAATTACACAAAAAACAACATCCTCCTGCAGGCGGCCAGCGCCATGCTGGCTCAGGCCAACCAGCAGCCCCAGCAGGTCCTCAATCTACTCAAAACAGCATAGAGATGTTCATGACAGGCGGAAAAATTTATATTATACAGGAGCGTAGTACTCCTGTATTTTTTTGCATATTAGTTTTCAGGGCAGGGAGGAAATGGGTCGCCTCTATCCAAATTTATAAGCGTAAGATTCTATGTTGAAAGGTGTTGTAACAATGAGCCTGTTTACTGTTGACCAGGGCAAGTGCAAAAAGGACGGTATTTGCGCCTCGGAATGCCCCATCAAAATTCTGAGGCTGGGAGAAGAAGGATTCCCAATGATGCTGGCGGAGGCCTTTTGCATCAGGTGCGGCCACTGCGTATCGGTTTGCCCGCAGGGGGCAATTACCCTTAAGGGAATGAAGCCGGAAGATTTAACCGGGGTTCAGGACAGCCTTCTTCCATCACCTGAACAGGTGGCCCACTTCCTGTCTTCCAGGAGATCCATCAGGACCTATAAGGATAAGGCAGTGGACCGAGAGACCCTTGAAAAAGTGATAGGCATAGCCAACTATGCTCCCTCGGGCCACAATATGCAGCCTGTGGAGTGGCTGGTGGTGGAAAACAGGGATGAGGTAAAGCGACTTTCCGGCATAGTGGTTGACTGGATGCGCTACATGATTAAAGAAAAGCCGGAGATGGCCAAGCCGCTGCACATGGACATGGTGGTGGCCGGCTGGGATATGGGTATGGACATTATTACCCGCGGGGCTCCCCACGTGGTTCTGGCCCATGGCAGCAAGAAAAACCCCACCTCCCGGGATGCCTGTACAATAGCCCTGACATACCTTGAGCTGGCCTCATACTCCCTTGGCCTGGGCGGGTGCTGGGCAGGATACCTTGGCATAGCAGCCGCTGTCTTCCCGCCGATGATCCAGGCCCTTGGACTTCCCGAGGGCAACCAGGTTTATGGTGCAATGATGCTGGGCTACCCGAAGTTTAAATATCACCGCATACCTACCCGTAAAACGCCTGTGGTTACCTGGAGATAATTTGATTTTTGATTCCGGCCCGGAGACATTTTGTGCTCCGGGTTTTTTAATACATGGAAAAAATTTTTGAATGTGGATAACTTTATAGCTCAACTATAGGGCAGGCTTGGAATATCCCATTATTTTCACCAGTACTTTGCAAACCATTTAATATTATTAAGATCAGAAATTAATATTATATAACAAAATGTTAGCGGCGATTAGCTATATTATTAAAAAAATATTGACTGGAATGGAAATCAATGGTAGTAATTGGTTAAACATGCGTTCATTTTTATAGGGATTATATTCTCTTTTCCAGGGGGCTATATATATGAATGACTTTTCTAATAAGAACTTTGATGCCATTGTTGTGGGAACCGGGCCGGGGGGGGCGACCGTTGCCAGGGAATTAGCGGTTAAAAATAAAAAAGTACTTATTCTGGAGTGGGGAGGAAAGCCTGAGATAAAGGGCAGCATACTCCAAACTGCAGGAATGGCGGGCATCCCTGGTAAAGGGATTCTCCTTACCAATAAGATGGTTGCTATTGTAAGGGGGATTACAACAGGTGGCAGTTCAATTTTTTATTATGCCACTGCCTTTGATCCTCCGCTGGAAATGTTTAGGCAGTATGGAATAGATATATCAAAAGAGGTTGAGGAAATAAGAAGTGAACTGCCTACCGCCCCGCTGTCCGGCCATCTTATGGGCCCCATGGCCAAAAGGATAATGGAAAGCGCAAGGTCGCTGGGCTACCAGTGGAGCCCTCTTCCAAAGTTTATATACCAGGATAAGTGCAGGGCCGGGTGCGGCAGGTGCAACCTGGGGTGCCCTTACGGGGCCAAGTGGAATGCACGGATGTTTGCCGAGGAGGCGGTGGATAAAGGGTCGGTCCTTATCAACGGAGCCAGGGTCAGCAGGGTTTTAACCGAAAACAGGAAGGCCGCCGGGGTTGTATTTACATTCAGAGGCAGGGAGCACAGGGTATACGCACCGGTAACGGTGATAGCCGCAGGTGGAATGGGCTCTCCGGTAATTCTAAGGGCCAGTGGCATAAAAGGAGCCGGATACGACTACTTTTTCGACCCCCTTATATGTGTTATGGGCACGGTTAAGGATATTAAGGGCGGGCACGAGATACCCATGGCCGCCGGGCAGAGATTTGAAGAGGACGGCTACGTCATGACCGACATGACTGTTCCAAGGGCTCTTTATACGGCCTTTACCGGGCAGGTTCTGCGTTATGACAGGCTATTTTCCCACTCCCGTACGCTCCAGATAATGGTAAAGGAAAAGGACTCTCTTGGAGGTTCCATAACCGACAGGGGAGGGGTCAGGAAAAAACTTACTGAAGCGGATATTAAGAAACTTATGCATGGTTATGAAAGGGCTAAAAAAATATTAAAAAATGCCGGTGCAAGACATATATTTAAATCCTGGTATGTGGCGGCTCATCCGGGAGGAACAGTTAAGGTTAATCACCTCCTGGACTCCAACCTGCAAACTGAATATGAAAATCTTTATGTGTGTGACTGCTCTGTTATTCCGGAGGCCTGGGGGCTTCCTCCAACCTTTACGCTGCTGGCGCTGGGCAAGCGGCTGGCAAAGCGCCTTACTCAGGGGGAAACTAAAAAGTAAATTATAGAAACATTAGTTAAGCGAGTTGATGTTTGGTGGCTCAACATAAGGACTTGGATTATGTCGATTATTTGATTGATTATGTATTAACTTCGCCTGGATTTAACCGGGTAGGTCCTATTTTTCTTCAAAAATTACTGGACAGGTGGTCAGGTGACAGCACCTGGAGGAAAACTGTTGCCGGGCGGGTTGGAAAATCACTTTCCAGGAGCCTTTTTGAATCCGGGACAGATAACAGGCTGACTGATGCAAAGCAATTGGCTCGTGGCGCCGGCCTTATAGGAAGGCTGGTTACAGCGCAGGCCCGCAATATAGCCGATATTTCCGGTGAAAGCCCCGGTTGTCTCAGTGAGCTTGCAGAGCCCTTTTTCTGTAATTTTATAGAGTCAGTTGACTTTGGAGAGATAAAGGAGGCCTTTGACAGATCGGAGGATCAGATAGCAATCTTATTCAGGGATATGGCGGATATTATGTGGAAATACCCTGCCAAGGTGGTATGCCTTCTTGCCATTATCCCTGCATTTATAAATATGGGAGTCAGGGCGGCCTATGAAGGCACCCGGCCCTTTAACAACCTTTCCCCGGACCTCCTGGCCGATGTCGCCTTTTCACTGCTCAGGGAGGTAAAGGGCAGAGAGGCAGGCCTGCTTGTGAATGAAATATTGGAGCTGATTAGAAAGCTTCATACCGGCAGCGCTTTGCTGGGGGAGTCAGGCTCTCCCCTGTTTTCCACCCAGGTGAGGCCTTTTTTTAAGGATTTCTTTTCCTCCCTTGACCCTGACCTTTTATATAAAGCCAGAGTCGCACTTGCTGAAGACAGGGAAACAATTTCAGGACTATATGTTGAGGCACTGTCAGATAATGAAAAATTGTATGCCGGGGATGTTGGATCGCTTTCGTCACGGGTTAACCCGAAAGTTCGGGCCGCCAGGAAAAAAATAGGCCTTTTTGAGGGCTTTTCCGAGGATTTGGTAGCGAAGGCTGTGTCGTCGGGTGTTGTCGACCTGGACACCCAGGAGATAGGAGAGGCTGTTAATTCTGTACTCAGGCTAATTAATCTGATACAGAGGCACAGCCCCGGTATGATTCCGTCACTTCTGGCGCAGGTTGTACAGGCCATTGACACTGAAGAGCTAAAAGAAGCCTCGGAAAGTATAACTGAAGACATTGTGGAGGCAATAAAGCCTGCGGCCAGGGTGGTTATGCCTTCGGTCATCAACGGGCTGTCCACTCTTCTTGCTCCTGATCCGGATGAGGATAATAAGGATCTGGAAGCCGCGCTTTCTACTTTCAGGGAAATATTTTTTCCTGTCAGCGGAGGGTATTCAAAATGAAACAGGAATTTCATGAAGCCGCATCCTCTCTTTATAACAGCTATACTCGAAAATGGAAGGAAGATGGCGGCAAAATACTTGGATACACCTGCTCTTACGCGCCTGAGGAGGTTATTTACGCCGCAGGAATGCTTCCCTGCCGCTTAAGGGGAACGGGGGCGGCCTCATCAGAAATTAGTGATACTTATTTCGGACCCTTTATATGCTCTTTTCCAAAGTGTATTCTTCAGCTTGCAGGAGAAGGGACATACCGGTTCCTGGATGGCGCCGTGATAGCACCAGGGTGCGACTCCATGCGCCGGCTGGACGAGTGCTGGAGAAAGGCCGGTAATGAATATGAGGGAACCCTCCCTTCATTTTTCTTTTACATGGGCATCCCTCACAAGGTGTCGGAATACAGCCTCCGGTGGTTTGAGGAGGAAATAAAAAAAATGGCCGGTAGCATTGAGAAGCATTTTGGGTTAAGTATATCAGAGAGCTCCCTCAGGGCTGCCATTAAGGAATATAACAGGGGAAGATCATTTTTAAAAAGGCTTGATGAAATAAGGTGCAGTGAAGGAAGCCCGGTATCGGGGGCGGACGCAATGGCGGCAGTGCTGGCGGGCCATTCAATTCCACGCAGCATATACAACGGCCTCCTTGAAGAATATATTGATGAGCTTGAAAGGGGCGGCATCAGGCCGGCGGCAGGGGGAAAGAGGATTTTGCTGGCCGGCAGCGCGGCTGATGATATTAGACTGGTTAAGCTTATTGAGGATGAAGGGGCGGTGGTGGTGGCCGACACCCTATGCTTCGGGGCGAGGTTTTATTCCGGCCTGGTTGACGAAGGAGAAGATCCCATTACTGCCCTGGCGAAAAGGTACCTGACCCACCTGTCCTGCCCCCGCATGTTCGGCAAGTACCGGGAAAGGCTTGAAATAATAAAGGAGCATGCTTTAAAGGCCAGGGTTCAAGGGGTTATACTTCAAAATATTCGCTTTTGTGACCTTCATGGCTCGGAAAATGGAATGCTGGAGAAGCACCTGGAGGCTCTAGGAATACCCTGCCTGAAAATAGAGAGGCAGTATGGCCCCCTGTCGGATACAGGGAGGATAAGAATGAGGCTTAACGCATTTTTGGAGATGATTGGTTAATGAGAAAGGAATTCAGGGAGTATAATTACGACTGGATGTTGTGGAGCGCCTTTGAAACAGCCTCAAGGATTAAGGGCGGCACGGAAAAGGAGTACAGGAGACTTCTGTCATACATACCCCATTTTCGCGGAATCCTGGAAAGCCTCATGATACATGAGGAGGTAAGTGTGGCATTTATTAAAATGGCCTCCTCTTACCTGCGAAATGTAATTACCGCCCACGAAAGGAGAAAAAAACTGGCGGCCACTACCTTTTGTTTTTCCCCGGCAATTTTTTACTCAATGGATATTGTTCCTGTTACCCTTGAGGTTATGACGGCAATGGGATTGTTCGTCTGGAAAAGGGGAACATCGGAGTATCTTGACTACTGCTGTGAGGTGGGTTTTACCGAAACATCCTGCTCCTCCCAGCGGGGGTCTCTGGGAGCTTACCTGGCGGGGCTGGGTGAAAAATTTGATTTTATTGTCTGCGATACCCCCGGAATATGTGACACCAATGCCAATGCCTTTTCCTTTGCGGCGTCATACCTGGATATTCCGGTGTACTGCCTGGGCTACCCGCCGACACTTACCGATTCCAGGGCAGAGTGGTATCACAGGGAGGATTTTAAGGGGCTAATTTCTTTTCTGGAGAATCAGACAGGCAAAACACTTGATGCTGAAAGGCTTAAGGATGTTTTGCAGGAGATTGGAGTCCAGGATGAGATTATAAGTGAAATAGAAGACCTGCAGAGGCTGGTGCCAAATCCCGCACCGGTGGAATACGGATTCTTTCTCTATACTACAAAGTTCCTATTTGCCGGAACAAAGGAGTGTACCGAATTCCTTAAGCTAATGCTGGAAAAGGTGAGGGAAAACGCCGAAAAGGGAATATCAGGGCTTAAATCGGGCAGGGAAAGGCTGAGAGCATTATTCTGCTATATTGACCACTATGCCTCGGATATACAGCTATGGCAAATGCTGGACAGACAGGGTGTGACCAGCCCTGCTTCCATTCTCAGCACATTCTGGCATAGCGGCGCCTCCATTGCCCGGGGCAGGGAGGATGAGGCCTATGGCATAGATACCAATAACATTGATACTATGATTGACTCAATTGCAGCCCTCAACTCCCGCATGCCCATGGTTAAGTCCATCCGGGGACCGTACGACAGCCGCGGAATGTGGCTGGACGACACACTGGGCCTCGCAAAACTGTATAGCGCCGACTGTATTATTTATAGCGGAACTCCCGGATGCAGGAATACCTGGGGTATGGTTAAAATGCTGGCCAGGGATACCGAGAAATACGGCTATCCAACCCACTTAATGTACTCGGACGCCTTCGACAGCCGTATTGAGTCTTGGGAGGTCACTTGCGCGCGCCTGGAGGAGTTTTTTAAAGTTAGGAGACTTCTGAAATGATAGTTGCCGGCTGCGACGTCGGGTCGCTTACCTCCAAGGCTGTGATAATGAAAGACAGCAAGATACTGGCCTCTAACGTGGTTATGTCCGGAACCCGGCCTGAAAAATCGGCTTTAGAGGTTATGGAAATGGCACTGTCGAACACAGGCCTTTCCATGGGAGAGGTTAACTACTGTGTGGGAACCGGCTATGGAAGAAACAGGATAACATTCATAAATGAAACGGCCTCGGAAATAGCCTGTCACGCCAGGGGAGCCAGATGGCTGCTGCCATCGGTAAAGACCATTGTTGACATTGGGGGCCAGGACTGCAAGGTGATAAAGGTGGACTCAGGGGGGCGGGTGGTTAAGTTCACCGCCAATGACAAGTGTGCCTCGGGAACAGGCAGGTTTCTTGAGGTTATGGCCAGGGTGCTGGGTATAGCCCTGGATGACCTGGGTGTGCTTTCATTAAAGGCCAAAGCACCGGTTTTAATGGCATCGGCCTGTACGGTGTGGGCCCAGGCTGATGTCATACAGCACATAAATGACGGTATTCCCCTGGAGGATATCGCAGCGGGAATAAACAGTGCCATGGCAGCCAGGGTTGCGGTGCTTGTCAACAACATAGGCCTGGAAAGGGATGTATGTATGACCGGGGGCGTCGCTAAAAACAGGGGTGTTGTCTCAGCCCTTGAGAAACTGCTGGGAGTAAAAATCAGGATTATAAACAAGGTGGATCCCCAAATCGTTGGGGCCCTGGGAGCCGCCCTTGCGGCCAGGGAAAAGATTAGGGGTGTTGGGGGATGATTGTTGCCGGCTGCGACATTGGCTCACTTACTGCAAAGGCCGTAATAATGGCGGACCGGAAGATAATAGCTGAAGAAGTAATTAGGGCCGCCGCACCTCCGGAGCGGTCTGCAGATGAGGTTATGGAGAGGGCGCTTTCCATTGCCGGGTTAACTTTAAATGATATAGATTTTTGTGTGGGAACGGGCTACGGAAGAAAAAGAATACCCTTTGCCAACGCTATTGAATCTGAAATAGCCTGCCACGGCAAAGGGGCTATCTGGAGAGATCCCCTGGTCAGAACGGTGATTGACATTGGAGGCCAGGATTCCAAAGTTATCAGGATTGATGGCAGTGGGACAGTGGAAAGGTACGTATATAACGACAAATGCGCTTCCGGAACCGGCAGGTTTCTTGAGATAATGGCTGATGCCCTTGGGGTAAGGCTGGAAGAAATGGGAATTATCTCATTGCAGTCTTCCTCTCCGGTTGCCATTTCCAGCCAGTGTGTGGTCTTTGCCGAAACAGAGATAATATCTCTTGTTAACGAAGGTATTGACATGCCCGACATAGTGGGGGGACTGCATATAGCACTTGCCAAGAGAGTGGCGGGGCTGGCCGGGAGTATTGGCGTAGAGAGGAAAGTGGCCATGTCCGGGGGTGTTGCTCAAAATCCCGGAATTTTAAAAGCAATGGAAAGTGCCCTGGGATATTCGGTTAAAAAGCTGGATAATCCCCAGGTTAACGGGGCGCTGGGTGCGGCTGTACTTGCAATGGAAACTCTGCAGTCTGGCTGACCGGGGAGGGGCTGCATTCATGAAAGTTTTTTCGGAGGCCCTGGCGGGCCTGCGACGTTATGTATATGGGAAAAAAGAATACTGCAGGGAGATCGATACCAGGACAGCCGGCAGGCACTGGCCTGAAGGTGGGGTAAAAAATATAGTAATGATGGAGGATACCGGTGTTGAGCTAGGCAATCCCAGGGAGGAATCCTTTTCCTTCATACTTTGTGTGGAGGACCCTGAAGGGGTAAGGGATGGGAAAGTATTAATACTTGGACCCGACCTGGGGGAAGGCGAGGGCAAAAGTCTTCCTTTCGGAAAGGTGGTTATTGCTGCGGTAAATGATTCTTTCAAAAAAAAGGGCTATGATTTTTACCGTAAATTGGATTTTCTTAAATACAACATAAGCCTTCAGGGGTACATGGCAAAGGGGCTGCCAAGGGGCAGAAGAGAGTGGCTACGCATTGGCCGGGAGGCCCTTGGTAAAGGGCTGACCCTGGAAATTGTCGGGAGAGCGCTTATTGATGAATTCAGGAAACTGAAGAATATAGGGCCGGTGGAGGTTTTATTTGTAACTTCAAGCGGTACTGATGTGCAGGAGCTGAGGAACATTATGGCTGAGGCAGTCCTTGTCGTAGAGGCTGCCAGGAAAATGGAGGAAGAAGCTGACTATAACTGCGGGGACTGCGATTATAAGGACGTTTGCAGCCGGATGGGGGGGCCTTTAAAAATTGAAAAGGGCTAAAGGTACAGCAAAGACAGTTGCGGTCTGCGGTAAGGGTGGCGTGGGAAAAACCCTTATCAGCGCTGCAATAGCAACGGTCCTGGCTGAAGAGGAAGGCTTAAGGGTACTGGCAGTTGACGCCGACCCCTCTTCGGGACTGTCATCGGCCCTGGGTATACGAGTTAAAAAAACTATTGACGATATCAGGAATGATTTAATAGAAATGGCCGGCGGGGGATTGATGGGCAGCAGGGAGGAGGCTGCCGCCCATTTGGATTACGAGGTGTCTGACGCCCTGGAGGAAAGGGGCAGGCTGGCCCTTTTAGCAATAGGGCGGCCCGAGGGCGAGGGGTGCTTCTGCCGTGTTAACGGCATGCTTAAGGAAATAATAGGAGCCC
Organism: Bacillota bacterium; assembly: GCA_049325075.1. GTDB lineage: Bacteria > Bacillota > Desulfotomaculia > Desulfotomaculales > Desulfocucumaceae > BRHc4a. The sequence continues at coordinate 3,862 of JBMOPF010000087.1, read as the reverse complement.
TCGCCGATAGCTTTGATTATGTTGTAATAGACGGTGAAGCCGGTATAGAGCAAATAAACCGGCGGGTTTTCAGCAGTATAACCAATTTGCTGCTGGTGTCTGACCTGTCCAAAAGGGGGCTGTATGTTGCCGAGAGTATAAGTGGGGTGGCGGATAGGGCAATGAACTGTATGAGTGTTGGACTTGCCCTAAATATGGTGAGGGATGGAGGGGAGATCTCCAGTCTCTTATTGCCGGAAAAAATACCGCTTTTGGGGTGGATTCCATATGATGATATTGTCAGGGATGCCGGGATACAGGAAAAAGCTTTTATTGATGTGACTGTATGTCCCGCCTATAAAGCCATCAAAAAAATTTCTAGTAAAATTTTTTCTATTTAAGCCTTTTATAATCAAGGGCCGCCTTTAACAGAAGAGGCCTTTTTTCTTTTTACCAACCTTCTTGCCACGAAGCCGCCCTCAGCCGTGCAAATTAACTTGGACTGCTGTTTTCCCTTTGTGTGTAACTGAGAGAATGTGCTAAGTAATTCTTTAAAAGCATGTAAAAATAGGAAAAATAGTGACGATTACTGCCGAAAGGCAGTATTTTTGTTTGTTAATAGCAAAGACCTTGTTTTTATGTGGAAAATTGAGGTAAATCATAATTAATTATTCAGGAGTATAAATATGGTATTAATACCATTGTCATTATGGAAATATAATGCATATTTCATACCGGAGTTTAATTTTTTTATTGGTTTCTTTTTGCTACCATAATACAACATAGAGTGCAAAGTTTTTCCTGGATAATGCCCCCGAGAAACAGTGACAGTGCCGAACAATGAAGTTTTTTCAATGAAGAATCAAGGATTGGGAATACTTTGCTGTCGCAAAAATATATATACAGCAAAGAAAGCAAGGTCAAAAAACATAAAAAGTATTGAATATTTAGTGGTATGAGCAGTTATTGTAATAGACTGGGTTTGTATGTACAAGTTAATGTAGCACTGTTTTTAGTAAATTAATAGCAAAATAGGGGGTGAGAATGGCGTTTCTATATTTCTAAATAAGGGGGGAGAAAAATAAAATACAAAATATCTTATAGGGCATTAATATTAGCAGTGTTTATGCTTTTCAGCATTGCCCTGTCCGCCGGGGGAGCATCGCTGTGCAGTTTGCCTGCGGCACTGGCGGAAGAGGTGGGAGCTGCTCCGGAAAACGCAGGGGTGCCCGGGGGCATACAGGAAGAGATTGAAACCCATCCTTTGACTGAAAGCACTACTGAAAGCGGGGAAGAGCTACCCTCCTCCGGCAGTGAGGACTCTTCGGCTGAACAGGGGGCAGCAAGCCCAGATGAGTCCCTGGCGGAAGACCCGAATGCCTCCGGCGGTGAACAGGAAGCTACCCAGGAGGAAGCTACCCAGGAGGAAGCCGCCCAGGAAGAAGCCGCCCAGGAAGAAGTCACCCAGGAAGCTGCAACAGAAGAGGAGCTCACCGGTGATAGCCAGGGAGAAACAGCTGAAGGGGCACCAGGCAGTGTGGGTGTGCCGGAAGAAGAACTGCCGTCTTTAGTAAAGCCGGAAAACGACCTCAACTCAGCAGGTCCTCCGTTTTGCAGGGCTATGTCCGTTCCACCGCTGCCCCAATCAATTCAAAACCCCGATGGCAGCTACACCTACACACAGGTGGTGAATGCCAGCAGCGGTCCTCCCTACTACGAAAGGACTTCCTCGGGAGGCTTTGGAATATACAGCGGCTGGAATCAAGACTACGGCTGGATGCATGATTTTCCGGACTGGAATACTCCCGGCCTGGCAATCCAGTCTGCAACAATGACCATCAGGGCCTGGGATGTGGACTCAGAGGTGTGGCACGGGCTGAATGGCGAGTATGATGGGGTCAGCGTTGACGGGACTATGCTTAATCCCGGGTACCTACAGGGTGGTGATGATCAATGGAGCGAAACTGTATTTGATGTTCCTGTGGAAAGCATTGTGGATGACGGCAAAATGAATATCTGGCTGGATATAGACATGTATACAAAGGGATGGCTGACCACCCTGGAGTCCAGTACGCTCGTAGTTAATTACCGGCTGGATGGAGTTGTTAATAATCCTCCCTCCAGGCCGGACCTGGCACCCCTCCCCTCGGGCATTGCTGATGATGAGGACCTGGTGGTTAGTATAATCGGGCCTTATCCTGCGGATGTTGACAACGACACTGTAACATATCAGTACCGCTGGTTTGTAAACGTGGGGAACGGCTTTTTTGTGGATGACGAGTTTGCCGGGAGAAACGACCACACAGGCAACACTGTTCCTGCTTCCGACACACAGCTTGGTGATGTGTGGAGAGTACAGGTGAAGCCCGTGGACGGTCGCGGGGCAGTGGGACCCTTTGTCGTTGTAACATGGGATCTTGTCAGGTCTGTGGTGGCATATGACGACACCGTGACTGTAGATCAGGACTCACCCAGGACAATTACATTAAGAGCCCGTGATATTAACGGAAATAGCCTGATATATGAAATAGAGGGCGCCCCTGAACACGGGGTTTTGAGTGAAATATCCGGCAACACGGTGACCTATACTCCAAATCCCGGATATGCCGGCCCTGACATAATCACCTTTAAGGCTTTCTATGAGTCTTCACCGGCGGAAGCCGCTCTTAGCAGGGCCAGTTCAGGCCAGACCATGATGGAGTCAAATGTGGCAACCATAAATATTAATGTAAGCCAAAAGGCCACCCCACCGCCTGTAAGCCCCGGTCCGTCGCCGTCAGAATCCGTGGAAAGGTATGTTCCGCGGGCTCCTGAAGGACCCCTGGTGAACCGGATGCCGGGCTTCATAAATATAGGAAAGCCGGTGGAGATTGACGAGGTACAGAACGAGATGATAATGGAATATGACAAGGCCCTGCTCGGCAGCGGGGACTCTCATAATGTTAGAGTTTTTTACTGGAATGAGAGGGCGAAAAAATGGGTGGCCCTGGCAACTTGTTCCGCAGGTGAGGGAAAGGTAAAGGGTATAAATGACAACGGCTATAAGGGATGGTTTACTGTATTTGGCGTCATTGAGCCCTTATTCTCCGATATCTCTGGCCACTGGGCGGAGCAGTTGACAGACAGGATGAACGGCCTTGGAGTAATTGAAGGCTACCCCACCGAAAAAGGGATATTGGTACGGGAGGCCAGGCTTGATAAGCCGGTAACCCGGACTGAATTCGCGGTGTTTTTGGTGCGCCTGCTGAATATTGATGCCGACAGGCAGTTGGTGATACCGGCCCTGGACTTTGAAGTAGACAAAATACTCAGTTCCAAATTTGAAGATGCCGGACAAATCCCCCGGTGGGCTGCAGGCTTCCTTGCTGCCGCAGTGCAGGCCGGTATACTGGAGGGAAGGGACGGCAAACTTGAGGGAGATATGCCCATAACACGGGCGGAGGCGGCTGTTATGGCCAGCAAGGCCCTGAAGAGGTATCCCGGCTTCAATAAAGAAGACGTAACCAAGTATATTGACATGGACGAAATTCCGGACTGGGCCAGGGCGGTTCTGGCTGATGGTGTCATGAGCGGTTATCCCGACGGCACCTTAAGGCCCAATGACTTTATAAAAAGGTGCGAGGCACTGTCGGTATTCAGAAATATATTTGTATACGGAATAGGCTGGTAAGCTTAAATACCTATCCTGCTGCGTATTAACGCAGCAGTTTTTTATTTAGGGGGCTATTTAGCGTGAATAAAACCGGCCCCTGTGGAATAAACTACCTGTTGATCTTGGATTAGCGGAGTGGTAGAATAACTTCTTGCCGGCCGGGAACGGCGGTGAAAAAAAGAAAGCGCCGAGCGGTTAGCAGAAAGTACCAGTTGACCGGGGGGCGGCAAA
>JBMOPF010000086.1:0-26686 GCA_049325075.1 Bacillota bacterium | reverse complement strand
TTATACTGAATGAATATGGGGTCAGGAATCCAGAATCCAGAATTCAGAATCCAGAAGTCCGGGCATTCCTTGCTTTTTCATCCTCTGATGGTGCCGCTTTTTAGCGGCATGTGGGTCTGGATTCTGGATTCCCGCCGCTGTCCCAGCGGCGTCGCCCGGAGGGCGGCTTTTTTATTTGGAAATAATATTAACCAAATCCGGGGGAATAATGGAAATATCAATACAGGCGACGGAGGTGTCACGGTTGACCGGTGAAAAGGCAAATCAACGGGATGAAAGCAGGGATTATTCCGAAATAGACGCGCTGGTGGAAAAAGCGCTGCAGGCTGCGCGGGAATTTATGGAAATCAACCAGGAACAGGTTGACAGGATAGTGCAGGCCATGGCCCTGGCCGGGCTGGACAAACACATGGAACTGGCTAAAATGGCCGTGGAGGAGACCGGACGCGGAGTGTACGAGGACAAAATAACCAAGAATATTTTTGCCACCGAGGCGGTTTACCACAGCATAAAATACAAAAAGACAGTGGGTGTAATCCGGGAGGACGAGGAGGAAGATTACCTTGAAATTGCCGAGCCCCTGGGGGTGGTGGCGGCGGTGGTGCCGGTGACCAATCCCACTTCCACCACCTTGTTCAAGTCGCTGATCTGCATGAAAACAAGAAACCCTGTCATCTTCAGTTTTCATCCGGGGGCCCGGGCCTGCAGCGCAGCCGCGGCCGGGGTAATGCGGGAGGCGGCTGTGCGGGCCGGGGCGCCGGAAAATTGTATATCATGGGTGGAAAAGCCGACCATTGAGGCTGCCGGCTACCTTATGAGGCATCCCGGCGTGGCCACCATTATAGCCACCGGGGGGGCGGGGCTGGTCAGGGCGGCCTACAGCACCGGAAAGCCCGCCCTGGGCGTGGGGCCGGGCAATGTTCCCTGTTACATTGACCGCAGTGCCAAAATTGAACGGGCCGTGACCGACCTGATTATGAGCAAAACCTTTGACAACGGGATGGTGTGCGCCTCCGAGCAGTCGCTGGTTCTGCACCGGGAGGTGGCTGACCGGGTAAGGGACTTGATGCGGAAAAACGGCTGCTACTTCCTTAATCCGGAAGAAATACGCAAGCTGGAAAGCCTGGTGTCGCCCGGCGGAGGGGGTGGTAGTTGTGCGTTGAACGCGGAGATTGTGGGGCAGTCCGCCCGAAAAATAGCGGACATGGCCGGCATCAAGGCGCCGGAGGATACACGGGTGCTGGTGGCCGAGCTGGCCGGAGTTGGTCCGGAATATCCCATTTCCATGGAAAAGCTCAGCCCCATACTGGCCTGCTATGTTGTTGAAGATTACATAAAGGGCATCAGGCTGTGCGAGCAGGTGGTGGAATTCGGGGGCCTGGGGCACTCGGCCGTAATTCATGCGGAGGAGGATCGGATTATCAAAGATTTTTCCAACGGCGTCAGGGTGGGGCGGATAATTGTAAACGCGCCGGCCTCCCACGGGGCTATCGGAGACATTTACAATGTAAACGTGCCCTCCTTCACTCTGGGCTGCGGTTCCATGGGCAGCAACAGCACAACCTCCAACGTAAGCGTGGACAACCTGATCAATATTAAAAGGGTGGCCAAAAGGCGCAACAAGATACAGTGGTTCAGGGTGCCGGAGAGAATATATTTTGAAAGCGGGTCTGTGCAGTATTTAAGCAAGTTTCCCGGGATTAACCGCGCATTTATAGTTACTGATCCGGTGGTGCTGGAACTGGGCATGGTGGATAAAGTACTCCACCACCTGAACAGAAGAAACAACCATGTGGATGTTGAGATATTCAGCCGGGTGGAGCCGGACCCGTCGGTGGAGACCGTGCGGAAAGGCTGCGCGGCGATACAGAACTTTAAACCGGACACCATCATCGCTCTGGGGGGAGGATCGCCCATTGACGCCGCCAAGGCCATGTGGCTTTTCTACGAGCACCCGGAAGTGGAGTTTGATTTTCTCAAATTAAAATTCATGGACATACGCAAGCGTACATACAAGTATCCCAAGCTGGGGCGCAAGTCACGGCTGGTGGCCATACCCACCACCAGCGGCACCGGATCCGAGGTGACCGCTTTTGCGGTGATCAGCGATAAGGGAAAGCATGTCAAGTATCCCCTGGCCGATTATGAGCTGACCCCGGACGTGGCCATCATTGACCCCGCCTTTGCCTATACCATGCCGGCCAAAGTGACGGCGGACACCGGAATGGACGTTTTAACCCACGCCCTGGAGGCATACGTTTCGGTGATGGCGTCGGATTATACCGATGCTCTGGCGCTAAAAGCGGTGGATCTGGTATTTAAATTTCTGCTGCGGTCATACACAAATCCGGATGACCGGGAAGCCAGGGAAAGGATGCACAATGCCTCCTGCATTGCGGGAATGGCCTTTACCAACGCCTTTCTGGGGATTAACCACAGCCTGGCCCACAAACTGGGAGGGGAGTTCGGTATTTCCCACGGCCGGGCCAACGCGGTGCTGCTGCCCTATGTTATTGCCTTTAACGCCAGCCGCCCCTCGAAATTTACTTCCTTTCCCCAGTATGAATATTTCCACGCCCCGGAGAAATATCGTCAAATTGCCGCTTATCTGGGCTTTCCGGCCGGGACGCCGGAAGAGGGGGTACGGTCGCTGATCGGGGTGGTGAAGGGTTTGTTACGGGATCTTGAAATGCCGGATACTATTGCCGGACTGGGTGTGGACAGCGGTAAATTTGCCGCCAGGATATCCGAGATGGCGGAACAGGCCTTTGACGACCAGGTTACCGGCACAAACCCGAGATTTCCCCTGATTGCCGAGCTGGCGGACCTGTATCGCATGGCTTACGGCCCGCCCCTGAGTTTGGAGGTGGATAAAAACCTGCTTGATTACAGTCTGATTGGTGGGCCGGCGGGTGCAAGCAGCGCGGCTGCCGGGGGGAAAGCACTATTCACCCCCCGGTATTCTGCAGGAAATAATAACCAGTGTCAAGAAATTAATAAGGGAAGTATCAGGCTGACGGGGGTTTATGGATGAATAAACACAAATATCTGTTGGCGGCGCTGGCCTGTCTGGCGGTAATCGCCTTTTTTTCCGGCCAGCCCTTTGCCGACCAGGACATGAGCGGCGAGATAGCTGGGCGGGGATGGCTGGTGGAAAGGGTGCGGGAATTGCCGCCCATCCAGTTCAGTTACTACAATATAAAGGTTGACAGCCGCCGGTCGCCGGTGGATTTTATACAGGTTTTTATCCGCAAGGGGGCGCATGTGCTTCTATACGGCGTACTGGGCCTTTTTCTGGCCGGGGCGCTGAGGGGCGCGGGGCTGAGGGGTTCTCTGAGGTGGCTTGCCGCCGGGGGCCTGGTGGCGCTGGCCGGGGCGCTGGACGAGTGGCACCAGGTGTCGGTGTCGGGGCGCACCGGACGCCCCGGGGATGTGTTGATTGACCTGGGGGGATTCGCCCTTTTCGCCGCCGCCGCTGTTTTGATCAGGAGAATAAAAGTCATGATGCATACTGTAACAAAATAATATACCGGCCGGGAATAATCATGGGGTTTTACGGTCCCCCGTTTTTCTGCGTGAAAGAAACCTTGCCGCCACAAAGTAGAGCGGTATTCCGAGTTGTACGGGTATGGCGGCAAGGGGGTAGATTCTGAGTGAAAAGTTGAGCATTTGCAAGGTGTTCCGGAATATGAGGAGCGAGAGGACGGCAATCAGTACCGACGCCGGTAGTACAAGTTTGTGGTGGGACAGGCCAAGCGCCTGTCCCATCTGGGTTACTGCAATGTAGTGCAGCACGGCTAATTTTATAAAGCTGGTGTTCATCCAGAGCAGGGTGACCAGGACCTTCATGATGGTGGACCCCGGGGCGGAATTGATCGCCGCATAGGTGGGGGAGGTAAAGCACTGTATCCGTTCCGGCGGCAGTATCATTATAACCGCCAGTACGGCCAGAAAAAGGAGGGACCCGGCCCAGACAACCCCGATCAGTGCGGCCTTGAAAGGCTTTTCGGTCAGTTTGAACAGCGGCAGGAAAACCACTGTTTCCAGGAAGGGGAAGGAGATAAGGGAGATTGCGTCCTTTGCTATGAGGGCGGGGCTGTGTTCAAAAACAGGCAGTAAATGATTTGGATTCATGGACGGGAGGGATGCGCCCATAATTAAAAATTGAATTATGGTGCCGCCGACGGCTATGAAAACAGGCAGGCGGGAGAGCGCCTCCGTCTTTTGGTAAACAGCGTAGGCGGACATCAGAGTGATTATGATTGCAGGCGCCACCCGGGGTGTGGACGGCAGTATGGTCAGCGACAATAATTCCTCCATGTTGCGGGCCACCAGAATGGCAACAAACAGGGAATAGAGGCTTAAAACAACCCTTGCCGCCGGGTGGCGGCCCGGAAGGTCCGGGCAGCGGGACAGCATCAAAATATAGGCGGTCCCGACAATCCATGCCAGAGCCGCCGCTATCCACATATCCTGTCCGATGTCCCCCTTGATGGGGAACAGTATGGTGGTGGTGCCGTTTAGAAATACGCCCAGCAGCGTAGCAAATTCAAAGGTGCCCATTTTTTAAATTCCACCTGTGCCCGGGAGTAAAGAATAACTGTATTTAATATCTTTCAAAACAGGTTATTTATTCCCGCGCAGGTGAAGAGTCCACCGGCCGCCATGCAGTTTTTTCACATACCCCAGCGCTATTGCCGCCATCAGAGCCCCGGTGGCCGCCCCGCACATTATAAAGCCGGCCCCGGGGCCGAATTTTTCCGTGAAGGCGCCTGTCAAAAAGTTGCCCAGGGGGGTGGTGCCGGCAAAGGCCAGGGTGTAGACGCTCATTGCCCTGCCCCGGTGTTGGTCGTCGGAGTGGAGCTGTATTGTGGAATTGGCGGTGTTCATAAATATTATGTTGAAAAAACCCAACGCCGCCACCGCCGCTATGGACGGTATAAGGTTGTGCAGCAGCCCCACGGCGGCCAGTATTATTGAAACCACAAAGGCGCTGGCGAACAATACCCTGCGCCCGGGGTCTTCCCTGGACCTGCCTGCCATCAACAGCGCGCCGGTAAGGGACCCCATTCCCATGGCGGACAGGAGAAAGCCCCAGCAGGAAGGGCGACTGGGTGATGGAATAAACCAGCCACTGCTGCGCTGTTGTCTGCATCCAGGTTCCCAGAAGGGATATGCACTGCCCAAACCAGAAATATCTGAAATTGGCATGGCTTAGGGCGGAGAAGGGGTTTTTCATGAGCCTGGCTGAAGTATGTCCGTCCAGTATGTCATCACTCGCTTTGCCATTATTATACTTATACTGATATGCTTATTCTGTCAGGACTCAGAACTCAGAACTCAGAATAGTTTGGGCATCCTTACACCGTGTTAATCGCTTTCAACTCTATGCCCTCTGTAGTTTTAAAAATAACTTGTAATGAGGTTATTCTTTTTCATCCTTTAATAGTGCCACATTTATGTGGCATGAGAGTCTGGATTTTGGCTTCCCGACCCCTAAATTCACTCAGCTAAAGGAAATACAAGGAATGCCCGGATTATTCTGAGTTCTGAGTTCTGAGTTCTGAGTCCTGAACCGAAATTCACTCAGTATAAGCATTCATCCTGCTATTCCAGCCCCAGAGCCTTTCTCTTGGCCGCTATGTGGTCCGCTGCCAGCCTGGCGGCGGCGGCAGGGTCTTCTTCCACTGCAAATACCGCTCCCACTACCTTTTCCGCCCCTTCCGTCAGGAGGCCGGCCACATTTTTACTGCCCAGCACGGGCGGCACGGTGCCCAGTATGGTCAGTATTCCCGAGCCCACCACGTAGGCGCCGATGGAAACGGCCTTTTCCGACATCCACTCGGGGGCGGCGCCGGCCAGGGGAAGGTCGGAAATATCCACTCCCAGGGCGTTTGCCACCGAGGCGGCCACCAGCATTATCCTGCTTATATCAACACAGGACCCCATATGCAGTACCGGGGGTATACCAAGGCTTTTGCATACTCCGCGCAGGCCCTCTCCGGCCTCCTCCGCCGCAGAGGGAAGCAGCAGCCCGCTCTTGGCGCAGGCCAGGGCCGCGCAACCGGTGCCCACCACCAGAATGTCGTTTTTGATCAGCTCGCGGACAAAGGTCAGGTGGCTGTAGTCCTGCTTGTACTTGGGGTTGTTGCAGCCCACCACGGCCACTATTCCCTTTACGGCCCCTGATTTTATGGCGTCGATCAGGGGGTTGAGGGAGCCGCCCAGGGCCTCCAGTATGGCCTCAACACTGAACCCCGCCATATACTCCATCTGGTCGGAGGGAATGCTGACTTTTTCCGGCCGGCGGTTGGAGTAGTTCTCCACGGCCAGGCCCACAATTTTTCTGGCCACCTCCATGGCGTTGTGCTCATCGAAGGGGATGTGAACGGCGCCCGGAAATTTGGCCTTTGGCGAGGTGGATATTATTTTGGTGTGGTAGCAGCCGGCCACCTGGGGCAGGGAGGGCATAATGCACTGTATATCCACTATCATGGCGTCCACGGCGCCGGTGACGATGGCCAGTTCCTGCTGCAGGAAATTGCCGGCGGCGGGGACGCCGTGGCGCATGAGTATCTCGTTGCCGGTGCAGCACATGCCGCAAACGTTGATTCCTGCAGCGCCCTTTTGCGAGGCTTCTTTTAACAGCTCCGGGTCCCTGGCGGCGTGCACTATGATATCGGACAGGGTGGGCTCGTGCCCGTGGAGTATTATGTTGACCTGGTCTTCCTTTAATACTCCCAGGCTGCAGGAACCTTTCACCGGCCTGGGTGTCCCAAAAAGTATATCCGCCAGCTCGGTGGCAACGGCTGAACCCCCCCAGCCGTCGCTGAGGGCGGTGCGTATTCCCTGCAGTATGAGGCTGACATAATCGTTATCCACCCCTATGTGGGTGCGGTGCATGCTTTCCACCACCTCGCGGTCTATGCCCCGGGGGGTGATGCCCAGGCTGTCCCACAAGGCTCTTCTCTTTTCAGGCACGCGGTTGACGAACTGTAGGGAGCCCTTCCGGGTTCCGAATTCGTCCAGCACCTGTTCGGCCAGGTCCAGGGCGATATCCTTCACCGGCCTCCCCTCGACCTCGATGCCGTACTCCAGTGCCACGGCCTTCAGCTTTGCCTCGTCCTTTACCGGATAGTCCCGGGCGCTGCCCCGGGCCGAGGCCAGAAGGGTGGAGGCGATTCCCCTGCCGTGGTCCGAGTGGGCCGCCGCCCCGGCCGCTATTGCCCGGACCAGGTTGCGGGCCACTATGGTGTCGGCGTCCGCCCCGCAGACTCCCCGGGAGGCGCCGTCCCCGAAGGGGTCAATGCGGCACGGCCCCATGTTGCAGTTGCGGCAGCATATACCCAATTGGCCGAAACCGCACTGGGGCTCCTGGGCCGCCAGGCGGTCCCATACTGTTTCTATGCCGTCGTTTTTGGCCTTTTTTATCATTTTCAGGGTTGACTGATCTACGCTCCTGTCGGACATATGTTATATAACCTCCCTCTATACTGATTCCGGGCAAAGGGTGTTCAAGAACTGATGTCTCCTGTCCCGGCTGAAATCTTTCACCTCTGTGTACTTCAGGGCGCCTGTGGGGCATGCCCTCACACAGGCCGGCTCCCCGGATTCATCCAGGCACCGGCGGTCGCATTTTACCGCCACGCGGCGGTCAACTTCACTGCGTATTACACCGTACGGGCAGACCATGACGCACATCCAGCAGCCGGTGCACTCACCAACGCCGCCCCTGTTGTCCACCGTGCCGTCGGCGGTGCGGTGCATGGCCCCGGCAATGCATGCGTCTATGCAGGGGGCCTCCTCGCAGTGGCGGCAGTTGAGGGCGATATTTTTTCCGCCCGCGCGGTGCACAAAAATCCTTTTCAAAGGCCTGTCAGCCTCCGCCACAGCCTTGAAAAGGTTTTTGCCTTCCGAATGGGCCACTGCGCAGGCAATTTCACAGGAACGGCAGCCCAGGCAGCGTTCGGCGGTTATTAAAACCTCTCTCACCTTATCCCTCCTCGTTTATTTAATGGGAATAATGTCGGCTCCGCTTAAATTCCCGTCAATCAGCCGGTCTTTTAACGACCCGGCAATCCTTTCCGACTTTTTGATAAGCGCGGTATACAGGCCGGCCCTGTCCACCCGGCCCACCATGATAAAGCCTGTCAGGCGGCCGCCGGTAAAACAAAATTTCCGGTAGACCCCCGGTTCCCTGTAAACCGCCCGGTCATCTCCCCCCTGTATGTCGCCCACGGATATAAAGGGTGTGGGCCCGAACTGGGCCGAATTCATTCTGGTGATGGGCGGGGGGTACTTTCTTGGCCGGCCGGCCATGTTGCAGCCGGCGGCGCGCCCCTGCTCCACGGCCAGGGGCCAGAGCCCGGAAACAGCTTTCCGGCCGGATATGAAATCAGTTACCTCAATGCAGTCACCGGCGGCATATATGCCCGGGAGTGAAGTTTGCAGGTATTCATCCACTGAAATGCCCGCCCCGGTAGCCCCACCGGCGCTTTTTACCAGCTCCAGGTTGGGACGCACACCCTTGCCCACAACTACAATCTCCGCCGGAATCCGGCCGCCTTCTTCCAGTTCCACCGATTGTACCGCTCCCCGGGGGCCTTTTTCCGCGGACGCAATCCCGGTGCCGAAATAAAACTTTATTCCCAGTCCGGCCAGGCTCTTTTCCACCAGCCCGGCGCTTTCGCCGTCCAGCTGCCTGATTAACAGGTGGGGGCTTTTAACAAGCACCGTAACATCTCTTACACCTCTCTTTTTAAGGGCGCAGGCCGCTTTGAGGCTGACCAGTCCGCCACCTTCCACAACGGCGGATGAGCACTGCCGGGCCATTTCGCCTATTGCCGCGGCCTGGACGGCCTTGCGCAGGGTAAATACACCCGGCAGGTCCGATCCCGGCCAGCCGGGGAGTGCCGGAGACGACCCGGCGGCGATAAGCAGCCGGTCATAGCCTATTGATTGCCCGTCCTCCAGAAAAAGCTCATTGCTCCCGGTTTTTATGAAGATTGCTTTTTTACCGGAGATGAGGTTTATGCCGAGCTCTTTATAAAACTGTGGCGCAACGCAGCCTATGGCCGTCACATCCCTGCTTCCGGAAATTACTTCGGGGATAAGGCAGCGTGAGTAGGCGGCCCCCGGCTCGTCGGAAATAACGGTAATCCCGGCTGTCGGGCTTATTTTCCTTATGGCCCCGGCGGCAGACAGTCCTGCCGCGCTATTGCCAATAATCAGTATTTTCAATTTTTCACCCCCAATCTTGAAAATATGGTAATTTACTATTTCACTCCGGAGGGCTGAATTCCTTTATGGAGAATGAGATTATTGCTGTGAAGACTGATAACAGCATAAATTGCCATTAATCGGGTGAATTTTTGTGGTACAATCTTACAGGGGAAATATCATGAAGCAGTATACTTGTACTGATATGCTAATACTGTCAGGAATCCAGAATCCAGACTCTCATGCCGTATAAATGCGGCACCATTGAAGAATGACATATAAAGAAAAAATGGTGATGGATGGGATGAATGGTCCCGGCCTGCCGGAGGAAAGATGACATTTATCTGATGGTGTCCTTTAGCATCGGCATGGGGGCGGGCAGCTCGATACTTATCGGCCAGGCCTACGGCGCCCGCAACCGGGAGAGGATGAAGCGGAATGTTGCCTATCAGGGTTAAAATTTGATATTTCCGGGATGGAGGGGTGTTCATATGAATGTTCTCGTTTGCGGCGGGGCCGGTTATATAGGCAGCCACGCGGTGAGGCTGCTCAAGCGGGCCGGCTATGGGGTGCTGGTGCTGGACAGCCTGGTGAAGGGGCACCGGGAGTCAATAGGGGATGTACCCCTTATCCGGGCGGATATTAATGACAGGCAGGCACTGGAAGGGGTTTTTAACCGGAACAGTGTGGATGCGGTGATGCACTTTGCGGCCCACAGCCTGGTGGGGGAGTCTGTGGCCAGGCCGGACATATATTACCGGAATAATGTTGCAGGAACGCTGAATCTGCTGGAGGCCATGGAGGCTGCCGGTGTGAGGCGAATAATCTTTTCCTCTACGGCGGCGGTATACGGAGAGCCGGTGGCAACGCCGATCAGGGAGGACCACCCGACAGATCCAACCAACCCGTACGGCGCCACGAAGCTGGCGGTGGAGGGGATGCTGCGCTGGTTTGCAGGGGCCTTCGGGCTGAAATACATTTCCCTGCGCTATTTCAACGCAGCCGGGGCGGACCCGGCGGGGGACATAGGGGAGGACCACAGCCCGGAGACGCACCTGATCCCGCTGGTGCTGAAAGCGGCAGCCGGCCTGGCGCCGGAGGTCAGGGTATTTGGCAATGACTATTCCACCCCGGACGGCACCTGTGTCCGGGACTACATCCATGTCAACGATCTGGCCGATGCCCATATTCTGGCGCTGCAGGCTCTGTTGAACGGTGGCGGGCCGGCGGTGTACAACCTTGGCAACGGGAGCGGCTTTTCCGTGCTGGAGGTGATCCGGGCGGCGGAGTCGGTGACCGGGAGGGCAATAAAAACCGTGATGGCTGAACGGCGGCCCGGCGACCCGGCGGTGCTGGTGGCGTCGTCGGAAAAAGCCAGGCGGGAACTGGGCTGGAAGCCCGGATTTTATGACCTGGAGACCATAATTTCAACCGCCTGGAAATGGCATCAATCTAATCCTGATGGTTATTTTGGTCAGAAGTCAGAATAGTCCGGGCATTCCTTGTATTTTCGTTTTCTGATGGTGCCGCTTGCGGCATGGAGAACTACCCTGAAAAGGGCTTATACTGATATGACGCCAATTTTCATCCCCAGTGGTGCCGAATAATTTTCGGCATGAGAGTCTGAATTCCGCCACCTGTAAGGTGGCACCGGCCACAGGCCGGTTATTTAAGAAACATCTTGATGAATTTGAGAATGGCCCAGCCGGACTTTCCCTGAGGGGGACCCCGCATCCGGGGTTGCGGGGCGGCGTGGAAACCACCCCCTGCGTATAAGGTCCCGGGGAGTGCGTTCCGGATTATAGCGGCAAAAAAAATGGGCGCTTTATGCTTCCCATTCTGACAATCTTTATCTTATTTCCAAGCCTCCCACTTCTACAAGTGGGAGTTCCTTTTTTCACTTCTTTCGCCGCCGGCCGCCCGGAGGCTATGCCAGGGAGAGGAAAAATTCTTTCAGCCCTTTAACCGCCGAGGGGGAGGGAAGGCTGTCATTTTCGTGGGGTATGGAGACCGCCAGGTCTCCGCCGAAGAGCATTCTGAAGTCTTCGGCGAAGATTTCCCTGGGCTGGTCCTTGTGCGGGGCGTTGTTATTGTATTTTTTGCTGTCTGTTATGCCCCTGAGTACCTTATATTCCTCCCATTTCTCGCTGTCCATGTATTTGAAGTCCACGGCGTGGCCCGCTTCGTGGGCCGCCAGCCAGTGGATTTCCCTGTCTGTATAGTTCCTGTCCCCGGCAAAAACCACTGTGCTGTTGTCCTGGAAGGTGTAAGCCAGGACATTTTTGTTGTCGGCCAGCTGGTAAGGCAGGGTGTATACCTTGTAATCCTCCAGCCCCTCCAGGGGGAAGGAGATCTCTTCCAGTGCTTCCTGGTAAACCTTGTGGTTGAACTTTCCGTATCCGGATGACCTGGTGTCCAGGTAAAAGTTTTGTCCGTACCAGGTCTGAACCAGGGCCAGACCTTTTTGGTTCTTGACAATGGTTTTCCCCACGCTGTCCTCAGCGGAGTATACTGAAAAACCGGCCTGCCCGGCCGAGGCGGCGGCAACGGCCGGGAGGAAGATTAGGAGGACTAAAATTGTGACTGCAAAAAAACGTTTCACACTGTTTCACTCCCCTGGCTCACTGCAGATGGTTGCCGGTGAGCCAGGGCGGGAGGAAAAAGATGTGAAAACCCTTCACCTGTGCTTTGGCAACCCGACTGCCGTGGCCCGATTGGGCTTTAGGCTCGTGGCTTTGCGTCCTCCCCTTTCGGAGAGTTTGCCTTTATCAGTCACTCACTGTTTTAAGTTAAAGTGAAAAAGCCTGTTCTTGGTGGGTTCACCAAAAACAGGCGTAGGGTACTTTCCGGGAAAATACCTTTCCAGCTTTGGCAACCCGACTGCCGTGGCCCGATTGGGCTTTAGGCTCGTGGCTTTGCGTCCTCCCCTTTCGGAGAGTTTGCCTTTATCATTGCTTTAAAACTGTATCAGGTTTTCAATTGGTTGAAATTTCCGGAATAAGGTGACAATTTATACTTTATTTTTACCATTATTCAAATTTTTTGTCAAGAAAAATTGAAAAATTTTCCCCCGATATGTAGGGGGCGGTTTCCATGCCGCCCCGCTACCCCAATCCGCCGCCCTCCCCCGGGTGGCGGAATATTTACGGGCACCGGTTTATTAGTCGGATAGGCGTATTTTGAAATAGAAAGAAGAAATCCGAAGCAAAATACCGCAATTATTAAAAAAATAGGTTCAACTACTCCGATGGGGTGTGGTGGAGTGTATACAGGCCTTGACGAAAACGGTGTTTTGGCTCAGAGTGGAATAAGATACAGTGAACATCCGTTTCAGCTTATAATAATGGATGGTGAGCGTTGTGGAGATTGTCAGCCTGACTCCCAGTTCACCTCTGTGCCGTGTTTTTGAAGATGACGAGATGCTGAGTTATGCCTGGATTTCAGACCTTACCGGGTGCAGTTTCACCGGCATTGTGGTGAATGGTGAGCTGGTGGCCAGGGGAGCATGGCAATTGGACCCTCCCTGGTGCCGGGAAAAGGGCATTTTAGGCATAGTCACCCTTGAGACGCTGCACAAACACCGCAGGAAGGGCTATGCCCAGGTTCTGGTGAACCATATCCGGGAAAAATTCCCCGCCCTGCCTGTGGTAATTGAGGTGAATACGCCATGGGCCTACCATTTTTGGGAGAGGTATAAGCCGGAGATTCTGGGAAGGGGCAGGGGGCATTCAACCTTGCTGAAACTGCCTTCCCTGGAGAGCGACAGGAAAGAGATTTAAACAGGGAAGTTATTTTAAAAGGAACGAAAGACATTCTTTTTAAGGTTGTCTTTTTTTGATCTTGTTATAACAATCATTAGATGCTTATACTGAAATACTTATGCTGTCAGGAATCCAGAATTCAGACACTCATGCCGAAAATTATTCGGTACCACCGGGGATGAAAATGGGGGTTATTTTTAAACCACAAAGAACACAGAGATCACAGAGGAATGACTGCAAAGAATGCCCGGAACATTCTGAGTTCTGAGTCCTGAGTTCTGAGTTCCTGCCGTCTGCCAGGACGGCACCGGCCAGAGGCCGGTTTTATGATTCCAGTTCCCCGCTGTATTCCTCGATGCGGTTTTTGCCGTTTTTCTTGGCTTTGTACAGGGCCAGGTCAGCCTTTTTGATAATGGACTCAAAATTATCGAGGTTGGGCAGAAAATAGGCTACGCCTATGCTGACCGTAATGGAGACATTTTTGTCGCCATGTCCGTACATCACGGTTTCTTCAACCTTTTTCCTGATCTGATCCAGCCTTTCGCTGCCTTTTTCCTTGGAGATGTTTTGCATCACCAGGACGAATTCTTCACCGCCGAACCTGGCGAAGATGTCTTCTTTCCGGATTACGTTTTTTACTACCTTGGCCAGGCCCACCAGCACAAGGTCGCCTATGTCGTGGCCGTATTTGTCATTTATGTTTTTAAAGTTGTCTATGTCCAGCATTGCCACCGTCAGGGTCACGTTTTCCGGCAGGTTTGAAGTTATGCTCTGGAAGCAGTTATAGAAGTAAGTTCTGTTGTACAGCCCTGTTAAAAAGTCTGTATTGGCCATAATGTTCACCTTTTCATAGAGCTTTGCGTTTTCTATGGCCATGCTGATCTGGTTGCAGATTATTTCCATAAAGCGGGTGTCTTCTCCGTCGAACATGTTTTCCTCGGAGTGGCCGGTGATAATTACGCCCAGCAGGTGCTTGTTTTTAACCACCGGTGTAAACGCTATCCTGGAAACGGGGTCAAATCCCTCAGCCTTTTCAGAGAAGATCTTCCCGCCATGGTTTTCCTTGTCCTGAAGGTAAACCATGGCTCTTTCCCTCAGCTTTTCCAGCAGGTCTTCCCTTTTTTCATTGGATACCAGATACCTGATGCCGTCGCTGTTTTCATCAAATATACAGATGGTACAGGTGTTGACGCCCATTATCCCTATGATTATGTCGTTTACGGTATAGAGAAGCCTGTCCAGTTCCAGGGTGGAGTTGATGGTGTCGCTGACCACCTGGAGCGTGAACAGCTCGGCCACATTCTTGGAAATCCTTTCGTGATTTATCTTGAAGGTCTTCAGTTCTTTTGCAGTGGCGTCTCTTTCAGCTTCCAGGACAGATCTGGCATTATTTAATTCTTCTATCAACCGCCTGTCTTTTTCCATGTGGCCGGCTGATATTCCGGACAGAAATACTGTAATGATCAGTTTTAAAAGCAGAATCACTGACAGGGTGGTGGCTGTTAAAAAAGTATCTCTTGTGAAAATATTCAGTCCGCCGTCAAATGAAAAGGTGAGGAATGAGGCAGCTATTGCTGCGAGGAATAATAACTCTATAATGATCAGGGCATTGAGGCTTTTTTTGTTTCCTGCCATTATCCTGTTCACGCTCCAACTATAGCCCCCATGTAGCGGGGGTTTTTTGGCATAGCATATTATATTATATAATTATCCAATGAATTTTTCAAACAAATCAATAAATTATTATCTATCCAACTTCAGGGATAGATTTATCGGGTAATTAGATTGGCTTTGCGGCCAAAATTTCGTTAAATAATAGTCTGTGCGGAACTTTTGACAAGAATCCGCTGACAAAAAGGGGTGGCTGTGATAAAATGCAGGGACCCGGGAAAACTGTGTTTATGTTGGTCAAAAAACTGCCAATAACAAGGGGAGATGTTTGATATGTTTGAGAAAAGGCTGGAGGAACTGGGAATCGCCCTTCCCACGCCACCACGGCCCCTGGCGGCATACGTGCCGGCGGTACTGGCTGACGGGGTGGCCTATACCTCGGGGCAGCTGCCGGTGGCTGACGGTGAACTGAGATTCAGGGGCAAGGTTGGGGGTGATCTGACCGAAAACCAGGGCCGGGAGGCGGCGCGGCTTTGCGCCCTCAATTGTCTGAGTGTGATAAGGGACCTGGCCGGCACCTTGGACAGGGTGGAGAGGATCTTAAAGGTGACCGGCTATGTCAACAGCGCCGCCGGTTTTGTCGGCCAGCCAGGGGTTGTCAACGGCGCCTCGGATTTGCTGCTGGAGATTTTCGGTGAGGCCGGAAGACATGCCCGGGCGGCGGTGGGGGTTGCTGAGCTGCCACTGGGAGCGGCGGTGGAAGTGGACATGGTTGTTAAGTTGCGGCCCTGAAAGATTTGACCCCGGGGCCGGAACAGAACTTTCACCCGGATTTGCAAGTAATTGTTTACATGACCGGAGAACATTGTATAATTAAGTAATAAATTATCGAATTTATGCGCGCATTATAAAGACTGAAAAAAGACAGGCCATTTTCTGATATATGATTGGTCCGGGGGAGATGGGTGTGGAGGCTTTTTTCAGGGGGCAGATTGATTATTTTTTGTTTCTTTATGGGCTGTCGTTTGTTTTTTTAATTGCTGCAGTGCTGGCTTTAAAAAAACAGGGGGCTTTGCCGCTCCCCTGGAATTGGCTTATATTGTTCGGAACTGCCCAGACCTTTTACCAGTGGTCGTTTCTTCTGACCTGGAGCTTTGGCGACGGTTTTTTGTTCAGCAGTGTCCGCACGTTAATTGACGGAATCTCCTTTTTATTCCTGATTGAGTTCGGGCGTGCCAGTGCGGAAATAAGGACTGGAAGACCGGGAAGGTGGATTTTTATTCCCCTCCTCGGGCTGGCGGCACTGGGCGGGCTTGACGGTGTGGAAGGACTCAGCGTTTCCATACGCTATGTGCTTGCCCTGGCGGGGGGGATATGGGCCTCCGCCATATTTTTGTCCCCACAGGGCAATCCCAATAAGAAAAAAGCATTGTTTTACCTTAAGGCCGCCGGTATATGCTTCGCGCTGTATACTGCGGGGATGGTGGTTATTGTTCCCGGGGCGGCCTTTTTTCCTTCCTCTGTAATTAACAGTGATAACTTCTTCACCCAAATGGGTTTTCCGGGCGAATTTTTTCAGGGTGTGCCCCTTCTCCTATTTTCCATTTTATTATGGTCATACCTTCGGGCGTACCGGGGCAGGGAAATAAGCCGGTACATGAAGTCCGACAAGGTGTTGAAAAACCTGTTTTTGTCGGCCATCTTCATTATATTGCTGCTGGGCTGGATTACTACAGAGTACTGGGGAGATCGCACCTACAGAGAACTAAATGAAAATAACAGCATCAAAACAGGCTTACTGGTATCCAATATAAAGATGAGCCTTTCCATGGCCGGGGAGGCGGCGGATTCAATGTCCCGGTCCCCCTGGATAATCCAGGCCCTGGTTTCCGGAGCAGCCCCTGACATAGAAAGGGCCAACTCGGTTCTGGACAGGTATGCAAGGTCAATGGGGCTTTCCGCCTGCTACCTGCTGGATATCCGGGGAAGGGTGGTGGCGTCTTCCGACAGGAACGCGCCGGACAGTTATTTGGGCAAAGAACTGGGCGACCGGCAGTATTTCCGGGAGGCCGCGGGGGGACACCCGGGGCTGCATTTAGAAATAAGCGTTGCCGGTTCCTCCGATGATGGCTATTATGCCGCCTACCCGGTCAAAGACTCAAAGGGCAGGGTGGCCGGCGCGGTCGTGGCCAGGAAAGGCACCGGGGAGATAGGGATTGAATTGGAGCGCTATGCGTACTGTTTCCTGGTTAATCCGGAGGACACCATTGTAATGTCCAGCAGCCCGGACATGGTTCAAAAAAAATTCCGGCTGAGTGAAGATGGGTTCCGGTATCCGGCGCTTATCGGGGTGGACGGGGACAATCCGGATTATACCATGGTGGCGGATATTCCGTCCGAGTCAAACGTTGTTTTTCATGGCCGCCATTATTTGATCAGCCGGCAGGAGATTTTCAGTGACGGCTGGAGGGTTGTAGTACTGAACCCGGCCAACCAGATCTGGATAAACCGCCTTTTCAGCATATTTACCACACTGGCGCTGTGTGTGCTGATAGTGTTCTTTTACGTGACTCTTCAGACGCTGATGGCTGCGGCGGCGCAGGTTGCCATTTCGGAGCGGAGATATTACGGCCTGGTGAATGGATCGCCCAACTGCGTGATGTTGTTTGATCTGGAGGGGCGGTTCATGGATATCAACCGGTCCGGACTGGAAACCATGGGCTGGAAAAGGGATGATATAATTAAAAGGAAATTCTCGGAAATATGGCCGGAGGACCTTTCCCGGGAGGTTGAAGAGGCTGTTTCGCGGGTTGCCGGAGGGGGGCTTTATTCCTTTGAGGGCCACTGCTACAGGCCGGATGGCGTTCAGGTAATCTGGAGTGTGGCCCTTTACCCCATTTATGACGATGAAGGAAACTGTCAGAATATAGTGGGGGTTTCCACCAATATAACCGGGCGCAGGAGGGCGGAAAAAGCACTGCGGGAGAGCGAGGAAAAATTCAGGAATCTTTTCGATTCCGCCAATGACGCTATTATTATTATGGACGGGCTTGTTTTTACCGACTGCAACCCCAAGACACTGCAGATGTTCGGGTGCAGCCGTGAAATGATAATAGGGAAGTCGCTGGTTGATTTTTCCCCGGAATTGCAGTACAAGGGGGAATCCTCCGAAAAGGTGGCTATGGAACACATAAAGGCGGTCCTGGACGGTGAGTCCCGCAAATTTCAGTGGACAAGCCTGCGCCCGGACGGGACGGTCTTTGAGACTGAAATAAACCTGAGCAGGGTCAGGCTTAAAGACAGGTATTACGTCCAGGCGATTTTACGTGACATAACAGAAAGGAAGCAGCGGGAAGAACAGCTGAGGCTGCATGCGGCGGCCCTCCAGCATGCCGCCAATGCCATCGCCATTACTGACCTGAAGGGTGTTATTACCTGGATAAATCCGGCCTTTACAAGCCTGACGGGCTATACGGAGGAGGAGGCTCTGGGAAAAAATATTGCCATGCTGAGGTCAGGCAATATTGACAGCAACTATTATAAAAATATATGGAAAACCATTGTTTCCGGGCAGGTATGGCAGGGAGAGGTGCAAAACCGCCATAAAGACGGACGGCTTTATATTGAAGAGGAGGCGGTGACCCCGGTCCTGAATGAGTGGGGGGAAATTACCCACTTTGTGATCATAAAGCAGGATGTCACCGACCGCAGGCAGCAGGAACAGCAACTCAGCTATATGGCTACCCACGACCCCCTCACCAGTCTTCCCAACCGCAGGGTGCTGGAGGAGTCCCTGGTAAGGGCGCTGGCAAGGGCGGAAAGGGGGGTCCCCAGTACACTGCTCTTTATGGACCTGGACAATTTCAAACTGGTTAACGATACTCTGGGGCACGGCGCCGGTGACCAGGTTCTTTTCACCTTTACCAGGGTGATCCAGGGTTTGCTGCGCTCGGAAGACCTCCTGACCAGGTTCGGCGGGGATGAGTTTGCGGTGCTGCTGGAGGGGACCGGTGTGGAGGAGGCTCAATTGATCGCTGAAAGGATGCGGCGGGAGGTGGAGGAATACAGCTTTCTCCTGGATAATGAGAGTTTTCACCTCACCCTCAGCATAGGGCTGGTGGTAATCGGCGGCGGGTTGGATCCCGGCGTTCTGCTTTCCCGGGCCGACGCCGCCATGTACCTGGCCAAGGAACAGGGCCGGAACCGGGTGGTGGTGTATCATCCGGAGGATGATGTAATGGCCAGGCTGACAGAGACCAGCCACTGGATGACCAAAATAAAGAACGCCCTGGCCGAAGGCCGCTTCGTGCTCCACTATCAGCCCCTATACAGGCTCAGTGATTCGGAGATAGCACACTATGAGGTGCTGGTGCGGATGCTGGATGAGGGCGGTAACCTTGTTTACCCAGGGGTATTTATACCGGTTGCCGAGCGCTACGGGCTTATGTCCCAGGTGGACCGCTGGGTCTTCATCAGGGTCATGGACTTATTGAGGGAAAGGCGGAATATACGGCTGTTCGTAAATCTCTCCGGCAGCAGCCTGGCCGATGAGGCGCTGCTGTCATTCATAGAAACGCAGTTGCGTGAGAGCGGGGTGGATCCCAGCCGCCTTGGCTTCGAGATAACCGAGACTGCTGTGGTGCAGGACCTGGCGGCCACGGAACGGTGGGTTCGCCGGCTGAAGGCGCTGGGGTGCCGGTTTGCACTGGATGACTTCGGGGCGGGCTTTAATTCGTTTATCTACCTGCATAACCTTCCGGTGGACCAGATAAAGATAGACGGCTACTATATCAAGACACTGGAAAACGATCCCACCCGCATTGCCCTGGTACAGGCCATGCATTCGTTGGCGCTGTCCCTGGGGATGGAGACCGTGGCGGAATTTGTGGAAAACGAGGCCATCCTTGATATTGTAAAGCAAACCGGCATAACATACGGCCAGGGCTATTACCTGAAAAGGCCGGGGCCTGACCTGCCGTAAGCTCATTCTGGCTGAATCTGTTGTCAGAAGTCAGAAGCCAGAAGTCAGAAGGGTTCGGGTATTCCCTGGAGCCGTTTCTCTGTTAACTCTGTGGTTTAAAAGCCCGGATTGTCAACACATAATTATCACTCCTGATTTTCCGCTGTCTGTGAAGACGCTGCAATCCCACAGGGTGGTTTTTTTTTGCCAAAGTATTTTAACCGTTTAAATAAAGTTAATTCCCACTGGGGGTTAAATAATGTCCGAATAGGGCTGACTATAAGCTGGACTTATTTTTAGGATAATGAACGGAGATTTAACTTTTTATATTTGTGATGATAAAATAAAATCATAATAAAAACACCCTTATTTAAATGTAAATGGCATGGCGTGATGTTTATTATGGTAGTGCGAATGAGTAGGAGTGGTGATAATTGATTGGTGATATTAATATTCAAACAAAGGCTGATAGCCAGGCATTTAAGGCTATATCTAATATTACCGGTATTATTGAAAAATATACTGATCAGGTTAATCTTTTGCATATTATTGATATAGTGGATAACTTAAGGATTCTGGCTGAAATGGCAGAAGGTTGTTGTAAAAATACAAAAACCAGTACGGCCTGAAATAGCAAGCATACATACGTCAGGAATGCGTGGCGCGAAAAACAGCCCCGGTAAGCATGTATGGAGCTTTCCGGGGTTTATAATATAAAAAGGGGAGTGTATTAAATGAATTACACAGTGCCTATTTTTCTTGCAGAACTGGCAGCAGCCCTTGCTGTGTTCGGATACGCCGTTCGAAAAAAGGTTGGCAATATTTTGCCCGGCAAGCCTGAAAAAAGGACCGACCACCCTTGGCAGAGGATCTGGGGGTTCATGGTGCTGGTACTGGGACAAAAAAAATTATTCAAGGAAAGGTTCGGCATTGTTCACTTTGTTATCTTCTGGGGGTTCATTATTATTTCCATGGGGACGCTGCAGTTTGTCGGCGAAGGCCTGAGGGAGGGCTTTTTACTTCCCCTGGTGGGGAGCAGTCCGTACTTTTACGTGGTGAAGGACATTGCCAGCATGCTGGTCATTGCCGCAGTGGCCGTTGCCGCCTTCAGGCGCTTTGTGCTGAGGCCTGAGAGGCTGGAGCCCAGTCTGGATGCAGCGGTAATATTATTATTGATAACAGGGCTGATATTAACCGAGCTGGCTGCCGGCGGTATGGGTCTGGTCATAAATCCGGGTTCCGGAAGGGAATCGGCCCCCGCCTACAGCCTGGTGGCCGGGGCGATAGCCGCGTCCGGCATGGGCGCGCCTGCCGTCAGCCTGCTGAAGGAAATATTGTGGTGGACCCATGTTACCCTCCTGCTGGGCTTTTTGGCCTACCTCCCCTATTCAAAGCACCTGCACCTGCTGGCGGCCCCGGTCAATGTATTTTTCAGAAACCTTAAGCCCCGCGGCGGCCAGCTTAATGAAGTTGACCTGGAGGACGACCAGGCTGAGGAATTTGGAGTCAGCCGGGTGGAGGGGTATACAAGAAAACAGCTCCTGGACCTTTATGCCTGTGCCCAGTGCGGCAGGTGCCAGGATAACTGCCCGGCTTTCTTGAGCGGCAAGCCGCTGTCTCCCAAGGCCCTGATAAGAAAGCTGAAGGACCATCTGGATGCGGTGGGGGCCGGCGGCAATGGCGGCGGCCCCGGTTCCGGGCCGGAACTATTGGAGTCCGTGATTTCAAGCGATGAAGTATGGTCATGCACCACCTGCTATTCTTGCCAGGAGCAGTGCCCGGTGATGAATGAACATATAAACAAGATAATAGATTTGAGGCGGGGCCTGGTGATGGACAGCGGCCAGTTCCCGTCCGAGGCCAAAACCGCTTTTAAAAATATGGAAAACAACTATAACCCCTGGGGCATAGGCTGGTATACCAGGGGAGACTGGTCGAAAGACAGGGGTGTCAGACTGGCGGGTGTGGACGGCCCGGCGGCCGAGTACCTGTACTGGGTGGGCTGTGCGGGTTCCTTCGACGAACGCGGCCGGAGGATAACGGAGTCCATGGTGAGGATTATGCAGGAGGCCGGTGTCAGTTTTTCCATTCTGGGATCGGAGGAAAAGTGCTGCGGTGATTCCGCCCGGAGGCTTGGAAACGAGTATTTGTTCCAGACACTGGCCCGGGAGAACATTGCCACCATGAAGGAGATAGGTGTTACCAAAATAGTTGTCCACTGCCCCCACTGTTTTAATACATTAAAGAATGAATATCCGGCCCTGGGTGGAAATTTTGAGGTTGTGCACCATACCCAGCTGCTGGAGCAGCTTGTGGCACGGAATAAAATTAAATTCAGGGATGATTTTGACTCCCTGAAGGTGGCCTACCACGATTCCTGCTATCTGGGAAGGTATAATGGAGAATATGCGGCTCCCCGGAAGGTGCTCGGTTCTGTGCCGGGAATAACCCTTCTGGAGGCCGGCCGTAAGAAGGAGAGAAGCTTTTGCTGCGGGGCCGGCGGCGGGCGGATGTGGTTGGAGGAAAAGGGAGGCCGCCGGATCAATGAAATGCGTGTTGAGCAGCTGCTGAATGATGAACCCGACGCGGTGGGCGTCAATTGCCCGTTTTGCCTGACCATGATCGAGGACGGCCTTAAGACCCTGGATCAGGAAAGCCCTGTAAAGGCGCTGGATGTGGCTGAGCTGGTAGCCCTGCGCCTGGCGGACAGCCCTGCGGAATCCGGGCGGGAGAGCGAAGACCGGGAGGAAATGGTTTCCTGACCGGCGAAAGTGAGCATTGTGGTCAATTTTTGTACAATATCCAGCTTTTTTTGAGGAGGTCCCGGCTTACAGCGTCCTGAAGGGCCCCGGCCACAATATCCTCTTCCACGTGTTGGTCCAGCAGGCTCAGGAGTTTCCGGTTCCTTTTCTCCAGCCTGGCTATGAAAAATTCGGACGGTACCGGCCGGCTCCCCGGCCAGCGGCATTTACCGTGGGTGTATACCAGGTTCCAAATATCGTCCGAACAGAGGCAGGACCAGGGGATTACATGGCTTATTTGAAGCTCCTCCCGGTCCACCGGCCGGCCGCAGATAAAGCAAAGGTGCTCCGGATTTTCGAGGTCAAGATACTTTGAATAAAAAGAGAGCTGCCGGTCCCTTGGATCGGGAGAGTCGATTATCCTTATTTTCCGGTTCAGCCTGGGGCAAAGGTTGTAGTTTTCAAGTATTTGGGTCCACCTGTAATATACGGTCTCGGTGATGAGAAGGCTGTTTTCCGAGATGGCTGAGGCCGCGGCAGGGGAGAGCAACAGTGTTTGCTCTCCCCTGTTGTATTTATGAAAATTTTCGGGCCATTGTCCCCTGCTGAAAAAACCTGCGACAACGTCGTTTTTTAATATTTCCACCGCCGCCTGAACCAGTTCCTCCAGTTCGCCCCTCAGCCGGGTGTTGAATCGTGCCTTTTCGAAGGGTACAGGCCCGTCGATGCCTATTGTCCGGTAGTAGCTTTTTATCAGTTCCCCCGTGCGGGCGATCAGGTCGGGCTGTCTGGCCGGATTTGGTCCCTGGACCAGCTCGAAAAAAGCAGTCTGGTCCCAGTAATAGCTAATCATTCTTGCCGCGGTCAGGTGCAGATCTATCATGATCCCGCCTTTGCCGGGACTGGCCTCGTCCTTTTCCAGAATGTCAAGCATGGCCCGCATCCAGGCAATATCATAGGTATGCCTGGGGGAGCAGTTCCTGATGGACTTTAGCAGGCTGTTGACGAAATTCTGCTTTTCCAACATTATGGCCGAGGAATTTTTTATAATTTCCAGCCATTTTGAGAGAAATTCCTGTTTTTGCACAATATCTCCCCTAACAGTGGACTGTTTATATTTTAATTATAGCACGACATCAGGTTAAATGCCCTTTTCCGCGGGCCTCCCGGGAACAAATTCTCTGTGTTCCCCGGGGGCCTCCATGGTTTAAAAATGGCCCCAATCTTCATCCCGGGTGTCGTTGCGGCATATTGTAGGTATTGGGGAGGGATTTGTGTGAATTCATTGGATGAAATAAGGCTTCTGGAGGAGGCCATCGGAAAGATTGCCGCCAAAGCCAGGGAATTCGGACTGGACATGTATAAAATGTTTTTTGAAATCTGCCCTGCGGACATAATTTATACCTTCGGCGCCTACGGAATGCCCACCCGTTTCAGCCACTGGTCTTTTGGGAAAAACTACCACAAGATGAAGACCCAGTATGATTATAACCTGAGCCGGATTTATGAGATGGTAATCAACAGCGACCCGTGCTATGCATTTCTTTTGGAGGGGAACACACTGATACAAAACAAGATGGTGGTGGCCCATGTGATGGCCCACTGTGATTTTTTCAAAAACAATGTTTACTTCCGCCATACCTCCGGGGATATGGTGCAAACCATGGCCGGCGCCGCCGACAGGTTCAGGGAGTATGAATTTAAATATGGAAAGCAGAAGGTGGAGTCCTTCCTTGACTCTGTAATCGCCATCGGGGAGCAGATAGACCCCTATCGCTACATCAAAGGCGATGGTGTGGCCGCAAGGGGCGGTGAGGGGAGGCGTCCGTCCGGCGGCAAGTGTGGGAATAATTCATGCAGTGGCGGGTGCGGGTCCGGTGGCGGCAGTTGTGTGGACGTGTGCAGGGGCGGCTCCGAAAAGAAAAAAGAGACACCCTATGACGACCTGTGGAATCTGGACAAAACGGGGTGCGGGGGGGACGGGGGAGAGGAGGAAAAAAGCAAAAAATTCCCTGAAAGCCCGGAGAAGGACCTGCTGCTGTTTATTGCCGTCAATGCCAGGGACCTGGATGAATGGCAAAGGGACATTATATCGGTGGTGAGGGGGGAAATGCAGTATTTCTGGCCGCAGATGGAGACCAAGATAATGAATGAGGGCTGGGCCACGTACTGGCACCTCAGGATAATGAGGGAGATGGACCTGGATGGTGATGAGACGGTGGAGTTTGCCAAAATGCACGCCGGTGTGGTGCAGCCGTCCAGGACCAGGATCAACCCCTACCTGCTGGGCCTGAAGATATTTGAGGATATTGAAAAGCGCTGGGATAATCCCACTGAGGAGGAAAAAGAAAGATATGGCCGGCCCGGCGGGGAGGGCCGCGCAAAGATATTTGAAGTCAGAGAGAATGAGAACGATATTTCCTTTATCAGAAATTATCTGACCAGGGAACTGGTTGAGGAACTGGACCTGTATCTGTTTAAAAAGGCCGGCCATGACTGGAAAATTTCCGACAAGGAGTGGCAGGCCGTCAGGGATGGTATAGTGGCGGGCATGACTTACTGCGGCTTTCCTTACATATTGGTGGAAGATGCGGATTTCAACAGAAGGGGCGAGATGTACCTGAGACACCAATATGAGGGCAATGAGCTGGATGTTTTTTATCTTGAGAAAACTTTGCCCCATGTGTTCAGGCTATGGGGCCGCCCGGTCCATATGGAAACAGTGATTGATAATAAAAGGGTTCTTTTTTCACATAATGGGGAAAAGGTGAGTAAGAAGTTTTTATAATGTCCGGTCAATGCCGGGTTTGACTGAATTTTCTCTATCCGGCTGTTGGAGGTCTGGTTACCCCTTTTAGACAGCTTATAGCCCTTTTGGGGCATAATTCCTTGTTATTTGTATGAATAAGTAGTAAAATAACGAAAACTGCAGATATTTGTAATCACCCGGGAGGGCAAAATATGCGGCGGGTTGATGTATTTTTACTGCAGCCGGGAATGAAGCTGGGCCGGAACATATATGGAGACAAAGGGACTGTTCTGCTGAGCGCCGGGACTGTGCTTACCAATGAATACATCAGCAAATTGATCCGGATGGGTATATACAGCACTTATATATATGATGACCGGATTACTGATGTGGAGATTGTGGACGTTGTTTCCCAGGAAACCAGGGCCGCAGCCGTCAGCCAGGTTAAGAAACTGCTTTTGCAGGCCAAAGAGTCCGGCAAGATGGTGATAGATCCCAAGCCGATATATTCTACCGTTATGGAGTTTGCTGATCAGCTTTTTCGAAACAGGTCACTGGTATACAGCATGACCAGCCTTCTTTCCTATGATGAATACACCTTTATACATTCGGTGAATGTATGTGTGTTGTCGCTTATGACTGGAATAACCATGGGCTATTCCAGGGACCTCCTGGCGGAGCTGGGGCTGGGGGCGATTTTGCATGATATTGGCAAGATGAGGATACCCGATGAAATTCTCAATAAACCGGGGACCCTGTCCACGGGGGAATTTGAAATAATAAAGAAACACACCGTACTGGGATGTGAGATCATCCGCTCCAGCGGGACCATGGGCGAGCTGCCTTCCATTATTGCGCACCAGCACCACGAGTGCTATGACGGCTCCGGGTACCCGCAGGGAATAAGCGGCGATGATTATAATGAGTTTGCCCAGATTGTTTCCATAGCCGACAAGTTTGACGCCCTTACCACCGACAGGGTGTACAGGAAGTCCTTTCCGGCCCATGAGGCATACGAGATGTGTGCGGGGTCGGGAAATTTCTGGTTTAAGGAAAATGTCGTCAAGTCCTTTTTGGAAAACGTTGCGGCCTATCCCACAGGAACGCTGGTGAGCCTGTCCGACGGTACAACGGCTGTTGTTGTGGATGTACCCAGGGGTTATTCCCTTTTCCCAAGGGTTAGGGTGATATTGGACCAGTATTGTCAGCAGGTGAAGGATCCCGTGGAGTTCAATCTCTATGAAGTAAAAAACAAATATATTGTAGGGGTGGTCAGTGAGGAGGAATATAACAGAATGGCCGGGGATGCATTTCCGGATGGTCGGAGAAGCTAAAGATGTATTACCGATTAGTCGGAGTGGCCAGAGGTGCATTTCCGTCCGGTCGGAGAGGCCGGAGAAGCATTTCCGATTGGTCGGAGTCAGAATAGACAGGGCATTCCTTACTAACAACTTTCCAACTTTCCAACTCTTCCAACTTTGGAACAGCGGCACCGCCCGGAGGGCGGCTTTTTTTATAGTTAAGCCGTACTATGTCAATAGCTTTTTTTATGAAAAAAGACAATATAAAACCAACCTGTGTTACCTTGTAAATTTTTAACATCAGCAACTTGCCGGGTTCTTTAACAATTAATTCCATTCAACTC
>JBMOPF010000085.1:100140-141611 GCA_049325075.1 Bacillota bacterium | reverse complement strand
GCTGCATCATCTCCGGCTGCAACAGTCTCTAAACTCGGTCGCCAAAGGACTGTCAACCGCCTTCGAAAGTCGCGTCCTGCTCCTCTCAGGCTTTTGGCGGCGTCCAGCCGCCAAATTGTCAGTCCTTGGGCTCGGTCGTTAAGAGACTGTAGCAGCCTCCGATAAATTCCGCCCGGGGTTGAACACTCCCCCCGGATGCATGTCGCTTAAGGTCCCCCGAAAGGAATGCCCGGACTTCTGGATTCTGAATTCTGGATTCTGGATTCCTGACCCCATATTCATTCAGTATAAGAATTTTCAGGGCAGAATCCAGAATGGTTCAGGCATTCTTTACAGCCATTCGCCAGCGGCATGAGAGACTAACTTATGAATTATTGATTCTAGCCGCCGTTACGGTAATTTAACCGCAACGGCGGCTATTTTACAATAAAACATTCTGACTTCTGAATTCTGGCTTCTGGATTCCCGCCGCTGGAACAGCGGTGCCGCCCACAGGGCGGTAATTATTGTTTGCCACCTGCGGGCAAAAGGTGATATAATGACTACCATTGATGGAACATTATACTTCGCAGCTTTGCCCACCATAGCCTGCTTTCATGGAAATATCCTCAACAATAAAAAGCATATTTAAAATACGGACATTATTTTCCGGGGAGGAGAGATCCTGTTGTGTACAGTTAAATTGGGGTTCCTTGGTTTTGGAACAGTTGGGACCGGGGCTTATAGCATCTTAACAGCCAATAGGGACAATATTGCCAAGAAAGTTGGAGCCTGCATCGAAATAGTCGGGATCCTGGTAAGAGACCCCAAAAAAAACAGGTTGCCCGGAATAGATCCCGGATTATTTACCACAAGACCTGAAGATATACTGAATAATGATGATATAGACATTATTGTGGAAGTAATGGGGGGAATCGACCCCGCCAGGGAATATGTGTCAAGGGGGCTGTCCAACGGGAAAAGCATAGTGACCGCCAACAAGGACCTGATTGCCCTCCATGGAAAAGAACTTTTTGATTTGGCCGCCAAGCAAGGGGTGGATATATTTTTCGAGGCCAGCGTGGCCGGAGGGATACCCATAATACATCCTCTGAAGCACTGCCTGTCCGCAAACCGCCTGCTGGAAGTGATGGGCATCATCAATGGAACCACCAATTACATTTTGTCAAAAATGACAGATGAGGGTTCAGATTTTGAGGATGTCCTCAGGGAGGCCCAGAAAAAAGGTTACGCTGAGGCAAACCCCGACTCGGATATAAAGGGTTTTGACGCCGCAAGAAAATTGGCCATCCTTGCCTCCATAGCCTTTAATAACAGGGTAACCCTGGATAACGTGTATATAGAAGGCATCACCAAGATTGGCAGTAAAGACATCGCCTATGCCCGTGATTTGAATTACATTGTCAAACTGCTTGGCATTGCCAAGGACACCGCAGAAGGTGTTGAGGTAAGGGTCCACCCGTGCTTTATTCCGGCAGACCATCCACTGGCCTCGGTCAGCGATGTTTATAACGCTATCTTTGTTAAGGGGGACGCTGTGGGTGACGTTATGTTTTTTGGCCGCGGCGCAGGGGATAAGCCGACGGGAAGCGCCGTGGCGGCCGACATAATGGAAGCGGCGAGGAACCGGATAAAAAATGTCACCGGGATAAGTTGCACCTGCTTTGAAGATAAAAAATTCAAGGATATAGGCCGGGTTATAAGCAAATATTACCTGAGACTGCTGGTAAAGGACCGCCCGGGAGTACTTGCTTCAATAGCCTGTGCCCTGGGTGATAATGA
This sequence comes from Bacillota bacterium, assembly GCA_049325075.1. Lineage (GTDB taxonomy): Bacteria > Bacillota > Desulfotomaculia > Desulfotomaculales > Desulfocucumaceae > BRHc4a. Next base: position 139,829 of record JBMOPF010000085.1, on the reverse strand, counting down.
TGTAAGCATTGCTTCGGTGATACAGAAGCATACTGACGGCGACATGGCGGAAATAGTTCTTATAACACACCAGGTAATGGAAAAAAATATGCAGAGCGCTCTCAAAAGAATTGAACAGCTGCCTTCAACTGCGGAAATATGCAACCTGATCAGGGTTGAGGGGGACTGAGCCTGCCTTTGACCAATTAACCTCTCGCTGCGGGGGAGAAAAATATGGTCCGTGTACAGGTGCCGGCCACAACTGCAAATCTTGGCCCGGGATTTGACTGCCTGGGTATGGCCCTTCAGCTGCATAATGCCGTTGAAATGTCCATTGTATCGTCCGGCCTCGTCATTGAGATACAGGGTGAGGGCAGTTCCGACCTGCCCAGGAATGAGGATAATCTTGTCTATCAGGCCGCCCTCAGGGTTTTCGGTCAAACAGGCAATCACCCGCCGGGATTGAAGATAAAGCTGTCCAACAATATACCCGTGGCAAGGGGGCTGGGCAGCAGCACAGCGGCTATAGTGGGCGGTATGGTTGCCGCAAATATGCTCTCCGGGGCCGGCCTGGGACACAGGGAGATTATAAACCTGGCCTACGGCATGGAAGGGCATCCCGACAACATTGCGGCCGCTGTTCTTGGTGGAGTGGTAGTGGCGCTACAGGTCGAGGGCGATATCAAGTTCCAGAAAATAACCCCGCCCCGGAGCCTGCGCGCAGTGGTTGCAGTCCCGGACTATACCCTTTCCACCCGAATCTCAAGGGACATTTTACCCTCGCAGGTGCCGCTGGGGGACGCTGTTTTTAATCTCGGCAGGATTGCCCTTCTTATTGCCTCGCTTTATACCGGTGATCTCAACCAGTTTTCACTGGCCATGGAAGACAGGCTGCACCAGCCTTACAGAACCGCATTGATTCCCGGTATGAAAAAGGTTTTTGCAGCGGCAAGGCTGGCCGGGGCAAAAGGCATATCGCTAAGCGGCTCCGGCCCTTCGATAATAGCCTATACCGACGACAATTTCGAACTTATCGCCAGGGTAATGAGAGATACCCTCAGACAGTACGGGATTTCTGCAAAAACAATGGTACTGCCGATATCTCCGGTTGGAGTAAGGGCTCTTGAGGTCAAACAATAATGTTGTATACGGGGTGTAAAAGATAGCATGCTGATTGTACAGAAATACGGCGGCAGCTCGGTGGCTGACGCTGACAGAATAAGAAACGTGGCCAATAGAATTGCCGCGGCAAAAAGAAATGGTGACGATGTTGTGGTGGTGGTTTCCGCCATGGGAGACACCACAGATCACCTTATAAACCTTATGAAAAGCGTATCCGACAATCCTGACGACAGGGAAGTGGACATGCTGCTGTCAACCGGGGAGCAGGTGTCAATCTCACTTCTGGCAATGGCAGTCAGGGACATTGGACTTGACTCAATATCACTGACCGGTTTCCAGGCCGGTATAAATACCGACAGCATACATACCAAAGCCAGAATAACCGAGATTAAATGCGACAGGCTGAAAAGAGAACTGGCCTTGGGCAAGGTGGTTATTGTGGCGGGATTTCAGGGCATCAACTGTGCCGGTGACATCACCACCCTGGGCAGGGGAGGATCAGACACCACCGCTGTTGCCCTCGCTGCCGGTTTAAATGCTGATATATGCGAAATATATACCGATGTGGACGGTGTTTACACCACAGACCCCCGTATTGTAAAGGGCGCCAGAAAGCTTGACAGCATAACCTACGACGAGATGCTTGAACTGGCGCATCTTGGAGCTCAGGTGCTGCACCCAAGGTCTGTGGAATACGCCAAAATGTATGGTATAAAGCTTCATGTGAGAAGCAGCTTTAACAGCAATGCGGGTACTATTGTCAAGGAGGCGGACCAAATGGAAAAATCTATGGCTGTCACAGGTGTGGCATTTGATCACAATGTAGCCAAAATAGGCCTTTTTGATGTTCCGGATAAACCCGGAACTGCGTGGAAGATATTCGACTCTTTGTCGAGGGAACATATCAACGTGGATATGATTATCCAGAGTTCCATGCGCAACGGTGTTAATGATATCTCCTTTACTGTAGCCAGCACGGATCTGAAGAATGCCCTTGCGGTGGTGGAAAGGATCAGGGAAGAGGTTGGCATTTCCGGTTTCACCTGGGATGAAAGCGTGTCGAAAATATCCATTGTGGGGGCAGGCATGGCCGGCAATACCGGCGTCGCGGCCACCATGTTCGGATCACTGGCCCGGAAAGGAATCAACCTTGAAATGATCAGCACCTCGGAAATAAAAATTTCATGCATTATAAAAGCCACCCAGACCCAGGAGGCTGTAAACGCCCTGCATGATGCTTTCGGCCTTGCAGAGTGAATAGCCGCCTTCCGGGCGGCGCCGTCCTGGCAGACGGCAAGAACTCAGAACTCATGACTCAGAACTCAGAATAAGATTGCCCCCTATGCGTTATAGCAGCAATTACTGTGGATGGAAATTTAGATAATTTTTTAACCACAGTACAAAAAGACCACATAGGACTGGCAGAAAGGAATGCCCTGAAATTCTGAGTCCTGAGTTCTGTGTTCTGAGTTCTCAGAATGAGCCATTAATAAAATAATCCATAAGATCATGCCCCTGTTGAATCTGAAACCCACCCGCGGCATCCTTTTCGCAATACCTTTTTTCGCTGCCGCCGGTTGAATTGCCCGAGTCATAGACAACAAAAGGAACAGGGTCGGAGGTGTGCGTCTTCAGTGACAGCGGCGTTGGGTGATCCGGAAGCACCATCACCCTGAAATGCCCGAACTCCTCCATCCACTTTAACAGTGGGCCCAGCACTTTGCTGTCAATCTCCTCAATGGCCTTTACCTTCATTCCGGCGTTCCCCTGATGTCCGGCCTCGTCCGGCGCCTCTATATGAAGATACACCAAATCAGCGCCGTTGCGGAACGCCTCGGCGGCAGCCCTGGCCTTGCCGCTGAAATTGGTGTGTATGTTCCCTGTTGCCCCATCAACCTCAATAACTTCCATTCCCGCACTGATTCCTATTCCCTTCAGCAAATCAACCGCGGATATTACCGCCCCGGCAAGCCCGAATTTATCCCGGAAGGCGGGCAGCGAAGGGCTTTTGCCCTGACCCCAGAACCACACAGAGCTAACCGGCCGGACTCCTTTACCGGACATATTATAGTGGTGGGTCCTGAAAAAGAGGTTACTCCGCTTCATAACGGACAGAAGCGCCTCACCACCGTTTCCGGCCGGCAGATATTCCGAAATTCCCCTTCCTGATATATCATGCGGTGGGGTAAGCAGTGTGTCAGCCGGCCCGTTTCTCCATACCATGAGATGACGGTAGCTGATGCCGGGGTAAAATTTCATGTCGTCACTGGCCAGAAATTTTTCAAAATCCTTTATCAGGATGGCTGCGGCGTCAGACATTATCTCGCCGGCGCTGTAGTCCACCATGACAGATTTTTCGTATTTATCGGCCTCAGAAAGGGTAACCAGGTTGCAGCGAAACGCAACATCATTTTCATTTAATTCAACACCCATGCTGACTGCTTCCAGGGGTGCCCTACCGGTATAAAACTTTGAAGGATCGTAGCCCAGAACACTGAGATTGGCCACATCACTGCCTGGAGGCAGCCCTCCTGTAACTGTTCTTACCATTCCCATCCTTCCGGCGGCGGCCAGACTGTCCATATTCGGTTTATGGGCACATTCCAGCGGCGTAAAATTACCCAATTCCGCACACGGCAAATCCGCCATCCCGTCTCCGAGAACAACAAGATATTTCATATTTTAGCCTTCCCCCAATTCATACCAGCAACCATATTGCCGTTACGGGAGAATTCTATCCCATTATCTCATTTCCTTTCATCATTAATTTGATTTTTATACACCAATGTGGCAAAATAATCATGCACTCTATGTCGGTCGGAGGTATAATCATAAAAGATGTTGGGAAAAACACTACCCGGCGACAACCGGACTGAGAATAAAGAATTCACTGTAATCACATTCGGCTGCCAGATGAATGAGAGCGATTCCGAAAAAATAATAGGCGTGATGGAAAACCTGGGCTATCATTACACTGACGACACGGAAAAGGCGGACGTTCTTCTTATCAACACCTGTTGCGTCAGGGAAACGGCCGAGAATAAAGTATATGGGCTCCTCGGAAGACTGAAAAAAATAAAGGACCGCAGGCCGAATGTGGTGATAGGTGTTGGCGGCTGCATGACGCAGGTGGAGAAAACCGCCCTTCACATAAAGAAAAGGTATCCCCACATTAGTTTTATTTTTGGGGCAGGTATGGCCCACCGCCTTCCTGAATTGATTGGGACGGCGGCTGAAAGCAAATCCACCGTAATATGCAGAGGTGCTCCGGAAGGGGTCTTTGAAGGGGTGCCGGTCAGAAGAAAGGCCGGTATCAGGGCATGGGTTCCGGTCATGTACGGCTGCAACAACTTCTGCACCTATTGCATCGTGCCGTATGTGCGCGGGAGAGAAAGAAGCCGCCGCCCCGGAGACATTATCAAAGAAGTAAGGGATCTTGCAGAAAAGGGCTATCCCGAGGTTACCCTGCTGGGACAAAATGTAAACTCATATGGAAAAGATTTTGCCGGCGGTTACGGTTTTGGGGACCTTCTTGAAGAGCTCAACAGGATCAGCGGCCTGCTCAGAATAAGATACATGACTTCACACCCCAGGGATTTTGACGATAATTTAATTCATTCCATACGCCGTTCCGAGAAGGTGTGCAGGCACATCCACCTGCCTGTTCAATCCGGAAGCACCAAAATACTAAGGGCAATGAACAGGGGTTACACCAGGGAATACTACCTGGGCCTGGTAGAAAAAATAAAAAAGCTGCTACCGGACATTTCAATAACCACAGATATAATGGTAGGCTTTCCCGGAGAAAGTGAAGAAGATTTTGCCGACACCATTGACTTGGTGCAAACAGTGCGCTTTGATGCCGCCTTCACCTTTGTTTACAATAAACGGCCCGGCACTCCTGCCGCCGGAATGCCGAATCAGGTTGAAGAAAAAGAAAAGTCGAGGAGGATAGAAGAACTGATAAGGGTACAGAACGGAATTACCATGGAAAACAATGCAAATGAGGCAGGAAGGGTTTATGATGTGCTTGTGGAAGGCATTAGTAAAAACACGACGGGGATGATAAGCGGCAGAACCGGAACCAATAAACTGGTGATTTTCCCGGGCAGGGAGGAAGATACAGGCAAACTGGTCCCGGTAAAAATATGCGGGGGAACACTTACCCACCTTAAAGGCGAGATATTGGAAAAGAAAAACTGTCCCTGCTAAATTAAAAAATGGAGGTTGTCATTATGTCCATACTGGAAAAAGCAAGGGAATTGGGAGAAGAAATTGCATCATCAAAAGAATTGTTCGAAATGAAGGAATCTGAAATTGCGATGATGAGTGACATCGCTGCCAGGAATCTGGTTGAGGAGTTCACCAACAAGCAAAAAATGTTCATGGAAATAAAATCACAGGGCCTTCAGCTGACACAGGACCAGATTAAAGAGGTTGAAGATCTCGAAAAAAGGGTGATGGGCAATAACCTTATAGTTGATTTTTTCAGGAAACAGCAGAATTTCGAACAGATAATTGAAAAAATAAACGAAATAATAAGCAGCGCCATAGCCGGAGAAGGGCCGGGCTGTTCCGACGAATGCTGCAGTTCATGCGGCGGCGGTTGCGGACACTGAAAATTCGGCGCCAACAGGCCGGAAACCTTCTGAAAACCGCTTTGGTAATTTTGGGTATCATTGTAGCGGGGCACTTCATGTATAACCCCGGGTCATTGAACCCCATTTAATAAAATGGCAAAATAAAATAGACATCATTAAAACACATTCCTACTATATATATTTTAAATGGTGTTAAAAATCAAAAGACATCAAGGAGAGGCAGTCTTACATCGAACGTATGGCTGCCTCTTCTATTGGGGAGGTACACTTTGCATACATACAAAACAATATTGTACATACATCATTTTTTTTCGACATTATTCTCATGCTTCATATTTGAAACCCCTCATAAAACACGGGCACCAATGCTTTCCAGAAATTGCAGAACATAATTGTATACATGTATGAAAATAAATATCACTTGACAATCAATATTGAGGCCTTTTAAAATAAGATTAAACCTAAGTAACGTTTATCCTGCCCTAAAGTGAGCTACCTGATAATCCTTATCAGCACAAAGAAATATTAATCCATGCATAAGCTTTAATTTTTGACCGGGTGAGCAGGTCATAAAAAGCGAAGGGCGTAGTATGGGCAGGCTATATTATTACACCTGCCCCGGATGGATTAAGAAAGAGCGTCTTTTTATCTTATGAATTCTCTAACTTTTCTCTCTTGACTCCCTTTTTCTGAAAATTGTTATATTTGCCATATTTAAAATTTAAAATATGGGGAAGCTGGTAAAATAAAGATTAAGGAGGATATGTTATGACGGGTGCTTTAAACATTAACAGGCGGCGTTTCATTCTGACAGGCGGTATTGGATTTTCTGCCCTGCTGGCGGTACTTGTGACTCTCCTGCTTACGGGAACCGTTTTTGCGGCAATCCCCATCGCAGGGATCGGTGGATTCATGGTAACGGCAGACCAAATTGTTGGTCATGGCTTCCAGCTTGTTCCGACAATCGGCGACACCAACTCCGGGCAAATGAGCAAGGGATTTTCAATGTTCCCGATGGCGCAGAACAGCTTCGCTGATATCACCATATCTGGAATGAATCTGAGCAAAAAAATTGACTTGTCACAATTCCCCTTTACTTACCAGACCGTTGAACTGGTTGTCGAGCCGAGCGGAGATGTCACGAGCACAGACATGATCATGAACATGAGCGGAATGAACGCTGACAGTTTTGTTGGCGAAAACATGACCATTGATGAGAACATGACCAACATTGACTACCCCACCACTGCCACTCCTGACGGGATGGCTCTGATTGGAATGGCTGCCGATACCGTCACTATTAGTGGTGCCGAAATTCAGGGTCACTACATCAAGGCCGGATCAATGACCATTCCCGGAATGAAATTGTACTTGAAGTACTATGATGCTTCCGGCAATGAAATCACTACATTTACACCAGGCTATGTTGATGCAAGTCAGTTACACTAAATAAATAAATAACCAGCTTCCCTTTTTTTTATCTGACTATATAATAAAAAGAAAATCCTAGGAGGCATGTAAATTGTTTAAGGGTAAATCAGAACAGATTGAGCTGGGAATTATAGGCTTTATTATAGGCGCCGTCTTAGGATTTAACTCAGGTATATGGGTGGGGGTCCATGTAAAAACATCCCTCAACCCGGTAACCATCGGCTACATATCAGGGTTTGTCGCAGGTGTATTGGGAGTGGCGCTGTTTGGAATACTCCTGGGCCGGGTATTTAAAAGACAGTCCGCTAATAAAAAGCTCTATCTAAAGCTGGGATTGGCAGGGGTGTTAATAGGAGGACTAATCGGGGGTTCCTTTTTAAAGGATGTTACTGTAATTGGTGGAATTGTCCTGGGTGTAATCATCGGAGTGATTCTGTACACATTCATTTTGGGTAGTTTCATCAATGCCCAGAGGGCAAAGGAAAAGTATCTTTCCTTTGCCTTTGAGGGAAGTTGGTACTTATATGTGGGATTATTCGGGGTTACGGCATGGTTGCTGACATACTCGGCAATTAGTGACAAAGTACCCTTTAACAACCTCGGGATGTGGACCAGAGCGCTGTATAATTTGCTGATTCCTTTTGCGTTGGCATTAATTTTGACCACACCGGTAGGGTTCATATTTGCAGCCAACCGGCAAAGGCCCATAGTAGGCGGGCTCTTATCTTTTTTGGGCGGAGTGCTTGTTTTATGGGTGGGTATATCCCTGGCGCCAATCCTGGTAATGCCCGGGTCGGGTTTGTACTGGGCAGGACTTATAATTGGTTTGCTAATGTGCGCATTCACAATAATGGCAATGGTTAGCCCTAGACAAAACACCATATTGGGTTCAGTCATAATTGTATTGTCCATACTTTCACTGCTGGGAGCGGCCGGAGGTTTGATTGTGGGTTGCATATCCGGGATTATTGGTGGCGCTTTAATTGTAGCCTGGAACGGAGTGCCTGAACCACAGACAGAAAAAAAGGATGCAGATGTTGAAGTATCCCGTCAGGAACTACCGGCGTAAAAAGAAAGAGAGATGCAAGGAGGTAGTGCAATATGTACCCTACTGTTTTTCGCCGCAGGAAATTACAATTGGTATTTATGATTATGGCCTTTTTAAGCATCACCTTTGCCAGCGGTATTGAATTGCCCTTTCTGGGTATGGCTTTTGCTGAAGAAACCGCAACAACCACTCCTTCTCTGGTAACAGCGCCAGTGGTCCCGACTACAGATACTGTTGAGCCTGATACCGCTACAACCGATACCTCCACAACCACAACTGCCACTAAGGGTTTGACCATACCCCTGCCGTTGCCGTTTTTAATAGGCGATCTGACCGGGTCAGGTTTTGTAATGGAAATGGAGCAAGTTTATGGTGAAAACATGTCGATAACGGGGTTGCAGCTTGAATTGCCCGTTAAAATTGGAATGAGTATGGATAATGTTGATATTAACGGTTTTAGGTTATTTAGAAACATGAATTCCAGCGATGTCGGTGATTATTACATGGAAGTTAAAGCCGGACAGGCGGCCTCCAACCATATAGACCTGGAGGTTTCCGACCTGGCGGCTGACCAGATTTCAATAGACTTGTTGAGCATCATTGTAAACGTGTTCACCGGCGACGGTATAACCTCTGATACCATGGCTGCAGAGGGTCTGAAGTTGAACACCCATAAAGTTAGGAGTCCCCATATGGAACTGACGGATTTTGAGCTGTATGTCAAGAAGGGTACTACAGATACTCAATTATAAGAAGTCAATTTATAAGTCGAAAATAATAATTTCGACCCCGGCGAATTCCGGGGTTTTTCTTTTTGCATGGTGAGGTTTATGTTATAATATTTTAGCAGGGAGGGGGGCAATCAGTGAGTTATACCCCAATGATGCAGCAATACCTGGATATAAAAAAGGAATATCAGGACGCCATCCTTTTTTTTCGTCTGGGGGACTTTTACGAGATGTTTTTTGAAGATGCTGTCAAAGCGTCTTCAATACTTGAAATAACACTGACAGGAAGAGATGCCGGACGTCCGGAAAGAGTGCCCATGTGCGGGGTGCCGTACCATGCAGCTGACATATATATTGCAAGGCTGATAAATAAGGGTATAAAGGTTGCCATATGCGACCAGGTGGAGGATCCCTCATCCGCCAAGGGCATTGTTAGGAGAGAGGTAGTCCGGGTGGTCACCCCGGGGACTGTAATAGAGGGCGCCTCATTGGATGAAAAATGCCACAATTACATTGTGTCAGTTATAGCCGGAGACAATGGATACGGGTTGGCCATGTCCGACGTTTCCACCGGTCTTTTCCGGTGTACTCAGTTTTCCGCCGGCAAAGATTTTTCACCGCTGATTGATGAAATTGCAAGAATCTCCCCGGCTGAAATTATCATGCTTAAGTCCCAGGCAACTACAAAAGTTGGAATGGAAATTTCATCACTTTACCCGTCAGCAACTACTTTATGCAACGATAATGATTATTCTGCAGAATGCATTCCTGATAATAATATGTCTTCTTTTTTTGGCGGTTGCTGGAGAGAGATATCTGTCGAGCATCCCCTGGCGGTTTCAGCAGCCAAGTCCCTTCTGTCATATCTGCTGAAAACACAAAAGAAAGATGCCCGGCAGATAAAAAAAATAGAGTATTATTACTACGGACAATTTATGATGATTGACCGTTCCACCAGAAGAAATCTTGAGCTTACCACTTCAATTCGCGGCAACGGAAAGTGGGGAACGCTGATCTGGGTAATGGACAGGACAAAAACCGCCATGGGTGGAAGGATGCTCAGGACATGGATAGAACAGCCACTGACCGATCCGCCGTCAATAATATCAAGATTGGATGCTGTTGAAGAGATTAAAGGAAATCTGGTTTTAAGAAACGACCTTGCTAAAATACTGGGTAAGGTTTCAGACATTGAAAGGCTTGCCTCCAGGGTGGTATACGGCACGGCCAATGCCAGGGACATGGTTTCCCTGAGGAACTCATTATCCAGGATACGGTCATTGCTGGCGGCACTAGAGGGTGTTAAGGCAAAAATTCTACGCGACGCGGTTTCGGAGGCTGATTCACTTGCCGACATTTGTGAATTGCTGCATAAATCCATTACTGATGAGCCTCCGGCAGGCGTCAGGGAAGGCGGTATAATAAAAAACGGTTACAATTCTGATGTGGACAGGCTTAAAAGAATACAAAGGGATGGTAAGTCCTGGCTAATTAAGCTTGAGGCGGAGGAAAGGGAAAAGTCTGGGATCAAATCTTTAAAAATAGGCTACAACAAGGTTTTTGGCTATTACTTCGAGGTAACCAGGGCAAACCTTGATCTTGTTCCACCACATTTTATTAGAAAACAAACCCTTGCCAATGCAGAAAGATTTATCACGCAGCAACTAAAGGACCTTGAGGATCAACTCCTTTCCGCGGAGGACAGGCTGTACCAGTTGGAGTATGAACTGTTTAATGAAATAAGGGAGATTGTTGCCGGTGCAGTGGACAGGCTGCAAAAAACATCCGCCGCCATTGCCCTGGTGGATGTTATTCTTTCACTGGCCGAAGTAGCCGTAGAGGAAAATTACAATCGGCCTAGAATTTCTAACATAAAAGAGATTAATATAAGAGGCGGACGGCATCCGGTTGTGGAAAAAGTACTGGGTGCGGGCAAATTTGTTCCAAATGACACTGTCATAAATGATAAAAATAATGTAATAATTATAACCGGGCCCAATATGGCCGGAAAAAGCACATATATGCGCCAGGTGGCCCTTATTGTCCTAATGGCTCAGGTTGGTAGTTTCGTCCCGGCGGAAGATGCAGAAATAGGCGTTGTTGACAGAATTTTTACACGCATTGGCGCCGCTGACGATCTGGCGGGAGGGCAAAGCACTTTCATGGTGGAAATGACGGAGTGCAAAAACATTATTGATTGGGCAACTGATAAAAGCCTTGTTTTAATGGACGAGGTGGGCAGGGGCACCAGCACCTATGACGGAATAAGCATTGCCCGCGCCCTGGTTGAGTATATCGTAAAGAATATTGGCTCAAGGACACTATTTTCCACTCACTATCATGAGCTTACCGATATGGATGCACTTGAGGGTATTGTCAATTACACTATAACAGTAAAAGAGCAGGACCAGAGGATTATATTTTTAAGAAAAGTGATGCCGGGAAAAGCCGACAGGAGTTACGGGATTCATGTTGCCGCACTGGCGGGGCTGCCAGTAAACGTTATAAAAAGGGCCCGGGAAATATTATCGGAGCTTGAACGGGCTAAAACCCGTGATGTTGATACGGAAACAGAAATGGCCGGAATTATCCCGCCTTCAACGGAGGCCAATGGCCGGGGCGATGGGAATTACTTGAACATAATTACTGAATTGAGGGAAACGGACATATTGAACACAACTCCCCTCAAAGCTTTAAACATCCTTGAAAAGTTGAAACAAATGATTTGATGCATATATCCGGATTTCTCTCTCATTTTCGAACCGGGGGGTGAACTGATTGTATATCGGACTGGATGTGGGAGGAACCTGTACTGACGCAGTATTGCTGGAAAAGGGACAGGTTCGGGCGTGGGCAAAGGTTCCCACCCGGGAAGATTTACTGACATCACTGCTGGAAGCCTTTGACAATATTATGAAGGGAGTCCCTGCAGACCTGATAGAGAGAGTGGTCCTTAGCACCACCATGATCACCAATCTTATCGCTGAAAAGAAATATGACCCTGTGGGGCTGATCCTCATTCCCGGACCGGGACTGCAACACAGTTTTTATAACTTTGGCGCGGAGAGTCGTATAGTAAGCGGGGCTATTGATTACCGGGGCAGGGAAATAATCCCCCTGTCCAATTCCGAAGTTGATGATGCAGTTTTACACATGTCATCACTGTATAAGAAAATTGCAGTTGTCGGCAAGTTCAGTTCCAGAAACAACAAACATGAAACTATTATTTCCGAAAGCATTTTGAAGCGCAATCCGGAATGCCAGGTGGAAATGGGACACGTGGTGGCAGGACAGTTGAATTATCCAAGAAGAATAGTGTCAACCCTTCTTACCTGCGCCACCAAGGATAAATACCAGTTTTTCTCCCAGTCTGTTACAGCCGCCCTTGAAAACAGGGGCATCAACTGCCCTGTATATATCCTCAAGGCCGATGGGGGAACCATGTCCCTAAAAACCTCCCAAAACACACCCATTGAAACAATCTTCAGCGGTCCTGCCGCAAGCATACTTGGTGTTCAGGCACTGATACCGCCGGGTGAAACTGCCGTGGTGGTGGATATTGGCGGCACAACCTCCGATCTGGCCCTGATTCTTAGCGGAACGCCTTTGCTTTCATCAAATGGCGCCAACATAGACGGCCTCAAAACGCATGTCCGGGCCCTTTCGGTAAAATCGGTGCCGGTCGGTGGAGACAGCGTTGTTGAAAGGGTGGGCAAAGAAATTATACTTCTTACTGAACGTGTCGGCCTGCCGTACTGCATGGGAGGGCCCATGCCAACTCCGACTGATGCCCTGAAGGTGTTTGGGCTGACTAAAATTGGTGACATGGAAAGAGCAAGGAAAGCCATGAAGATGCTTGGCGAGCCCATTGGTATGAGTACGCTGGAAGTGGCTGCCAGAATAATAATTCTGGTCAACAATACCATAACCGGTGAAATCAGAAACATGTTTATAGAATGGGAACAGGAGCCTGCCTACAGAGTCTGGGAAGTGTTGCAGAAGAAGAAGGTCCGTCCATCTACAGTGGTCGGGGTAGGAGGGGCGGCCTCAGGATTCTTGACCATGATTGCCGCCAGCCTGGACTGCTACCCGGTAATTCCGCCATATGCCCGGGTGGCCAATGCAGTTGGCGCAGCAGTTGCCAGGCCGACACTCCAGGTAAGCCTGAGGGCTGACACCGAGCAGGGTACTTATAGTATCCAGGAGGACGGTTACCAGGGCTATATCGATGACAATGCCTTCAACGAGGAGAAGGCACTGGCCCTGGCCAAAAAGAGGCTCTTGCAAAATGCCGAGAAATTAGGTGTCGGGGAAAATATTGGGGAAATAGAGGTTGTAAGAAGAGAAGTATTCAACATGATCAGGGACTGGGTTACCAAGGGCAAGCTTATAGATGTTTCTGTCCAGACAAAACGGGGCATTCTTCACTATATTGGAGCGGGGGCGGAAAACTGTGAAAAATAAAAAAACAGGGGTGATATTTTTCCCCGCCTTTGACTGGGCAATATCCCCCACTCATCCGGAAAGGGAAGAGCGGCTTTTATACACCAGGGACCAGATATTTGAGGAAGGTCTCATGGATATGCCGGAAATTGAAGAGTACCCTCCCAGGCTGGCTACCATTCATGACATTGCCAGGGTGCACTTTTGCGTTCCCCGCGTGCAAAGCCAGGTTACCGAGGCGCATCTAATCGCCGCAGGCGCTGCCATGTCCCTGGGCGATAGTATAATGCGTGGAGAAATAAAAAATGGCTTTGCCATGGTAAGGCCGCCCGGGCATCATGCAATGAGAGTGGTACACGGCAACAGGGGCTTTTGCAATATAAACAATGAAGCAGTGCTTGTTGAATATCTAAGGCGTCAGTATGGACTAAAAAAAATTGCCATAATAGATTCAGATGTACATCACGGTGACGGTACCCAGGAGATTTTTTACCATGACCCCAACGTGCTTTTTATTTCCTTTCACCAGGACGGAAGGACCATTTTCCCGGGAACAGGCTTTACACATGAGCTTGGTGGACCGGGAGCCTTTGCCCGCACCTTAAATGTTCCACTGCCCACCGGCATGACCGATAACACCTTTAACTATGTTGTCGACAATCTGGTCCTTCCAATTATTAAAGATTTTCAGCCCGATTTTATAATCAATTCCGCAGGGCAGGACAACCATTACACAGACCCCCTGGGAAGTATGAATTTTACCGCTCGTGGATACGCAGACTTTACAAAAAAATTAAATCCTCATCTGGCGGTTCTGGAAGGCGGATACGCTATAGAAACAGCACTGCCGTATGTAAATATGTCAATACTAATGGCGCTGGCCGGAATAGATTATTCAAACGTACGGGAGCCTGACCTGGATGGTCTGGATTTAAAGGATAATCCGGAAAAATTCTCCACCGTTCAGAAGATGGTGGAATCCCTGCTTGATATTTGGGAGCGCAGAGACAGTACTGATATTGAAAAAATATTCGGCTCCGGAAAGTTCTACCAGAGAAGAAAGCATATCTATTATGATACTGACTATATCGACGAGGAGCAGTATGAAAAGTTAAGACACTGCCAGGACTGTCCCGGATATTTAATTATAGAATCAAAGGCCAACAAAGGCTTTGGCAGTGCTGTCAGGCTTCTTGCCATAACAATACCGGTGGATGCCTGCCCCCGCTGCCAGACGGAGGCCTATTCCTTTTACGAGGAGGGCATTAAAGGCAAGGCGCCCTATAATTATGTAAAACTCCAGGATAAGTCCACTGACACCTGTTTATCTTATGACACAGCCACAAATCAGGAGTGGAAATCCGAAGGTCCCAGGCCGGGGGTGTAGTTTTTGCCCAGCATTATTGTTCTGGATGATGTAACTGCCAACAAGATAGCCGCCGGAGAGGTGGTTGAGCGGCCCTCCTCGGTTGTTAAAGAACTGGTGGAAAATTCAATTGACGCAGGCGCTACCAGAATAAACATTGAAATAAGGGGCGGGGGCCTGGAGGAAATCAGGGTTGTAGACAACGGTTCCGGAATGGACTGGGAAGATTCGGTTACCGCGTTTCAAAGGCACGCCACCAGTAAAATAAAGGATGCCGACGATATAAACAGCATCTGTTCCCTGGGTTTTCGGGGCGAGGCGCTGCCCAGCATAGCCTCGGTAAGCAAGGTAACCCTTATAACAAGGCCGCCTGACAAAGAATCCGGCGCCAGGCTGGAAATAGAGGGGGGGCGCTTGGTTTCAAGGGAGCCGGTGGGTTGCCCTCCCGGAACTTCAATTGCTGTCAGCCAGTTATTCTTTAACACCCCGGCCAGATTGAAATATATGAAATCAAGGGCAGTGGAAGCGGGGCATATCAGTGATACGGTTTCAAAGCTTGCCCTCTCCAGGCCATATATTGGCATCAGGCTATTAAGCGAAGGAAGAACCATATTCAGCTCACCCGGCTCCGGAAGCCTTCAGGACTCCTTTGCCTCTGTATATGGCCCGGACATATCCAGGGTTATGCTGCCCTTTGGCGGCAGCGGCGAAAATATGTCGCTGGATGGGCTGATAGGGCCTCCATCAGTCAGCAGAAGCAACAAAAACCATATCACGGTGATAATCAACGGCCGGTTCGTCAAAAACTCTCTTGTCAATACCGCTGTTATTGATGGCTATGACTCAAGACTGCCCCAGGGAAGATACCCCCTGGCAGTGGTTAATATTGTTATAAGCCCTGAACTTATGGACGTAAACGTGCACCCGTCCAAAATGACCGTAAAAATTGCTTCGGAGTCAACCCTCTTTAATCTTGTCAGGAGGGCCGTAACGGAGGCCCTAAGAACTGACAGGCTGATACCCGGTTTTACCCCGGACACTGTGATAACACATGAAAACAAAATTCCGGAACCGAATATTCCGGAACAAATGCCTGCAGTTGAGCACACATCCTATACACCGCCCCGGCCCGTTGTCACCTCCATGGAGCAGGAAAGTCAATACACCGGTGATGTTATCAGGGAACCCAACCTGTCTGGTGAGGCCAAAACGGAATATTTAATAACCTCTTCGGGCAGAAACAGTGAAACCGGCAGTGAAAACCTGCTGGACAATATTTACCCCATCGGCTTTCTTCCTCCCACATACATCCTCGCCGGCAACAGCGGCGGTCTGGTAATTATCGACCATCACGCCGCCCACGAGAGGATAATGTATGAGAAGTTTATTAAAAGCCTCAGCGCAGGTATTATTGAGGCCCAGATACTGCTCATGCCGGTGGTGATACAGCTAAGCCCACGGGAGTACAGGTATGCCGAAGAAAACCTGGCTTACTTATCCGGGCTTGGAATAGATGCGCAACTTTTCGGCAACAACTCACTGGTAATTAGGGAGTTCCCTTCCTGCCTGCCCCATTCAGCGGTGGAAGACATTGTAAGGGATATCATTGATTATATTATTGAGCAGGGCAGGCAGCTTCAAAAAGAAGACCTGGTCAAAAAAGCGGCCGCCTCATCCGCCTGTAAAGCGGCAGTAAAATCAGGAACAAAATCTTCCCTTGAGGAGGCGGATGCAATAATTGAAGGGCTGAAAAGGACGGAAAATCCATATACCTGCCCCCATGGACGCCCGACAATGATTTTTTTGGGAGATTCCGAACTTAAAACCCGCTTTAAAAGGACTTGATCCGGTTGGAAAATAAAATTGCTGTCACAACCTCCCACCGTGGAGTGGCCGGTCTTACGGACAGGGCTTTAAAAATAAGCGCTGACCTGAACATTCCTTTCATCGCCAGAGATAAGACGGACTTAAACAGACTGCTCAAAGACAGGGGTCTGCAAGGAGTTATTGTAGTTGAAAAACACAGGCTGCTTTATAAATATTCCGGGGGGGAATTTTTTTTCCACCCGGGCATGGCCAGGCTGCGTATAAATGAAATTAAAAATGGGAAAACTGACCAAATGGTTAATGCTCTGGACCTGAGGCCGGGTGATAACGTTATTGACTGCACATTGGGCCTGGGTTCCGATTCCATCGTAATCGCATATGTAAATAAAGAAGGAACTGTCACCGGGGTGGAATCCTCACCGGTAATCTGCCTTATCGTAAGGGAAGGTCTTTCCGAATATAACAATGATATTGACGTCGATATGAAAAATGCAATGAGGAAAATAAAGGTTGCCTGCTCGGAACACGGAATGTTTCTCAAAAAACAGCTTGACAATTCAGCGGACATAGTATACTTTGATCCCATGTTCCGGACACCGGTGAAACAATCATGTGCCATGGAAGCTATGCGGCCGCTTACAAATAATTTGCCGCTGACGAAAGAAACAATTGCAAATGCGCTGAGGGTGGCAAGACGACGTGTAGTAATAAAGGAGGCCAGGAACAGTACTGAATTTGCGCGGCTTGGAATATCTAAAATATGTGGGGGGAAACACTCCCATGTGGCATATGGCATTATAGAAAAGGGTGGTGGCTGTTATTAGTCATGTAAACGATCAAAAACAGCCGCTCCTTGTCCTGGTAGGGCCAACGGCCACCGGTAAAACAGAGCTCTCAGTAAACATTGCCCGCCGGTTGGGGGCTGAAGTCATTTCCGCCGACTCGATGTTAATTTACCGTTATATGGATATAGGCACTGCCAAACCAACCCTGGAGGAACGGAGAGGGGTGCCGCACCACATGATTGATGTGGTAAATCCGGACGAGGCATACAACGTGGCGCTCTACACCAGGGATGTGGGCAGAATACTGGAAGGAATTAAAAAAAGAAGAACTTTACCATTTTTGGTCGGAGGAACGGGCCTTTACGTTAAAGCGCTGCTAGACGGCTATAACTTCAGTGAGGCGGAGACAGACCCTTCTTTAAGAAAAAAATTGATCAGTGAACTTGACATACTTGGCAAGGCCGGACTGCACGAGAAATTGAATAATATCGACCCGGAAACTGCTTCCCGCCTGCATGTAAATGACGTAAAAAGAGTTATACGAGCTTTAGAGGTCTATTATATAAGTGGAAAAACGATTTCTGAAAGCTGTGGCAAGAACGTGGTATCTCCATTCGACACCATTATTTACGGCATCAATATGGATAGAGAATTGCTGTACAAAAGAATAGAAAAAAGAGTGGATAAAATGATTGGTGCCGGCCTTGTTGATGAAGTCCGGGGTTTACTTGAAAAGGGATATTCAAGGTCATTAGTTTCCATGCAAGGAGTGGGCTACAAGGAAATTGCCTCGTACCTGGAGGGGGAAATCTCTCTGGACCAATCCATAGAGCTTTTAAAAAGAAACACAAGGCGGTTGGCCAAAAGAC
The DNA here is from genome assembly GCA_049325075.1 of Bacillota bacterium. Classification (GTDB taxonomy): domain Bacteria; phylum Bacillota; class Desulfotomaculia; order Desulfotomaculales; family Desulfocucumaceae; genus BRHc4a. Next base: position 121,630 of record JBMOPF010000085.1, on the reverse strand, counting down.
AGCTCACATGGTTTAGACGGGATCACAGAATAAGATGGGTAGATACCAGCAGGAAATCCATGGAGGAATTGACATCAGAAATTGCGGCAACGGTAGAAGGAGTATTTAAAACCACGTCGAAAGAGATAAGTAGAAATAAATGCCAATGGAGGTAGCCCCATGACTAAGACTCAAATAAATTTACAGGATGCATTCCTAAACCAGGTAAGGAAAGAAAATATCCCCGTTACCATCTTCCTTGTCAATGGTTTTCAGCTTAAAGGAATGGTCAAGGGATTTGATAATTTTACTGTGATACTTGAAAGTGACGGCAAGCAAATGATGGTATATAAACACGCCATATCCACCATAAGTCCTTTAAGACCGGTTAATACCTCATTTTCCGATAATACAGCCATCATGAAATGATAATAATTAACGTCCGAATCCCCTCCCAGGCAGGGGGGGGTTTATTTTTTTGAGTTTTAATAATAAAAATAAATAATGCAATTCCGGCTCCGCTAAAAGAATTTTGGTCAGGGCTCTAATTAAAAAACCTTTCCTGTCAAATCTCCTCCCACGGCAGCGTATAAATATCTTATGAAAAACAGGGAGGTGTTTAATTGATAGTGAATGTTCGCCAGAGACCTCCCCTTTCTCCTTTGCCGGGCTTTTCCCATCAAAAAAGGGTTGCCCAGGTTCCCAGGGTAAGTGAAAAAACATATAGCAACAGCGGTAAAAAGCGCGGCGGGGTAGAAGAGGTGCTGAATGAACTGAAAAGCCTGGTGGGGCTGGAAAAGATAAAATCATTAATCAGTGAAATATATGCCTACATAGAAATACAAAAAATGAGACAGAAGGAGGACCTCGCCTCGGAGAATACAGTGCTGCACATGATTTTTAAAGGCAATCCGGGCACAGGAAAAACTACCGTGGCAAGGATTTTGGGGAAATTATTCAAAGAGATGGGTATATTGCAAAAAGGCCACGTGCTGGAGATTGAAAGGGCGGACCTTGTTGGCGAATACATTGGACACACCGCGCAAAAAACCAGAGAACAGCTTAAAAAAGCCCAGGGGGGAGTTCTTTTTATAGACGAGGCCTATTCACTGGCCAGAGGCGGAGAAAAAGATTTCGGAAAGGAAGCCATAGACTGCCTGTGTAAAGGCATGGAGGATGCCAGGAACGATCTCATTCTTATCCTTGCGGGCTACACTGCGGAGATGGACTTTTTTATTGAAACAAATCCCGGACTTCGCTCAAGGTTTCCTATTCATCTTCACTTTCCAGACTATTCCACTGCTGATCTGCTGAACATAGCAGACAAAATGCTAAAAGAAAGGCAGTATGTACTCTCTGTCTCTGCAAAGGACGAATTGAGACTTGTGTTGGAGACCAAGGCAAAAAAACATGAGCACAACGGCAATGCACGTCTGGTGAGAAACCTGATAGAGCGGTCAATGCGAAGACAGGCTGTGCGCCTTATTGATAAAAGGGAACTCACCCGTGAGGATCTTATGACCATAACAAGGGAAGACATTGCAAAGGCATGGGAAGACCTTTAATAAAATAATACTGAGTGAATTACGGGTCAGAATTTAGAATTCAGGAGTCAGAAGGGCTTGGGTATTCCCCATGTGATGAGGGAAGAGGTGTGTTGACAATAATTACCCTGGAACAATTGGACAGGCTGGCCGTCGAGGTGGAAGAAGAAATAAAAGAAATTAGCAGGGAGATTGAAAAAAATTCTTTCGCCAACCATAAAAAAGTTCTGGAGGAATTCATCCGGGCCGGGGTTGGTGACTATCATTTAAAGGGATCTACCGGATACGGCTATAATGACGCCGCAAGGGATAAACTTGAGGAGATATATTCAGGGGTTTTCAAATCTGAATCCTCACTGGTAAGAGGGCAGATAGTAAGCGGAACTCATGCAATAGCCCTCTGCCTTTTCGGCATACTCCGCCCCGGAGATGAACTTCTTGCAGTTCAGGGCACACCATATGATACGATTGTCAGAATGATTGGCATACATGGTGATGATCCTGGATCCCTTAAGGATATGGGTGTAACATACAGGCAGGTTGAGCTGCTGGGGGATGGAAGCCCCGATCTTGCTAAAATAAGCAGCGCAATAAATAATAGAACAAAAATGGTATATATACAGAGGTCCAGGGGGTACTCACTGAGGCCATCGCTGAGTATGGAAGAACTCTCCGGTCTGATAAGATTCATAAGGCAGTGCAAAAAGGATCTGGTTGTCTTTGTAGACAACTGTTACGGTGAATTTGTTGAGGACCGGGAACCAATTGAGGTTGGGGCCGATTTGACAGCGGGCTCCCTGATAAAAAATCCGGGGGGCGGGCTTGCGCCTTCAGGGGGATATATAACAGGCAAGAAGAGTCTGGTGCAAATGGCGGCAAACAGGTGGACAGCCCCCGGCGTGGGAGGGGAAATAGGGCCCTCCCAGAGCGATATAAGGCTTTTCTACCAGGGCCTTTTTATGGCCCCCCGCTGCGTCGCCGAGGCGCTTCATGGGGCGGTTTTCGCCGCCCGGTTTTTTGAAAGGCTGGGTTATAAAACAGTCCCGGCCTACAACGAACCGAGAACGGACATTATTCAGGCAATAGTGCTGGGGTCACCGGAAAAGGTTATAAAATTTTGCAAGGGTATTCAGATGTCCTCTCCCGTAGATTCCGGCGCCGTTCCGGAACCGGATGACATGCCGGGCTATGAGTCAAAAATAATTATGGCCGCAGGAACATTCATTCAGGGAGCATCCCTGGAGTTGAGCGCAGACGCCCCTATCCGTCAACCTTACGCGGTCTTCGCCCAGGGTGGCCTGTCGCGCCATTACACCAGGATAGCCCTTATTAATGCGGCACTGATGCTTGAAAACCGGTCAATACTTCCTTAAAAGGCCGACAACCTTGCCCAGTATGGAAACATCTCCCGTGACAATGATAGGTTCCATGGTGCTGTTTTCCGGCTGCAGCCTGATGTGCGAACTTTCCAGGTAAAACCTTTTTACCGTGGCCTCATCACCAATAAGGGCCACCACGATATCACCGTTTTCTGCGCTGGGCTGCCGCCTGACAAGCACCAGGTCCCCTTCATGGATTCCTGCCTCGATCATGCTTTCACCCCTTACCTTTAGCAAAAACAAATCACCATCACCAAAAAATGATGATGGGACAGGAATCTCATCATCAAGGTTTTCTTCGGCCAGTATCGGCCTGCCGGCAGCGACCCTCCCCAGCACGGGTACTGATTTCATGCCTTTTTCCACGCCAAGGCCATAGCCGCCAACCAGTTCCATCGCCCTGGGCTTTGTTGGGTCGCGCCTTATATATCCTTTTTCCTCAAGCCGCTTCAAATATCCATGGACAGTGGAGCTTGATTTCAGTCCCACGGCGCATCCAATTTCCCTTACAGAAGGCGGGTACCCCTTTTCGATAACGTTATTTTTTATGAATTCTATTATTTTCAGTTCCTTGGCAGTAAGGGCAACACTCAATGTAAACACCTGCCTTTCACTACACAAAAGTATATCACAAATCTATGCAATAATAAAACACCTGTTCGTACAGAATAATAAATTTTTACATTTTAGAAGGAGTAGGAAAAAAACTGTCGAAGATTATCAGCAGAAAAATAGTACAAGGTGAATTTTAACTATGCAAAAATTAAAAGTGGCCATTGTCGGCAGCGGGGAAGACCTGTCTTCCATATTTAAAATGATAAAGGATGTCCCGGAGGTCGAAATTTCCGGTCTCTATCGTACAGGCAATAATGGCAATACAAACAGCCCCGGCAATATAAATGATATTCAAATAAAAATGAACCTTGATGAAATTGCCCTCAATAGTCCGGATGTGGTGATCCTATCCGGAAAGGATGAACACATGAGGGAAAAGCTACGCAGCCTTATAAAGCCCAATACTTCACTGCTGGACACCATGGCAGTGGAACTTATCACCTCCGTGCTCAGGGAAAGGGAAAGGCTCCTGGAATTTAAAAAGGTGCAGAGTGAGCTGGCAATTATTCTGAATTCCGTTCATGAGGCCATAGAGGTGGCTGATATAAATGGAATAATAAAGTATGTCAACCCCGCCTTTACAAGAATAACCGGTATTAGTGAGCATGAAAGGGTTGGGGAAAACATACTCGAGGTCTCTCCTGACGGTGCCCTGGCCACTGTTTTAAAAACCGGTCAAAATGTTTATGGGTATCGTACCAGAGTGGGTGGCAGCGAGTCTGAGGTGATTTCCAACGCAGCGCCAATTTTCCTGGACGGGGTTATGATCGGCGGTGTTGTGGTATTTCAACATATTACGGATGTTATGAAACTTATGGAGGAACTGCGCAATAGCACTCACCTCATAGAAAATCTATCAGAAAAACTTGGCCAGGTCACTACCAGCCAATACACCTTCAACGATATACTGGGAACCAGCAAGGAAATCAGGAAGTGTATCACTTTTTCGGAGCGGGCATCCAGGACGGATGCCAACATTATTCTGCTGGGGGAGAGCGGGACGGGCAAAGAGCGGTTCGCCCACGCAATTCACCATGCGAGTCCCCGACGTGACCATCCCTTTATTAAAGTAAACTGTGCCACCATCAAGGAGAACCTGCTGGAAAGTGAACTTTTCGGTTATGCACGGGGTGCCTTTGATGGTGCGGTAAAATCAAGAATAGGAAAATTGGAGCTTGCCAACGGAGGCACACTTTTTTTGGATGAAATAGGGGATATTAGCCCCGGCATACAGAAAAAATTACTTAAGGCTTTGCAAAATATGGAGTTCAAGAGACTGGGGGGAGACCATACCATCAGGGTGGATGTAAGGGTAATTGCAACCACCAATAGAAACCTTCGGGAACTGGTTAAAAAGGGGGCCTTTAACGAAAGCCTGTTTAAAATATTAAACGGGGTGGAAATAACCATCCCGCCCCTTCGCAGCCATAAAGAGGACATTTCCATGCTAAGCAATTACCTGATAAATAAATACAACAGAAAACTCGGCAAAAAAGTGAAAGGATTGGACAAGGATGCGGAGGAATTGCTTTACGGCTATGACTGGCCCGGCAACGTGCGTGAACTGAAAAACATATTGGAAAGGGTAATGGTAACCACTAAAGATGATATGATCACCAAGAAAGATCTGATCCAGCATGTCAGCCAGTTTAGAAGCGCTGTTGATATTATCCCCATCGACCAGATGGAACAGATACTAATCAAGAAGGCCATAAATAAATTCGGCAATACCGTGGAAGGTAAAAAGAGAGCCGCCCAGGCACTGAATATTTCACTGGCCACCCTGTATAATAAACTGAAAAAATACGGTTCAGATAATCAGTAGTAATATCCTCCTGAGAAGGCTCCCCATTAATGGCAGGGCCTTCTATTTATTTCTAGCTTTTAAAAAATTTAAGATTTGGTCTCGCTAATCAAAAATTATAAAATATGATTAATATATTTGAACTCCTCTGCATTGGTACGCGTTTTGCAACACAGTTCAAATAAGCCGGGAGGTGTAAACCATTAAGACAATAACAACGGAAGAGATATCCTCAGCGGTTGCCCGCCTTTGCATGGAGGCCAATTACTACCTTGGCCCCGATGTGTTGGAATATTTTAAAAAAGCGAAAGATGAAGAAATTTCACCGGCGGGCAAGGATATCTTTGATCAGCTGATTTTGAATGCTGAAATTGCCGAAAAAAACCAGGTTCCCATGTGTCAGGACACCGGCTTCGCGGTGGTTTTCCTTGACATAGGCCAGGATGTAAGAATAACCGGCGGAAACATTTACGACGCTGTAAACGATGGAGTGAGAAAGGGTTATACCGGAGGATACCTCAGAAAATCCATTGTAGACCACCCCTTCAACAGAAAGAATACCGGTGACAATACTCCGGCCGTTATTCACACAGAAATTGTTCCCGGTGAAAACCTTAAAATAACCGTCGCGCCAAAGGGTGGCGGAAGTGAAAACATGAGTGCGGTAAAAATGCTGAAACCGTCCGAGGGCCTTGAAGGGGCAAAAAAATTCGTAATTGAAACAGTAAAAGCAGCCGGACCCAATCCATGCCCTCCAATTATTGTAGGGGTGGGTATCGGCGGCACCTTTGAAAAATGCGCGCTCCTGTCCAAAAAGGCCCTGCTCAGGGAACTGGGCAGGCCCAGCCGGTTTCCGGATATTGCGGAACTGGAAAGAGATTTGCTGGCAAGCATCAACAACCTTGGCATCGGCCCCCAGGGCCTGGGTGGGAGGATTACCGCCCTGGCGGTGCATGTGGAGATACACCCATGCCATATCGCCAGCCTTCCAGTAGCAGTAAATATAAACTGCCATGCCGCCAGGCACAGGGAAACAGTTCTTTAACCGGAGGTGAAAAAGTTGAAACAGGCAAAAAAGCTGCTAACCCCCTTTGACGACAATACTGTGAGAGATTTGAGGATTGGCCGGAATGTACTCATTAGCGGCACCATATACACCGGCAGGGACGCAGCCCATAAAAAACTGGTGGAACTGCTTGACTCAAATCAACCCCTTCCAGTTGATTTAAGGGGACAGGTAATCTATTACGTCGGCCCGTCGCCGGCAAAGCCCGGTCAAATTATAGGCTCAGCAGGGCCAACCACTTCCGGTAGAATGGACGCATATGCCCCCAGGCTTATTGAATTGGGCTTAAAGGGTATGATCGGCAAGGGCAAGCGGTCACCTGAAGTGATAGGCGCCATGAAGCAGTTCGGCGCGGTATACTTTGCAGCGGTGGGGGGAGCAGCGGCGCTGATATCGCAGTGCATAAAAAAGTGCCGGGTGGTGGCTTATCCCGAACTGGGGCCCGAGGCAATTCATGAACTATATGTTGAGGACTTTCCGGTTATAGTAGTTAACGACACCCTTGGAGGAGACCTTTATGAAGAAGGAATACGTACTTATCAAATAAAAACCTGTTAGGAAAAGGGGAGAGTAATTTGAAACTGTTTGAGTATATGGGAAAAGAACTTTTTTCCCGCTACGGGATAAATGTTCCCCGTGGCAGAATGGTCACCACTCCCGGTGATGCCGCTTCCGTTGCAGCTGAAATAGGGGGCGAAGTGGTAATAAAATCGCAAATACTTTCCGGGAAAAGAGGTAAGGGCGGGGGTATACTCTTTGCCGGAAACCCCCGGGAAGCCGAAGAAGCGGCAGCCAAAATAATTGGCAGCAATGTTCAGGGACTAACTGTGGAATCCGTACTGGTGGAGGAAAAAATCAGTATAGACAAAGAGCTTTACCTGGCCATAACAGTAGACGGCTCCGCCAGAAAGCCGGTCCTCATTGCGTCCGCCAGTGGTGGAATGGACATTGAGGATGTTCCTGAAGAAGGGATAATAAAACACCACATTGATATATCCCTTGGCCTGCGTCCATTCGCCGCCAGGGAAATATTCCGGCGCCTGGGGCTGAAGCAGGAGATCGCCAAAGACTTCTACCGGATTCTACCACTGTTTTATCAGATGTTCAAGGAAATAGACGCTGAACTTGTGGAAATAAACCCTCTTGTAGTAAGCGGCGACAGACTGATAGCGGCAGACGCCAAGGTAACCATCGATGACGAGGCCATGTTCCGCCAAAAAGACCTGCCCATCGTCGAGGAAAGAACAGAAGCGGAGAAAAAGGCCCATGAGATTGGGCTTTCCTATGTTGAGTTGGACGGCAATATTGCTGTGATGGCCAATGGGGCGGGAATTACCATGGGCACCCTGGACACCATTCAATACTATGGCGGAAAGCCGGCCAACTTCCTGGACGCAGGCGGCGGAACAGGAATGGAGGGGACTGCCAGGGCACTGGAAATACTTTTGTCAAAAAAACCGAAAGTAATTTTGATAAACATTTTCGGAGGCATCACCCGTTGTGATGATGTGGCCAATGCTCTGGTAAAAATAAAAAATGAAATTGGCATACCTGTTCCGGTGGTGATCCGGCTGGTGGGCACAAATGAGGAACAGGGTAAAGAAATACTTAAGCAGAACGGCTTTAACGTATTCAACGTTATGCACGAAGCAGCCGCCAGGGCCGTGGAAATAGAGGGCGGCGGGAATTAGAAGCACGTAATCGGGAATTGGTAAACAGGGTTCCTCTTTCCAATTCCCAACTCTCAATTCCGATACCTTAAAGAAAGGACGAAAAAAAGAAATGGCCATTATCATTGATGAGAACACCAATGTTTTAGTACAGGGCGCAACAGGCAATCAGGGCAGGTTTCATACCAAACAGATGCTTGCATATGGAACCAGGATCGTCGGAGGCACATCGCCGGGCAAGGGGGGCCAGGTGGTGGATGGCGTAAAGATCTACGATACCGTTTTTGCAGCCATGGAAGAGCAGAGGGTTGACGCCTCCTGTATTTTCATCCCGGCGCCCTTCGCCAGGGACGCCGCTCTTGAGGCAATAGAGGCGGGGGTGAAGGTGGTGGTGGTGATCACCGAGCACATACCGGTTCACGATGAAATGGAAATTATTCATTATGCACGGCAAAAGGGAACCACCGTAATAGGACCCAACACCTTCGGTATTGTTTCATCCGGCAAATGCAAAATAGGCATTCCCCCAAACCAGTTCTTTATGCCGGGATCTGTGGGAATAGTGGCCCGCAGCGGAACCCTCACCTACGAAATAGTGGGCAACCTTGCCGCTAATAAAATTGGCCAGTCCACCGTGGTGGGTCTGGGAGGCGACAGGGTGGTGGGACTGTCCTTTGTAAATGTGCTGGAGAAGTTTGAAAAGGACCCGGAAACAGAGGCCGTTGTCCTGGTGGGAGAGATAGGCGGCAACCAGGAAGAAGAGGCCTCACAGTATATTAAGACCATGTCGAAGCCGGTAATTGCGTACATTGCCGGAAAGAGCGCGCCTCCCGGAAAAAGGATGGGACATGCCGGCGCCATTATAGAGCGCGGAAAAGGAACCTATGAAGGAAAGGTCCGGGCCCTGAAAGAGGCCGGGGCATCGGTGGCTACACTGCCCTTCGAAGTGCCTGCCCTGATAAAAGAAAGACTGGGCAATCAAATCGCTATCTGTTGAAAGGGGGGGCCAAATTGTATAGCGGAAAGGAACTTGAAAAACTAAGGGAAAGAAAAGCCGGTTGGCAGAACAAACTGAATGAGCAGACAAAAAAACGGCCGGAGCGCCGGAAGGAATTCATTACCGATTCTGGAATTAATATAGATACGGTATACACTCCATTGGAAGTAGAAAACATTGCCGGCGATCTGAGCCTGCCCGGTGAATACCCGTTTACCAGAGGGGTCCAGCCCAACATGTACAGGGGCCGGCTCTGGACCATGAGGCAGTATGCAGGCTTTGGTACGGCAGAGGAAACCAACAAAAGGTTCAAATACCTGCTTGAACAGGGGCAAACGGGTCTCTCTGTGGCCTTTGACCTTCCGACCCAGATTGGATTTGACTCCGACCACCCGCTGGCCATGGGAGAAGTGGGCAAAGTCGGTGTGGCCATTGACTCTATAGTTGACATGGAAACATTGCTGGACAGTATTCCCCTGGACAGGGTAAGCACTTCCATGACCATCAACGCGCCGGCAGCCATACTGCTGGCAATGTATATAGCCGTGGCTGAAAAACAGGGTGTTGCCCCCGATAAATTAAACGGCACCATACAAAACGACATTCTCAAGGAGTACATTGCCAGGGGCACCTATATTTTCCCGCCGGCCCAGTCAATGAGGCTTATCACCGACATTTTCGGATACTGCGCCAAAAATATTCCAAACTGGAATACCATCAGCATCAGCGGATACCACATCAGGGAGGCGGGTTCCACAGCAGTGCAGGAGGTGGCATTTACCCTGGCGGACGGAATAGCCTATGTCAGGGCCGCCATAGAAGCCGGCCTCGACGTGGACCAGTTTGCGCCCAGGCTGTCCTTTTTCTTTAACGCACACCTGAATTTTCTGGAGGAGATTGCCAAATTCAGGGCTGCCCGCAGGCTGTGGGCCAGAATAATGAAGGAAAGGTTCGGCTCAAAAAACCCCCGCTCAATGATGCTTCGCTTCCACACCCAGACTGCCGGCTGCACACTCACCGCCCAGCAGCCTGACGTGAACATAATGCGGGTGGCCTTCCAGGCCCTCAGCGCAGTTCTGGGGGGAACCCAGTCTCTGCACACCAATTCCAGGGATGAGGCCCTGGCCCTTCCCAGCGAGGACTCTGTGCTGATAGCTCTCCGGACACAGCAGGTAATAGCCTATGAAACAGGGGTTGCGGACTCCGCAGACCCCCTCGGCGGGTCCTATATGATAGAAAAGCTGACCAGCGAAATTGAAGAAAGAGCGCTTAACTACATTGAAAAAATAGACTCCATGGGGGGCGCCCCGAAAGCCATTGAATACATGCAAAAGGAAATTCAAAAAAGCGCCTATCAGTACCAGACTGATGTCGAGAACGGCGAAAGGATAGTCATCGGGGTCAATAAATTCACAATTCAGGAAGAACGTCCCAAGGGGCTGTTAAGGGTAGATCCGGAGGTCGGCAGCCGTCAGGTGAAAAAACTGGCCCAATTAAAATCCGAACGCGACAACACCCGGGCTGAAGCAATACTCAAAGAGCTGCGTGACGCCGCCTCCGGCAATGAAAACCTGATGCCGTACTTTATTGAGGCAGTCAAAAACTACGCCACCCTGGGAGAAATATGCGGCGTGCTGAGGGAAGTCTTTGGAGAATACCGGCAGCAAATAGTTTTTTAGCGGGAGGATTACTGATGAATAAAAAACCTATCAGGGTACTTGTGGCCAAACCCGGACTTGACGGCCATGACAGGGGCGCCAAGGTAATTGCCCAGGCGCTCAGGGATGCCGGAATGGAAGTAATCTATACCGGACTGCGTCAGACACCGGAACAGATAGTACAGGCAGCCCTTCAGGAGGACGTTGATGTTGTTGCGCTGAGCAGCCTTTCGGGAGCGCACCTTCATCTATTCCCCCCTGTTGTTGAGGGTTTAAAAAATAATAACGCCGGGGAAATATTGGTAATAGGGGGAGGGGTTATACCGGATGAGGATATTCCCCTGCTGAAGAAGGCCGGGGTGGCTGAGCTATTTGGTCCCGGCACCACTACCAAAAGTGTGGTTGAATATATCAAAGAGAAGGTAAAACGTGATTAGGGGGATATGAATGATAAAGAAAATCGATCATATAGGGATTGCGGTAAAAAAACTTGATGACGCTGTAAAACTTTATGAGGGGCTGCTGGGTATAAAGGTTGTTGAAACTGAGGTGGTGGAAGAACAAAAAGTCAGGGTGGCATTTCTGCCCACCGGTGACAGCGAGGTGGAACTCCTTGAATCCACAACCCCCGACGGGCCGATAGCCCGCTTTATAGAAAAAAATGGCGAGGGAATACAGCACATTGCCTTCAGGGTAGAAAACCTTGAAGAAAAACTGCAACAGTTGAAAAACAGCGGTGTCCGCCTGATAGACGAGACACCCCGCAGGGGGGCGGGAGGGGCAATGATTGCCTTTCTGCATCCCAAGTCCACCTTCGGCACATTAATAGAACTATGTGAAAGGAAATAGAAGGAGGGCTGCAAATGAGTATCCATGAGAAACTCAACCGGCTGGAAGAACTGAGAAACAGGATAACCGCCGGCGGAGGGCCGAAAAGAATAGAAAAGCAGCACCAGGCAGGGAAAAAGACCGCCCGTGAAAGACTGGACATGCTGTTAGACCCGGGGACCTTTGTGGAATTGTCCACCTTTTCCGGTGAAGAAGATATTGATAACTTGAAAAACCCCGGTGAGGGAGTGGTCACCGGGTACGGAAATATTGACGGAAGAAAGGTTTGCGTTTATGCCCAGGACTTCACCGTTGCCGGCGGATCCCTGGGAAAGATACACGCCGCCAAAATATGCAGGGTGCTTGATTACGCCATGAAGGCCGGCACACCTGTCATCGGGCTGAATGATTCGGGAGGGGCGCGGATTCAGGAGGGGGTGGACGCACTAAACGGGTATGGGGAAATATTCTTCAGAAACACCCGGGCTTCAGGGGTTATTCCGCAGATTTCAGTTATTATGGGCCCCTCGGCCGGAGGAGCGGTATACTCGCCGGCGCTGACTGATTTTATTGTGATGGTGAAAAATACCAGCCAGATGTTTATTACCGGCCCACAGGTAATAAAGGCGGTCACCGGGGAAGAGGTGAGCATGGAGGTGCTGGGGGGCGCCATGACGCACAACCAGACCAGCGGAGTGGCCCATTTCGCCGCCGAAAACGAGGTTGAATGCATGGCCCTGATCAGGCGACTGGTAGGCTACCTTCCATCAAACCACCTGGAAAATCCACCCCTGGTCCAGGCGGCGGAACCGGGGGGCGATAAAGAGGACCTTCTGAATATAGTCCCCGAGAGTCCACACATCTCCTATGATGTTAAGAAAATAATCGAGAATGTTGTGGATGCCGGCAGTTTCCTGGAGGTACAGTCCTTATTCGCCAGGAACGCGGTGGTGGGATTATCCAGAATTGGCGGGCAGGCAGTGGGCATTATCGCCAACCAGCCCGATTTTCTTGCAGGTTGCCTTGATATAAACGCATCGGATAAAATAAGCCGGTTCGTAAGATTTTGCGACTGCTTTAATATTCCCATCGTTACCTTTATGGACGTACCCGGCTTCCTTCCGGGTACAGCTCAGGAATACGGCGGTATAATCAGACACGGGGCAAAAATGCTGTATGCGTACTCAGAGGCCACAGTTCCCAAAATCACCATCATCTTGAGAAAGGCATACGGAGGGGCATATCTGGCCATGTGCAGCAGCAGCCTCAGGGCTGACAACGTATTTGCATGGCCTACAGCGGAGATTGCGGTAATGGGCCCGGAGGGAGCAGTTAACATAATATACCGGAATGAAATAGAGAGCGCTGAAAATCAGGCGGAAGCCAGGGCACAGATGGTTTCACAATACAGGGAAAAGTTTGCCAACCCCTATATAGCCTGTGCCCACGGTTATGTTGACGATGTCATCGACCCCAGGAACACAAGGAGGACAATACTCCAGTCCCTGGAGATGCTTAAGACAAAAACAGAGACCATTCCGGGTAAAAAACACGGCAATATACCACTTTAGAGGAAAGGGGACACACCTCCATTTAGGGCTTGTCTTTTTAGCCGGAGGAATGTCCCCAACTGGAGAAAGGGGACACACCTCCCCCTGGGGGGCCTGATTTACGGGTCGGAGGAATGTCCCCAATTAAGCACATATCTGACAAAAATACAGATGCCAGGAGGTTTTAAAGGATGACTAGGAGAAAAATAACAATTGTGGGTTCAGGCAACGTTGGCGCCACATGTGCTCACTGGGCCGCCGCCAAGGAACTGGGTGATGTAGTACTTATTGATGTTGTTGAGGGAATTCCCCAGGGCAAAGCCCTTGATTTGATGGAAGCCGCCCCTGTGGAAGGGTTTGACTGCACCATTACCGGAACAAACAGCTATGAAGACACAAAGGGTTCGGACATAGTTATAATAACCGCGGGCATTGCCCGGAAGCCGGGAATGAGCAGGGATGATTTACTGTCCACCAACGCCGGCATAGTAGCCTCATGCGCAGAGCAGGCGGCCAAATATTCGCCCAACGCATGTATCATAGTGGTAACCAACCCGCTGGACATAATGGCCCATGTGGCCCTTAAATCCTCCGGCTTTACACCCAACAGGGTAATAGGCATGGCAGGGGTGCTGGACTCGGCAAGATTCAGGACTTTCATCGCCCTGGAACTGGGTATCTCCTTTGAGGATGTCAGCGCTTTCGTGCTGGGCGGACACGGTGACGATATGGTTCCTCTGGTCAGATACAGCTACGCCGGGGGAATTCCCATTGAAAAACTTATACCAAGGGACAGGATAAATGCCATTGTTGACCGGACCAGAAAGGGAGGGGCTGAAATTGTAAACTACCTTAAAACAGGCAGCGCTTACTACGCCCCCGGCGCATCGGTAATCCAGATGGCTGAGGCAATACTGAAAGACAAAAAAAGGATACTCCCGGTGGCGGCCTATCTCCAGGGAGAATACGGAGAGAAGGACATGTATTTCGGAGTGCCGGCCATTATAGGCGGCAACGGCGTGGAAAAAATTCTGGAGGTGGACCTTACAGCGGATGAAAAGACGCTGGTGGAAAAGTCCGTGGCGTCCGTCCGCAGCCTTTTAAAGGTGCTGAACCTGTAACCACTTCATAATCGGGTCCATTCCCCAAATAACGAAATTCATCGAAAGGGCGTGTAAATGGTTGAAAAGACATGTAGGCATAACAGACACCTCTCTGCGTGACAGCCACCAGTCTCTTCTGGCTACGAGAATGAGACTTAAAGACATGCTGCCCATCGCAGAAGAGATTGAAAATGCCGGGTTTCATTCCGTCGAGATCTGGGGGGGCGCAACCTTTGACTCCTGCATGCGCTTCCTTGATGAAGACCCGTGGGAGAGACTGAGAGAGCTTAAAAAAGTATTCAAAAAAACCAAGACCCAGATGCTTCTCCGGGGGCAAAACGTTGTAGGCTACAAGCATTATGCGGACGACGTTCTTGAAGAGTTTATAAAATACAGCGTGGCCAACGGGATGGATATTTTCAGGATATTTGACGCATTAAACGACGTGAGAAACATGGAAAAGGCCATGCGGGTTACAAAGCGGGAAGGGGGCCACGTTCAGGCCACCGTTGTCTACACCATAAGCCCGGTGCATGACTTTGACTTTTATATGAGAACAGCAAAAGAGCTTCAGGAAATCGGAGCCGATTCCATATGCCTGAAAGACATGGCCGGCATTCTTTCCCCTTACATTGCATATGAGATTATAAAAGGCTGGAAGGAGCGCCTGGATATTCCCGTGCAACTGCATGCCCACTATACCAGCGGAATGGCTTCAATGGCATACCTCAAAGCCATCGAGGCCGGGGTGGACGTAGTTGACTGCGCCATTTCCACCATGGCCCTTCAGACTTCTCAGCCCGCCATAGAGACAATGGTTGCCTCGCTGGCTGACGGCCCATTCGAAACCGGTCTTGATTTGACCAAACTGTCCCGTATCGCGGAGTATTTCAAGGAAGTAAGAAAAAATTACGCTGAATTTGATACCTCGTCCTGCAGTGTGGACACCAACGTGCTGATGTACCAGGTTCCGGGAGGAATGATTTCAAACTTTGTAAACCAGCTGAAAGAACAGCACGCCCTGGACAAACTGCCCCAGGTCCTGGCAGAGGTGCCGAGGGTAAGAGAGGACTTTGGATTCCCGCCCCTGGTCACTCCTTCCAGCCAGATTGTAGGCACCCAGGCCGCAATTAACATTATCGTCGGTTCAAGGTACTCCTACGCCACAGACGAGGTTAAAAACTATATGCGTGGTTACTACGGCAGGCCACCGGCCCCTGTAAATGAAGAGGTCCGGAAGAAAATTATAGGCAACGAAGAGCCGATAACAGTACGTCCGGCCGATCTGCTGGAGCCTGAACTGCCCAAAGCCCGTGAACTTGTTGCCGGTATAATGAAAAAACCGGAAGACGTTGTCTCCGCCGCGCTGTTCCCGCAGGTGGCGCCGGACTTTCTAAGGAAAAGGGCCTGAGATTACAGCAAAACATAACATCAGAGTAAAATGAGATAATAATAACCAGACATTAATATAAACCGGTAACCGGTTTATTTTTTTGCATTATCTCTTAATAGATAATTAACATTTGCTTAGCCCTTATTTTGCAGGAAATCTATAGTCCGAATATAAACATATATTGATCCTCTATAAATAAAAAGGATGATTTACTTGAGCAGGATACTTGAAAAAACAATTGAAAAGACTCTTTTCTTATGTGCAGTAGCTGCAATATTTATCGTAGCACTTATTTTTATATTTATATTTATGGAAGGACTGCCTGTCATTGAAAAATATGGAATAATTCATTTTATAGCAGGTCTGCAGTGGCTCCCCACGGAAAAAAGCTTCGGCCTTTTGCCAATGATTGCGGGATCCTTATTTGTAACCCTCGGGGCCCTTATAATCGGCGTACCGCTTGGAGTGGGCTGTGCCATATTCATTTCCGAAATGGCTCCTTTAAAAATAACGGGAATGATAAGAACGGCGATAAATCTTTTGGCCGGCATACCCTCTGTGGTGTATGGATTCTATGGGCTTGTCGTGGTGGTGCCTTTAATAAGGGAAACCTTTGGGGGAAATGGCTTCAGCGTTTTATCAGCCTCAATCGTTCTGGCAATAATGATACTCCCCACAATAATAAGTATTTCCGAAGACTCTATCCGGGCAGTCCCGAGGGAGTTTAAAGAAGGTTCCCTCGCCCTGGGAGCGACTCACTGGCAAACGATAAAAAAGGTTATTCTCCCAACCGCCGGATCCGGTATTGTAACTGCGGTTGTTTTGGGAATGGGAAGGGCTATTGGAGAAACAATAGCCATAATTCTGGTTAGCGGCAATGTGGCAATGGTACCCAAATCTGTGCTTGACCCTGTCAGGACACTCACCGCCAACATAGCCATTGAAATGGGATATGCCACCGGTGAGCACGCCAGCGCCCTTTTTGCCACAGGGATTGTGCTGTTTTTATTCATTCTACTCCTTAATTTCATGGTAACGCTTATACCCCAAAAGGCTGGTGATTAATTTGATTTTACCATTTAATAAAAACCACATTGAAGAGTTTATTGCTAAATTATTCCTTCTTTTATCGGTAGTTATTACAATAGGCTTTCTCTTCGCTATAATATTTCACATCCTTGAACGGGGAATAGGCGTTATGGACTGGGAGTTTCTCACCTCCTACCCAATAGACATGGGCAGGGGGGGAGGTATATTTCCGTCCATTGTAGGAACATTTTACCTGATTGCTGTGTCATTGGTTTTTGCCGCACCAATAGGTATCCTCTCAGCAATTCATCTCACCGAATACACCAATAAAGGCAGAATCGTTAAAATAGTTCGCTTTGCCACAGAAACCCTGGCCGGAATTCCATCAATAATATTCGGTCTGTTTGGGTTTTCCTTTCTGGTTATATTCCTTGGTTTTCGCTGGTCAATACTGTCCGGCGGCCTTACGCTGGCAATAATGATACTTCCCACTATTATCAGAACAACCGAAGAATCAATAAAGAGTGTTCCCCAGATCTTAAGGGAAGGGAGCCTGGCCCTTGGCGCAACCAGATGGCAAACAGTATATAAAATAGTTATCCCGTCTGCCTTGCCGGGTATAATTACCGGGATAATACTGGGCATAGGCAGGGCGATAGGAGAAACTGCCGCTGTCCTGCTTACCGCCGGCAGTTCTCTTAATCTTCCCACTTCTATTATGGATCCCGCCAGGTCTCTTACAATTCACCTGTATACCCTTGCCTCCGAAGGTATATCCTTTGATAATGCTTATGGGACGGCCACAGTATTAATAATATTAATTTTTATCATAAACCTTACCGCAAATTTTTTAATGAATAGAATGACATTTAAATCAAAAACTTAAGTTAGTAATATCTTATAGTTAATTGCATTCTGACTGTTTTATTAACAACCACTATAATAGTTGTTTTTGTTTAACCATATGAAAACATTCTATTTTTAATGTTTTGAAAATTAAAAAATTTAACTAATTATGATTATTATTCATTTAAGCATACAAAACACCCTTTCACCATCAACTTATGTCCATTTAAGGATAAATTAATGATCTTTTTCCTATTTTAAAATAAAATTAATACAATATTATAATTGCTAGGATGATAAAACATTGGTAAAATATGACGCTGAAAAGCTCAAAAAAATTCCAAAAAAATGCATCCTGGACGAAGAAAAAATTTGTGACAATTGCTGTGAATGCTTTGTATGTGATCTTGATCCGACTAAAACCTGTGATAATTGCGCTAAATGTCTTCAGCTTGCTGATTTCAACTCAATTGATATAGGTGACATACTACTTTATAACGAGAAGATTTTTAACTATGCCAAGAACGGAAAAGATAAACGGACAATAAAAACGCCCCCTGATGGGATTATTAAATCCCAACGGCAAAAAGAAAAAATACGATAAAATCCCCTCACATAACTTCCGATAAGATATATTATGTAAACTTATAATCTCCCCCGTTAAATACCTCTTTCAAAATTCTCTTCCCGGGCCGCCAGTCTCTGACCACCCCCTACGATTGACCTCAATCCTCTGCCCATGTCTGTCTCCCCAAAACGCAATGCTGCGACTTTATCAAGGTCATTTGCAAAATAGCATACAGAAAACGTCTATATACTCATAATGGGTTCTGCGACAGGACCGGTTTTCTTGTGACAAATTTTACACTAAAATATGCATTGCGCATATGTTCACGTATATTTTAAATATTTTTCCCGGAACTAACGTCTGGCAAATGGGGCGGTTGGAGTAGACGAGACCTTACGAAAAAGAATACCCCCGGGGGCATGGCGCGGGCCACCCGGGGGTATTGCGCTGTAGTAAATGCCATTGTCTAATTACTTTGCTGTTCCACCATCAAAACACTCTTTATCCAACTCTTTAAATTATCATCTATACTATACAGCCCATCCCGCATCAAACCGTCGCCCTGGTTTTTAACGGCATTAAGCAGCATATCCCTGTCAGGCTGTTTTTTTACAGGATTGCTTTCACAGCTGTATTTTTTAATTTTATACAGGGCCAGCTTGGGCTCATTGTCATAAACGTCAATAACAAATGCATAGCCAAACTTACCAACCTTAAACTCATCACCGACCTTGAAATCCCAGAAAATCTTGTCCTCAATCTCTTTCCAGAGGCTCATCTCCTCCACTCCCCTTCATTCTTTTTTCTATAGTTGTGGACACTTCTCCTAACAAGATGCGGGCTTCAAGAAGAGGTGTGTCCCCCTTAAAAGACAAGTCCCAAATGGAGGTGTGTCCCCTTACTCTCCAATGGGGACATTCCTCCGGCTAAAAAGACAAGTCCCAAATGGAGGTGTGTCCCCTTACCGCTAAAGTCCCTTTTTCCTTCCGGGGAATATCCCTCCGTGTATTGACCTGGCATCGTACACGCTGTAAAAGGCCCCGGGATAAATACTGTCCAATGTTTGCAACGCCTTTCCGAGGTCTTTCCTCTTTAACATGACATACAAAATAATTTTTTCTCCATCGCGTCCGGACCCGGTTACGCTGGTAACGCCAAAGCCCTTGTCACGCAATGTACCTGCAATCATATCATGGGATTCCGTACTACAAAATACTTGCAGGGAAAGAAATCCCATGGCCAGTCTTGCGTCAATCAACCCTCCCACGTAGTTCCCGGTGGCAAAGCCGCCGGCATAGGCAATGACCTTGAACGGATCGGTTATTCCCCCACTCAATACCCGGCTTATAGCCAGTAAAAAAATTGTAACCTCTACAAATCCTATAACTGCGGCAAAAAATTTTCTGTCCCTTGTCAGCATCAATATCCTGATTACATCCAAAGACATGTCCATTACTCTGGCAAAGAATATAAACAGGTATCCTCCCACCAGACCTATGGCACTCTCCACATTACCCCCCCCGACTAGCGTCTATTCATCTCTTCCATGTATTCCCTGAGTTCAACCAGGTGCATTTTTTGCCTCTTCCAGTATCCTGCTCATCATATTTTTGACTGTCTGTGATCCGGTTTGTACTGTCTATCATAACACCTGTTTTTTAAAATATCTTCATAGCATTTAACAAGTTTCTCCGTGCTTTTTATGGAAGAAAGCGCGTATGAGTTGCGCTTGGCCGCCTCCGCCATTTTACCCCTTAGCGCATCATCTTCCAAAACCATGGACAGTTTTTCCACAAAGGAATTAATATTGTTCTCAGTCAGAAAACCATCCTCTCCATCCCTGACCATCTCATTGGTTCCAAACGCCCCTACGGCCACACTTGGAATCCCTGCGGCTTTTGCTTCACCAAGGACCAGTCCCTGGGTTTCTGTTTCCGATGCAAAAACAAACAGGTATGAACTGCAATAATATTTTGCCACCCCGTCACTGTCAACCAGACCGGCAAAAATAACATGATCGTTAATTCCCAGGTCTCTGGCCCTTTTTTTCAGATTTTCCTCCTCCGGGCCCTCCCCCACCAGGACAAGCATTGTATCCGGGTGTTCCGGCAGTACCCTTGAATAGGCATCTAAAAGAAACCCTATGTTCTTTTCCTTTCCGAGCCGGCCGACACACAGTAAAACCCTGGTGTCGGCCGGAAGGTTATAATGGCTGTGAATCCAGTGCTTATCATGTCCATCAAATTTTTCCAGATCGATACCGGTGGGTATTGTTTCTATCCTCACCCTGACACCGCTCTTCATAAGATGCCTTGCTATTATCCCGGTGGGGGCTATTACCAGATCGCAGTTATTACAAAACTCCGTATAATACTTCATGGTAATTGTTTTGGCGATATCCTGTCCAAACGGTACATAATGCACATAAAGATCGTACAGTGTGTGGAATGTTAAAACCAGCGGAATACCAAGCGTTTTGGCATACCTGGCGCCCAGTCTTCCCAGTAGAAACGGCGAGTGAACGTGAATAATGTCCGGCTTTATCCTTTTTATAGTTGGCCTTAATCTCAGCGAAAAAGGTATGGCCAGGGTATACGATGGGTTTGTCGGCGCCGGCACAGAGGCAAATCTGAATACCCTGCTGTCCTTTTCATAGCCGGGGTAACTGGGGGCAAATATATTAACCTCGTGGCCCATACCGACAAGGTCTCTCGTAAAGAGGTCAATCGATTTTACCACACCGCTGGTATACGGCCTGTAGCTGTCAGTAAAGACTCCGATTTTCATGCCATCCCCCCCCAAATGTCGAACACTTTATTATTATAACATATATTACCTGCCTTACTTCCCTTCCTCCCATGAAAACGAGGTGTAATTTATCCTCCATCCCTTGTCGCTTTTCGCCATGGTAAATAGTCCCTTTCCAACCTCATTATGACCACTGTCCACATCCTCTATACCAATCAGGGCCTCAACAGTTGCTTTTTCGCCATCATCCGAGATTATTGCCATGTCAACTATTTTCGCCCTCGAATACCAGTCAGTCGGCTCCTTGATAAAATCCCAGCTCTTTTCCGTTATATCATCCAAAAGATAACCTTCATAGTACCTGGCAAGGACTGAACGCACCTCATCCTTGCTTTTACAGGACATCCATTCAACATCCTCCACCGCACCCCGGACCGTTTCTTTTATTTCCTCCGTATGGTTTATATTTTTATCAGTCCCGTAGTGTCCCACCACCGTTTCCGAAAAGCTGACGTTCATCAGTAGAAATATAACCGCTATTGTAAGCAGCACTTTGAACAACTTCAAACACCCCACCCCCATTAATGTAAGGGGACACACCTCTCTTCAGAGCCTTAATATGGGGCCGGAGGAATGTCCCCAACTGTATAATTCAATTAACAGGGGTTTATATCCTTGCCATATTATGGTATTTATTATCGCCGGACTGACTT
>JBMOPF010000085.1:0-100040 GCA_049325075.1 Bacillota bacterium | reverse complement strand
GTAAGGGGACACACCTCTCTTCAGAGCCTTAATATGGGGCCGGAGGAATGTCCCCAACTGTATAATTCAATTAACAGGGGTTTATATCCTTGCCATATTATGGTATTTATTATCGCCGGACTGACTTTATGACGATAACAATCTTCTTTTTCTTTATAAATATGAGAGGAACCGCCTTCACTGTAAGGCGGTTCTCCTAAAGACCTCTCAAATGTTCGGGCTTGAGTTTATATTTCCCCGGATTGGAAACCACGTCCCCAAGCAGTTTGGTAAGATTCTCCTTATCTTCCGGCAGTGTGCCCCTCAGGGGAAGGTAATTCGACGCGTGGTTGCATCTGAAAATGCATTTTTCCAGAGACAGGTTTTCCAAAAACAGTTTCAGTTCCTGTAGGAATTCCATTGGGCCAAGGGGTTCAAATTCTTTATTTCTTATTTTTTGATAAAGTACTGTGTTGGGCACCGGTGTCAGCGTCAGGGCGCCTACGTAGTCCGGTTGCATCCGGTTAAGCACCAAAGCAGTTTCAACAGCATTTTCCACAGACTTTTCCTTCCCGCCGAGACCTGTCAGAATGGTTACAGACAGTTCAAATCCTGCCTCTTTTGCCTTTCGGCCCGCCTCTACCATCTGGGCGGAAGTTACCCCCTTTTTCACGCTCTTTAGTATATCATCACTGCCGGACTCAACGCCAAGATACAGCAGTTTCAGCCCGGATTCCCTTATCAGCCTTAGTTCTTCCGGGCTTTTTTCCAATATGCTCCTTGGTCCCGCATATGATGCCACCCTCTGTATGCCGGGGAATATTTTGTGCAACTTGTCAAGAAGTTTAATCATTAACCCGGTATCCATTGCCAGGGCGTCCCCATCAGCAAGGAATACCCGCTTCACACCACGGGTATGGGCGGCAGCTTCATTTATGTCCGCCTCTATTTCATCCCAATCTTTCACCCTGAATTTCTTCATTTTATACATTCCGCAGAATGTGCACCCGTTGTGCGAGCATCCTATGGTAACCTGAAGTATTAAACTGAAGGCCTCACTTGGAGGTCTGAAAAGCGGCATATCATAATTCACTGCATCACCCCCGTTTCATACTGTAATTACCACTACTACTAATAATACTATAAATTCTATCAAACCGGCACTGTTTTTATAACAATAGGAAAGTCTTAGGCACAAGAGCCTTTTTATTCCATATCTCCGAACGAAATTCCCAACTGTCTGGCAACCTTCAACAATTCAAGCTCCGGCGAAATTGTCCTTGGCCCTCTTGTAACCTCTTCAAGGGGCACCGTGTCAATACTGGTTCCACGTAGGCACACCATGTGTCCGTATCTTCCCTCCATGAGGTAGTTTACCGCTGCAATACCATATCTGGTTGAAAGTATCCTGTCATAAGCCGTTGGCGATCCGCCCCTCTGCAAGTGGCCCAGCACGGTTACCCTGGACTCCTTGCCGGTTATTGCTTCAATATCCCTGGCCACAACCTGCCCTATGCCACCCAGCCTTATGGGGTCAAAGCTTTCCTCCACCCTTTTTTGCACAACCATTTCCCCGTCCACAGGCCTGGCCCCCTCAGCAACCACGATAATACTGAACTTTTTATTCTGATTGCTTCTGTGATTTATCTTTCGGGCCACTATATTTATGTCATATGGGATTTCGGGTATAAGAATAACATCAGCGCCTCCGGCCACTCCGGCGGCTAATGCAATCCACCCGGCATACCTGCCCATGACCTCAAGAACCATCACCCTGTGGTGAGACTCCGCGGTGGTATGAAGTTTGTCCAGGGCCTCCGTGGCGGTTGTCAGCGCCGTATCAAAACCAAAGGTTTGATCAGTGGCATGCAGGTCATTGTCAATAGTTTTTGGAACCCCAATCAGATTAATCCCCTTTTTGCACAGCTCTCCCGCAATGGCAAGGCTTCCGTCCCCTCCAATGATAATCATTGCATCGACTTCATGAATACCGGCGTTTTCCATTACCCTGTCCGAAACATCAACAAATACCCTTTCCCCGCCCTTTACTATGGGATAATGGAATGGATTATCCCGGTTGGTGGTGCCAAGAATGGTGCCGCCCCTGGGAAGAATTCCGGCGACATCCACCTCTGTAAGCTCCCTGGCCTGATTTTTTATCAAACCTCCAAATCCATTGAGGAAACCCACCACCGACAATCCATACTCACGGATTGCACACTTTACAACAGCACGTATAACGGCGTTTAGTCCCGGGGCGTCCCCGCCACCGGTAAGGACTCCTATCCTCCGGATGTCTTTTTTGGTGCTCACAATTCTTACCTCCTCAAGGTTAACAGCCCCGCTCCTTCAGAAAGCCTTTTATCAAATTATTTACCCTTTCCGGTTTTTCCAGCATCAACATGTGCCCGGCCCCTTCCAAAACATGGAACGATGCATTCTTTATATTATCGGCCAGATACCTTCCATACTTAACCGGGGTCATTAAATCGTTTTCTCCTGTAATCACCAAAGCAGGATTTTCTATTTCCTTCAGCCGTTCACTGACATCAAAACGGTCACAGGCGGATAAATCCGAATATAACACCTTTGTCCCGGATTTTTGCAGGTCCCTTTCGGCCTCTTGTAAAATTTGGGCGGGAGTACCCTGGCTGAAAAGCGCAGAGGAAAAACTGTCAGGGATATTTCCATCCTTTAATGCTTCAAGTATGAGGGGCAGCACCCTGAGCCGCGAGCCGGTGCCCAGGAGTATAATGCCATTTAATAAATCCGGATATTTCAGGGCAAAATCAAGGGCAACAGCACCGCCCATGGAGTGGCCGGCAACAACAAAGGGACTCCCTATAACACAATTATAAAACTTATATAAAAACTCAGCATATGCGCCTATGCTCTCTCCGGGCTTACCACCGGAGGCAGCATGCCCCGGAAGGTCCGGCGCCAGTACCATGTAATTGCGGCCTAATTCGGCAACCTGGTGTGCCCAGTTGGCATGGCTGCCCCCTGAGCCATGGATAAAAACAATTATTCCCTCCGGCTCACCCGGGTACGGGGTTTTGGCCGAGTAATGATACTGGATACCATCTATGATTACGTTTGGCACAGCTACCCCTCCCTGTTTTCAAAAATATAGGAACAACTATTGAAATAAAACCGGCGCCAGGCCCGGTTTTATTATTTCAAAATACTACATCAGTGATGTGAGTTGGCGTCGCAGCCATTGCCGCCGGCCTTTCTGTCGTCCTCATATTTCTTCCACATCGATGAAAGCACATACGCGACAGATAGCATACCAACCGAGGTAACCACTCCAAAAATTATTCCCTGCCACCATTCCTGAAAAAACATAAACTTCCCTCCCGGGCCCCTTATGCCTCCCTGGCAAAAGACAAGAGGCCATTTATATTTTTTATAGCTGCCCCGACACAGTGGTCAGTTCATCCAAAATGCTCTTCAATTGTTTTACCGATTCTCCATAGCCCGACCAATCCCCGGCTTTAAGCTTGGACTGTCCTTCCTCGTAAACCCTGTTAGCCTCGGAAACCAGTTCCTTGACGGTTTTCTGTGCCTGTGGCGCCTCATTTTCCGAAATGTTGCCCTCCTGTTGAACAGTATCCACTCTGGCCGCATCTTTACCGAACATTTTCTGCAGCGCCTGGTTAAGGGTGGGCTCCATAACAATTTTGTCACCATGAGCCACTATTACCCTTCTCAACTCAGGCATCCTGCTCTGCTCGGCCTGTAAAAACAGAGGCTCAACATAAAGCAGAGAGTCTTTCACGGGAATTACCAGCAGGTTGCCCCTGTTTACCGACGACCCCTTCTGACTCCACAGCGTCAACTGCTGGGAAATATACGAGTCCTGGTCGATCCTGGCCTCAATTTGCTGGGGACCATAAACCAGTTCCTGTTTGGGGAACTCGTACAGCAGCAGCTTTCCGTAGTTATCCCCATCCGACCTTCCAGCCAGCCAAGATATCATGTTTATTTTCTTTAGAGGGGTAAACGGGAGTATCTGGATAAACTCGGGCTTGTTCTCACCGGGCAGCTCAACAATGGTATAATATGGTTCCATATTTTGCTGCTTGCCCTCCAGCATCTCAACGGGCAGATTCCATTTGTCCTCCTTATTGTAAAACACCTCCGGGTCTTCCATGTGATAGACAAGGTACTTTTCAGCCTGAATCATAAACATGTCCTCCGGATACCTGATATGGCTCCTCAGACTCTGGGGCATTTCATCAATGGGCTTAAACATGCCCGGGAAAATCTTGCTGTAGGTCATAATAATAGGGTCATTCTGATCAGTCAGGTAGAAGTCCACTGTTCCATTATAGGCATCCACCACCACCTTGACTGAGTTCCTTATATAGTTGGTGTTTCGATCGTAGGGCTCGGCATAAGGATACATATTGGTGGTGGTGTATGCATCCCATATCCAGAACAGCCTTCCGTCCGCGGCGACAATATACGGGTCCTTGTCATACCTCAAAAAGGGAGCGATTTTGGGCACCCTCTGGTTTATATTCCGGTTATACAGCACCTGGCTGTCCGGTCCTATCTCCCTTGAAAGAAGCATCTTATAATCACCCAGGGAGATGGCAAAGGCCAGCCTCCTGAAAAAGGAACCCACCTTTACCCCGTTGTTGCCGGCATAAGTAGTATAAGCGTTCTCATCCCCCCTGGGATAATCAAATTCCTCCTCCCGGGTATTGACAATTACATAACTGTCGGTAGACT
This sequence comes from Bacillota bacterium, assembly GCA_049325075.1. Lineage (GTDB taxonomy): Bacteria > Bacillota > Desulfotomaculia > Desulfotomaculales > Desulfocucumaceae > BRHc4a. The sequence continues at coordinate 95,321 of JBMOPF010000085.1, read as the reverse complement.
CACCAAAATATATGGCCGGGTTTTCAATCTTCAAATCGACGCTTGATTTTGGAGGGATGTCCTTTATTATTAACTGGGGCAGGCCCTCCGAGGTAACCTCATTCACAGGGCTTGCCACCACCCCGTATCCATGCGTGTATTTCAGCTTCTGATTTAACCATGTCTTGGCATTGTCATCAAGCTGCTGCTGGTTCAGTTCCCTGGGAGAGATCATCACCTGCCTGTATTTACCATTTATCATATAACGGTCTATATCGATGTTTTTAAGCTCGTAGTAGGTCCTCATCTCCTGGATTTGCGCATAGGTCAGCTGAAGCGGGCGATAATCCCACAGTCTTATATTTTCAATCGTATCTGTATTTGCCCTGATATCCTCAGCGGTAAGCATCGTTTTAGACGGTATAAAGCTTTTTCTTTCAACTTTATCCAGGTTATATGCCATTCTGGTGTATTTTATGCTGTTCTCAATATATGGCCTTTCCATATTCAGCTCACTGGGCACCACAAAGATTTTTTGCACTATAACCGGATAAATTCCGCCCACCAGAACTGAAACAAGAACCAGGGCAACTATAGAATACGCAACATACCTGAACCTTCTGAGGTAAATATTGATTATAATAATTAACGCAATTATTATTGAGACAATAAAAAGTATTTTGTACGCCAGCAGGTTGGCGTGCAAATCCGTATAGGTGGGGCCGTAGATTATACCGCCGGAAGACTGGAGAAGCCCGAATTGATCCAGTTTATAGCCAAACGCCCGGGCCAGGAAATATACTGCGGCCAGGGCAGACAGATGAAATCTGGCTGCATCCGATTTTAACAACCCCCTGTTTCCGCCGCCAATACTTTCCGCCACGAAATATGCCAGGGCCACCCAAATGGCAATCAGAAACAGTGACCACACCACCAGCCTGTATATAAACTGGTAAAATGGAAGCTGGAAAACATAAAACCCTATATCCTTGCCGAAAACAGGGTCCACCTGTCCAAAGGACGTGGTGTGAAGAAATTTTTGCAGAACAACCCAGTCATCCGTTACCGAGATCCCCACAAAAAAAGCCATAGCCAGACTGATCAGAACAAACAGTGCGAGTATAGGGCCGGACTTGGCATATTTACTGAGAGGAGAATTGTAAAGTGATATGACATTTTCGTCATTTTCAACCACCCTCCTCTGGTTTGCGGCTTTAATGAGCCTTGACTTTGTAAACAGGAGATTGACAAGTATAAATACAAAAAACAATGTCCCCACGGCTACCTTGAGTCCGATTTCAGACATTATTATTGTAAGGAATGTACTCTGGTACCCCAGGGATACAAACCAAATCCAGTTGGTATAAAGATCGGAGGCCCATTTTGCCAAAAGCAGCACTATTATAAAGGCACCTATAAAAATTTTTAGGAATTTTTGTTTCATTTAACAACCCCCAGCGCTTCCGGTTCTCAAGTATTTAAGCCATTTATTACATGGGTTTGGGGACTTTTTGAGACTGATCCGATTCATTCTTTATTTTTGCCTCGCACATCTGGCAAAAAACAATGGGCTTTTTGACAGGCATGTCTTCATCATCATCATAAGGATCCGGTTTAAATTCCTCCATCTCAATGACCCTGCCACACATCATGCAATGTAATTTCAAAGCAATCCCTCCCCGGATAATATTGTGCCGAACTGTCTGTCCTATGGTTTATTCGGCAACAATCCTCTGTTTCCTTCATTAAATTCAGGTGGTTGTTGCAGGACTGCCTGTATTTTAAAGCATATACAGTAATTAAAAGTAACAAACATCAATTCAATCCACACCTTTTTGTCCGGAAAAATAATTCATCCCAAACCCGCCCCGGGTCGCCCTGTTGCTGGGATTTATATATCCTTGACAACCGCGGGGTTTTTGTTATAATTGTTATTGCCCAGAACAACTGTACAGGGGAGTAGCTCAATGGTAGAGCGGCGGTCTCCAAAACCGTAGGCTGCGGGTTCGAGTCCTGTCTCCCCTGCCAGAGAAAGCAAGTCCTGCATAGGTTGCAGGGCTTTTTATTTTCATCGGTACTGATTAACAAGTGTTGCGTTTTTTATACAGGTTATTTTGTGCTTATCATCTTTATGTTTAATAATGATATGTTGGTTTAAATTGGTACAAATTTCGATATATTGACTTTATTTTCGCCAATAATCAACATTTCCCACATAGTTATCCACAACGTTACTTTAGCTCCGGACATATCTTCCAACTCAATTTTCCCCTGTAGATTCCCGGCCGCGTTAGCTCTGGACGCTGATAATATTTTTACCTGCAAGCCCTTTCCTTTCTGCAAGCCTTCTCTTTACTGTAGGGAAAAAATCCATATTTGTATGGGGAATGAATTTACTGCTGATAAATTTATTCATAAATTCCTGGTTGGCATTTAACTCAAAATAAGTGATGTTCGATGCTATTGCCGATGATTTTTTCAAACATTCCCTCGACATGAGCGCCATCCTGGCCCCTTCGCCGGAGCTGTTTCCAATCTTTATTATCCTTTCCCTGTCGAGGTCGGGGTAAAGGCCCAGGGTAACCGCGGATTCCACGTTGATGTGGTGCCCGAAAGCCCCTGCGGCATAAAATCTTTCGATATCGCCTATTCCATAGCCGACGCTTTCCAGAAGGAGTTCCAGGGCTGCGTTCACCGCCCCCTTGGTGCGCATGAAATTGTTTATGTCTGTCTGGGTGATTACAATTTCCCTGCCTGTACCCGATTGCCCGGCCGGAACAACCACGAATTGTTTTATCCCCCCGAGGAACTTGCCGCCGCGGTCAATAAGGCCGGAAAGAAACAGCTCGGCAATTCCGTCAACAAGGCCGGAACCGCATATCCCCAGCGGCTTTTTCCCGCCGATGGTATAATATTTAAGGGTCGCCTTCTGCTCATCAATTTCTATTTTAAATATGGCTCCCGGTGCGGCCCTCATGCCGCTTGCAGCCACTCCGCCTTCCAGGGCGGGGCCTGCGGCGCCGGCGCAGGCAACCATCCACTGGCTGTTTCCCAATACAAATTCACCATTGGTGCCTATGTCCACCAGCAGGGAAAGCTCGTCACTTTTGTGCATTCCACTGGCCAGCACACCGGCAATGACATCTCCTCCCAGATAACTCCCCACACTGGGGAAAAGGTATACCGGCGCTCTATAGCATACCCCAAGGCCCAGGGCGCCGGCCTCAATTATGCCCGGGCTGTTAACCACCGGTATATATGGGGCCACGCAAATATTTTCCGGGTTCAGACCCAGTAAGAGGTGCACCATCGTCGTATTTGCCCCGATGGATACTGCGGTAATATCTCTCCCGGCAATAAGTTGATTCCTTTCGGCGATTTTGTTTGTAAGGCTGTTTAATGTTTCAATTATTGCATTTTGCAGGAGTTCAGGGCCGTCCTTTTCCCGGGCATGGAAAATTCTGCTCAGTATATCCTCACCGTAAACCACCTGCCCGTTATAATCCGCCTCAACATCCAGAACACCGCCCGTATTCATATCGATGAGATATGCCACCACCGTTGTGGTCCCTATGTCAACCGCCAGACCGTAATGAGCCGCGGTGGTATCACCGGGCTCCAGCTTTAGCAGCCTCCACCCGCAGTCTCCGATGCCCACCGTGGCCGTCACCCTCCATCCGGAGTTCCTTAGGGTAAGGGATATTTGGTTCATCATTCTGAAATCAACCGATACCTGCCCCAGTTGCCTGTTCAGTTCCCGCACCACCCTGTCCACGTCCGCCCTGTTGTCGGACAGTCCGGGCCCCGCCAGTTCAAGGTATATTTTTTTCGTTACAGGGTCCGGCACTATCTCTGCAGCTTTCCTCTCCCTGAGTATCAAAACTTTTTTGTCTCTGTCAGCCATGATTCACCTCAAATTTTTCTTTGTGTCCGATTACCGCTCAATCAATAAACCTCTCAACGGTAAACCAGAAGGATGATCCTCCCCGGGCCGGGCTTTCCACACCTATCTCTCCCCCGTGCATATCAACTATCTGCTTTGCTATGGCCAGTCCCAGGCCACTGCCTGAATTCCTGCCCGGAGATGCCTTGTTTGCCATATAAAACCTTTGCCAGATATGCTGCCGGTCTTCCGGGCCAATGCCAGGGCCCTGGTCCATTACTGTAACCTTTACCTTTTCGTTTTCCCTTTCCCCTACAATTGCAACAGTTCCTCCCGCCGGACTGAACCTCACCGCATTGTCCACCAGGTTAATAAGCACCTGTTTGAGCCTGTCCGGGTCTCCCCTGACCAACAGACCCTCACCGTGAATAACGGTATCGAATTTTATGTTTCTTTCAGCCATGGTCTCTTTAAATTTCAGGGAAACGTCCCGTATCATCTCCCCAATGTCAACCCGGCCCATTTGCATGCTGATAATGCCGGTTTCCATCTTTCTCAGATCAAGCACGTCATCCACCAGTCTTCTGAGCCGAAGGCACTCATTGTAGATGTTACGCAGGTATTTTTCCCTCTCTCTGTCATCCCGGGCTATTCCGTCCATTAACGCCTCTGTATAGCCCTGCATTATTGTCAAAGGTGTCCTCAGCTCATGGGAGATGCCGGCCACGAACTCCCTCCTGGCCAGATCATTTTCTTCTATAGTCTTTATCTTTTCACTCAGCTGTACTGACAGTGTATTTATTGATTCCGCCAGGACACCCAGTTCATCACTGCCCCCGGCGGTGATTTTTATGCCAAAATCACCGTTCGCCATGGCTCTTGCCGCGGAATTTATCTTCAGTATGGGGCCGGTAACCTTTCTGGAGAGCACAAGGGCCAGCATTGTTGCCGCTACAATTCCAAATACAAATGAATAAAGAACCGCCTCTTTAATGGCTTTAATGTTTGCCTCGATGGGGGCCATCGGTGAGTACACCAGCAGCGCGCCCTCTGTTTTTTCACCTTTTACGACAGGTATGGCCGCAAAAATTACATCAGTTCCGAATGTCTGGCTGTACTCCTTTCTCACTATCTCCTGTCCACCCAGCACCGTGCCCAGGTCCGCACTGTCCAGGGGCATATTCAGCCCGTGCATCCTTGCGCCAAACCCCATCCCCATCCCCATCCCCATCCCCATGCCCACGCCTCTGCCGCCTGACCAGGCAACTACATTGCCGCTTGCATCTACCAGCAGCAGGCCTGCCCCCAGTGCTCTTGACATGGCGCTGACGTTGCTGTTTATTGTAAGCCTGTCACCGCCGGGGTCCAGTTCCTGCGCAAGTTCCCTGCCGCTTTCCAGTATCCGGTCTGATTGCTGGCCAATATATATCTTTTCTATCAGGCCTGATTGCAGTATGGCGGACAGGCCCATTACCACAGCAACCAGCACAAACATTGTTATCCATATTTTGAAGGCGAGCCCATACCTGATCACTATTTCACCTCGAATTTATATCCCACTCCCCAGACCGTGGCTATCAGCTGACGGTCGCCGAGAACCCTGGATAATTTCTCCCTGAGTCTTGTAATGTGGGTATCCACCGTTCTGGCCTCACCATAAAAATCATATCCCCATACCTGCTGCAAAAGCTGTTCCCTGGTCAGCACCCTTCCGGGATTCCTTGCCATTATTGCCAGCAGGTCATATTCCTTTGGTGTCAGACTTATTTCCTCACCATTTACAGACACCCTGCGCTCACTGTCGTCTATCACCAGTCCTTCCAGTTCGATAAGGGAATTATTCCTTTCACACTGGTTGTTTTTCCTGGCGCGCCTCAGTATGGCCTTTACCCTGGCTACCATTTCCCTTGGGCTGAAGGGCTTGACCATGTAATCATCGGCCCCCAACTCAAGCCCTATGACCCGGTCAATTTCATCCCCCCTGGCCGTCAGCATAATTATGGGCACATCAGAAGTCTTCCTTATTTCCCTGCACAAATCCAGCCCGTTTTCGCCGGGCATCATCAAGTCAAGTATGATCAGATCATAGCTGTGGGACTTCATTCTCTCCCTTGCTTCCATGCCGTTGCCGGCCTCTTCAACGCCATATCCTTCCCTGAGCAGGTAGTCCCTTACCAACTCCCTTATTTTGACCTCGTCGTCCACCACTAAAACGTTCGTATCAGCCATAAGGGCCTCCCTGACCTGTTTATTCATCATAATATCATATTTTCAGCAAAAATGCCGCCCAGCGGACGGCAGAAACTATGAACTCAGTATTCAGGACTCAGAACTCAGAATACCGGGGATGAGAATTTTTAAACCACTGAGCAAACATACTCATTTTACTTGTAAGGAATGCCCAGAACATTCTGAGTGCTGACTACTGAGTTCTGAGTTCCGACAGTAGATTCAATCAGAATTAGCCTTTTACGCCTTCTCCCTTCGCGGCAGTGAAAAAAAACTGAGCACTTTTATTAAAGCCCTGACAGGGGGGCTCTTTATATTTTGTTCCAACTTCCTGAGCTCTGACTTTGTCCTGGACAGTTCCTGCTGTACAAACCTCATTGAGCGCTTTATCTCTTCACAGTTCTCCAGAGATTCTTTCAGGTCATTGCTCAATATGCTTATTTCATGCTTGTACCCCTTTATTTCACGGGCATGGCTGTCATTTATCCTTTCAATTTTTTGCTTTAGCTCCAAAACCTCTGATTGGAGTCCGGCAACCTTTACGGCATTGCTCTCCTTCATATCAGCCAGCCTGATCTTATTTTCCCTGTCCCTTTCCTTGTATTGCTGAAGTTTTGTAAACAAAGCCTCCAGGCTGGCCTGGTTTTTGCTCAGTATTTCCTTGACATTGTTTCTGTCGCTTTCAGCTTCCCTGGCTCTTTTAACCCAAAGCCTGCACTGGTGCAGTATGCTGTTGGCCTTTGCCTCCAACTTGCTCACGTGTTCCCTGTACCGGTATATCTCTTTTTTTCTCAAGGAAAGAAGCAGGTCTTTTTCGGCCATTTGAGTGACCAGGTGCTCATACCTTCCGCTCTCCTCCAGTTTGGCTGCCAGCGCCGCCGCCACCTCTCTGTGGGAACAGTTCACTTCATGCAACTGCCTGTTCAGCGCTTCAAGTTTTATTTTCCAACGGTTGCGATCCCTTTGCCATTTGTCCCTCTGCCGGTTCATGGATACCAGGAACCTTCTCATCACCTCTTCATATGCTACCCGTACAGCAGGACTATACACCCATATTCCTTCACCCATCTCCTCAAAAAAGGGAAACTTTTGTATTACACCCTCCACCGCCTGCCTTGAGGTCTTTTTCCATGAATTTACTATCTCGAAGATCTGGGCAACCGAAAGACCGCCGGGGTGAGTTTTGAGAGCTTTTATTATCAAGTTTTTCAGGGAATACTGCTCCGCCTCGACCTCCCACTCCGTAAGTCCCCAGTGGCCACTCTCCAACTGTATAAACCTGCCGTCGGAAATAAGGCCGGCCTCCCCGGAAACTAAAGGCCTTGTTTTCTTTTTACTTTTATTGCTTACAGCAGCCTTCATCACTTCCCTAATGCTTACAGGCTGCTGTCGTTTAAGCAGAACAGAGTAAAACTGGTCGTTTTCCCTGCCGCCCTCCAGGTTAAGCGTCCACATTTCATTCTGCCTGTATAAGAAGCATGGGTTCTGGCGGAGACAGAGAAGCACCTTGGCTTCAACCTGATCACGGGTATAGTCTTTTAGCATCTTTCTGTGAACATGAGGTACAATCTCTGCCACAGAAAGTTCGTCAAAGAAAAAGAGGGTCTTTTTCAAAACATCAGTCAGAGAGTGAAGTTTACTGCCCAATATGTTAACACCGTCCTTTGCACAACTGATATAGCTCTATTAACAATAATTTACATTCACCATATATTACCATATTCCTCTTGTTACGGTATGATTTTTTGATACAATATTCCAACAATTAAATACTTTAAATAAAATTAAATGACTGATATTTTATACCAATATTTAATTAACAATTATTTACGTCATAATTGTGGAAATTTCCATTGTGGTTTATAATACAATTAAACGGCAGTTTTTCCGAGCCGGACGGTAGTTTTGAGTTCCCCAACGGTAACCAACCATAAGGCATTTTCAGCCCGGGGGATGATTTTTATGTATTCAGCCTGCCATAAACATTTCAGCCAGTGTCAAATTCCCTCCGACAAGGGCGAAATCTATATTGAAGGTCCGGTCAAGTCCGATTATCTTGACAGTCTTAATTTCGATGAAGGTCTTAGTAATTTTCGCATCGCCAAAAAACAAAAGAAGTGTCTTTGTGAAATAGCTGGCTCAGAGGACGGATTCCTTTATATCGCCAGAAACGGTAATACAGTGGTGGGCTATGTGACATTTCACAGGCCCGACCCCCTGACCCGGTGGATAAAACATCCCCTGATCATTGAGTTGGGGGCGATAGAAGTAAGCCAGTCATGGAGAAAGTACAAGGTTGGCAAACATCTGCTCCAATGTGCCTTCAGCAATCCTGTTATGAAAGAACACATTGTGGTAACCATGGAATATTGCTGGCATTGGGACCTTGATGGAAGTGGGCTCAGTATGTGGGAATACCAGGCGATGCTGACCGGATTGTTTGGGTCGGTGGGAATGGAAAAGGCACATACCGATGACCCCGAAATAACGGAACACCCCGCCAATGTCCTTATGGTGCGCATAGGCGAGAATGTTCCCAAAGAATATGTTGAAATGTTTGAAAGGCTGAAATTTGAACGAAAAAATGTGGTTATTTGATAAATCCCCCACAGACCACGCCGGCCCATGGGGGATTTAAATTTTTACTCTTTATTTTAGACTGTAGTTGGGCGCCTCTTTTGTTATGGTAACATCATGGGGGTGACTCTCCCGCAGCGCCGCAGGCGTTATCCTCATAAAACTGGTTTTTGTTTTCAGTTCTTTGATGTTGGCGGTACCGCAATAGCCCATGCCGGACCTTAAACCGCCTATCAGCTGATAAATTGTCTCGGCCAGAGGTCCCTTGTAGGGCACCCGCCCTTCAACACCTTCCGGCACCAGCTTTTTCTGGTTTTCCTGAAAATACCTGTCACCGCTTCCCTCTTTCATCGCACCCAGGGACCCCATGCCCCTGTATACCTTGTAACTCCTGCCCTGGTATATTTCAATGTCACCGGGGCTTTCTTCGGTTCCGGCAAAAAGGCTTCCTATCATGACCACATCTGCACCGGCTGCAATGGCCTTGGTTATATCACCGGAATATTTTATGCCGCCGTCACCTATAATAGGTACCCCGTGCTTTGCGGCCTCCACGGCACACTCATAAATGGCGGTAATCTGAGGCACGCCGGCGCCCGCCACTACCCTGGTGGTGCATATAGACCCCGGCCCTATGCCCACCTTTACAGAGTCGGCACCCGCCGCGACCAGGTCCCGGACTCCTTCGGCGGTTGCCACATTGCCTGCCACCACTGCCATTTCAGGATACTTTGATTTTATCATGTAAACGGTGTCAAGGACTCCCCTTTGATGCCCGTGGGCCGTGTCTACCACTATGACATCCACACTGGCATTTGCCAGGGCCTCCACCCTGTCCATGGTGTCACCGGATACGGATACGGCAGCCGCCACCAGTAGCCGGCCCTTCTCGTCCTTGGCGGAATTGGGGTACTGCCTCGCCTTTTCAATATCCTTTATGGTTATAAGGCCGCAAAGATTGAAATCATCATCCACAATGGGGAGTTTTTCCACCTTGAAGTTCCGTAGTATTTCCTTGGCCTGGGCCAGTGTAGTGCCGACCGGGGCGGTAATAAGGTTTTCCTTGGTCATGGCCATTCCCACAGGCTTGCTGAAGTCCCTTTCGAACCTTAAATCCCTGTTGGTTAAAATGCCAACCAGCCTGCCCTTTTCGGTTACAGGAACCCCAGAAATCCGGTACCTTTCCATAAGGAGAAGGGCCTCGCTGATCGGGCTGTCCGGAGACAGGTAGATGGGATCCGATATTACTCCGTGCTCCGACCTCTTTACCCTGTCTACTTCAAGGGCTTGCTTTTCGATGGTCATATTCTTGTGGATTACGCCTATTCCGCCTTCCCTGGCCATGGCCACAGCCAGCCTCGACTCTGTAACCGTATCCATTCCGGCGCTCATCAGGGGTATGTTCAATTTTATTTTTGAAGTAAGCATTGTTGACGTGTCAACATCCCTGGGCAGTATTTCCGAGGCTGCCGGAACCAGCAGCACATCATCAAATGTAAGACCTATTTTGGCAAATCTGTCAGGAAACATATACACCAACCTCCACCCGGCATAACCGTTTATATAGACTCGCACGTGCTACAAAACACAAAAGGCTACAATTTATTTGATTATTATAGCACAGCGCCATAATAACAGGCCATGAAATTTTTGTGCGAAACTTATTTTTTAAAAATGATTGATAATTTGCCCCTGACAGCGCCTTCCATATCCTGATGCAGTTTTCCCATTTCAATAACCAGTGTCAATTCTGTAAATGGATAACAATAAAGATCCCCAATAGCTTACAGACTGTCCGGCACCCAGGACATTCCCGGCAGGCTGGGACGGCCTGTTGAGTACTGAACCGTGATAGATTCAGTCCTGTCCCATAATAGATCCCAGTCCCTTTCTTTCAAAATGCTCCCTGAGATGCCTGATGGCATTTTCGGACACACCGAATTCACCGGCCATTTCAATATCCGGTTTATTATATTTCAACCCATGAATAAACCGGTCAAAGTCTATCCCCAGCTCATCCGTTTTTTCTTTCAGGCTCGGCTCCGTACTCCAGGGAACCCTTGACCTGAGATATTCCTCCATGCTCATCACTCCTGAAATAGCAGTTTTTTCAGGCCCATACTGAATTATGGGCAACTACTGAAGATATTTTAACCCGGGTAATTTTCTTTTAACCCCTTCGCATTTTGCCAAAGTGCGCAAAAGAAGGATTTTTCAGGCGAACAAAAAATAATAATAACATTGGATGAGTATTCGCATGCACGATAATAAATACTATAATACTACCTACTGAACAGTCAGCTCATGGAATTGCTAAATTCATTCTGACTTTTGACTTCCGGCTTCCGAACTTGATTCATCAAGTATGGCATTAAGGAGGGCTTTTATGGACTGGGTTCTGATAAAAAACCTCAGGAACAATATTGGCCGCCAGGTGGAAATAAGAGGCTGGCTGTACAATCAGCGGTCCTCAGGGAAAATAAGGTTTCTCATCATGAGGGACGGCAGCGGAACAGTTCAGTGCGTCCTAACCAGGGGCGACAACCCGGAACTGTTCAAGTTGGCCGGGGAGATAACTCAGGAATCCTCTCTCAAGGTGATTGGAACCGTACAGGAAGATTCCCGCTCACCCATAGGTGTTGAGGTGTCGGTTATTTCCCTCGAGGTGATAGGGAAAGCCGAGCCCTACCCCATATCCCTTAAAGAACACGGTGTTGACTTTCTTTCGGAAAACAGGCACCTGTGGATCAGGACACCAAGGCAGGCCTCGATACTTAGAATACGTTCCACTGTTGAAAAAGCCTGCAGGGATTTCTTTCACCAGAGAGACTTTGTTTTGGCGGACTCTCCAATTATCACCCCGGCCGCCTGTGAGGGCACAACCAACCTTTTTGAGATAAACTATCACGATGAAAAGGCCTATCTTTCTCAGAGCGGACAGCTTTACAACGAGGCCACCGCCATGGCCCTGGGAAGGGTTTACTGCTTTGGGCCTACATTCCGTGCGGAAAAGTCAAAAACAAGAAGGCACCTCATGGAGTTCTGGATGCTTGAAGCCGAAGCGGCATTTTTGGAATTCGAGGAAAATATGAAATTACAGGAGGACCTTATATGTCACCTTGTCAGAACTGTCCTTTCCGAAAACAGAAGTGATTTAATTACCCTGGGCCGGGATATTGGAAAACTTGAGGCTGTTTCACCGCCCTTTCCCCGCCTGAGTTATACAGAGGCGGTTGACATCCTTAAAAAAGAGGGATTTGATTTCGAATGGGGCAACGACTTTGGCGCTCCGGAGGAGACCGCCCTGTCAGGCAGGTTTTCATCACCTGTCTTTATCCACAGGTTTCCCGCGGCAATCAAGGCCTTTTACATGGAGCCGGACCCTGAAAATCCAAACGTTATACTGGGGGCGGACCTCCTCGCCCCCGAGGGATACGGGGAAATAATCGGAGGCTCCCAGCGAATCAGCGACCCTGTTCTTCTAAGAAAAAAAATAGAGGAGCATAATCTTCCGGTGGAAATATTTAACTGGTATCTTGATTTGCGCCGCTATGGGACAGTGCCGCATTCCGGCTTTGGGCTGGGTATTGAGCGGACCGTTGCCTGGCTCTGCGGAATCGAGCATGTTAGAGAGGCAATACCATTCCCTCGCACATTATACAGGATGTATCCATAGATTTGTGATAAACATCCCGCCTTTACCTACTGTGCCCGGTTGAATTTCTGTATGCCGCTGACAATCTTTTCTGCGAGCAACAGCTGATAATCGTTGTTTTTAAGTTTATTTCTCTCTCCGGAATTGCTAAGGTAACCCACCTCAATCAATACCGACGGCATCGTAGTATTCCTTAGCACATAATAGTCACTGGCCTTTGCGGTTCTTTTGACCATGTCATCTATTGAATGTAATTCTGTCTGGATGCACTCCGCCAGTATTTTACTTTTTTCCGCCCCTGGATTATAGAAAACCTCCGCCCCCCTGCACCGGGTATTTCTTATGCTGTTGGTATGAATACTGACAAACAGTGAGGCATTACACTGGCCGGCCATCTCCACCCTTTTCCCCAGATCGTACCTGTTGGCCTCTTTTGCATGGAGTCCGGAAACAGCCAGATTGTAATCACCGATTCTGGTCATTACCACATTGAATCCCTTTTCCCTTAATAAATCACTCAGCTTTAAGGCAATCTGCAGATTAATTTCCTTCTCATATACTCCACCGTAAACTGTTCCCGGGTCGTAACCTCCATGGCCGGGGTCCACCACCACAGTATTCCCGCCCGTTGCTGCTCCGGCAAATACATATGCCGGATTGAAAACCATCGAGAGAAGACACAGGAAAAAAATAAAGACCGCCCTTTTCATTCAATAACCCCCGCCATTTTTTCCCTTTCATCCTTTCGGAAATTATGCTGCCTGTCCGCTATGTATTATGTTCCATATTACGTAAATATAAAGTGGAAATTGTTAATCAAAGAATCCGCGGGAAACATCACTCCTTATGTTGGATAAAATATTCTCACGAAAATAAACAATTCTTCTTCATCCGGCTTTTTAAAAAACCCTGTGAAATACCGCCGGGAAATGATAAAATAGCCATGGTGGCATACTTGTATAATCAGACTAAGAAGGTTTGATAAATGATTCAGCTGTATGTAAAGGGAATTGCCTATGACATCAACGACAACCCTATAATCATTCTTACCGATGATGAGGAGGAACGGGTGCTCCCCATTTGGATTGGCAGTGTTGAAGCCCATGCTATTTCTATGGCTATCGAGGGTGTTTCTGTAAACCGCCCGATGACCTTTGACCTCATCCACTGGATTCTTTCGCAGTTGAATGTGATAGTGGAAAAAATTGTAATTAATGATTTGAAAAACAATACCTTTTACGCGGAAATTCACATGATTACCCCCCAGGGCAATATTGTTGCCGATTCAAGGCCCTCAGACGCAATAGCCCTGGCCATAAAAACCACCGCCCCGGTATACCTCAATGAAAAACTCAGGGATAACATGTTTATGATCCGGGATCTGCTGGATGACGAGGTTCAAGAGGAACTGGAGAAATTATTCAACTCGGAATTTTTTAAGGATATAAAAAGATCTTTGCACTGACAGGTGGTAATATTGAGATTATTGATTATCCTTTACTTTGTCGTTATAGCGGCCATGCTGCTTGTGATTCCTATAAAACTTCTTACTTCTGTCCAAACAGAGTGCGGCAATTGCGGTGGCAGCGTTTTTTACTCCCGGCGCAAGAAGAATTTTTGCTGTCCACACTGCGGCCAGCAAATTACAAAATAAACAACGGAATTTTGGTATTAACTGTGTAAAAGCCATGAATCAACGCCCGGAAGGGCTTTTTGTTTAAATGGTGTTAAGGCCTGTAAAATGTTTTCCGGAAGGAGAGGCAAAAAAATGAAAGGCTTGTCAATAGTCAATAAAAGCGGCAAAAGGCTGTCCGCTCTGATATCCCGGCCCTCACAAACCCCTTCGCCGGTGGTTGTTGTGTGCCACGGGTTCAAAGGAAGCAAGGAGAGTCACGGCAAGGCTTTTGAAATGGCGGATCTGCTTGCGGAAAGGGGCTTTGCCTGCCTTCTTTTCGACTTTGCCGGGTGCGGTGAAAGCGAGGGTAACTTTGAAGATATTTCACTGAGCGGGCACATAAGTGATCTGGAGTGCGTTGTGGATTTTGCCGTTGCTTCCGGCTTTGGACCGATCATCACCATGGGCAGGAGTTTCGGCGGGTCGACCGTTTTATGCCATGCGGCTTCGGACAGCCGGGTGGACGGCGTCTGCGCCTGGGCGGCGCCGGTGTCCCTGACCGAACTGTTCCTTGGCTTTACCGACGAAGACCTGCCGGAAGGCGAGGATTCACTGGTAACCATTTCAGACAGTGACGGCATTCTATACTTAAAAAAATCCTTCTTTTCCGATCTCAGGCGCCATGATGTTGCACGCTGCTCATCATTAATTTCTCCCCGTCCCCTTATGATCTTTCATGGAACAATGGACAGCGTTGTACCTCCCGCAGACGGGGAATTAATATACAGGTCCGCCGGAAAACCGAAAGATATCGCCTTCATTGAGGGCGCCGACCACCTTTTTTCCAACCATTACCGGGAACTGTGGGAAATGCTCTTTCAATGGCTGCAAAAATATTTTCCACAGGCATGAAATAACCGCCGCCCTGGCTGCATAGGCAATTGAATCTGGGGGTTGACTGAGATGTTCAAATCAACCGGCAATTCCTCACCGTGGACACTTGCTGTGGACACCGGGAGCACCTTTACCGACGCCTGCCTGTATTCCTGTGAAACCGGTAAGGTATATACTGCAAAGGTTGGCGCCACCCCCGGCAACCCTTCCCAATCGGTCCTGAAGGCGCTGGACATGCTTTGCCGTATGGCCGGCATCGGTCCGGAAAAACTGGGTCTTTTTCTGCATGGGTCTTCACTGGAGGCAAATGCCGTCATCAGCAAAGCCTTATCAAAAACCGCCCTTTTGACAACAAAGGGTTTCCGGGATATTTTATTCGGGAGAAGTTTTTCCTACACTTATTTATCAGGACTTTCCACCCCCGGCGGACGACCCCTGATCCGTCGTTGCAATGTATATGAAATCGACGAGAGAATTCTTGCCGGAGGAGTCATACAAAAACCGCTGGATATCCGGGAAGTGGCCGGCCTTATTCCTATTCTCGCCCAAAAAGGATTCCAATCAATTGCCGTATGTTTTCTACACTCCCATATCAACCCCGTACATGAGCAAATGGCCGGGGATGTATTATCAGAAATATTCCCGCCGCCGGCTGTTACTTTGTCCAGCGATGTCCTTCCTGTTCAGGGTGAGTTGGAGAGATTCGGCACAACGGTTATCACGGCTTCAATCAGGGCATATATGGCAAAATATATCGATGATATCCGCCAATACCTTGACACCTTCGGCCACGGGAGGCCGGAGTTCCATATTGTAAAATCCGACGGCGGAACCGTCCCCTCCTCCTCTGACCCGCCCCAGTGCGGTCGCGCCATATTCTCCGGGGCGGCGGCGGGTGTTCTGTCCGGCGTACATTTATCAAGGACTACCGGCAGACAAAAAATTATTTCCCTTGATATGGGCGGGACGTCCACCGATATCTCCATTATCAGCGGCGGACAGCCGGAATATAGGAAAAAGGGCTATCCCGGAGGGTATCCTCTCGGTTTTCCCATGCTGGACATTGTCAGTATCAGTATTGGCGGAGGCAGTATAGCCAGGATAGACGATGGAGGGGCTCTCAAAGTGGGTCCGGAAAGCGCCGGCGCCTACCCCGGCCCTGTTTGTTTCAACAGAGGTGGATGTCTGCCCACCTGTACTGATGCAAACCTCATACTGGGCAGGCTGGGTGCAGATTCTTTCCGATTGGTGGGGATAAACCCGGACAATGCTTCCACGGAAAGGTCCATTATGTCAAACATAGCCGTCAAGACGGGAATGTCGGTGGAATCAGCCGCCGAGGGGATTATTTCCGCGGCTAACTCCATAATCGCCGGCAATATCAGGATAAAGCTGGCCGAAAAGGGCTTCGACCCCGGTGAATTGGCACTGGTGGCCTTTGGTGGGGACGGACCCCTGCATGCAGCCGAACTGGCCAGGGATTTATGTGTGCCGATAGTCCTCATTCCTCCCCATCCCGGCGCTAATTCGGCCCTGGGCATGTTATTTTCAAACATCAGCACAGACTACCACATTGAATTTGTTTCAGACCTGCTGGATACAGACCCCGGCTTTCTGGACAGCCAGTACGGATCCATGGAGGAAAGGGCAATAAAAGAATTTGCCGCCCGGGGCCGCTCTGACATGGAGATGCGCAGGAGCGCCAACCTCAGGTGCAGTGGTTACCCGCTGGTGATAAACATGACGGTCCCATCAGGCAAATTGACAAGGGCCGACCTTGCACTTCTCAACAGGGCTTTCAAGATAACTCATCAGGAAGAGTTCGGTTTTATTCCGGAAAACAGTGATGCTGAAATTGTTTCCCTTGGCCTGACAGTATCCTTTAAAAAGTTAGGCGGGGGACCGGAATTCCACGGCCAAACCCGCGCCTTTGGCAATAAGCAGTCACAGCCCCTGCCAATTTCGGCCCGCAGTGTATATTTCCAGGGGCGCTGGCTGGAAACACCCGTCTACAGCAGGGATGAAATACAACCCTCTGTTTCTGCGGCAGGCCCGGCAATAATTGAACAGGATTACTGCTCCACCCTTGTCTGGCCGGGAATGAAATTCTCGGCGGACTCCTTCGGAAATATAGTTATTGATGTGGGGGTAAGTTAATGGGCCCGGCAAAACTTGAAATGATGATAAACTACTTCCGCTCCATAGCCGGGGAAATGCTCATGCGCCTGGCCGGTTTTTCACAACCTTACCTGGACAAAAGCCGGTACAACGCCGCCGGGTTATTCACCCTGTCCGGAGATCTTGTAATCCAGGAAGGTAATATACATAGACTGGGCATACTTCCCGTGCTGGTAAAATCAGCCCTGCGGGAACATCCGGTGCAGTCCCTGGCCCGGGGAGATGTCCTGCTGACCAACGACCCTTACGCAGGATGCCCGCGGCTTACCGAATTTTGTGTAATTTCACCTGTTTATCATGCCGGCGTTATTATGGCAGTTACCGCAACCCTGGCCGGCCATCAGGATGCGGGAGGTTCTTTCACCGGTGGGATGTCCACCGGGTCCAGGGAAATATTTCAGGAAGGCATCCGCGTTCCCACGGTCAAAATAGCCTCCGGCGACTCACTGAACAAGGACATACTGGCCCTTATCAGACTGAACATGAGGACCGGAGACGACTTCACCAGGATTTTGCGTGGGCAGATGGCAGCCAATGGAATCGCCGGAAAAAGGATTAATAATATGGCGGTCAAGTATGGGCCGGAAAAAGTAAAAAAATACATGCAGGAAATAATTGATTACTCTGAGCGAATCCTGCTATCCCGCCTGAAGGTACTGGCAAGGGGTAAATCAACCGGCCGCATTATAACGGGACATAATAAGTCCGGTCTGATAATGGTGTCAGCCGAATATGACGGCGACACCATAACCTTTGATTTTAGCGGGACCCAACCTCAGTCCCGCCTGCCTGTAAACGCATCAAAAGGCACAGTGCTTTCCTGTATACTTTTCTCCCTGCTGTCGGCCCTGGATCTTGAAGTGCCGTTCAGCGGGGGCCTTTTAAAGCCAATCAGGGTTATAGCCCCCGAGGGCTCCATGGTTAACCCTGTTTTTCCCGCGCCTGTTGCATACTCAGGACTCCATACCGCCGGACATATTACCGGACTGTTGCTGGAAACCCTCCGGGACCTCATCCCGGGCATGGCCGCACAGGGGGCGCAGGGCAGCCCGGCCGGCTTAACCATTGGGAATATACGCGCCCATGACGGCCTCCCGCACATACTCAACCAGACACTGGGCGGCGGCCCCGGAGGCTGTCAGTACTGCGACGGCCCCGACATGCTTTCCGCAGGGCTTCCGGGGGACAGCATACTCCAGGTGGAACATGCCGAGAGCATTTACCCTGTTATTTTCAATGAAATATCTTTTATCAGGGACTCCGGTGGAGCGGGAAAATTCCGGGGTGGAACGGGTATCCGACAATCAGTGTCTCTCCTTGGTGAAGCAGATGTGGCCATCAGCGCGGACCTGACAAGACCTGGCGCCCCTGGCGCCAACGGGGGAATGGACGGCGGACGTCCCGGTGTTTTTCTGATTCATCCTGAAAATGGCGTCCTTCAAAATATTGAATCCGGAAAGTATACCGGAACACTGGAAAAGGGAAGCGTAATAATCTTGGAAACCGGCGGCGGCGGAGGCTATGGATCACCCATGGAAAGGGATCCTCAATCAGTAAGGGACGATGTTGTTGACGGCTTCATCTCTCCGCAGCAGGCCCTTGACACATACGGCGTTGTTCTGACCGGCGATGATTTCAGTGTTGACCCGGACGCCACCGCCGCCAAAAGGCTTCTTCTAAATACCGGCCTCCAGCCGGTGCCACCTTGCAGGTGGCGGAATCCAGAATTCAGAATTCAGAATTCAGAATCTCAAAACAAACAAGGCACCTCTGAAGATGAAGATGCAGATAATGATTAAAACCCCAGGAAACAAAGGGGTTCATCATTACGGGAATGCAAACCCTTCCGGATTCTGGATTCCGACTTCTGGATTCCTGACCTCGAATTCACTCAGTATTAGCATTCACACATCAATGGTAATTCCCTCCCAGTGATCTCCCCTGTTTTTTTCATAGTAATCGGCAATGATGCTTCCGGCCTTCTTGCAGAAAAGATAGTTGACGGTCCCGGATATCAATGCCCCCAGTAATGGAATAATCTTTAATAAAGACCTCTGGCTCAACCTTATCCCCATTGAAATCAGCAGGTTGTTGGCCACTTTTGTAAACGCCTGCGTCCCCATCTGCTTTGCGGCAAGCCTGGTGACGTTTTTGCTGACGGTGTCTGCTCCCACGGAAGACAACAGTACCCACAGCGCCTCCCGGGAACTGCCCTGCTTGCCCAAATCCCTGTCATAAACAATGGCTATTTCCATGACCATCTCGGACAAAATATAGGACAGGGCCGCTATGTCAAGGAAGGTCCCGCCAAACAGCGAGATAAGGGTTCCAGGACCGGGTATAATTCCCGGAAGGGCGGTCACTATTCCGCTTAACGCGCACCAGCCGGTCTTTTTTTTGATTATTATCCGGCAAAGCTGCCTCTCAGTCATTTCCGGCCTTGCTTTCCTCAGCCTGTTGACCCTCTTTCGGGCATCGGTCTCATTGACCATCCGAATTGGGTTCATCTGCCAGAACACCGGCCCACCCCCTTAATAAGTCTTCCATAAAATAATTTTACCCTTTTTCAGGTTAAAAGTAATCAGATTATTGAGCAAACACAACGGATTGCAGCAAAGTAACCAGTCCTGCCCCGGTATGCAGGGGGCTGCTTCCACGCCGCCCCGCCACCTCAATTGCCGCCCGCCTTTAAAGCCGGACGGCCTTGATTAAATGGCGTCTTTATGTTATTATAATTTTCGCGGTGTATCCATAAAACGGGCGTGTAGCTCAGCGGGAGAGCACTGCGTTCGCAACGCAGGGGTCGGGGGTTCGAATCCCCTCTCGTCCACCAGAACATAAAGCCTCGCCCATATGCGGCGGGGCTTTATAATATAAAAGGGAGGCAGATGGCGTGTACTTTGATAAAATGGGTGCGTCCAACACCGATGAAACTGTAAAAATTGCCCTTCAAAGGGCCTCCGAACTTTCCATAGGCCATATTGTGGTGGCGTCCTGCAGCGGCTTTACTGCCGAAAAATTTATCGGAAGCCCCTTTGAGGTAGTCTGCGTCACACACCATGTGGGCTTTGGAGGTCCCGGCAGCGACGAAATGGACGCCGCAACCAGGAGAAAGCTGGAAGATTCCAATATAAAGGTGCTTACCACCACCCACCTTCTGGCCGGTGTGGACCGGGCGCTCCGTAACAAGTTCGGCGGAGTGTATCCGGCGGAAATAATAGCCCAGACACTGAGGATGTTGGGTCAGGGGCTGAAGGTCTGCGTTGAAATATCGTCCATGGCCCTTGACGCCGGGCTGATACCCCACGGCAGGGATATAATCGCCATCGGCGGCACCGGAAGGGGCGCCGATACCGCCGCCGTGATACTGCCGGCCCACTCAAATCACTTTTTTGACACCAAGGTCAGGGAGATTATCTGCAAGCCCTCCAATTTTTAAATTTATCTTATTTCCAAGACTCCCACTTATACAAGTGGGAGTTCTTTTTTTCACTTCAGGTGGGGTTGAATCCCCATCTGAAGCCCCGATGTTCAGCCTGGCTGAACGAGTTCACTTGTTCATCATGCTTTCATCAAGTTCGGACACTCCGGCCTGCTCAAAGCTGGCCATTTCCCTCAATACCCTGCAGGCGGCGTCCACCAGGTTCATGGCCAGAGTTGCTCCGGTTCCCTCGCCAAGCCTCATTTCCAGATGAAGCATTGGCTTTAAACCCAGGTAGTCCAGCATAAGACTGTGGCCCTGTTCGCCGGAAAGGTGTGACGCGATAATATAATCTTTTGCCTTTTCCGATATGGCACAGGCAATCATTGCGGCGGCGGTTGAAATAAAGCCGTCTATAATTACCGGAACCCTCCTGGCGGCGCCCCCCAGAATAACGCCTGCCAGCCCGGCTATTTCAAGTCCCCCCACCTTGGAAACCACATCAATGCCGTCAGTGGGGTCAGGTTGGTTAATGCGGATGGATTCCTTAACCGCCCACACCTTTTTATCCAATACAGAGTCATTTACCATTGTGCCGCGGCCTGTTGCCTCTTCCGCGGTCACACCCGCCAGCACCGTCAGTATGGCGCTGCTGGGCGTGGTGTTTCCTATGCCCATGTCCCCTGTGGACAAAATCTTTGTTCCCCTGTCTATTTCACCCTCAGCCACCTTTATTCCCGCCTCAACCGCCGTCACCGCCTCTTCCCTGGTCATGGCCGGACCCCTGGTGATATTTCCGGTGCCCTCCCTTACCTTGTAATCAAGCACTCCCGGTATTTTTTCGGCCCCGGCCACCCCGGCGTCCACCAGCACCAGACCGGCCCCGGCCAGCCTGGAGAAAACGTTGATGCCGGCAACACCGCCCACAAAAGCGGACAACATCTGGCGTGTTACTTCCTTTGGCGCCACACTGACACCCTCTTCCACCACCCCGTGGTCTCCGGCCATCAGTATAACAGCCTTTTTATCGCACTCCGGGTACTGCCTGCCCTGGATCCCGGCCAGTTTAACCGCCAGGTCCTCAATAACACCCAGGCTCCCCGGGGGCTTTATCAGGCTGTCCATCCTTCTGCGCGCCGCGGCCATTGCTTCCCTGTCCAGTTCTCCAATCATTTTTACCGTCCTGTCAAACAGCATCTCTCATACCTCCTGCAAACTTATTTTTTTAACTTAAAAATAAAAAAGCCCACCGCATAATGCCGTGGACTTTTCCATCATCCTTACGGGAATAATTGCAGAGGCAGGTCTCCTGGCTCCCGGATCATAGACATTTCTCAAACACAGCCTTCCCTTGCGGTGGCATAACAGTGTTTTCTCCCCGGTTACAGTGGCGGGTCCGCCCGGGATTCACACCCGGTTCCCTATTCTCTGCCGTGGCAGCACCTTCTGCAATACAATCTTTTTTAGCTGTATTATTACTTCTATAACTGAAAATCTATTCCTTCCAAAAGAATAAATATTGTTCAATTTTATCTTCTGGCATAGGCATTTATGTTAACTCCCCTTCTTTCCAGCCACTCCGCTGTTTTTCCTGTCACCACCAGGGGAATTCCTTTCAGCCCGCCTATATTTTTCGCCCCCGTCATGATCATATACCTGGCAAGGTCATGTTTTATGCGCTCTATGTAATCCACCAGGTGGTCAACAGAGCCTGCTTCCAGTACGTCCAGGAAGGGTCTGGCCATCGCCACCATTTTTGCTCCGGCCGCCAGCGCCTTTATAATATCCATGGCGGTCCTCACCCCTCCCGAGGCGATGATGTCTATGGGCAGACCCAGTTCAAGGCCCTCAAAAAGACATATTGCGGTAGGAATGCCCCACTCCTCCATCTCGCTGTCCTCAAGGCCCTTTCTGGCATTTTCAATGGAAATGAAATTGGTCCCCCCCCGTCCCCCTATGTCCATAATGGTTATTCCTGTCCGGTAGAGACTGAGCACTGTCTCCCTGGACATGCCGAAGCCCACCTCTTTTGCAATAACCGGGCATCCGAGGTTTTCCACCAGTCTTTTCAGCCCTGGCAACACAGCGCCAAAATCGGGCTCGCCCTCATCCATGACAAGTTCCTGGGGAACATTGAAATGCACCTGGATGCCGTCCGCACCTATCATTTCCACTGCCATTGCCGCTTCCTCCGGAGTGCAGGTGGCGCTGAGGTTGGCCAGAAGTACCCCGTCCGGGTTTTCATCCCTGGCCACCCTGTAGGTATCCACCACCGACGGGTCATCCAGGGCGGCCCTTTGGGAACCTACCGCCATCGCTATTCCGGTTTTCCTGGCGGCAATGGCAAAGTCCCTGTTTATCCTGAGGGTATCCGGGTGCCCCCCGGTAATGGCATCTATCATAAGGGGTATTTGAAGCTTTTTGCCCAAAAATTCCACCGTCATATCAACGTCAGATGGCTTTATTCCAAAAAGAGACTGGTGGACCAGCCTTATTTCGTTAAACCCGGTATTGTTTGTTTTGTCCGCCATCCGAAGGGAATATCTGATGTGCCCCAGTTTTCTCTCCTGCCTCTTCACAGCATACCTCCGGAAATCTTTTTTCATTTGCTTTTTTTGCCCGCCGATACCGATATTATTGCCCGCAGGCCTTCCATGTACCATGCTTTATATTATGCAAAGATTAAGGGATTTCCCCGCGGAAACCCCTTTTTTCCAGGTATAGCCCACATGCCGGTATTAATAATCTCAATATATTTCCAATTGCTCTTCCTTGTTGAGCCTTGCCTTGAAAGCATCCATGTCACTGGTGATGGTCACCCTCTTTTTACCAACCTGAATGACTGATCCCGCAAATGCTTTATTAACTTTTATTGTTTTACCCGCCGCAACCCTCACCACAGGGGATACTCCAAGGTTGCTGCCCAGTTCATTTATCTCTGCATTGCCGTCACATAGTATCTCTCCGCCCTTGAAAACACCCCTTACCGTTACGTTGCCTCCGGCGTTGATATTGCTGTTAATACATCCCTGTCCGGTTACAATAACATTTGCCGAGCTCTGCAGTACAGAGCTGATGGCAGTCCTTACAATAATATTTCCCCCGGAATTCACGTTGCATTTATCCAGGGCTTCACACAATTCCGCCACCCTGTTGACAATGTCCTCAAACATAATATTGCTCATTGGCCTCAGGTCCAAAAATTTACCCAGCATATTGGCTACAGATAAAACATCCGCCGGGACTTCCTCCCCCGCCGTCTTGTTCCCCACAAAAGACTGTATATTTTTAACCAGCGGCCTGATATTCTTGAACCTTGTATCCATCAGGCTTATAATTATCCTGCCGAAATCCTGGGGCTCAACTTTTATAAAGCCCCCTTTTATCAACTGGTCCATGGCCTTTTTAATGTTTTGAAGTTCTGTGTTTATATCGGAGAACATGAAGCTCAGCTTCTTTGCGCCGGGAAACACCATTCCAGCCTTCAGGCTGCTGCTAATTACGTTGCCGTAAACAACTATTTTTCCTCCACTGCTTACCCTGGCCATTGAAACCAGGCCCTGTATCTCAATATCGCCGTCAGCCTGAACCTCCATCGCCTCACAGACGCTGCCGTTTATTTTTATATTTCCCTTAAATCTCAGGTTGCCTGTTTTTATATCCACATCTCCATTGAGTGTATATATGGGATCACAAAAAACCACTCTGGTTAGGCCGACTTCCCTTATCCATGGCCTGCCGTCAACATCGGCATATGCCTTGTCACCCTGTTCGCTGAGGTATACCCCTTTTCCGGCCTTAAGTTTTATTTCCTTGTTTCTTGGCGGTCTAATCACTTCCCCTGTGACACTCAGGCCCTCTTTACCCGGTGTCGGGGGATGAACCTCGGCGAGCAGCGTTCCTTTTTCAACAGATATAAGGTCGCTGGTCTCCCTGTAGTCAACAATATCATTTTCATCCTCCAATATATTCTTTTTACAGTTCAGATAGTGCAACTCCAAATATCCGTCCCTTCCCGGAACCGGTGGCATCCCCTCCGCCACCACTACGGGATCCCTGGTCGGGTTGCTGCAAAAAACTTCTATATTTGACTGATTTATTCCAAAGGACACTCCCAGTCTTTTTAGTTCTTCCAATACATCTTCCCGTCTGACAAGTTCCACCTTTGAAAGAAGGCAGACCGAGGCCGTCAGCTTATCCCGGTCAAAAAATACACTTATTGTGGAGTTTTTATTATCAGACGACATTTTTCAAGCACCTTTCAGTTTAAATAAAAACAACTCTGTCTTGTTTTTTAATTGTAAAAGTTACTTTAAAACGATCCTGATGTCCAAGATTTATGATACAACAGTATTAGCAAGGTTTAACTGGAAGTTGAATATTGATTGAGCAGAAATTTTTTACAAAGACAAAGCGGTGATTATTTGACAAAATTATTCTATAAAAAGAATGGATTTCCTTCAATATAGTATAATTTATAAAATGGAGGAGAAATATGATAATTCCAGTAGACATGTACCGGATCACTCAGATATATCCCACCCGGAAACTGAAATCAATTGAGGAAACAATTCAGAGGGAGCTTGACACCTGCGGCCTTAATAGGATATTGAATACCGGTGACAGTGTGGCCATTACCGCCGGAAGCAGGGGCATCAGCAATATAGTTTTAATTCTTGAGGCCGTGGTCAGGTACGTGGCCTCCTGTGGAAGCTGCCCCACAATTCTTTCAAGCATGGGCAGCCACGGGGGAGGAACAGTTTCCGGTCAGTTGGAAGTATTAAAGGGGCTGGGTATTACAGAAGAAAAAATGGGCGTTCCGGTAGTGGCAGGAGTGGAGACTATAAATATTGCCGGAGAAAATGGCCGGGCCTGCCCGGTCAACCGGCTGGCTTTTAATTTTGACCATATAATAGTAATAAACAGGATTAAGCCCCATACATCCTTTCACGGAGACCATGAAAGCGGCCTCCTGAAAATGCTGGCCGTAGGCCTGGGGGGTCCGGAAGGGGCCTCTGTTATACACTCTCCGGGCGTGAATCAACTGGCGGAGGCCATACCTGCCGCGGCCTCGGTTATGTTGAAGAAACTCCCTGTTGCCGTGGGGTTGGCCATTGTTGAGGACGCCTTTGACAATACCATGGACATAAGGGCTGTACGGCCGGAGGATTTTGTCCAGACGGAAAGAATCCTTTTGGAAGAGGCCCGCAGAAACATGCCCCGCCTTCCCTTTGACCATATAGACATATTGGTGGTGGATGAGATGGGAAAAACTTTCAGCGGAACCGGCCTGGACACCAATATAATAGGAAGGCTTAAAATTTGGGGGTCGCCGGAACCGGAAAGCCCATGTATAAAAAGGATTGTGGTTCTGGGTCTGGATCCTGGAAGCAAGGGCAACGCATACGGCATAGGACTGGCTGACTTTACTACGGAAAGGCTGGTAAAAAACATCAACAGGGAGGCAATGTACAAGAACGCCTTTACCAGTACCTTCACCCAGAGAGCCATGATCCCCATTACCCTGCCGGATGACCGGTCTGCAATAATGGCGGCGATCGACAGCCTGGGGACCGGGAAAGCGGGAGGAATACGCCTGGTCAGAATTAAAAATACTCTTCATATTGAAAGCATGATGGTTTCGGAGCCCCTGGCTGCCGAGGCAAGGGCGAACAAATCCCTTATAGTGTCAGAAAGCCCGCTGCCCCTCTCATTTGATGAAAATAAAAATCTTTTACCCTTTTAGCATAATGGAGGAAGCATTAAAATGAATGAACCTATTGACACCTTTTTCAACCCGGCTGTTTTTCAAAACCTCTCCGTGTACAGGGACACTGTCTCCAGCGGTCCTGCGAAAACAGTGCGCCAAATAATCATGAACTGGTCCGGCCCGGGCAGCAGTGTACATCAGGAAGGCATGTTTGCCGGATTATTTTTTGAACTGGCGTTCCGGGCTGAAGAACGTCAGGGAACCCAGGTGGGAAACATGTGGCAGGACTTTTTGCTGGAAAGTATAATTATGTCTGAAAACCCCTTCACCAGGATGGCCTCCGCCGGTCAGATTAACGGCGGCAGCCACCTCGGCACAGCGGTTAAAAAGGCTGCCGCGGAAGACCTTGGACTGCTGAAGGCACTTTTTGACATCGATTTTAACCGTTTTAACACAGACCCCGGCATATACTCCGATCTTTTAACCCATCAGCCGGGAGGCGAAGATTCCCCTCCGCCTCCCGGGGGGCCCCAGTATGAGATTCACGCTATTAAAACAAAACTCCTTGCCAGCCGTGACTGGTCAGACGCCGCGGACCTGCTGGCCGACTTTCACCTGCGCTGTGGATTCGGTGATTTCTGCCGCTATCACGCCTTCCGGTGGGATGGTATAAACAAGGCGCTTAAAGGCATTTCCAACCCCGACCCCATACGCCTCGAAAACCTTGTGGGTTATGAAAATCAGCGGCAGAGTATTATAGAAAACACAAAGCTGCTGCTTGAAGGACTGCCCGCCGGAAATATATTGCTATACGGGGACAGGGGGACTGGCAAGTCCTCCACCGTCAAGGCCCTGATACACAGATTCGGCGCATACGGGCTGCGGATAATCGAGGTGCCCAGGGACTTTATCGGTGATTATCCTGAGATTGTGTCAGCAGTGGAAAGAACTGGTCTTAAATTTATATTTTTTGTGGACGACCTGTCCTTTGAAGACCGCGAAACAGAGTATAAAGCCTTTAAATCCTTCCTGGAAGGGGGACTTCAGGCCAAACCCGGCAATATTGCAGTCTACGCCACCTCAAACCGGCGCCATATAATAAAGGAATCCTTTGAAGACCGGCATTCCGGCATAGGCAACTCCGATACACTGCAGGAAAAACTATCTTTATCGGACCGCTTCAGCACAACGCTACTGTTCCTGTCACCTGACCAGGAATTGTACCTGAAAATAGTGGAGGGTCTCGCCCGCCAGAGGGGACTGTCAGTCCCCCCCGGCGAATTGAGGCTTCGGGCACTTGAGTGGGAGCGCTGGAATAACAGCAGGTCCGGAAGAACCGCCAGCCAGTTTATAGATCACCTTTGGGCACTGCAGGGGAAGTAAATTCTTTTTGGATGCGAAATCAAAAACTTTTTTGTAACTTTTTTGTTTTTTTTGCCCGTTGAGCTTGAAGGAATCCGCACCTGTTCCCCGAATAAAATATTAGAAAAATAATAAGGGGGAGGGATTTTACAGGTGTATAACTATCATGCCGGCGAAATTAAAAATCCCGGACTTGAGCTGGTGCTCATTCTGTTCAGGATAGCCATTATCGTCTTTATTGTGTCAGTTGCCAGCGGCGTTGGCATTGCGGCAGGCCTGCCACCCTTCGTGGGGGGAATAGTTGGTGGACTCTTTACAGTAATATTTTTTTGCGGCAGGCCGTTTTTCGAGGTTATAAATTACAACTGTCCCCATTGCGGCAACCAGACCCGCGTTATCAAGAATTTCGGGTCATTCCGCTGCGCAAACTGCGGCAAGGAAAGCGTTATCTGCGACTGACAGCGCTATTTCTCTTTAATGAAAAAAATCAAAATCCCCCGAATATTTACCCGGGGGATTTTTTCTTGTGAACAAACACCTAACCCCCTCCCACGGGCGGGAATAGCGCCACCCTGTCCCCCGGCTGAAACTGTTCATCAAAGGAAAAATGCTTTCCGTTGGTAAGTATTGTAAAAACCTGGGCCTCCGGAATACCCAATTTTTTAATAAGATCCCTGCCTGTGGCGCCTTCCTCCACCTCAACCTCAAAGGGAATGCCGAATGACGCGCCCGGAATGAACTTCTCCAGCCCGCTAAAAAGCAATATATTTAACTTCAATTGCCTCACCACTTTCCATACACATAAATATAAAGAAGAGATTCTTCTTTGAGACCGCTCCGACCTTCAATATTATGCGTCTTTTTGGCAATTAAAAATCAACTAAAGAAAGTCATAGTGGGCATTGAAAAAAATTTCTCGGATTAAAGAGGATCTTGGTAAAGATTTTATTTTGTATTAATGTTATACTTTTAGTATGGAAAGAATTTCTTTCACGAAAAGGAGGTTTTAGTGTAGTGGATATGATTCTAAGGGTAAATATGACTACAAAAGAACTAAAGGTTGAGTCTATTCCTGAAAATTACTCCGCCCTTGGCGGCAGGGCTCTGACTTCACAGATAGTGTTTGATGAGGTTATACCAACCTGTGACCCCCTTGGACCGTTCAATAAATTGATTTTTGCCCCCGGTCTTCTCTCCGGAACCTCCGCCCCGTCTTCCGGCCGCCTCTCCGTGGGAGGAAAAAGTCCTCTTACCGGAACAATAAAGGAGGCAAATGCCGGTGGAATTTGCTCTCAAAAAATCGCCAACCTTGGTTATAAAGCAATTATCGTTGAAGGTAAGGCTGTGGCAGGGGAGTTTTCAATTATTAAAATCTCCCCCGCCGGCGCTGAACTGCTCCCGGCAGGCGACATTAAGGGAATGGGTGGTTATGAAACCGTAGCCAGGCTGAGAGAAAAATTCGGTCAAAAATCAGGTGTGATCTTTATCGGGCCTGCCGGTGAAATGCTAATGGCCAATGCCGGCGTCGGAACGAATGACGGCGAAGGCAATGCGTCACGCTATGCCGGCCGCGGCGGCCTTGGGGCCGTCATGGGATCGAAGGGACTTAAAGCCATTGTAATCGACAGCCCATCAACCTTTGATGTTCCTGTGAAGGATCCGGAGAGGTTTAAGGCCGCCGCCAAAAAATTTGCCAAGATCCTGATGGATCATCCTGTCAGTGGTCAAGGCCTGCCTTCGTACGGAACCAACGTTTTAATGAATATAATCAATGAGGCCGGAACGCTGCCGACCAGGAATTTCCGTTACGGCCGGTTCGACAGGGCGCACAATGTGTCCGGGGAAAAGCTTGCCGAAGTGGCCACCGCCCGGGGCGGAAAAGCCACCCATGCCTGCCATCCCGGCTGTGTAATGCGCTGCTCCAATATATACCCCATGCCGGACGGCAAGGTGTGTGGGCCCATTGAATATGAATCCGCCTGGGCGTTCGGACCCAACCTTGAGGTGGACGACCTTGATGATGTGGCCATGATGAACTGGATCTGCAATGATGTGGGGCTTGATACAATAGAATCCGGGGCCACTCTGGGTGTACTGATGGAAGCCGGGGTAATCCCCTTCGGAGATGGCAAGGCGGCAATCAGGGCATTGGAAGAGGTGGGCGCGGGAACCCCCCTGGGCAGGATCATAGGTGCCGGCGCCACCTTTGCCGGCAAGCTGTACGGTGTAACCAGGGTTCCCACAGTAAAAGGGCAGGCTATCCCGGCTTATGACCCGCGCTCCTGCCGCGGCAACGGCGTAACCTATGCTACAACCCCGATGGGCGCCGACCACACCGCCGGATACGCAGTTACCTCCAACATTCTCAAGGTGGGCGGCTTTGTAGACCCCAACCTGGACGATGGCCAGATAGAGCTTTCCAGAAACCTGCAGATAGCCACCGCTGCCGTGGACAGCACCGGTTTATGCCTGTTCGTGGCCTTCGCATTGCTGGATAACCCGGACGGCCTGCCCACCGTGGTGGAAATGATTAATGCCATGTATGGCGCCTGCCTCACCACTGATGACGTTATGGAACTGGGTAAAAAAGTGCTCAAAACCGAGCGTGAATTCAACGCACGGGCAGGATTTACAAAGGCTGACGACCGTCTGCCGGAGTTTTTCTACAACGAGGTGCTTACACCCCATAATACAAAATTTACTCTGACTGACGAACTGGACGAGGTATTCAACTTTTAAATATATCCTCATATATCCTCAAAAGCCCCGCGGTATAGAAAAACTGCGGGGCTTTTGCCAACAAAAAACCCGTTTTTGAAAACGGGCCAGTGGAAAAGGAGGGAATTCTTTCATTCAACTAATTACTTTATACAATATTACTATTCCATCGTAAAGCTTCGGTCGTCTAAATGCAAAAATACGGAGCCGTGTATTTTATTATGGTAGTCTAAAGTTTCACAATTAATAATAAATACCCTTTCTCCGTTAAAAACTATGAAAAAACTTTACCGGAGGTGTTCCATTGGAAACCATTCTTTCCGGCGCTGAAAGGTCTGCTGAACCGGCAGCAGTGCCCATGGCTGAAGAAGTAAGCCTGACCATAGACGGAAATAAGGTAGTTGCGGAAAAGGGTTCAAATATACTTGAGGCGGCCAGGTCAATCGGCATAGAAATACCAACCCTGTGCTACCTGAAGGGTATTAACGAGTCCGGTGTTTGCAGGGTCTGCCTGGTTGAAGTTGTGTCCGGCAGCAGAAAAAGTCTTCAGGCCTCCTGTGTCTACCCTGTTTCAGAGGGGCTGGAGGTTTTCACCAACTCCTCCCGGGCAAGGCGCGCCCGCAGGAGAGTCGTGGAACTGCTTCTTTCCGAGCACGAGCGGGACTGCACCAACTGCGCACGCAACCTTAACTGTGAACTGCAGCGCCTTGCAGACGAAATGGGTATAAGAAAGCTCCGGGTGACCGGCGAGACCAGGAAATACCCGGTTTCCCGCAAAAATCCATACATCATCCGCGACTATAACAAGTGTGTCAAGTGCCGCCGCTGTGAGGCAGTATGCAGGGAAGTGCAGGGTGTCAGTGTTTATTCCGCCAGAAACCGGGGCTATAACTCGGTGATATCCCCGGCTTTCATGAAAGACCTGGGCGATGTGGACTGCATAAGCTGCGGCCAGTGTGTAATGGCCTGCCCAACGGGCTCACTTACCGAGAGGGAATATATTGACGAGGTTTGGCGCGCCATAGAAGACCCCGAGCTGAAAGTTGCCGTCCAGGTTGCGCCCGCCATCCAGGTGTCCATTGGCGAATCCTTCGGCCTGCCCCCGGGAACTCAAGTAACCGGCAAACTTGTCACCGCCCTTAGAAGACTCGGCTTCGACATGGTTTTTTCCACCGAGTTCGCCGCCGACCTTACCATAATGGAAGAAGCCCATGAACTTCTGGAACGGCTGGAAGGACACGGGGAGCTCCCCCTCATCTCCTCCTGCAGCCCGGGCTGGGTGAAATTTTGTGAGCACTTTTATCCTGAATTCCTGAACAATCTGAGCACCTGTAAATCGCCGATGGAAATGTTCGGCGCGCTGATAAAAACCTATCTGGCCGAAAAGGAAGGTATCGACCCCGGAAAAATGGTTGTGGTCGCCATAATGCCCTGCACGGCAAAAAAATTTGAGGCGGCCAGGCAGGAGCTTGTAACCAGGGGGCACCGCGATGTCGACTATGTGCTTACCACCAGAGAACTTGCCAGAATGGTGCGGTCAGCAGGTTTGCGCTTCCAAGAGCTTCCCGAAGGGGAATATGACAGCCCCCTTGGTCTGTCCACCGGCGCCGGTGCAATTTTTGCAGCCACAGGCGGGGTTACCGAGGCTGCCTTGAGGACAGCCCTTGCCCTCACTGGAGGAAAGGACGATACAGTTGTAGAATTTAAGGAAATACGGGGTATGCGCGGAATAAAAGAGGCCCAGGTGCCTATCCGGGGCCGCAAGGTAAGAATTGCCGTGGCCCATGGAACGAGAAACGCCAAAAAGCTACTGGACAGAATAAAGGCCGGTGAACACTTTGATTTCGTGGAAATAATGGCCTGCCCCGGCGGTTGCGTTGGAGGCGGCGGGCAGCCCATCACAGCCCCCCGGGATAGAAAAGTTTCCACTGAGCAGAAGTCACTGAGGACCGGTGCTCTCTACCGCATAGATGCCGGTAAGAAAATAAGAAGGGCACATGAAAATCCTGCGGTGAAACAGATATATGAAAAATTCCTGGGCAGCCCCCTGAGCAGGACGGCGAAAGAAATTTTGCATACCAGCTATACTGCCAGGGGCAGGTCAGCCGGCCGCATGCTGCATTAATTGCATATACTGAGCGAGTTCCGCGTCAGAGGCCGGAAGGAATAGCTTCTGTCCTTTGAACCACAATGTAAATAAATCTCAGAGGAGAGATTACAAAGATATAGAATATAAACCCCTATATTCTCTCCAACTATTTTTTCTTCAGTATAAGTATTAAAACGGAGGATTTTGATGCAGGACTACCTAGACCCGTTAATGCCCGGGGGAATAACCGGCAACGGCAGAATGCTTTGCTCCATAAGACAGAATGGAATGCTGCACAGGCTTTTCTGGCCTCATATAGACTGGGGCCAGCACATGGGGATTTTTATGGTGGGAATCCAGGAGCCCGGTGGAAACACTCACTGGCTGGACAGCGATGAATTCATGCATACCCAGTCATACCCGGGAAACTCCAGTATACTTGAAACCGTTATTAAAACCCCCGGGGAAGACCTTGAAATCTCCCAGACTGATCTGGTCATGCCGGATAATGATATACTGGTCAGGGTTTACCGTATTGCCAACAGGGGGCCGGCTGTGCGCAGCTTAAATCTTATTGCCTACTGTTCCTTCAGCATAGAGGAGTCGTCACATCAGGACGGTATGAGTTACCTTCCCGCAAGCCAGGCCCTTGTTCAGTTCAGACGGGATGTTTACCTGGGCCTAAAGTGCCCCGACAGAACTCCTTACGGATTTCACTGCGGCAGAAGGAATGCTCCCTCGGACCCCTTTGCCGGGATCAGCAGGGGAGAATTCTGGGGCAATTCCGACAATATAATGTCCGGCGCCGGCGCACTGGGCTGGAGTATCGGCCTAATCAATCCGGGCGAGGAAAAAACCCTGACACTTGTCCTGGCCGCCGCCCACAGTGAAGATGATCTGCTGGAACTTTTAGGCCTTCCCGCGCTGCTAAACCCGGAAGAACTGATAAAAAAAACCAGGCGCCACTGGGAGGATTGGTTGGAACAGGGCAACAGCGCCAATGGCCGGACTGAAAACACCCCCCTCTACAGGAGGTCCCTCCTGTCAATGAAGCTGATGTCCGACAGCTCCAGCGGGGCATCTGTGGCGGCCCCCGAATTTGACTCGCATTATGCCGCCAGTGGCGGCTATGGATACTGCTGGCCCAGGGACGGCATGTTTGTTGCCCTGGCCCTTGACGAGACAGGCTTCCATGACGAGGCGGAACTGTTTTACAAATTCGCCGCCAGGACTCAAAATAGGGACGGCAGCTGGCACCAGAGGTACTTCATGAACGGCTGTCCGGCGCCCACCTGGGGACAGCAGATTGACCAGGCCGGCGCTGTTCTGTGGGGCTATCACCACCACTACAGCATAACCGGCGATGCTGAATTTCTTGTCGCAGTCTGGCCTTCCGTGCTGTCAGGCGCTGACTATCTGGCCAGGAACATATCCTCCAACGGGCTTCCCGCACCCTCAATGGAATTATGGGAAGACGATTTTTCCCAGAGCTCCTATTCCTCTGCCGCGGTATATGGTGGCCTGAAGGCCTCCGCCCTCATGGCTGATGCACTGGATAAAACACCTCTTAAAGAAAAATGGAACCAACATGCTGATGCCGTCAGGGAAAGCATTATTGCAAACCTGTGGCGCGACGACATCAAGACCTTCATTAAATCAGTCAACCGGAGAGTGTATGAGTGGGACTATTGCAGGGCGATGGAGAACGGCCAGGATGCAAAACAACTCCAGGTTCCCGGAACCCCTTATTCTTATTTTGCCGTCCCCTTTGATTTGCGTATGGATGCCGCCCTGCTTGGCCTTTGTTATCCCTTCGGCGTATTTCCACCAGACGACCTGCGAATGCTTGCCACCGTGGAAGCAATAGAAAAAAAGCTGCAAAACGGGGTAGTGGGAGGAATTCACCGCTATGAGGGAGATAGCTATGCCGGAGGCAACCCGTGGGTGATCACCACTCTCTGGATGTCCGTCTTCCACTCCCTCCGCGGCAACTATAACCGGGCGGGGGAATTATTAAGGTGGTCGGAAAAAAACTGTTCTCCAACCGGCCTCCTGCCCGAGCAGGTGCACAGGGAAAACGGCGGCCCCGCCTGGGTTTTGCCCCTGAACTGGTCTCATGCCATGTATGTGCTTGCCTCCCGCGCCTTGTCGGGAAGGCTTTCCCGCCCTTATTGACAAGCATTTAACCCGGCGACTTCTTACCTTCATTATCGGCGATAATATAAATAAAGAGGAGTATGAATATGAGCAACAATATCGACATTGACTCATTTGTTAAAGAAAATGAAGACCGTATTCTCAATCTTGTAAACATCTCTCTCAACCGGGCGGGGGATATTGTCCAAAAAAAAGTGGCCTCCGGCGAGGTGGGACAGTCCATGCAAGAGGTGCTTCCCCTTCTGCTTTATGAAATACTTGTTACTCATACAGTGAGCACCCTGAGGCTTGTGGCTGATATGTTAAACACAGGCGACAATCCGGCGAAACAATAAAAAAACTGTATTTTCCCAAGCATTATAGAAATACGGGGTATAAAACTTTGATCACTTCAAAAACAGTAATTTTTCTGGTAATCCTGGGGGCGATGGGGATATTTGCCTTTATCCTGGGGCTGTTTTCTTCCGGAAGGCATTAATTTCTATACCTGTTCCTCATGACTTTCCTGTTTATCCTTTCCATAAGGTATACATTGCTGTAGGTATGATGAAGCTGTATACACATGCTTTCAAAATAAATATCGGCATTCTCGGCATTATCGGGGAGAGGCATTTCCACACCGTATTCCCCCTCCAGAAATGCTTTCAGGGAATATAGTATTTCCTGTCTTTTTTCTTCGTCACCAATTTCAAGCCATCTCTGCCGGTCATCTATATCGTCAAGACCAGTCTTTTCTTTTACCGCTTCCCTCACAAATTCCTTGAACTGATAAAAATTTGGCTGCGGCTTCAATTCTCTGTTCATTATTAATGACCTCCTGCGATTTTATGGCAATGCTATTAATTTAGCCCCTATAAAAAATAACAGATCTCAATAATTATCTCAAGTTCCTCTCCCCTGTTTGCAGCTGATTAGGCGATGACAACGACATCTTGTATTATAAATCAAAGTTGCCGCATAGAATCCTATTGTAATCCTTTATTTCCAGCGCACATCCACTCTCCTTGTCTTTTATGCCAATAATCACTGTTTGTAAGCATGGTATCAATGTGCTATAATTACCCTGACCAGCAACCCGTATATGCATACAAGGTTGTTAGGCAAATTATTCTAGGAGGTATTCTATGAGCAGACCCTGGGATGTTGTGAAATATTTCAACGCTTCCGCCGAAGAGTGGAACAACTGGCGGTGGCAGTTGAGCAACCGGATAACCGATATTAAAAGTCTTTCACGTCTGGTTGAGCTTACGCACCAGGAAAAAGAGGAAATTTCCGCCTGTCTGAAAAAATTCAGAATGGCTATAACACCATATTATGCCAGCCTTATCAGCCCTTCAGACAGAAATTGTCCCATTCGCCTTCAGGCTGTGCCGCGAATAGAAGAATTAACAACCTCCAGGGGAGATATGAAGGATCCCCTGCACGAGGATATAGATTCTCCCGTTGCCGGTTTGACACACCGCTATCCTGACAGGGCGCTCCTGCTGGTAACCGACACCTGTTCAATGTACTGCCGTCACTGCACAAGGCGGCGCCTGGCGGGACAGCAGGATAAGGCCATGCCCGTAAGCCGGTTGGACCGTGCCATCGCCTATATTAAAAATAACAGCGCCATCCGGGATGTGGTCATTTCTGGAGGCGACCCGCTAACCCTTTCTGACGGGCATATTGAAGGCATATTGCGAAAGCTGCGGTCAATCCGCCATGTTGAGATTATCCGTATAGGCACCAGGACACCGGTGGTCCTGCCCCAGCGCATTACTCCCGGGCTGTGCTCAATGTTGGGAAAATACCATCCTGTCTGGATAAACACCCATTTCAATCATCCCAGCGAGATAACCCCGGAATCCGCCCAGGCCTGTGCCCGCCTTGCCGGGGCGGGAATACCGTTGAACAATCAGTCGGTTTTGTTGAAGGGAATAAACGACAGGGCCGATGTTATGAAAAAGCTGGTCCAAAAGCTGTTAAAAATAAGAGTCCGGCCATATTATCTCTACCAGTGCGATCTTTCCGAAGGAATAGGCCACTTTCGCACACCTGTAAGTGCAGGCATAGAAATAATGGAAAACCTTCGCGGCCATACCTCCGGCCTGGCTGTCCCCACCTTTGTTGTTGACGCCCCGGGGGGCGGCGGGAAAATACCCCTCATGCCCAACTACCTTCTTTCCCAGGGCCAGGGAAAAACAGTCCTCAGGAATTTCGAGGGAAACATTTATGTGTATACCGAGCCCGACGCCGGTGAAGTGAAAAAGCCTTCCACCAGAGTGGGCATAGCCGGGCTGATGCAGCATGGAAGGGTGACTTTTGACACCACGGGTAAAAACGCCGCCGTTTCCGAATAGAGGAGGCAGATAATGATCCATATTCATGATTGTGGTATAGGCTTTTCCGTTAAAGCCAGGATTGAGGATGCGAGCCGGAGAATCTGGGTGACGGACTATTCGGCCGACAAACCGGCCAACCTTCGCCGGCACCTTTTAGATACCTCCCGGAAACTTGGGCTGGGGAAAATTATATTGCCCGTGAAGTCAGAAGATGTTGACAGAATGAAAGGTGACGGTTTCTACGTCGAGGGTGTCATACAGGGCTATTTTAACGGAAACGACGCCTGTTTTCTTTCGGCCTTTCCTTCCCAAAGACGGGCTATATCCCTTACCCTGTCAAGGGAAAGAAAAATATTACATGAAATAATTAACACTAAAAGTGGCCTGCGCAAGCACCTTCCGAAGGAATTTAACATTCGCCGGGCCACAGCGAAGGATGCGGCGGCCATTTCCAAACTGTTTAAAAAAGTCTTTGCCACCTACCCCGCGCCGGTTTATGATCCTCTCTACCTTGCCCGGTCCATGGAAAAGGGAGATGTTTTTATGGTGGTATTCCACCATCGGCGTCTGGTTGGGGTGGCAGCAGCCGAAATCCAGGCAGACCGGGGCAACGCCGAACTGACCAATTGCGCCACCGATCCGGAGTACCGGGGTCTTGGCCTTAATTCCATACTTCTGGCATGCGTTGAAAAAAAATGCATTTCCCGAAAAATTGGCTGTCTGTACAGCCTTGCCCGTGCGTCCTCATATGGAATGAATCTTGTCCTGCACCGGTTGGGCTATGATTTCACCGGCACTCTTATAAACAATTGCCACATAAGCGGCCGGTTCGAGAATATGAATATTTGGGTGAAGTCACGGAAAAATGAATATTTCCCTGTGGATAATAATTATTCAGCGGCTTTGCCCGCTGAGTAATGTTATAAACTTCAGCCAGTTCCTCAGATATACCGGCAAAATATAGCTTTGCCGCACATACTCCCTCCCAGCGGCGCCCAACTGCCTTCCCAGTTCAGGATCGCCCAGCAGTTTATCCACCTGAGAGGCCATTTCTTCAGTTGTTTTTGCCACCAGGCCGGTCCTGTTGTCCAGCACCTGGTGGGCCAGGCCCCCTGTAGGTGTTGCCACAATGGGCCTGCCTTTCCACAGCGCCTCGGTGGCGGTCAGCCCGAATCCTTCCCTGACCGACTTCTGCACCACCACATCAGCCCTGCGCTGAAGTATATTAATTTCAAGGTTCGCATCCGGGGCCAGGGCCAGAATAAGTATATCCGGGTCGCCGTCAGCCGCGGCCCTGACCTCCTCCAGTACCGCCGCCCCTTCGGGGTCGTCGTCAGCGCTGCCGCCCGCCAGAATTAGCCTGCACTCCCTGTTCTCCCTTACCATCTTGAAAGCCTCGATTACCCCGAGCGGGTCTTTCAGGCGATCGAACCTTGACACCTGAAGTATTACCGGAGGGCCTTCAGGCTCGACCCCCAGTTTTTCCAGCACCGTGCTGTATTCCTCGGGCGCAACCTCCCTGTTCTTTTCCGAAAGGGGGTCTATGGCCGGCGGCATAAAATATTGCAGCACAGGAATGTTGCGGGCATATTCGGGCAGGTGCAGAATCGCTGCGTCACAGGCGGCAGCCATAGGCGCAATAAAATACCACACCGCCGGATCAGCATTGGAGGGATCAATATGGCAGTACCAGACCCACCGGCTGCCGGTCTGCTTTCTTAACGCCGTAAGGCCCAGCGGCTGCTGGTCATGGGATATAACCATGTCCGCCCCGCTTTCCAGCAGACCGCGGTTCTTCCTGGCTGTGGCCATAAAGCTTTCCATCATTTCTCCGCTTATGTTTACGGGCTGCCCGTGCATGCCGTTATGTATCTGCTTGGTAACATAAAAGAATTCAGGGTCTCCGGTAATGACTTCCCATTTTGCCTCCAGTCCCACCTCCCGCATGAGGGGCACAAGGGAATTAAGTATTTCCGCCACTCCACCCCCAATCCTGGTGGAATTTATATGCAATATTGAGTACCCTTTCAGCCTTTCCCCCAGTGCCAGGCACTCGTCAATAATGGCGGTTCCGGACACCCCTTCATAGTCCTTCAGAGTGAATCGGGCCATTGATGCAGTCTCCCCCTTCGTAATAGTATTTCGCTCTGTATCGTCATTAACCTAGTGGGCATTCCCTGTAAGCAAGGCAAAGGGTATTTTTCCGAATACCTTGGAAAGGCAGATTGTCCTCGCCTCTGCCGCACCGTCTTCATCCAGTGCCACAGCCGACACGTCCTCCCCTGTCAGCACGCTTTTCCACCGATGAGGTGAGTCTTCCGGCATAACGAGTGTCGTTTCACCCCATAAATCTTCAGGCAGCGGGAACTCACCGGCGGCCAGGGACTCTTCAACCCCCTCCATGCGGCCGTCCTCAACTAAAAAGCCCGCCAGTAAACGGGGTACAGCCACAAGGGCCCAGTGGTCTCCCAACCTCCTGGCAAAGGCGCAGATATGCCCGCTCATTGGCCCGTCACCATTTAAGGGGATGTACTCGCCGGAAGAAAACAATTCCCTGTGATTCCTCCGAAAATTAAGGGCCTTATATATCAAAAAAAGTTTTATCCTTCCATCCTGCCAAGAGTCCATGTATTTTTCAACCGGGCCGGTTTCCCTCCCGGCCTCCTCCTCCCTGATTTGACTTAATAGTTCCTTCCTTGCGCCAAAGTCAACAGGCCTCCGGTTGTCAGGGTCCACCAGGGTAAGACTCCACACCTCGGTACCCTGATAAAAATCCGGCACCCCGGGCGACGCAATTTTCAGCAGCACCTGGGCCAGGGAGTTCAGCATCCCGAAAAAGGACGTTATCCTCTGAAATTTTATCAAGTCCCATAAAAACACATTACCGGCTGCGGGGTCAATGATCCGGGTCACAAACTTTTTGACGGCCTCCTCGTACAGCCCGTCGGGGTTAACCCAGTTGGTCTCCTCTTTCGCCTCCCGGCACGCCTTAATCAGATACTCCCTTATCCTTTCACCCAATGTGCCCTTTTCCTTTTCCGAAAGGGGCCATACTCCGACCAGTGTCTGATAAATAAAAAGCTCAGTCCCCGGGCCGGGCACATATGCCCCCCTTACTTGCAACTTTAAGTCCCGGTTCCAATTAATCCACCGCTCTACCCTTTCCAGCCACAAAGAGCTTATCTCAGTTAATACATTAATCCTCGCCCGGACATCCTCACTTCTTTTGGTGTCATGCGTGGATGTGGCGCTGATGGAAAGAGGCCGGCGCCTCTGCCTCACCCGGTTGAACAGGTGAAAATCCTCGACTGTCTTTCCCTGCCAGTCAGGGCTTCCGCCCACCTCGTTCAAGGAAATAAGCCGGTTGTACCTGTATAAGCAGGTGTCTTCAAAGCCCTTGGCCATAACCGGGCCGGTAAACTGCTGCCAGCGCATTACAAAATCAAGCCACTCCCGCCTGCCCTCGTCAGTAAGATCCACCGGAAAATCCAGTGTCAAAACTCTTTTGATAAACCGGCAGGCTAAAGCCAGGGATGGATTGATTTCTTCCGAACGCCTTACCGCCTGTTCAATCCTTTCACGGTCCTTTCCGGCCAGCGTAAAATCCCCTGTGTATGTTCTGTAGACACCAAGACAGGCCGTTACCTCAACAATAACTTCTTTCAATTCTGAGGTGGTCAGGTCACGCCCGTATCTGTCCATGTCCGCCAGGGCGGCCAGTCGGCCTGTAAGACTGTCAAGGTCTGCCCCGAACAAATCCTTTATTACCAGTTTCTTTGCCCGGTAAACTATATCGGCAAACTTATCCCCACCGCAAAGACCGGTGTAAAACCTGTCAATTTCGGCCAGTCCCCGGCTGTCTATAAATACAGAGTTTAATATATTTATAAAATCATAGCCTGTACTGCCGTATACCGGCCAGCTATCGGGCAATTCCTCGTCACCGCAAAGTATTTTTTCCACCACCACATAAAATAACCTTCCCCCCGTGGAAAGACTTTCCTGCAGTCTGGTCAGGTATTCCCCGGGATTAAAAAGCCCGTCGATGTGGTCTATCCTCAGGCCGGTCACCCTTCCCTCACCGGCCAGTTTCAGAATCAGCCCATGGGTCCTGTCAAATACCTCCCTCACTTCCATCCGCAGCGACACCAGATCTGTTACATCAAAAAATCTTCTGTAGTTTATTTCCCCGTTGGCAGTCTTCCACCAGGCCAGCCTGTACCACTGCCTGCCCAGGAGGCTGTTCAGGCGGTTAAAGCTTTCCGGCACCCCCTTTATCCCGTTTATTTCCTTTATCTTACCGTTGATATATTCACTGACACAAGTATCTGAACGGTACAACTCCCAGAGTAATGCCGCCATATTACGGCACCGGTCCCTTTCCGCCGCCTCATCCGGGGATTTATCCCCCGTTTTTCCATACAGTCCCTGTAACCGACTTATGCCCGGGCGCTCTCCCGGCATAGCGGCAATTTCACCGGCCCATTGGTAAAAAAGCCGGGCCGCGGCGGATGGGCTGACTGGAAGCCTTATATCGGAATACCTGACCCATAGGCCTTCTTCGTCATACTCAAGCGCTATCCCGCAGTTTTCCAACACCTTTCCGTATGTGTCCCCCAGTTTGGGGACCAGCACCCTGTTGTTAAGCCCCGGCCTTCCAGGACACCACCGGATGTCAAAAAAAGCGGCGTATTCCGAATGCCTGCCGCATTCAAGCACCGACCTCCACCAGGGGTTCTCGCAACTTGCAGCCATGTGGTTGGGCACTATATCCATGAGAAGTCCCATGTCCGATTGTTCCAGCTTACCTGCCAACATCTCAAAACCCTCCGCCCCTCCCAGTTCTTCATTGAGACTCAGCGGACAGGTGACGTCGTACCCGTGAAGGCTTCCCTTCCTGGCGGAAAGTAGGGGTGATGAATAAATATCGGAAATGCCGAGGTCATACAAATACTTAATTACATCGGCGGCTGCGGCAAACCCAAAGTCTCTGTTGAACTGCAGCCGGTAAAAAGCGGAAGGCGGTTTATTGGATATCATTATTTTCCTCTCCGTATTTTAAGCCTGTTGCCAAGGGAGTCGATTATTCCGATCCATTCACTGTATAGCCTGTTGCCCGCCCTGGCCTTGGAAAGGTACTCCCCATATACAGTCTGCAGCAATTGATAATATATATTCTGTATTTTCCACAGGTCCACCTCAAAGGGGAGTTCCCTCACCAGCAGCATAACCTCGTTCAGTTTTGCCGCAAGCCCTATATCAGAAGGGTTTTCATAAAGCATTTTCCCAATGTTCCCAATGGTCCTTTCCAGTACGTACCTCAGTCCGGCCCCGTCCAGCGATACCCCCGACATAGAAGCCTCGCCAAGAAGTTCCTTAATATGTTCAATATTTATTTCAGGTGATGACAGGGCTTTCCGGAGCCTGGTGTTGATTACATACTCCGCCGCCGTACTCAATGCCCTGGGCTGTGGGATGTCCATATCCCTGAGAAACCTCATCAAAACCACGCTCCGGTCGTAAATTCTCTGGTATTCACCCGTTGCCTGGGCCAGTGTCCTTTCAAGAATGGTTTTGATAATCAGCCTCTGCTTATCCCTGAACAGCCCCTTTATGGAATAATTGGCCCCGCCGAAATACCTGTCCAGCGCCCTTACCACCCCGGGATAGTCCCCCCGGTCAAAGGCACCGATCAGGTCTTCAGAAACCCTTTTATAATCTTCCTCGCCGGTATATTCCTTTACACCGCAATTCACTATGTGGTTACCCATGTTAACCACCCCAAAATTGATGGTTGCCGATTCCCTGGTAATCTGTGAAATTACTTTTGCCCTCCCCACCAGTATTTTTGCAGCCCCGGCAAGCCTGCTGCGGCTGTCTTCCCGTTTGACATCATAACAGTACGTTCCTGAGTGATCATCATATGTTTCATAAAGTAAGCAGATGGCATAATGGGCACCCACCTTTGTAAGGTCAACCATGGCCGGCATGACATGTTTCCTGTATATATTGGCCGCGTCTTTATACAGAATGTCATTGCTTTTTGCTTTTTCCAGCATGGCCAGGAACGGCTGCTCCAGATTTTTATCAAACAAATCCCCTGCCAGCTGAACGACCCTCCCGGCGTATTTCAGTATTTGAATGGTCTCAATGCCTGAAATGTCGTCAAAAAACCATCCGCAGCTTGTATACATCAACATGGCATGACGCTGCATTTCCATGAGTTTCAAGATAGTCACACTGTCTTCAGGGCCGGGCGGCGAAATGGTGTTTTTCGCCAGCCACCTATCCACATTTTCCACAGACCTGTCCAGTATCACCTCTATATATTTGTCCCTTGCCTCCCATGGATCCCTGAAATATTTGCCGGCCAGTTCCCGGTACAAGGGGGAGATGTTATCCCTCAGCCAGTCCAGGGCGGCCCGTATATGCGCCCTCCAGGACTGCGACCAGCCCGGATGCAGTCCGGTATTGCAACCACAGTCGCTTATCCACCGTCCCACACCATGTGCGCAGCTCCAGGCGGTCCTTTCCTTTATCTCCACCTCGCTGGAGGGGGGGAGCAGTTCAAGAAACTGTGAGTAATTGGTAACCCTGGCCAGTCTGTTCAATTCAATATAATGCAGGGCATAGGCCAGCGCCATGTCGCCATGGCGGTGATGATGACCGTATGTCTCCCCATCGGTGGCTATATTGACCAGCGCCGGCCCGGACTTTTCCGGCCCGAATGCCCCGGTCAGTCGCGAGGCAAAACGCTCCCCGTTGGAAAGAAGCCTTTCAAAGGCAACCGCCCGGGAGACTTCACCGTTATAAAAGAAGACGTTTAAATCACTCCCTGACTCCGGCAGGTAAATTTTGTACGGCATCAGAATGTCGATACATCCGTCTTCCACCTCCCGCCAGGAAGCTGATCCCGTCTTTCTTACCCTGTGCGCCTGGTAATAGGCAAGGACGGTAAACCTTATCCCCTGCTGCGCCAAAATCTCCAGTGTCTCATTGTCGACAGCGGTCTCGGGCAGCCACATCCCCTCCGGTTTGCGCCCGAAGCGGTGCTGAAAGTCCTTTATTCCCCATATTACCTGTGTTTTTTTGTCCCGGCTGTTGGCCAGGGGCATTATCATATGGTTATAGGCCTGGGCCATGGCGGACCCATGCCCTGAAAAAAGTTTAATGCTTTCTTTATCGGCCTCCAGTATTGACCTGTACACATCGGGGGCTTTCTTTTCCATCCAGGATAAAAGTGTTGGCCCAAAGTCAAAGCTTATTCTGGAATAATTATTTACAATCTTTTCTATCCAGCCATCCCTGTCAAGTATGCGTGATGCTGTATTGGGCTCATAACACTCGGCTGTAATTCTCTGATTCCAGTCGTGGTAAGGGTATGCCGAGTCCTCTATCTCCACATCCTCCAGCCAGGGATTCTCCCTCGGGGGCTGGTAAAAGTGCCCGTGAATACATACGTAACGGTCCATCCGGTTCACACCTCCCCTGTATGTTCCAGCAGAATACAAGCCCACGGCATAAGTCTTAACCGGACTTCTCCCCGGGATTCAATGGTTTCCGGTATGACACTTCCTCTGCCCAGCCAGCATTTATCAGCCGAGTCAATTCTCTTTGCCCACCTTCCCATCGGCACCGGAAGACCGATTTCTTC
This sequence comes from Bacillota bacterium, assembly GCA_049325075.1. GTDB lineage: Bacteria > Bacillota > Desulfotomaculia > Desulfotomaculales > Desulfocucumaceae > BRHc4a. The sequence continues at coordinate 50,876 of JBMOPF010000085.1, read as the reverse complement.
CTCACTGCCACTGAAGGAATAGATAACGCATACCCGGCTGCCTTCACTCCACCGTTTTATAAAAAGCACCTTTTCCCGGAATGCAGTAACAGTCATTTTGTCGGCATCAAGGTCATAAAGCGCCGGGACTTTTTTCCTGAGATCAATCAGTAATTTATAAAATTTCCACAGACTATTCCCGGAAACACCCCGCATCAGGTTGTGGTCGGTTTTCGAGCGCTGAAAGGTTGACTCCGCCTGGGGATCGTAATCGTCACAATCTTCTCGCCGGAAGTCCTCAAATTCTTTTTTGCGCCCCCTGCGCACGGCCTTTACCAGCCCCGGGTCGGAGTGGTCTGTGAAATAGAGAAAAGGCGCGGTCTCACCGTACTCCTCCCCCATAAAAAGCAGCGGCAGGTACGGTGACAATATGATCAGCCCGGCGGCCAGTTTAAGGCATTCATAAGGCGCCAGCGCACTCAGCCTTTCACCGCACGGGCGGTTGCCCACCTGGTCGTGGTTTTGCAAATACGCCACAAACTGTTTGGCATCACACAGCAGCGGTTTTCGCCCATAACTTCTGTCGCGGTACAGCGAATACTGTCCCGTGTATGCGTACCCGCCGCCATATGCCCTTGCCATATGTTCCAGTGTCCCGTAATCCATGTAATAGCCGTCTTTGTCGCCGGTCAGCAGAGAAAAGGCAGCATGGTGGAAGTCCTCGTTCCACTGCCCGTCCAGGCCGTATCCCCCCATCACCACCGGACGTATCAGCCGGGGGTCGTTGAGGTCACTCTCGGCAATAACACAAACCCTGCGTCCCAGTTGCTCCCCTCTTTCATGAACCGCCCCGGCCAACTCCTCAAGAAAATGAACCGCGCTCCTGTCAGTAATAGCGTGCACAGCATCAAGCCTGAGCCCGTCCATATGAAACTCATTCAGCCAGTACAGGGCGTTTTCAATGAAAAACCGCCTCACACAGTCACTGTACGGGCCGTCAAAATTTATAGCATCCCCCCAGGGAGTCTTGTACCTGTCGGTGAAATAAGGCCCGAAATCTCTGAGGTAATTCCCTTCCGGCCCCAGATGGTTGTAAACCACATCCATGAATACCGCCAGGCCCTTCCGGTGACAGGCGTCAACCAGCCGCCTCAGCCCCTCCGGGCCGCCATAGGAATATTGGACTGCGAAGGGATAGGCAACATCGTAGCCCCAATTTCTGCTCCCCGGGAACTGGGCTGAGGGCATCAGCTCAATAGCCGTTATCCCCAGATTTTTCAGTTCATCAAGGTGTTGTTTAACATCGTCAAAGGTTCCTCCGGCGGTATATGCCCCCACATGCAGCTCATAAAAGATAAGGTCTTTTTGCCGGACCCCGTACCAGCACTGATCGGTCCATTTAAAAGCTCCGGGGTCAACCACCATTGACGGCCCGTGGACACCCTCCGGCTGACACCTTGACGCGGGGTCCGGTCTTTCCCCTATTCCATCCAGCATGTAAAAATAAAGGCTGCCCGGCTCCACCCCGTCCACCCCGGCATAAAAATATCCGCCCCCGATGCTTTCCATTGCTACAGAGCGCTCCCCGCCGGTTAATAATTTTATAGATACAAAAGGTACATTGGGAGCCCAGACAAGAAAGAGGCATCTTCCTTTCCCCAGGTATGTGGCACCCAATCCCGTTTTACCCTTCACAAAATATCTCCCCTCACAAATTCACTATTCATGCAGCAGCCTTATATCCCTGATTCTTGTTAGTGTTTCAACCACCTCCGGCATACCGGCAAACTCCTCCAGGGAATATCGTGCCTTCCTGCACCAGTTTTGATCCCGGTCCGGCGAACCGGGCACATTCTGGGGCAACTCCTCCAGCCATAAATCCTCCAAATTGACAAGAAGAATGCCTGAGGGGCTGCCTGCCAGGTAATCAAGACATCCGTTTAAAACATCCCTGACATTATTGGTGGGTACCTCAAGGCAGCCTTTGTTATACAAATCCACAGCAATTGCCGAACTGTCACGGTGGTTTTTAACCATATCCCGCCAATAAGAAAAGAAGGTAGGCATATCATGGGTGTTAAGACAGGACAGGGAGGTTTTCGGCACAGGGTTCAGCTCTTTTTTATCACCGGCATATTCAAAAGGAAGGACATACATTCCAAATATATTGTGTGAAGCCATCCCGGACCTGACCCTCCGTGGAATTGTCCCCAAATCCTCACCAACAATCAATGAGTTGTTCCTGCTTGATTCCAGGCATAAAATGGCGTAAAACTCATCGTTTCTGTAGCGGACATACACACCCTCACCGGCAGGCAGCCCTTTGGGCACCCAGAACAGGCGGTGCAGGCCGGCCACATGATCAAGTCTCAGCATTCCGGCATATTTCAGGTGATTGCGAAGGCACTCAATGTAATAGCGGTAGCCCCTTCGCCGGATTTCCTCCGGGTGCAGCGGGGGAAATCCCCAGTCCTGCCCTTCCCTGCACAGCGGGTCCGGCGGCGCCCCGCTGCCGGCCCCCGTGGCGAAAGAATCCCTCTCCCGCCATACATCATAGCCGCCGCCGTGTACACCCAGGGGAAAGTCCAGATACAGCCTCTGCCCCCTCTCCCTGGCGCCTGCGGCAACCTCTCTTATTTGTTCCTGAAAAAGCCACTGAACATATATATGATAGCGCTCTGCCCGCGGATCCCAGTCCCCCGCGGTTAGAAAGCCGTTTTTAAGCCGGTCCGGCCATTCCGGCCAGCCGGTTCCCCTGCGCTCGGCCACAGCCCTGAAACGGGCATAATCCACCACTCCGGGATTTTCAGCCACCCACCTTTCAAACCGGTCCAGGCGGGTTGATTTTTCACTGAATAGGCAGCCGGCGCAAACCTCCAGTACCCTGCGCCTTAAGGCCATTCCTTTTCGGTAATCAACCATTGACGCCCCGCGCAAACGGGACAGCTCATCCATTGTTGCCGCTGAGGCCATTATTTTTTGTGCCTCTGCACAGTACTTTGCCTCCTCCACCCTTGTAATATCAATATAAAACTCGTTCCAAAAAAGACGGGTTATTGGAGCATATGGGCTGGGATCATATGGTTTATCCAGGAATGAGGCCAACAGCGGTAGTGTGCCCGCCATGTTGCCGCCCAATCCATGCACCCAGCGCAGCAGGGCATCCAGATCGCCAAGGTTGCCGGCGCCCCAGCTATTGGCTGAGTTCAATGCGTATAGCGGCAAAAAAACGCCCCAAACCCTCCCCCCGTATCCCCGTGGCAGCCCGGCGGCATGAAAGGGAGAAGATATTATCAATATCTCATGTTCGCCCCCCGGCAGTTCCACAAACAGACGATGGTAACCCGGGGGGAGGGGACCGGGAAGATTAATGCGCCTTATTTCATATCTTATTCCTTCAACTCCGGCGGATCTTACCAGGGGCAGGCGGCCCAGTTCAACGGCCCAGCGGAGCGCCCTGCCATTTTCAAGTTCCAGCCGGCATTCTGCAGGCCCGGCAATGAATTGTCCCGGCAAACGCAAATGCGCTGGAAATGGCCTGCCGTTCCATGCCACCAGCACCGGCTCAAGGGGCCTCTGCCATATATTAACAAGGCGCTCCCTGACAGCGCCTGTAACATCCCCCTCACGTTCCACCGGGACCCGCAGGGCTTTTAACACAGCCATCAGTGATTGTGCCGATGCCTGCCGCCAGCTGCCATCGTTATCACGATAGGCCGTCTCCACCCCGTAAAACCTGGCCAGCCTCCGAACCTCTCTTGTAATCAAAAGTTTTCACCCCTTCCGGCACCTCCGTATCTGTGCCTCCGGAAGTGTTTATTTTGATAGAAAATATTATCTCCCTTGATCTATTATCGTATGAAACAGCAATTTATTATAAATACGCGGCATTTTTATCCCCTGCTTAATATAAAAAAGCCGCCCTGACGGCGGCCATATCCGGAGTACATAGGGTATTATTTTATAAAATTCACCACAGGGCGGCTTACCTGCCATTATTTTTTGCAGGTCGTGTATAGCCCCGGCTTACAAGCTTGATGAAGCAGCGGTGGCAGAGCGGAACACCCATCCTGATATTCTCATCCAGGCCTTTCGCCCCGGGATGCCGGCAGCACCTGCAGGCAGCGCCGGCCTCAATTTTCTTCACACCCCGTCTCCCCCATTCAAATGATCACGCTTACTTATTGTTAAATACCGGCTTTCTCTTTTCCATGAAGGCGGATATGCCCTCTTTTCTGTCCTCAGTGGTGAAGGCCAGTCCGAAAAGATCCGACTCCAGCACAATGGCCTTGTCCAGATCCATTTCCAGGCCGTTGTTCACAGCCTCCTTGGTCAGGCTGACCGCTCTGGGCCCCTTTGACGCAATCCTTCTGGCCATATCCTTGCAGAAATCCATAAGCTGTTCCGGTGGAACGACATGGTTGACCAGTCCAATCCTCATGGCTGTCTGAGCATCATACTGATCGGCGGTATATAGTATCTCCTTGGCCAGTCCGGGGTTTACCAGCCTGGTCAGCCTTTGTGTGCCCCCAAACCCGGCTATTATGCCCAACTGCACCTCCGGCTGGCCGAACCTGGCCTTTTCAGAGGCCACCCTGATATCGCAGGCCATGGCCAGCTCATTGCCGCCGCCCAGAGCAAAACCGTTTACCGCCGCAATAACCGGCTTGGACATATTTTCAATCTTGTTCATAACCCCCTGCCCCATACGGGCAAACATGACCGCCTCAGCTGTATTCAGTTTGCTCATAAAGGCGATGTCGGCGCCTGCCACAAAAGCCTTGTCGCCTGACCCCGTAATGATGATCACCCTTATCTGATCGTCATTGGCGAGCTCATCCATAACACTGCCCAGCTCTTTAAGTAAATCTGAATTAAGGGCGTTCAGAACCTTTGGCCGGTTTATGGTAACTATCGCAATAAACTCTTCCCTTTCAAGAATCAGGTTCTCGTAACTCAAAGCCGATACCTCCAGTAATTTTAATCCGGTTTTGCCTAATAGGTATAAAATCCCCGGCCGCTTTTCCTGCCCAGCCATCCTGCCGCCACATATTTGCGTAAAAGTGGGCAAGGTCTGTATTTGCTGTCACCCAGGCCTTTATGAAGCACCTCCATGATGGAAAGGCAGGTGTCCAGCCCGATGAGATCGGCCAGGGCCAAAGGTCCCATGGGATGGTTCATGCCCAACTTCATTACCTGGTCCACGGCCTCTGGGGAGGCCACACCTTCGTAAACGCAGTATATAGCCTCATTGATCATGGGCAGCAAAATTCTGTTGGCTACAAAGCCGGGAAAATCATTTACTTCCACCGGAGTTTTGCCCATTTTTTCGCTTGCCGACCGCACAGTTTCATAGGTCTCACCGGAAGTGGCAAGCCCCCTTATAACCTCAACCAGCTTCATTACAGGAACCGGATTCATAAAATGCATGCCTATGACCTTCTCCGGCCTCCCGGTATTGGCTGCTATCTCGGTAATGGGCAGCGAGGAGGTATTGGTGGCAAGTATGGCACGGGGCGGGGCTATCTGGTCCAATTCCTTGAATAACCTGGACTTTATCTCCATATTTTCCACTGCCGCCTCAATGACAAGGTCGCAGTCAGCCGCGTCCTGAAGGGATACCGACGGCGATATCCGGCCCAGTATCTCTGCCTTCTGTTCAGCGGTCAGCCTTCCCTTGCTTATATCCCTGTCCAGATTTTTGCCGATTACCCCAAGGCCTTTATTGACAAATTCGTCTTTCAGATCGTTCAGCACCACTTTGTACCCGGCAACTGCGGAAACCTGGGCGATACCCGACCCCATCTGGCCCGCCCCGATGACCATAATTTTTCCTATCTCCATTTTACTCCCCCCCCCTTATTCACCATTAGTTTCAGACGCTTTCCACGACCATCGCAGTGCCCTGGCCGCCGCCTATGCACAGCGTGGCCAGACCGTACCTGCTGCCGCGTTTTTTCATCTCATGTAAAAGGGTGACTAAAATCCTGGCCCCGCTGGCTCCGATGGGGTGCCCGATGGCCACCGCTCCGCCGTTTACATTTACCTTGTCCACGGGAAGTTCAAGTTCCTTAACAACGGCGCAGGCCTGAGCGGCAAAGGCCTCATTGGCCTCTATAAGGTCCAGATCAGCTACTCCCAAGCCGGCTTTTTGCAATGCCTTTCTGCTTGAGGGGATAGGACCAAGTCCCATATAGGCGGGGTCTACGCCCGAGGTGGCTGTTGATTTGATAACAAACAGCGGCTTAATCCCCATTTCCCTTGCCTTATCCGCAGACATCACCACCACTGCGGCCGCCCCGTCGTTAATCCCGGAGGCATTTCCCGCCGTCACCGTACCTCCCTTTTTGAAGGCCGGGGGCAGTTTTGACAGGGCCTCAAGGGTTGTTCCCCGGCGGGGAAACTCATCTGTATCAAAAATAATGGGATCACCCTTTTTCTGGGGAATTTTTACCGGCACAATCTCGTCCCGGAAGCGCCCTGCATCAATGGCCGCAATGGCTTTTTCCTGGCTGGAAAGAGAAAAAATGTCCTGTTCTTCCCTGGTAATACCGTATTTTTCAGCCACGTTTTCAGCCGTAATTCCCATGTGCACATCATTAAAGGCGCACCATAGGCCGTCTTTGAGCATAGCATCTGTAATTTTTCCATCTCCCATTCGCATTCCCCACCTGGCCCGGTCAATAAGGTAAGGGGCCATGGACATATTCTCCATGCCTCCGGCCACAACCACCTCCGCATCCCCGGACCATATTTGCTGGGCCGCCGCACCCACAGATTTAAGCCCCGAGCCGCAGACAATGTTCATCGTCCAGGCTGGAATCTCCTGGGGTATTCCTGCCTTTACCGCCGCCTGCCGGGCGGGGTTCTGTCCCAGACCGGCCTGGAGCACGTTGCCAAAAACAACCTCATCCACAATGCCGCCTTCAATTCCAGCCCTTTTAAGCGCCTCGCCAATGACCAGCGCACCAAGTTCAACCGCCGTAATACCGTTTAACGATCCGCCGAATTTTCCCACAGCGGTCCTGACGGAGCTTACGATAACCGCTTCTCTCATTCTAATTTCCCTCCGTTAAATTCCCACAGTTTATAATCAACCCTGCCATACCTCTTTAAAAAAACAAGTCCAGTGCCAAATTAAAATATCATCATAATATTTTAATAAGCTCCGGACATAAAACCTATTGGTCTTTTATGTCATTAAGGCCTAAAAAACAGTCCATAATTATATTCATAACTTTTTCGCCGTTTTACAGGCTCTCCTTCAGTATCTCGCTGATATCCTTTACCGACATTTCCTCGTCTTTGTTCTGGTTCTTCAGGCTGTCCTCAAGCATAACTATGCAATATGGACAGGCGGTGGCAATTATCTGTGCCCCGGCCTCGGAGGCTTCCTTTACCTTTACATCGGAAAATCTCTGCCCGGCCTTGGTCTCCATCCATATCCTGGCGCCGCCGCCGCTGCAGCACATGCTGTAGTCCCTGTTGTCCTTGAATTCCATCACGTTCAGTTCGGGAACCGAGGTCATGAGATCCCTCGGGGCGTCAAAGACACGGCTGTGTCTTCCAAGATAACAGGGCTCGTGATAGATAACCTTTTGTGGAACCGGCTTGGACGGCTTGATTTTACCTTCAGCCATCAATTTCTGCAGCAGTTCGGAATAGTGAACCACTTCAAATTCCCCGCCAAATTCAGGGTATTCATTTTTAAAGGTGTACAGGCAGTGAGGAGAGGTGGTGATAATCTTTTTTACGCCCTTCTTTTTAAAGAGGTCGATGTTATATTCCGCCAGCTTGCCAAACTCTTCCTCGGCGCCTATTTTACGCACCGACTCGCCGCAGCACTTTTCTTCGTTGCCTATGATGCCGAAGCTTACCCCCGCAGCCTTCAGCAATTCCACCACAGACCTTGCTATTTTCTGGCTTCTGCCGTCATATGCCGAGGTGCAGCATACAAACAGAAGGTATTCGGTGTCGGCGGTAAATTCCGGAACATCACAGCCCTTGGTCCATGCGATCCTCTCGTCCTTTTCCTGGGACCAGGGATTGCCCTGGCTGTTGATGCTTCCCAGTACAGCCTTCAGGTTCTTTGGTATACCGCCGGTTTCAGCAATAACACTGCGTATTGACCTTACAACAGTGGGAATCTTTATTCCCCGCGGACATTTAACCGCGCACTGGTTGCAGGTGGTGCAGGCAAAGAGAAAATCGTCGGACTCGTATCCCTCATATCCCAGCCTTCCCATGTGAAAGAGAGCCCTTACGTTAAATTCGGACTTTTCTTCCATCCTCCCCCATGGGCAGGATCCGGCGCAAAGCCCGCACTGCATACACTTCTGTATTTCCTCGCCACCGCAGGAAACGATGACGTCCCTTACTTCGTCAAAAATCATCAAGTCGGACATCAATTATCCTCCTTCACTAAGTTAAAACAAAAAACCGATAACGGGCAGCCCCATCAACCGGTGGGACTGCCCTTCCAACTTACGCCATTATTTTCTTGAACTCTTCCTTCAGAAGGGGCACCACTTCAAAGAGGTCTCCCACTATACCATAGTCGGCAACCTTGAATATATTTGCTTCCTCGTCTTTGTTGATAGCCACGATGCACTTGGATGAGCTCATACCGGCCAGGTGCTGGATGGCGCCCGAGATGCCGCAGGCAATATATACAACCGGAGAAACGGTTTTACCGGTCTGTCCAACCTGGAAGCTGTGCGGTTTCCAGCCGGCATCCACAGCCGCCCTGGAGGCGCCCACCGCTGCCCCGAGCACGTCAGCCAGCTCTTCCAGCAGTGCGAAATTCTCCGGACCCTTCATCCCGCGGCCGCCGGAAACGATTATGTCGGCCTCGGTAAGCTCAGGCCTGCTGCTTATTTGCAGTACTATATCCTTAATAGTCTGGCGAATGTCGCCGGTGGCGGGGGACACATTGACAGCCTCGGCTGTGCGGCCTGCCTGTACCTCTCCTATGGGGAGAACATTGGGGCGGATGGTGGCCATAACGGGCCTTGCCTCGGGGCAGACAGCCTTGACAAAGGCCTTGCCGGCATATATCGGACGGGTGAATACAAGCTGCCCGTCCTCCAGAGCCATATCAACACAGTCGGTCATAAGGCCGGTGCCCAGTTTCTGTGCAACCTGTGCAGCCAGGTCTCTTCCTGTTACGGTGCAGCCCATCAGTATAGCGCTGGGCTCGTTTTTCTTGGCCAGGTCCGCCACAGCATTGGCATATGCGTCAGTTGTATATTTTTCCAGTGCGTCGCTTTCCAGCACAAACACCTTGTCAGCGCCATATTCCCCGAGTGCCGCGGCCATTCCGGCAACACCCTTGCCGGGGAGTACCGCGCAAAGTTCTTCACCAAGAGCGTCAGCAACCTTACGGCCGGCGCTTAACAGTTCATATGTTACTTTCTTGATTTTTCCGTCACGCTGTTCGACGTATACCCAGATTCCTTTTGCCATATACTAAACCCTCCCTATCTCAAGTTATTGATATTAAATAACTTTGGCTTCTTCCCGCAGCGCCTTGACCAGGTCGCGGGCAGCGTCCGCCGGCTCCCCTGGGATTATCTTTCCGGCAGCCCTAGGTGAGGGCAGGAAGTAGCTTAACACTTTAACCTTCGGAGCAATCTGTGCAGCATCAAGGCCCAGATCGCCAATGCCTATTTTTTCCATGGGCTTCTTCTTGGCCTGCATGATACCCTTCATCGAAGGATATCGGGGCTCGTTCAGGCCCTTTTGGGCTGTAAATACCGCCGGCAGCGACACTTCCAGCACCTGGGTTCCGCCTTCTATTTCACTGGTTGCCACAGCCTTGCCGTCGGCAATTTCCAGGTTTGTTACCACGTTTACGACAGGCAGGCCCAATATTTCAGCAACACGTCCGGCAACCTGCGCCGAGCCGTCGTCAATTGCCCTGAAGCCGCCGAGAATAATATCATATTCCATTCCCGAAATGGCCTTGGCGAGAATTGTGGCTGTGGTAAACTCGTCAATTTCATCAGTGCCCGGGTCAATCAGCACGCCCTTGTCGGCGCCCATGGCCAGAGCCTGGCGCAGCGCATCCTGTCCCTCCGGCCCCGCCACTGTAACCACTGTAACATCTCCACCGAGTTTTTCCTTAATCCTGAGTCCCTCTTCCACGGCAAATTCGTCGTAGGGATTCATGATCAGGCTGACACCCTGTTTTGTGATTTTACCATCGCCGCCAATGGCGATTTTGGCCTCGGTGTCAAAGGTCTGCTTCATGCAAACAACGATTTTCATACGCTTCCTCCTTTGCAAACTACTTGACTGAATTATAGTCAAAAATAAAATCAAATTATTGAAATTCTATTTCAGCACATTTGCTGCAATTACCATCCGCTGCACCTCACTGGTGCCCTCATAGATTTCCGTTATCTTGGCATCCCGCATCATCCGCTCCACCGGATATTCCCTGGTGTAGCCGTAGCCGCCGAATATCTGCACTGCCTTGGTGGTAACGGCCATTGCGGTTTCCGATGCAAAAAGCTTTGCCATTGCGGACTGCTTGGAATAGGCCTGCTTGGTATCCTTCAGATAAGCGGCCTGATATACAAGAAGCCTTGCCGCCTCAATCTGCGTCGCCATGTCCGCGAGCATCCACTGCAGACCCTGGTTGGCGGAAATGGGCTTTCCAAACTGCTCCCTAATCTTGCTGTAATTTAAAGCCTGCTCGTAAGCGCCCTGGGCGATTCCAAGGGCTTGCGCGGCAATGCCGATCCGTCCTCCGTCCAGGGTCATCATCACTATTTTGAAACCTTGTCCCTCTTCTCCCAGCAAATTATCCGCCGGAATCCGGCAGTTTTCAAAAACCAGCTCGTAGGTGGATGAAGCGCGGATACCCATCTTGTGCTCTTTTTTCCCAAAAGTAAAGCCCGGTGTTCCCTTTTCCACGATAAAGGCTGATATTCCCTTGTGCTTCTTGCTCCTGTCCGTGGTTGCAAATATAACATAGGTGTCAGCGTGGAAGGCATTTGTTATAAATATCTTTGTGCCGTTAAGCACATATTCGTTTCCTTCCTTTACCGCGGATGTCTTAAGTGAAGCCGCGTCCGTACCGGCCCCCGGCTCGGTAAGCCCCATCGCGCCCAGTTTTTCTCCATTTGCCAGCGGCGCAAGATATTTTTTCTTTTGTTCCCCGGTGCCAAAGGCGTAAATAGGCCATGAGCAGAGAGATGTGTGGGCGGATACAAATACTCCGCTGGAAGCACAGACACGGCTCAGTTCCTCAACAGCTATGGCATAGCTGAGGTTGTCCATACCTGAACCGCCGTATTCTTCCGGATACGGTATCCCGGTCAGCCCCATCTCCGCCATTTTGGACCACAGAGTCATATCATACTCTTCTTTTTCGTCCATTTCGGCAGCTTTTGGCGCAATCTCGGACTCTGCAAAGTCACGGACTGTTTTTCTTAAAAGCTCCTGTTCCTCGTTAAGTTTGAAAATCACAGCGACTCCTCCTTTGTCTCTACTGTTGCCGTTGCCGACTTGAAAATCCCCCCAAATCCCACTTCCCGGCAATTCGCAAAAACTGTGCCCGTTGCCGCACAAAAAATTAAGCCGGATTACAATCCCTAAGCTACGGCTTGTTTGCAGCTTGTATTTTTATTTGTTTCCTCATCATTATATTTGCTTTTTTTAAAAAGCAGTCGCCGTTTTTCCTGAGAAGTTAACGTCCGAAATGTCTACACCGGGAACAATTGAAGACAGTTTATTCCGGACAGATCACCCCCCTGAAAATTTTATTCCCTCCAGCAGTAAAAACATGAGTGAACAATCAGTCATAATCCTTTTAAGTATAAAACATTTTTAAGTATATTGAAAGAACAATGATAATCAACCAGTTTGTTTTTTTATGACGCGCAGGAAAATACAGTTTAATAGATTGCCGGCTTTCCGTAAAACCATTTCCCCAAAGCATCTTCTATGGGCTGCCGGGAAGCCTAAACACTAATGTTTTTATTCTTCGACAGAAACAAATAAAGTCCTTTCTGATCCTTTATAATATAAAAAATAACCGGCCCTTTGGCCGGCACAGCCTTACAGACGGCAAGAATCCAGTAACCAGACTCCTTGCCTCTAACGATGCAAATTCGGGTCATATTAAAACCACAGGCCCCAGAGAACACAGAGTAATGGCTGTAAGGAATACCCAAACCCTTCTGACTTCTGAATTCTGACCTGAAAATTCAATCAGCATTAGCTATTTAGGCTGTCCCGGCCCTTTCAATATTTCTGCTTATAGCCTCCTGATATATCTGCAAATACTCAACCGCGGACCTTGCCCAGGAGTAATCGATATTCATGGAGTTCCTGACCAGCTTGAGCCATTGTCCGGGGTCGTCCCTGTAAACCTTCAGCGCCCTGGCGATGGCATGGTAAAGGTCACGGCCGGTGTATTCGGAAAAGACAAAACCGTTCCCGGAGCCGGTGGCCGGGTTATAATCATGCACCGTGTCGGCAAGCCCGCCGGTTGCCCTGACAATGGGTATGGCTCCGTACCTCATGGCAATAAGCTGCCCAAGCCCGCAGGGCTCGAAGCGTGACGGCATCAGAAACATGTCGGACCCCGCATAGATTCTCTGAGCCAAAATGGCGTTGTATCCGATATGGACGGCCATCTTATGCGGATACTTCCCTTTCAGCCCGGCAAACATTTCCTCGTATACCCTGTCTCCGCTTCCCAGTACAATTATCTGTATATCAAGGTGCATCAGCTCATCTGCTATCTCTGATATGAGATCCAGCCCTTTCTGGTCAACCAGCCTTGACACAACACTTATCACCGGTATATCCTTTACCGGGAGCCCCATCTCTTTCTGCAGGTCAAATTTATTTTCCTTTTTATTGGCCACGCTGTCCGGCCCGAAATTGTGGTAAATTCTGTGGTCGGTCATGGGGTTGAACTCGTGGTAGTTTATACCATTAACAATTCCGAACAGGTCATGGCTCCGTTTGCGCAGAAGGCCGTCCATCCCTTCCCCCGATTCAGGCCGCTGAATTTCCGCCGCGTATGTCCGGCTGACCGTATTGATAATGTCGGCATAGTTTATACCCATTTTCATATGGCTGACCATTCCGTAAAACTCAATTTTTTCCGGGCTGAAAAATTCCTCTCCCACACCAAGCATTTTAAGTGTTTCAAATGGAAAATTGCCTTGATAGTGAAGATTGTGTATGGTAAAAACAGTGCTCATTTTTGAGTAAAAAGGATCATGCCGGTATCTTGTCTTTATAAAAAAAGGAATGGACCCGGTTTGCCAATCGTTGCAATGTATTATATCCGGCTGCCATTTTAACCGGGGCAGCATTTCCAGCGCCGCCCTGCAAAAAAAGGTGAACCTATCCGCATCATCCGGGAAATTGTATATTCCGTCCCGGTAAAAGAAATAGTGGTTATCAATAAAATATACGGGAACAGACTTGTGCTCACCCTTATACCGGGCCTCAACAGAAGACTTCCTTATTATAGCCGTCTCCGTCCGTTCCCCAAAACCCACAGGAAAATCCAGCAGGTATTCCGCACCCTCTATACCCTTATAATGAGGCATGGCTATCCTGACATCATTGCCGGCATGGTCGTTTCCCATCATGGCAAGGGCCTTGGGCAGCGAACCGGCCACGTCGGCCAGTCCACCCGTCTTGGCAAAGGGAGCAACTTCAGATGAAACGAATAATATTTTTAAAGCCCTGTCAAACATATTTACCACCTTTTTACAGTCCCTCCTCGGCACCCCGTCGTATAACAGCCATATCTTCATTCTATCTGAGCTTTCCGCAAAGATATTCTTTTTATTCAATGGTCAATATACCCTGAAATAAATTTCAGAAGGATTTTGTAGCATTAAATCGAATTATATTTTACTTGAAATTCATCCAAAGAGTGGTGAACACAATGGCAGAGGAAGCAGTGAGCATAAAGGGAACCAAAAACGGGCTGGTGATACTTTTTAACCCCGATACGGACATAGAGGAGGCAAAAAATACACTGAGGGCAAAAATGGAAACTTCCCGGGACTTCTTCAGGGGGGCCAGATTCTCCGTATGCAGCTCCGTCAGCAACAATAACCCGCACTTTGCCAACGAGCTGGAAGGGATATGTATCCAATACGGCCTGGTGCCGTCAGGCGAGGTTCACTGGCCTTCCGCATCCAACAATAACGAAAAACAGGAAAGGGCCGCCCAGCGCAAAAGGACCAGCCAGGTGGTTCCCATCAGAAAACTGTCTCCGGAGGAGGGTGAGCAAATACTTCTGGTCAAGCGCACCATCAGATCAGGGCAAAGGATTTCATCCCCACACAGCATAATGGTGCTGGGAGATGTAAATCCAGGCGCAGAATTAATATCCGGAGGAAGCGTTTATGTGATGGGCAATTGCAAGGGCAGCATTCACGCAGGTTCGGCAGGCAATATAATGACCGAGGTGGTTGCGCTAAACCTGCAGCCTGCGGTCCTTCGCATCGGCACGATAATGGCAGATACATCAACGCCGGCGGCAATATCCGGTCCCGGCACGGCCCGTGTATATAATAACAAAATTATATTCAGCAGCTATTAGCTGTCCATTTCCCTCTTTGCCGCCAGTATTCCCACAATTGACTTGGCGTCACAAATGCCTCCTCCCTTAATCATTTCAAGGGCTTTTTCCATGGTCACACGCTCGGCCTGAACAAATTCATCCTCATCCGGCCGCTCACCCACATAAGTCAAATTCCTGGCCATGTATAAATACATTTTTTCATTGGTAAACCCCGGTGTTGAGTAGTAACTGAAAAGAAATTTTATTTCACCGGCCCGGTAGCCTGTCTCCTCTATCAACTCCCTGGCGGCAGTTTCTCCAGGGTCCTCCCCCTCTTCCATCTTTCCGGCCGGCACTTCCAGAAGCAACTTTCCCACCGGATACCTGTACTGTCTTACCAGCAGTATTTCATCCTTTTCAATAAATGGAACTATCGCCACCGCTCCGGCATATTCCACCACTTCCCTGCTGGCAGTCCTCCCATTGGGCAATTCCACGCTGTCCACCCTCAGATTGAGTATCTTTCCCCTGTATACAATTTTTGAGGAAAGCCTTTTTTCCACCAGTTCCATCTATTTCCTCCCGTCCCGGCCCTCCTTGACGGGCCAATATTTACCCTGTTCAATCGGGGACATTCCTCCAACCCCATAGTCATGCCCCAAACAGAGGTGTGTCCCCATTCCCCCAATCGGGGACATTCCTCCAACCCCATAGTCATGCCCCAAACAGAGGTGTGTCCCCATTCCTCTATGTCCCCATTCCTCTAAACCAGCTTTTTCATCCGGAATATGGCCAGTCCCGGCAGCAGCGCATAATCTTCCGTTTCCAGTTGATGCGGGGCGGATGAATCATACAGTATGTTGCCGGAAGGGGGAAATTCCTCGTCACCCTCCCATATAACAAAGGTAATGGGCACCCTGGGGAAAACCGGCACAGTTACCGACCAGTCACCCATTTCAGCCCTTGTCCCGCCCATTTTCAGACCTGCCTCCACCATCTTTTCCGGCCTGTCGCCGAAAACGGAAACCAGGGGCCTTACAGCCCTGTTATTGAATGGGCCCACATAAATTGAGCCATTTGGCAACTCCTTGAAGGTAACCAGCCTTCCCGTCAGGGGCATTCCGCTGGCATGCGTCAGGTAGTGAAGAATACAAACCCTGTCGGTAAGGGAAACCTCGCTGTCCCCCTCAGCAGTTCTGATATCCCCCGCGGGGAAGCTTACCAGGTGATTAACATTAAAAAAAGGCACTATTAATTCTCTCTGCCTAGGGTCATACACCACGCCTGCCCTGGCGGCAATTTCCTCCGGCGCCAGCCGGGCCAATTCTTCACGGGCTTTGTCGTGCGCTGGATTCAAATTGATAAGGGACATTTTTAACCTCCGGAAACATTTTCATATAATTATCCGTATACGCCAAAATAGCGCATTTTTCCTCCCGCCCCCCAAAAGGATGCCCCCCCCTTCGTCCGGGGTCCCTTCAGCCGGATGACCTTGCCGCGGCCCACGCGTTTTCAGGCGCGTCCTGAAATTTAGTTCCACGAACTATTGGCTTAATTTGAAGGATTTTATTTGTGACTTATAGAATTTAATTTTTGTTGACCTGAGCGGAATATAGCAATTCCGGCAAAATATGATTTTCCCAAGGAGGTTATTTAAGGTTTGGCAGCCCGAGTAGGTATCCCCTGTTCACTTCTTTATTATGTTCATTTTCCCATGTGGCAAACATTTTTCAATGAACTGGGAGTTGAAGTTGTTACATCGGGACAGACAACCAGAGGCCTCCTTGATGAAGGTGTACGGGAAGCTCTTGCCGATGCCTGCGTGCCGGTAAAGCTTTTTTTCGGCCATGTTATTTCACTGAAAGATCGGGTGGACTACCTTTTCATTCCCAGAATTGTCTGTCTCAACGGCAAAACAATATACTGTCCCAAATTCCTTGGCATGCCCGACATGATCAGGCACGGCCTTACCGGTATGCCGCCCATAATAGACGTGCAAATGGACTCCCGTGAAGGCATCGCCTCCATCTGGAAAGCTTATCTGAAGATAGGTAAAATGCTTGGTTTCGGCAGGGCCAAAATACTCAGGGCATACCTGAAGGCCCAGTTTGTGGCCAGGCGGTTTCAGTCCCTCCTGAGGGCGGGTCTGCACCCTCCCGAGGCAATGGCACATCTGAAGGAAGGAAAAAGTTCCCTGGCAAGGACCGAAAAAAAGGGGTCCCTTGTCTTTGCCGTTCTTGGTTATCCCTATGAGGTACACGACCAGTTCATCAGCGTGGGCCTGGTAAAAAAACTTAAAAAGATGGGCATTACGGTCATTACCATGGAAAACCTCTCCCCCAAAAAAGTTTCCAGGGCCAACACCCTGGACAAGAAAATGTTCTGGACCTTCAGCGACCTGGCCCTTAACTCGGCGTATTATCTATTTGACAGGGGCAGTGTGGACGGAATAATTCATCTCACAGCTTTCGGCTGCGGCCCGGACTCCATGGTCGACAAGCTGATGGAGCTTTCAGCAAGGGAACACCCCAATGTTCCCTTCATGAGCATTACCATTGACGAGCATACCGGCGACGCGGGGATAGCAACCCGCCTTGAGGCTTTTGTGGATATGGTCAAGAGGAAAAAGGAGGCTGCGATTAACTGATGCCGAAGGTTACCTTTCCACACATGGGAGAGTCCTATCGCACCTTTAAAATGCTTATGAACGACATGGGCAATGAGGTGGTACTACCCCCCAGGCCCAGTAAAAAAACACTGGACTATGGAGTCAGGTACTCACCCGAATTTGCCTGCCTGCCCCTTAAAATTCTGACGGGAACATATTTTGAAACATGCATGGCCGGCGCTGAACTGATAATCACCAGCGGAGGTTCCGGCCCTTGCCGGGCGGGACTTTACGGACAACTGCACAAAAAAATACTCAATTCCGCAGGGTTTCCGGTTGACATAATTGTTTTTGAGGCGCCCAAGAGCCATCCCATCGATTTTCTTAAAAAAATACGGCGCCTGAACCCCAACCGCATGTCCTACCGGGCAATATGGGACTGTATAAAGAGGGCCTGGGAAAAACTCAAATACCTTGATGATTGTGAAAAGCTGACTCATTACATTAGGCCGCGGGAGCTTAAAAGGGGAAGCACCACCAAGGTTTACCGGGAGGTGCTGGAATGGCTGGACGGCGCCCACAGCATGAGTGAAATAAAGGATTCCGGAGAGGCAGCCCTGGAAGCCATAAGGTCTGTTCCCCACGATTCCGCCAGGGATGTTATAAGGATTGGCATGGTTGGTGAGATTTACGTTATGCTGGAGCCGGCAAGCAATCTGGAAATAGAGGAAACCCTGGGCAACATGGGGGTTGAGGTTCACCGGTCCATGTTTCTTACAGGCTGGACCAGGGATAATACGGCAAAAACCACCAGGGAGACACTCACCGTCAAGGAAGCCGCCAGGCCTTATATCCCCCTCTGTATTGGAGGCCACGGCCAGGAATCGGTCGGCCACACCGTGCTTTACGCAAAGGAAGGCTACGACGGGGTGATACAGCTGGCGCCCTTTACCTGCATACCGGAAATAGTGGCCAAAACAATACTCCCCCGGATAAGCCGGGACCACAATATACCTGTTCTCACCTTTTTCCTGGACGAACAAACCGGCAAGGCCGGCATGACAACCCGCCTTGAGGCATTCGTAGACCTTATTCTCAGGAAAAAGTCAAGCGTTGGACAGACTTGCCGGCAGACGGTGGGTTGAATATACTCATAATGATATTTTTATACTGGCAGAACTCAGAACTCAGAACTCAGGACTCAGAATTTTCCGGGCATTCCTAAGTTGGAAATTGTTCCGGCCTCCGGGGACAGACTCAAAGAGAGGTTCTAAAAAAGGAAGGGACTTAAATGATAGCATACCTGGGAATCGACGTGGGATCAGTGAGCACAAATATAGTTGTGGTAAGTCAGTCCCGAGAGATTCTTGCCGACCTGTACATAAGGACCAGGGGCAGGCCGCTGGAGGCAATACTTTCCGGCCTGAACGAAATAGCCGGCCTTATTCCCGGAGATGTGGAGATTGCAGGGGCCGGTTCCACCGGCAGTGGCAGATATCTGGCCGGTGTTATGGTGGGGGCGGATGTTATCAAGAACGAGATAACCGCCCACGCCGTGGCTGCCTCAATGTACGTGCCCGAGGTCCAGACGGTGCTGGAGATTGGCGGACAGGACTCAAAGATAATAATTATGCGGCAGGGAATAGTAACGGACTTTGCCATGAATACGGTGTGCGCCGCCGGCACAGGCTCTTTTCTGGACCAACAGGCCTCCCGGCTCAACATACCGATAGCGGATTTCGGAGAGCTGGCCCTCAGTTCATCCTCGCCGGTCCGCATCGCCGGAAGGTGCACTGTCTTTGCCGAGTCGGACATGATACACAAGCAGCAGATGGGACACAAACTGGCCGATATAATAAACGGCCTCTGCGAGGCCCTGGTCAGGAACTACCTGAATAATGTTGGCAAAGGCAAGGAAATACTACCTCCTGTCGTATTCCAAGGCGGTGTCGCGGCAAACGCCGGCATCAAGGCGGCTTTCGAAAGGGCGCTGAAAATGCCTGTCATAATACCCCGCCATTTCAATGTTATGGGCGCTATTGGCGCTGCCCAGCTGGCCAGGGAAGAGGTTGAGAAGACCGGCGCCACCCGCTTCAAGGGCTTCAAGATAACCGGCCTGCCATACAGAACCAGAAGCTTTGAGTGCAGCGGCTGCCCCAACAACTGTGAAATCGCAGAAATACACGAGGAGGACAGGGTCATTGGCAGATGGGGCGCCCGCTGCCAGAGATGGGACGTAATCTGATAACCATTGGGGAGTTTTTAATTGAATACCAAACTTATAGCAGAAATATTCTATTATTTTGTACTTATACTACTTGTCCTTTCCGCTGTCTGGGTCATGTTTGACTGCAGAAGAAGGGGCAGGCCCTGGGGGGAAACCCTTGTCTGGGGCCTCTTTACCGGCGCTTTTTTCGGCCTGGGCTTTGTCTTGTACATTTTATGGAAGAAAAAGTTCAAATAAAAAAAACATTACTGGACTACCGGCGAACAGCTTTCAAGGTCCATTGAAAAATTTGGGCCTACACATCCTTTTTTGTGGTTTTGGATCCGTATCTTTTTTCAACCAGCTGAACGGCCATATCAACAAGGTGTGGAAGAGGTTCGCCGTACAGGCCTACAATTGACACATTATGCCTGTTCAGTGGGATAAGTATTTTTTCAGCATCTGTTTCCGCGATGGCCGAAGCCATTTTCCAGGTAACTTCCCCCAGCATTGAGTTGGAAAGGACTATCGAAATCGGGCCCAAAACAGCATCAACCCTTTTTACTGTTTCACAGACCGCGTTTTCGCCGCTGGCCCCCTCATTTGCCCCGGCCTTCAGCATAGCTGCCGTGGCCAGTGCGTTGGTGCCCAGGGCTATTATCTCAACCCTGTCTCCCATTGACTTCCTCAGTTTTTCAGTGATTAATTTTCCTATTCCACCGCCCTGACCATCCACAACTGCCACTCTCATAACATAATTCTCCTGTTTAAAAATACTCACAAAATAATAAAAACCACAAAGATACCCGCTTCATACGGAATATACCTTCGTGGCTTTTTTCCCCGGATGACATTAAAAACTGTAGCGGCTCCGTACCGCCTTTTAATTATATTATTCTGCACAGTTTTCAAAATATCCTTCAGGCAGCATTAAAATTAGTCCTTTTAAGATATTGCAGCGCAATTCCCCTCTTAAAAAAAATTGCATACGGGAGAAGCCATGTCCCATACACAATAAAAAAGGAGGATTTACCCGGCGGTGCGTGTCTGAGCAACCGCAAACGCCGGGCTTAAGGAGGTTAAAAGCCCTGCCAAGGAAGCTTTTAACACAAATAATATTAAGTTGTCCAGGGGAGGTCATAAATAAAGGTTTTTAAATTGAATACGATAAAAGATATAGATTTTCATCAACAGTCATTATTGAAAAATAAAGACCACGAAGGTTTTCCTGATGCCGGGCCTTCATGGTCCTCATTTTTCCATGTTTGATGAAACGGTAAAACAAAAAAACACGATGTTTCCCCCGCTTCTTACGGGAAAATACCTTCGTGGTACGTTTCTTATATATATTAAATTTATAGTTAAATGTTATCATAAACAAGCTGCCGGTTCAAGATAAAATACAGCGTAAAATGCAAAATCTTTTTGATGTATAGTTCAGGAAAACTGTATCTCCTGTGCGCTGGAATTTATGTGTGTAATCTATTGTTTACACATGTTCGTGTGTTTATCTTTGTAAACAATACTGTGTCCGTTCGGACCAAGCCCAACGGGCCCTGGAACGTGGCATACATATTGCATCATAAAGTTTTTGATTCATCTGTTTTTTGAATATAGTCAACAAAAATAAAATTTGGGGGATGGTTACCATTGCAAAGATCTGTTATTCTTGGCGCAGTCAGGACGCCTTTTTGTAAACTGGGAGGCGGCCTTTCCCCGCTAAAGGCCGTCGAACTGGGCGGCATTGTCATACGGGAGGCCATAAGAAGGTCCGGAATTGAGGATAATTCAATCGATAATGTCATTATGGGCATGGTGCTCCAGGGCGGGGCCGGCCAGATTCCGTCCCGCCAGGCCACCATCAATGCCGGGCTTCCCTGGGAGGTGCCTTCCGAGACAGTTAATAAGGTATGCGCATCCGGTATGCGCAGCGTAACCATGGCGGACCAGGCCATAAGGGCCGGGGACGCACGGGTTGTGGTCGCCGGGGGCATGGAGAGCATGAGCAACGCTCCGTATATAGTCAGGGCCCGCTGGGGCCTGAGGATGGGCGACGGGAAATTAACCGACCTTATGGTGCACGACGGTCTCTGGTGCGCTTTTCATGACCGCCACATGGCTGTCCACGGCGGAAAGGTGGCCAGAGAGTATGGTGTCTCCAGGGAGGAGCAGGACCAGTGGGCGCTGAGAAGCCACGTCAAAGCTGTGGCCGCACAAGACAGCGGAATTCTTGACGAAGAGATTATTCCGGTGCAAATTGCCCAAAAGAAGGGCGAGCCGCTGGTTGTTTCCATGGACGAGGGTCCCCGGCGGGACACCTCCATTGAGGCGCTGAGAAGGCTCCCCCCTGTTTTTGATCCCGAAAACACCGTCACCGCCGGAAACGCCCCGGGTGTCAACGATGGCGCCGGCGCGCTGGTGGTTGTCGGAGAGGAATTCGCCGCCAATAACGGCCTCCGGCCGTCGGCAGTCATAATGGGCCATGCCTCGGTGTCCAGGGAGGCCTCCTACATCGCAACAGTGCCCGGCCTCGCCATCAATAAGCTTTTATCGTCCCTTGGCATGACAGTTGACCAGGTTGACCTGTTTGAAATAAACGAGGCCTTTGCCGCTGTGACCCTGGTCAGCTCAAAGATATCAAACATTCCCCATGAAAAGATTAATATCAATGGAGGGGCTGTGGCTTACGGGCACCCCATAGGCGCCAGCGGGGCCAGGGTGCTGATGACGCTGATCAACCAGCTCCGCCGCCGCGGGGGCGGTGTTGGAATTGCCGCCATTTGCAGTGGAGCAGCCCAGGGAGACGCCGTGATGGTAAAAGTAGAATAGCCAGAAAGGAGCAATACAATGCCTCTCCATCTTACCGATGAGCAAAGGCTGATGAGGGACATGGTCCGGAAGCTGGCACAAAACGAAATCGCCCCCAGGGCCTCCCACTACGACCGGTCGCATGAATTTCCATGGGAAAATATAAGGAAAATGTCCGAGCTTGGCCTGATGGGAGTCCCTGTTCCCGAGGCGTGGGGCGGAGCGGGCTGCGATTTCCTCAGCTACATTATCACCATCGAGGAAATATCGAAGGCCTGTGCATCAACAGGAGTAATATTGGCGGTGCACACCTCGGTGGGAACCCTTCCCATTTTACTTTTCGGAACTGAGGAACAGAAAAAGAAATACCTTCCAAAGCTTGCCGCCGGCAAAATGATAGGGGCCTTCGCCCTTACCGAGCCAGGGGCCGGATCCGATCCGGCCGGACTCTCCACCTCCGCCAGGCTTGATGGCAACCGGTACATCGTTAATGGAAATAAAATATTTATAACCAACGGCGGAGTGGCTGATGTTTATGTTACCTTCGTGCGCACCGAGCCCGGCAGCAAGGGCTACAGGGGCATTACCTGCCTGCTTGTGGACAGGGACACCCCCGGCTTTATGGTGGGCAAGAGGGAGGAAAAGATGGGACTTAACGCGTCCCAGACAACTGAATTGATATTTGAAAACGCCGAGGTTCCCAGGGAAAACCTACTGGGAGTAGAGGGTGAAGGCTTCAAGGTTGCCATGGCCCTGCTTGACGGGGGCCGTATAGGAATAGGCGCCCAGGGGCTCGGTATAGCCCAGGGCGCCTATGATGTTGCCCTGGCATACGCCAGGCAAAGGGTTCAGTTCGGCAGGCCTATTATTGAACAGCAGGCGGTTGGTTTTATGCTGGCGGACATGGCAGTACAGATTGACGCCGCCAGAATGCTTGTCTACAGGGCGGCCAGGCTGAAGGACATGAGAGCGCCCCACTCCAAGGAGGCCTCCATGGCAAAGATGTACGCCACGGACACCGCCATGATGGTGACAACCAACGCGGTCCAGGTGCTGGGAGGTTACGGCTACTGCAGGGAATACCCTGTGGAAAGGATGATGAGGGACGCCAAGATTACCCAGATTTATGAGGGCACCAACCAGATCCAGCGTATGGTTATCGCCAAAAATTTAATGAAAGAATGATTCCTTACATCCCCACTTCGCGCATTGTCAGCTCTGGGGAATGCTCAAACCATTCCAACTTCCAACTTCCGGCTTCTAACTTCTGACAGATAAGAATATCAGTATAAGCATTTAAGGAGGTGCTGCATGAAAAAGCCGAGGAAAGGTTGCCTTCAGGTATATACCGGCAACGGAAAGGGAAAAACCACGGCTTCCCTGGGACTTTCCCTGAGGGCCGTTGGACACGGTCACAGTGTAATTATACTTATGTTCATGAAAGGCTGGCCTGACTACGGTGAACTAAGGGCAGTCCGCAATTACCTTCCCGGTGTAACCATCGAGCAATACGGGCTGGAAACCTTTGTGGACAGGGAAAATCCCTCTCCCGAGGACCGCAGGCTGGCCCGGGAAGGCATAAAAAGGGCCGTAGAGGTGGTTTCCGGAGGCCAATACGACCTGGTGATACTGGATGAGCTGAATGTGGCCCTGGACTATAACCTTGTCACCCTTGAGCAGGTTCTGGAAATCATAAGCCTCAGGCCTGAACACGTAGAGCTGGTTATCACCGGCAGGGCTGCCCACGATAAAGTTCTGGAGATGGCGGACCTGGTTACAGAGGTCACCCTGGTAAAACACCCCTTCTACCAGGGGGTTGAGGCAAGGGAAGGAATTGAGTTTTAAAAATTGCACTCCGGGAAGGAGCATAATAGATGAAATATGAAAAAGACAATATAGCCGAAATGAAGGATGCATGGCTGGAAAAACGAAAGCTTCTCAAGGACCGTGACTTTAAATTTGAGACTGTCTCCTCGCTTCCAGTGAACGATCTGTATACGCCTCTTGACACAGACAGCCTCCAGTATCAGGATGACCTGGGCATGCCCGGACAGTACCCCTATACCAGGGGCATCAGGGATAACATGTACCGGGGCCGGCTCTGGACCATGCGCCAGTTCGCAGGCTTTGCCACGGCCAGGGAGTCCAATGAAAGGTACAAATACCTCCTCTCAAAGGGTCAGACCGGCCTCAGTGTAGCCTTTGACATGCCCACCATCATGGGCTATGACAGCGACCACCCCAGGGCCTTCGGAGAAGTTGGCCGTGTCGGCGTGGCCATTGACTCCCTGCAGGACATGGAGACCCTTTTTGATGGAATACCCCTTGACCGGGTAAGCACCTCCATGACCATAAACGCCCCGGCCTCAATATTGTGGTGCATGTATATCGCCACCGGGGAAAAACAGGGAGTGCCCCCGGAAAAGCTGACCGGGACCATTCAGAACGACATTCTAAAGGAATACATTGCCCAGAAGTCATGGATATTCCCTCCCGCCCCCTCAATGCGGCTGATTACCGATATATTCGCCCATGCCTCCAGGCATGTGCCCAAATGGAACACCATCAGCATAAGCGGTTATCACATAAGGGAAGCCGGTTCCACCGCCGTCCAGGAACTGGCCTTTACCCTGGCCGACGGCTTCGCCTATGTGGAGGCCGGCATTGAGGCGGGACTTAATGTGGATGACTTCGCTCCCAGACTTTCTTTCTTTTTTAATTCCCATGTGGACTTTTTTGAGGAGATAGCCAAATACAGGGCCGCCCGCCGCATCTGGGCAAGGCGCATGAAGAATAAGTACGGCGCCAAAGACCCCCGGTCCTGGATGCTCCGCTTTCACACCCAGACAGCCGGCTGCAGTCTGACCGCACAGCAGCCGGAAAACAACATCATCCGTACGGCGTACCAGGCACTGGCCGCAGTCCTGGGGGGAACCCAGTCCCTGCACACCAATTCAATGGACGAGGTGTTGGCCCTGCCCACCGAAAAGGCTGTACAAATAGCTCTGCGCACCCAGCAAATACTTGCCTATGAAACCGGCGTGGCCAATGTTATCGATCCCCTTGGCGGATCCTACTTCGTGGAAGCGCTGACCAGTAAAATGGAAGAAGAGGCGGAAAAGTATTTTGCGGAAATAGAAAGGCGCGGAGGTGTCCTCAAGGCCATTGACCAGAATTTCTTCCAGCAGGAAATAGCTGATGCCGCCTACCGCTTCCAGGTCGATGTGGATAATAAAAAGCGGATAATGGTTGGTGTCAACCAGTTTGTTGACGAAGATGAAACCATTGATATAGACCTTTTGAAAATCGATCCCCGGATTGAGAAGGACCAGGTGGCCCGTGTTCAGAAACTCCGCAGTGAAAGGGACAACCTGCGGGTTGGAGAAACTCTGAACAGCCTGAGAAAAGCGGCCTCCGGCACTGAAAACCTGATTCCCTTTATACTTGAATGCGTAAGGTCTTATGCTACTGAAGGCGAGATCATCCAGGTGATGCGCGAGGTGTTTGGTGAATACAGGGAAAAGCCGATATTTTAAAATCTTTTTTATGAGGTGGAGCAAATGGGTGGAAAAATTAGGGTGCTGGTGGCCAAACCAGGCCTTGATGGACACGACAGGGGCGCCCGTGTAATAGCACGGGGTTTAAGGGACGCCGGCATGGAAGTAATCTACACCGGCCTGCACCAGACTCCGGAACAGATAGTTGAGGCCGCCATACAGGAAGATGTCGACGTGGTTGGACTAAGTATTCTTTCCGGCGCCCACATGACTGTGTTTCCCCGGGTAAACGAGCTGTTAAAGGAAAAGGGGGCCGAAGATATCATGGTTATGGGAGGCGGAACCATACCGGCTGATGACATTGCCGCCCTCAAGGAAAACGGGTGGGCACAGGAAATATTCACCCCCGGCACCCCCATTGAAACCATAGTCGACTGGATTCAAGCAAACGTTGACACAGACTGACAAAAACAACCCAATTCAGGGTGTTCAGTGGGCGAACCATTGATCTATGCTCTATGCTATAAAAAGAGGAACCTGTTCCAAAACAGGTTCCCTTCGGTTGTTTTTTTATAACGCTTAGGAAAGTATAGTTCTCCTCTGTTTCCGACTTTCCGTTAAAAGCGTTTCAAAAAAGCATTCCTCTGTTGGCTATAGGGAAGCCTTAAACATTAAGGCTTTTTTATTTTTCCGCCTCCGCCTCAGCCTTGGCTTTTTTGATTACATCTTCGGCCAGCCTGCCGGGCAATTCCTCATACCCCAGAAACTCCATGGCGAACGATCCCCTGCCCTGGGTCATGGACTTGAGGTCAATGGCATACCTGTACATTTCAGACAGCGGGACCTGGGCCTTTACCTTGGTCTGCTTGCCGCCCGGCTCCATGCCCAGTATACGGCCCCTCTTTGTATTAAAGTCGCTGATAATATCACCCATAAAACTTTCCGGAACCGTAACCTCAACATTCATTATTGGTTCCAGCAACACCGGCTTGGCCTGCTGCATCCCCTTTTTGAAAGCCAGTGACCCCGCTATTTTAAAGGCCATTTCAGATGAGTCCACCGGGTGGTAGGACCCGTCAACAAGCACCGCCTTGACTCCGGTAACCGGGTAGCCCGCCAGAATACCCTCGGACATGGCCTCGCGAATTCCCTTTTCAACTGCCGGGAAATAGTTCCTCGGAACCGCCCCGCCAAAAATTTCCTCTGCAAATTGAAACTCCTCATCCGCAAGGGGCTCAAGCCTCAGCCAGACATGGCCGTACTGCCCGTGGCCGCCGGTTTGCTTTTTGTGCTTCCCTTCCACCTTAACCTCTGAGCGAATTGTTTCACGGTAAGGAACCTTTGGTGAGTCGGTAACCACATCAACGCCATAGCGCCTCTTAAGCCGGTCTATAATGATATCAAGGTGCATCTCACCCATTCCGGTGACCAGGTTCTGTTTTGTCTCAACATTTTTCTGAACCCTGATTGTTTTGTCCTCTTCGAGTATTTTGCTTATGGCGCTGCCCATCTTGTCCTCGTCGCCTTTGCTCTTTGGAGTTATGGCAACAGAAAGGGTGGGTTCGGGGAAGTCGATTCCCTCCAAAACAACCGGCTTATCCTTTTCGCAGAGTGTATCTCCTGTATCGGTTTCCTGAAGTTTCACCAGCACAGCCAGATCTCCCGCGGCTACCTCCTGTGTCTGTGCCGTTGTCTTTCCACGGGCAAACAAAATCTGACCAACCTTTTCAGTCTTTTCCTTATTGGCGTTATAAATTGTCATATCGCTCTTCAGCGTTCCGGTGTAAACCCTTATAAAGTTCATTTTGCCCACATACGGGTCGGCCAGTGTTTTGAAAACCAGGGCTGAAAAATGTTTTACATCTTCAACCTCCGGCGCAGGGAGGTAGTTAACCATAAAGTCCATCAGGGTTGTGACAGCCATGTTCTTGGTTGCCGAGCCGCACAGCACCGGCACCACTTTGCCGGCTTTCACCCCGGCGGAAAGACCGAGCCTTATTTCATCAGGGGTAAGCTCTTCCCCATCCAGGTATTTCATCATCAGGTCATCGTCGCCCTCGACTGCCGCTTCCACCAGCTTTTCCCTGTTTTCCGCAATAACATCTGCCATATCGGCTGGAATCTCAATCTCCTCGGCCTTCCCGTCTTTAAATAAATAGGCCTTTTGCTCCAACAGGTCAACTACACCGGTAAAATCCAGGGCCTGGCCTATGGGGAGTTGGACGGGGGCAAAATTGGCGCTGAAGTTTTCCTTAAGCTCGTCCAGCACCTTATAGAAGTTGGCGTTTTCACGGTCCATCTTGTTGATAAATACAACCCTGGGCATATTCTTGTCATCGGCGAAGTCCCAGATAATCTCCGTCTGGACCTCCACGCCGTCGACGGCTGAGACTACGAACAGGGTGCTATCCACCACACGCAGCGCTCCTTTTACCTCACCGATAAAATCAGAGTAGCCCGGCGTATCTATAAGGTTAATTTTACAGACCTTCCACTCGCTGGGAACAAGGCTTGCATGAATTGTAAGCTGTCGGCTCGTTTCCTCTGGATGGTAGTCTGAGGTGGTGGTCCCGTCTTCCACCCTGCCCAGCCTGTTGATGGCCCCGGTATTGAACAAAATGGCTTCCACTAGCGAAGTCTTACCGGCCCCGCCGTGTGCAACCACACCGACGTTTCGGATTTTATCACCCGGATAATTTTTCAAAGTTCCCTGCCTCCTTTGTAAATAATGTTACCATTGCAAAGTATTTCTATTCCAATGTATTGATAAACATAAAAAACAGCTCCCGAAAGAGCCGATTACCGGATAAATACGGCAATCCCATTCAAATAAATTATATTTATTCCACAGAAAATCACAATATCCTTTTTATATTTTAATCTTTTTAATACATACATAGACGCTGTGGCTTTGACTTCCCGAAGCTTTCATAGAAGACACCGCCTGGACATACATATAGACAGGGGTGAGAACATGTCCGGCCGGTCTTTTCTTTACGGAACCGCTGTATTGCTGGCGGCCAACGTCTTTAACAGGTTTGTGGGTTTTATTTACCAGATCATGATGATGCGGCTTATCCGCCCGGAAGGCGTAGGCCTCTTCAGCATGATTTTCCCTGTTTACATAATGATGCTGGTTCTGGCCTCCCTCGGCATACCGGTGGCCATATCCAAACTGGTGGCGGAGGAAGTAGCGGTGGGCAACCTCTCCGGGGCCTACCGTATATTTAAAATCTCCCTTTCCATAATCATAGCCAGTTCTTCGCTTTTAATGGTCCTCCTTTTATTATGCGCACC
Organism: Bacillota bacterium; assembly: GCA_049325075.1. Taxonomy (GTDB): domain Bacteria; phylum Bacillota; class Desulfotomaculia; order Desulfotomaculales; family Desulfocucumaceae; genus BRHc4a. The sequence goes on along the minus strand of JBMOPF010000085.1, from coordinate 21,936 downwards.
CCTTCTGACAAGGCATGTCTTTGCCAACCCGGATGTATACCCCTGTTTCGTCAGTCTGGTGCCAGGAGTGCTGATAGTATCAATATGTTCGGCCTTCCGGGGTTTTTTCCAGGGACTTCAGAGGATGTCCCCAACTGCTGTCACCCAGGCAATTGAGCAACTGGTGAGGGTTGCCGCCGGGCTGGGCATCGCCTCTATTATGCTTCCCCATGGCATAAAGTATGCCTCCCTGGGGATTTCACTGGGGGTTATCTGCGGAGAGCTGTCGGGTTTTTTAATCATGCTGTATATTTATGCAACCAGGCGGCCGCGCCTTTACGCCTCCGCCTTTGACCCCACGCCCACTTCAAATGTGCTGGGAAGGATATTCAATCTTGGCATTCCGGTAACCCTGACCAGGTTTGTATCCACCGCGCTGATGTCCCTGGACGCCCTTATTATTCCCAGGAGACTCCTGCTGTCCGGAATGTCCATGTGGGAGTCCACCGCCGCCTTCGGAAAGTTTGTCGGTATCACGGAGGCCCTTTTTTTTACCCCGGGTGTGATAACCCTCGCCCTGACCACAGCCCTTATCCCCGCAGTAAGCGACGCAATGGCCCAGGGAAAGACCATGCTGCTCAAAAACAGGATTGAAGAGGCTGTCAGAATCACAATAATGGTGGGAGCGCCTGTAGCGGCAGTCTTTCTGGTACTGCCCCATGAAATGTGCCAGGTATTCTTCGGTTATGCGTCCGCCGGCGACGCCCTTTTTGTACTGGCTCTAAGCGGTCCGTTTCTTTATCTGCATCAAACCACCACCGGCATACTACAGGGCCTTGGAAGGGCCGTGGTACCCTTTAAAAACCTGGTCAAGGCCTCGGTCTTTAAAATAACGGGCATTTATTTCCTTACCTCCATACCGGGATTCGGTATACAGGGAACAGCCCTTTCCCTGGCCGTCGGCTACATTATTTTGGCCTGCCTTAATTACAGAGACCTGAAAAAGCACACAGGCATCAGCATCAACGCCGTGTCCTGCGCATACAAGCCCGTCATAGCCGCCGCGGCGGCCGGAATGGTAATGCTGCAAACAAAGCTTGCCCTGGCCGGCTTTTTTGATGCGCCCGGGCTGCCCGGCCTGGCACTTACACTGGCCGCCGGCGCCATTTCCTATCTGGGCGCACTCTTATTTACCGGAGGCATAAATGCCGCGGATTTAAGCAGAATCAGCCACATAATAAAAAGGAGTTGACAGACGGAGTTGGTTGGTTGAGTTGGATAGTTGGTTAGCTGGTTAGGATTGACAATAATGCCCGGACCCTTCTGACTCCGACCAATCGGAAATGCATCCTGGCCTCTCCGACCGGACGGAAATACACCTCTGGCCACTCCGACAGAATAAACATATCAATATAAGCATTTTCAGGGCAGCTTCCATCTTTTTATTCTTTCTATCTCGCGACTGTTGGTCAAATCTATCTGCACCGGTGTAATGGTTATATACCCCCTGCGATTTGACCCTATATCGGTGTCTTCTGAATTGTCGTCCATGTCCAGCACTTCGCCCGCCATCCAGTAATACACCCGCCCCCTTGGGTCGGTCCTGCGGTCAAATATATTGACATACCTCATGTTGCCGAGCCGGACCACCTTTACGCCCGCCGGCTTCCCTGGGGGCACATTGACATTGAGCAGTGTTCCCCCGGGAAGCCCCTCCCTGATCACCAATGGTATCAGCCTGGCCGCGTATTCGCACGCCTCTGAAAAATCATGGTCCTTGAAGCTGGAAAGGGATATGGCAATGGCAGGATAGCCGCATATTACCGCCTCAACCGCCGCCGAAACAGTCCCGGAATATATCACATCCGTTCCCAGGTTTGGGCCCTGGTTTATACCGGAAACCACCAGGTCCGGCGGTTCCTTCAGCAGTTCCTCCAGCGCCAGCTTTACACAATCGGCCGGGGTGCCGTCCACCGACCAGCCCTTGGACAGGGGTGAGGCATATTTAATTTCCTTGGCCCGAAGCGGCCTGTGCATGGTAATTCCATGCCCTATGGCGCTTCTCTCCCTGTCCGGCGCCACCACGTATATTTTTTCCACGCCCTCAAGCTTTTCCAGCCTTTTTCTCAGGGCCCTTATCCCATCGGCATAAATACCGTCATCATTGCTGATCAGTATCCGCATTACTACCTCCCGGCTTGCGACGCTGCTGTTTTTTCATTCCATCTTTGGAATTGTATTACTCAACCTCGTAGATGGATATGGTCATCATTTCCTTTTCCCTGGACTTGGTCAACCCGAACATGACCTTTTTTTCCTTGAGGCTTTTATTTAAAAAGTCCACCACCCGGTACATGTCGCCATATGGTGCAAACGACTTGGTGGCAATAAGCTCCAATTTTCCCGGATCCCTTTGTTTGTTTTTATCACTCATAAATACACACGCCCTTATCCCTTTATAAGTGACAGCGCCTCTGCCCTGGTTACCTCATTCCTCTGAAAGGATCCCCTCACCGCCGAGGTTATGGTCTTTGACCCGGGCTTGCGCACACCCCTCAAAGTCATACACATATGCTCAGCCTCCACCACCACCAAAACGCCCTGAGGTGTCAGAGCTTTCATGATGGCATCCGCTATTTGTGAAGTAAGCCTTTCCTGCAACTGGGGCCTTCTGGCAAACCCCTCCACCACCCTGGCCAGCTTCGACAGGCCGGTCACATTTCCCTTCTTTGGTATATATGCCACATGTGCCCTGCCGAAAAAGGGAAGCAGGTGGTGCTCACACATCGAATAAATGGGGATATCCTTCACCAGCACCATTTCCTCGTGCTCCTCGGAAAACATTTTTTGCAGGTGCTCCCTGGGGTCTTCCCACAGGCCGCTGAATATCTCCTGGTACATTCTGGCCACTCTGGCCGGTGTTTCCCTCAGCCCCTCCCTGTCAGGATCCTCACCTATCGCCTCTAATATCATACGCACAGCCGTCTCAATTTTTTCTCTGTCCACCAAAAGAACTACCCCTCCCTTAAATTCAAAGCTGGCCCATCATTACATGCGCCTGGGGAATTATTCTGACATCCTTCAGTCTCTCCAGGGCCAGCGCCTGCAAATAAAGCGCCCGCCCCGGGGAAAGCATACACCTGCCGGCTTCGGTGCGGGGCTGGATTATGAAGGTCACCCCGCTGTCAACGCCGGCAACAAGGTCTGCCGCCCTTTTGCATTCCAGTATATCGCTCAGGTCATCCGCCACTATTTTGACAAAAACTTCAGCCTTCCGGGCTATGGACAAAAACCGGAGGTGCTCGTCCCAGAGAGGGGGGCATCCGGCGGTGCCCGGAAGTTTTATATCCATAGATACTATATCCACCAGGCCTATTACGCGGGCCAGACCCTCCGGAAGGGTCCCGTTGGTTTCCAGAAATACCGGCAGGCCGGTATTTTTAAGGGCCGGAAGAAGATCGGTCAGAAAATCAACCTGCAGAAGGGGCTCCCCGCCAGTTATGCTGAAAGAATGGTGAATATCGACGGGGTACCTCTCCCTGACCAGACTGACCAGGTCCCGCGCCCGGACAGGATTCTGAACCTCTGAAAAAACCCTCTTTCCCGGAACCGCCTCAACCCTGCAAGGTCTTTCATCCACGGACTTTTCAGTATCGCAGTACCGGCAGGAAAGGTTGCACCCCCCCAGCCTGATAAAAATTTGCCTTCGCCCTATGTACGGCCCCTCACCCTGAACGGAGGAGAAAACTTCCCGGATAAAGGCCTTCAACCTAACCGACACCCCTAACCTTGCAGCGGGCCATCCTGACCGACGACATCTCCAGGTCATACAGCCGGCATATTTTCATCCCCAGCGGCATTATATCTTCCTCCGCATACCCCATCTCCATCAGCCCGGCCGTTTCAACCGGCGTACCTTCCGTTATCACATTTAGGGCCGCATGTATCATTACCGAAACCGGAGTTGAAGTGGCAATGGAAATGGATAGCTTTTTACTTCCCATATAAAGGTCGTCTCCCCTTCTCTCCAGGTCCGGCCGGCCAATAGCGTCCTTTATAATCGCAATCAGCAGCCGCTGTCGCAGAACCGCCTTTTCCAGCCCTCTCTCAAAGTGCTCCACCACAAAATGCAGCATGTCCGGACCGTATATTGGCGAGCAGGCCAGCACATCCTCAAGGTCCACCATGCTGGAAAAAGAGATGCTGCACGGCCCCCTGAAGCACACAATGCTGTCGCCCTGCAGCCCAAAGTTTTTGTATGCCCAAAGGGACGAAAGCTGATCTCCGGTATAGGTTATTTTCTCATCATGACAATATACATGCATTTCATTCACCCGCCCTTTCCAGGGCCATAAAATACCTCCGGCAGCTTTCACACAGCCCGCAAAGACTCTCACCGCCATGATAGCAGGGCCAGACATATTCCAGGGGGGCGCCTATCCTTCTGCCCAGCCTCACAATCCCGGCCTTGTCCAGCATCTGGGTGTAACTTATCACCCTTACTCCGTTCATTGTGGAATATGACAGGGCTTTACCGGCGGCCAGCAGATATTCCCTGCTGTTATCGGGGAAAGTTGCCGCCTCCTCGGCGTTAAATCCGGTTACCACCCGTCCGCAGCCCATTGCCTCCGCAAAGGCGGCCGCAATATTGATAAATACCCCGTTCCGGTTGGGAACCCAGACCAATCTGGCGGTGTTCTCCATTGCCCCGGGCATGGAAAAATCCTCGTACCCGGGCTCGGGAACCGTCTTCCCGGTATCTACCAGGGCCGTGGAGGTGATTTCCCCCAGGAAGGGAAGGTTTATTACCCGGTGTTCCAGGCCATAATGGGCGGCGATTTTTGAGGCTGACTCTATCTCCCTCTGCCCGGCCCTTTGCCCGTAATCAAATGTCAGACAAAGCCTGACATCATCCTCTTTGAGGGCCTGGCCCAGTGAAACCGTGGAATCCAGCCCCCCGGAAAGCAAAACTATGCTGGACATATATTCAATCCTCCCGGTAAAACGCCGACGCCTCCGGTGATTCCCATACCCGTACACCCTTCAAAACCAGGTCCGGTGACGCTTTTTTTAATTCTTCCTTCAATTTGCCGTAAATATAAACCGCTATATTCTCAGCGGTAGGGTTCTTTTCACTGCCTCCCCCGCAAAAGTATTCATGTTCATTGAGACAGGAGTGATCCAGTTCAGTGATTATACCGTCAACCATTTCTTTAAGTATTTTAAAATCTATCAGCATGCCGCACGAATCCAGCCGGCTGCCGGCGACACCGACCTCCGCCTCCCATGTGTGTCCATGCATGGCGGAGCACCGGCCGTCATATCCATCCAGCCGGTGTGCCGCCGCGAATCTTCTTTTTACATTCAGCTCAAACAAGGTAAAGCTCCTCCTCTGAACAAAAAACGGGAACAACAGAAAATAACCGTCAGTATAATGCCACATACCAAACGGTCCCCATTGCGGTGATTATATCATATCAAACTATTGTAAAACCTTGTACCCGGCCTGTTCTATGGCGTCCACAATTTTCCGGCGGTCTACCTGCCCCGGATCATAGGAAACCCTGACTGTTCCCCCGGCCAGGTCCACCTCTGCTCCGGAAACGCCGCCCAGCCCGCCAACAGCCTTTTCAACGGCCATTTTACAGTGATTGCAGGACATTCCCTGCACCTTGATTACCTCTTCAGTTATAGCCATTTATCTTCCTCCGATTTTTATTTTTATTATATTTTCCCATACTGCAGACAATATATTTTAAATATTTATAAACAGGGAATGAATATTAAATGATAGTATACAACATTATTTTCAGGGGAGGAATATCCCGGTGCCGAAAAAAAATAAATTGCTGACCAAACGGGAACATCGCATCGAAAAAAATCTGGCCAGGAGAAATGAAACAGTTCCGGACTTCGAAACCGGAAATGACTTTGTGGAGGAACATACCGGATCGGCGACCATGATAAACCTTGACGGCAGATGGGACTTTGATCATCCTGTATAATAATATGACATACTCCCGGATATGCCGGGCTTTTTTTTACCTTTTCACAGCCAGGACTTTAACTTTTTCATATCACATATAATAATACGCTTCTTTTCCACCAGCAGCGCCTTTTGCCTCCGCATATCGCTCAATATCCGGTTGACGGTTTCCCTGGAGGCGCCTATCATGTTGGCCAGATCCTGATTGGTTAAAGACATCTCAATGGACGTACCGCTTTCACAGGGTTTTCCCCGGTCGGCGGCCAGGAATATCAGCGTGCTGGCCAGCCTCCTGGAGGTGTCCATCAGCGCCAGGTCGTTTATCTGCTTCTGCGCCATACGCAGCCTCCGGGCCATTATTTTCAATATTCCCAGCGCTATGCCCGGGTTGTTCAGGGTTATTCTCTCCATATCCTCATTGCGTATCATCCCGATTTTGGAATCCTCAACAGTCTCAGCTGTGGCAGGGTATGGCCCGCCGTCAAAAAGCACCACCTCTGCAAACATTTCACCCGGGTGAATAAAATGAAGTATCTGCTCCCTTCCATCTTCCGACTGTCTGGAAATCTTTACGCGGCCCTCCTTCAGAAAAAAAACGGCCTCACCCGGCTCACCCTCTACAAAGAGGATTCTCCCCCGCTGGTAATTTCTTTCCACTATAAGGTTGTCCACTTCCGCCAACTGCCTGTCATCAAGGCAGGCAAAAAGCATGATTTTTCTCAGGTACTCAAAATACTCGGACAATACTCACCACCCAGCCTTTCATAAGTAAAATACTTATACTGAGTGAAGTCCAGGTCAGGAATTCAGTATAAGCATCTATTAACCGCTGTTCTTTCTCAACCTGAATTTTGCCCCCATCTCTTCAGCCCTCTGCCGGCATTTTTCCACATCCACGCCGGGCCACTCCACCACAGATAGAACAACCTCGGGGATAACACCAATACAGCTTTCGGCAAATTTAAGCAATTCACCGTATGCTTTTTCTCCATAGATGGGCCTGCATATTTCAACATACTTCTCGCTGTTATGCGCGTTCAGGCTTACATTAATCCGGTCCACAAACCCCCTCAGTCTGTCCGCGCTCCCGGGCCCGTGGATCAGATCCGCATGGCCGTTGGTATTTACCCTTATTATCTTTCCATGTTTCTTCTTTATGTGGGCCGCGACCTCCCTGACCAGGTCAATCCGTATAAGAGGTTCCCCATAACCGCAGAATACCACCTCACTGAACCCGGACAGATCACCCAGGGCTTCAATTACCTCCTCCGCGGACGGCTCGCGCTGCAGCCAGAGATTGTAGCCCACACCCTTTTCCGTTTTCCTGATACAGAATGCGCAGTTGTTGGTGCATCTGTTGGTAATGTTGAGATACAGCCTGTCCCCCAGACTATATCTCAGAACAAAGTCTTTCAAAATAATCTCCCCGTTTTTTTTGGCCCAATGGCCATTTTATCTCATCCTCATCCCTTTTTTAATAATAACACATGAGGTCAACGCCCCCCTTGGGGGCAAGCAATTTCAAACCGAGTCATAATTATGGAAAATCAACATAAATTAGTGTTAACTAATCCCCGGAGGTGCGCCATTATGCCTATAAAAAATCCCCCCCACCATCAGCCGTCCATTAATCTCCAGTCAATCCTGAGAGGAATAATTGTTGCTTTCATGATGTCAATTGCCGGCTCCCTCATTTTTGGCGTCTTGCTGTTTTTGACCGGCATCTCAGAATCCACACTTCCGGTTGCCGCCTCTGTCATCCTTTTTGTCAGCGTCTTTTGCGGCGGCTTTTTCTCCTCCAGGCATTCCGGAAACAGGGGTCTTTTCCACGGCATATTCGTGGGAATTGCAATCTTCCTGCTGATCTGGATTTTTACCGGACTGTTTATTTCCACAGGGGTTGCCTTTCTTCCCCTGGTCCAGAAACTGTTTATCTGCTTAATCGGAGGTTCACTGGGAGGAATCATAGGAGTGGGCTTTTAAAGTTCCCTGAATTTAACGGGGACAGGTTGTAAACCTGCCCCCGGCTCGCTATTTCCAAACCTTCAGTAATAAACTCCTTAAAAAAGATGGTATTCTTACGAAATATACCCGCAAGACTCGATCACCCCTTATTATTTGATCCCTAATATACTATTCAGGCCCGGCTAAAATTGTGACAGCATTTTTTGTCAACCAATTATATTCTTAAATTATATTTTGGGCAATCTTATATTGCTGACCATCAGTCCGGAAAGAACAAAAACCAGAATGGCCGGCACATATACCGGCGCCTTCCCCGCCGCCAGAACTGAAACTGCCACCAGCGACCCGGCGATGGTGATGGGTATCCCCAGAAAATAGCCCGAAACATTCATTATATTAAACCTGGCCAGCCGCAGCGCACCGCACAAAACAAACAATATTATCACCAGCAGGCCCGCCGTCCCCAGGTCACTGAGCTTCCACATATATACAGTCAGCGCCGGCGCCACACCAAATGAGACAAGATCGGCCAGTGAGTCCAACTCCTTGCCGAAATCGGAGTTCGTCCCAATTTTCCTGGCCAGCTTTCCGTCAAAGCGGTCCAGTATGGCGGCGATGAGAATAAGCACCGCCCCGTGAAAAAATCTGCCGTCCGTGGCAAAAGCCACCGCCAGCATCCCTATAACAAGATTTGACCCGGTAATAACGTTCGGCAGCACTTCAGCTCTCATCGGGCAACCTCCCAATAACCGTCTCTCCACCCTTTACAATGTCGCCCTTTTTAACCAGCACCTGTACATTCGTAGGCAAATAAATCTCTGTACAGCTCCCGAACTTGATCATTCCAAAAAGCTGTCCCCTTTCCACCCAATCACCCGGCACAGTATTACACACTATCCTTCTGGCTATAAAACCCGTAATCTGACATACCAGAACCCTGACGCCGGAGGAATCTATCCCGATATAATTTCTCTCATTCAGGCCGGAGGCATGGCTCTTAAAGGCGGGCAAAAATTTACCCGGGACGTATTCTCTGTATTTTATACAGCCCTCAACAGGTGCCCTGTTAACATGCACATTAAATATAGACAGGAAAATGCTTACTTTTAATGAAGGACCGTCCAGAAATCTGTTTTCCTGCACCTCGCCAACCGACATAACAACACCGTCCGCAGGTGAAACCACAATATTCTTTTCAGAAGGTATGGTTCTTTTAGGGTTGCGGAAAAAATAGGCTGTAAAAAAAAACAGGAACGCCGGTAAAGCGCTTGCCGGCCTGTAAAAAACATAACAGACGCCGGTAATAACTGCCAGCACCGCCAGGTAACTCCAGCCCGGCCTGGCAATAGGGTAGGTCTCCCTCATGTTTTGCCCCCTTAAATTTTTGCGTATTTATTTTAACATTTTTTGCGAATAATTAGAAGTATATTAATAAACATATAACTGTCCGACAGTATACCTGAACAGCATAGGCAGGAGATAGCGGTAAGATAAGCTTATTTATGAAACCAATCCCTTACCTTTTCTTTCACCGTGGCCAAATCACCGCTAAAATGGCCCGTTACCGGCAGTGATCTTAAAAACTTCCTGCCATAACTTTTGGCAACAATTCTCCCGTCAAGAACTATCACCACCCCTCTGTCGGCCTCTGTGCGGATCAACCTTCCGAACCCCTGCTTGAACCTGATTACCGCCAGGGGCAAATAATAGTCGTTAAAGGGTATCCTTCCCGTATCAGCCAGGTCCTCCATTCTTGCCTGTATAACCGGTTCTGATGGTGATGAAAAAGGAAGTTTCACTATTACCACGGACGAGAGGTCCGCGCCCGGTATGTCAACACCCTCCCAGAAACTGGAGGAACCCATTAATACGGCCCTTTCCGATTTCATAAATTCATCCACCAGCCGCGACCTTCCGGCGTCTATATTGTGCCCCAGTACAGTAATCCCCTTTTCCTCCAGGCTCTTTTTCACGCGGCTGTAGACATCCCTCAATACCCTGTGCGAGGTGAACAGCACCAGCGTCTTTCCCCCTATCTCCAGCACCAGTTCCTCCAGCGCCCCGCTTAAAACCTTCAAATAGCGCGGCCCCGGCTCCGCACCCTGCAGGGGTAGATTTTCCACCACACAGAGGAGGGATTGGACATCGTATTGGAAGGGGGACTCAATTTGTTTTCTCACCACCCTTGCCGTGGCTATTCTGTTAACTCCGGTCCTCTCCGCAAAAAAATCAAAGCTCCCGTCCGCCGAAAGTGTGGCCGAGGTCATTACCACCGAGTTCCTGCAGGAAAAAAAACTGTCGTACAACAAACCTCCAACCCTAATCGGCGCGGCGTTTAACGACACCTGGGACCTTTCTTCCCGGCCGCTGAAAGAAAGCCAGTAAACAAAAGAGTCGTCATCGCAATTGTAGATAAATTCCATGTCGGCAGTAATCTCTTCACAGCCTCCGGTCAGGGAAACTATATCCCGTAACTTTTCCGACCATGACTCGTTATTGACACACCACGCCTGCAGCAGTTCGGAAACCCTGTCAAGGGTTTTGCGAAAACCCTTCATTCTCACAATAAGGTTGCTGAATTCAGCCCAGGGGAGCCCGTATTTTTCTTCATACAGCATATGATTCACAAACCTGAAGCTTCCCTGGTCCCCTTCCCTTTGAGCCCCTTTCCGGCACATAAATTCCCCCGCCAGGCTGAAAAAAACCTCTGCGGCCTCACGCAGCCGGGCAATATCACCCCTCAGGGCTACCAGCAAATCCATCCATTTATCCTGCTCAGAGGGGGGTACAAGTTCCCAAAGCCTGGATATTAAACCGGCAGCCCTGTTCAGCCAGCGCTTTAAATCGCTCTTGAGCACCCGTCTGCCCAACTGTTCCGAGGCGACATCCTCTATATGGTGCGCCTCATCTATAATCACCGGTCCGTATGGGGGCAGCACCATGTTTCCTGACCTGACATCCGAAAATAAAAGTGCGTGATTGGTTATTATAATGCCTGCGGCCTCCGCCTCGCGCCTGGCGCGGCTGACAAAACACCGGTCCTTGAAATGCCTGCACCTGCTCCCCATGCAGTTGTCACTCTCGGCGCATATCTCCTGCCAGAACTCCTCCCCGCCACTTCCCGTATTTATCTCAGCCCTGTCTCCGGTAAGGGTTTTTTCCAGCCACACCAGCACCCCGGCATAAAAAAAAGCCTCCCCTTCCGACCATTTTCTTTCCAGCAACACATTTTCCCAGCGCCTTAGGCAAATATAGTTTGATCTTCCCTTTACCAGCGCTGTTTTCACATCAATCTGGAGACATTGGGCCAACTGTGGTATATCCCTTCGCCAGAGCTGTTCCTGCAGGTTTATGGTCATGGTGGAAATAAGCACCCTCGGCCCGCCCCCCGCCGCCCATAAAAGTGACGGCACCAGGTAGGAAATGGATTTTCCGGTCCCGGTCCCGGCCTCAACTATTAAAAATTTTTCTTCGTTAAAGGCCCGGGCAACCTCCTCCGCCATTTCCACCTGCTGAGGCCTGTATTCATATGACGGCATTTTCCTGGACAGGGTTCCGTTTTTAGATATTATTTCCCTCACCCTGTCCGGGTCAACATAACCCCATTCGCCGGCTTCAGGCCTTTCATCCTCGAAAAAACGATCATTACGGCTGCGGGTTGGCTCATTAATGATATATGCGCCTCCACCCTCCCAGGCCGCCGGGATGTTTGAAATAACAGCCCCCCACGCCGACCCCGCCCTTTGCAGCATGGCCCCCAGGTAAGCCACTGTTTGTCCAGCCATTCCGCTCAACAATTTGCACAGGTACCCATAAAGCATTACCGCTGCCCTGGCGTCTTCCATGGCCCGGTGCGCCCCCGCCAGCTCTATGCCGGCGGCGCTGCACAAATCCGCAAGGCGGTAGCTTGCCTCCCCAGGCATCAGTACCCTGGAGAGCTCCAGTGTATCATAGAAAGGTCCCTCCAGCCTTGTGCCAAGGGCCTTCTCCATAAAGCCCACGTCAAAGCCTATTCCATGACCCAAAATATACTCACCGGCTATAAACTCCTGCAAATCATCCCTGATACTGCTCACCGGCGGGGCGTCTTCTAGCATTGACCCGCTTATACCTGTCAGTCTTGTTATATATGGAGGCAGTTCCCTTTCCGGCGCCACCAGGCTGTGGTAGGAATCAACCACCCGTCCGCCCTTTATCTTTAACAGGCCCACCTCAATAATTGAGTCCCACGCGGGATTAAGTCCTGTTGTCTCCACGTCAAGGGCCACATAATCTTCCAGCAAAAAAAAGTCACTCCCCGGCTCCTTTTCCATTCTGGATTATATTCTTTTTAACCTTTGTTTTTTCCTTTATCATTCTTTTTAACACTTCGCCCTGTCTGCTTCCTCCTGTTCTTCCTTTGCAAGAATATCCTTTTTCTCCCGGCTTATTGAAGATACCTGCCGCTGTTTCTTTTCCTCCACCATATTACTGACCAGGGAACTAAGCTGCGGAATAAGCATGGCCATTTCCACCCGGGCGCCTGCATTCTGCTTCTTGTCCGGGCCGGTCGCCTTTTCCGCGGCATTCTTGTTCAGTACATTACTTACGCTGTCTACGGCCATCTGTATTCCCACGGCCAGTGCCGATAAAATCTGTCCAAGCACAACTATGCCCTGGATAATGCTGTTCAGCTTATTCTTTTTCTCCTCGGCGTCCTTTAAATCGCTTTCTTTTATAGCGACAATTCTTTCTATGCTTTTGTTAAGCTGCTCAATCCTGTTGTTAAATTCCAACTCAAAGCTCCTGTTGGATTCCAGACTTGACAGCATCCTGGCAACATTATCCAAGGACTTTGCCATCCTCTCAGTCTTTTCATTTTCAGCTATTTGCTGCTCATACAGTCTCTCCAGTTTTGCGGTGAGTCTTTCCAGCGACCTGTCCGGATCTTTTCCGCCTGTTCCGTTCATGGCAGTTCACCTCCCACGCCAGGACTTATTTAAGTTTATTTACACTCATTTACCAATAGACCAATTTAGTCGCAAAACAAGATTATAAATCATAAAGTGAAATAAAAAAACCGGAGGCGAATAGTTTGAACAAATTGCCCATTGACACCGGAACACTGCCCGAACCCTTGAAAAGTCTGGCTGATAACCTTGACCCGGCTATGCTGGAACAATTTCTGACCATGTATGATCCGGCCACCATTCTGACTATGGTAAACTCACTCTTTTCCATGTTCAAAAACAACCTGACACCGGAGCAGGCCCAGGAATTACAGGAAATCATCAGCAACATAACATCCCTTATACCCCAAAAATGAGCCTCCAATAATATAAGAGGGCGGCAATAAAATTGCGGCCCTCTTATATTAACCATCTTCGCGGTTGCCATTGCTGTCCACCGGCACCGCCTTTACAACAGGAACTTCATTTTCCGGATCCGCTGCTGTCGGTTCTCCTGTACTTTCCTGCATATCCTCCTTGGTCTTCGGCTCAACAATTTTTTCAGCCTTATTATTGGCGGTAAGTGTGTTCAGAATTGCATTGACTGGCTTTAGCAGAGATAGAAGGTCTATCCCATTATCTCCCCCTGCCTCCTCCGCCTGACCCCTCGGGCCGCCTTTCTGACTTTTGAGCACCCCGGAAACCGTATCCACCATCACCTGCAGGCTGCTTGCAACTACTTCGATTATCTGTCCGGCTGTTTTTACACCATTCAATATACCGATAACAATATCATTTATATCCCTGTCCTCATAATCACCATCCACATCGTCCCGGGCACCCTCAAGCCTCTTATAAATACGGGAGATCCGTTGAGCCACTTCCTTTTCCCGCTTCTTCCGGTATTCAAGTCTTACCAGGGCCTGATCCAGTTTATCCAGTGAGGCCATTGCCCTTACTGATTTTTCGTACTCCTCTTTTTTTTCCCGGTTCAACAGCTCAAGCTTTTGAACCAGTCCCTCCAACAACTCTCCGACCTGCCCTTCTTTATCATAATTCATACTGCCCACTTCCTTCACTTTTCTTAATTCTGCGGGCACGGAAAAGTGGTTTTTAAGGGCTACACATAAGGTGTAGCCCTTTTTTTCAATAAATTGTTGCTATATTTAGTCTGCGCAGGCGGCACAGCAGCAGAGCGCCAGCCCAAGGAATATGAGGGCACCGGCTATGCACGGTGAAATAAGCCCGCAGAGAAGCAGGGCAACTGCTACCAGGAAAAGTACACAGCAGAGTATTAAACTACTTGACCTACCTTTACCACAAAAATCCTTTATTGCTGACAGTGCGTCACTCACGTGAACTGCCTCCTTTCGGATGATAATTTATTGAACGTATTTTCGTTCTAATCTAAAATATGAATTGGTACCATTAGTTGTTACAGCATGGTTATAATTGTCGGTTAATACCAGCTACTGATGCAAATCCTCTATATAAGGCGGTGGAAGGAATATGACCACGGGATATCTGCATACACAAGATGAAATTGGAAAAGCGTGCGATATAATTGAGTCATTTTTGGGACAGCATTTTTTTAAAAAGGGAATTGAAGAACTAAAGGACAACGATCCTTCCGGTTCCGGCATGGGCAGGCAGTCTTTCCCCCCCGGTTCTTCCAGGCTGGTAATGCTCTGGAACAGGGCCAGGGAAGAGCTTGCCTTTGGTGAACTGGGGGGCTGTTTTACACCGGGTATAAGTTCCGCAATCATGGGGGCCCTGGGAAAATACCTGGAGACCCTGGCAAGCGCGCCAAAAATAAAGGAGGCCGCAATGGGCCTCATGGAAAACCACAGCTTTGACTCTACCCTTTTTACCCTTTCCATAGCATTCGGCTTCAGTCTTCTGTCCCGGAAGCCGTCCTTTTCCTCCGCACCCGGCTGCTCTTTCACTGTCGCAGACAGCTATATCGCCGGTTGCCTGTGCCCGGCAGCAACAACACCCCTGCGGGACATACCCCTGAAGGCCGCGGAATTCGCCGGGCGGCTTGCCGGGGAAAACATTCCCGGCCCCGGGCTTGAACATATTTTATATATTGACCTTTCATACTGTGGAGAGCCCCTGGAAATCATTCGTGATATGCTTGCAGACACCCCGCCGGAAAACTTTTCCGTTCCAGGCCTGGAAACAGCCGCCGTTATCCCCTGCAAAATATCCTTTAACCGGATAACCGGCGGTGTAATTATGAATACCAGCGGGCTTCCGGTATTCCTTGACAACGCCGCGGAAAATGCATACCGCAGTGGGGAAATCTACATTCCCTGATGCCCCGGCGCGCTGGGATCGTCCTTGCAGTTGCAGGAGTGCTCGGTTATAACCGGCCTCAGGGCCAGGGCAGCCTTTTCGCCGAGGTTGCCCGGACCCGGGAAAAACATTTTCAGGGCTGTTGCAATTCCATAAATCTGCCCATGCAGATAAGACCTGTAATTATACGCGTCACTTTGCTCACTGGAATTTTTGAGGTTTTCCAGCGCCATATTAAGTATATTCAGCAGGTCCTCGCCTTTCTTCAGATAATTGTCCGCCTCTCCCATTTTCCCACCCCCGGTATTATCATCCCTTTTTTCCTATTTTCTTCCCTTAAATCCCGACTCGCTGATCACATATTCCAGTATTTCCTCCGCAGCCGTGTAGGGATCCTTTTCCCTGGAGGCAACTTTTTCCAGAATACGGCTCACTCCACCTCCAAAGACAAGCTGTTCATTAACCAGCCTTTGCCACCTGTATGCCACGATATCCAGTGTTTCTTTCTTTAACATCTCATTCCTGAAGCCGCTCTTTTTGCCGCTTTCCTCATTATACTTGATATGGCTGCCCAGGGCATCCATAAGATCGGCCATGCCGGTGTCATCCAGTGTTGACACTTTCACCACCGGAGGACGCCACTTTGTCACATCATTCTGTAAATCCAGCATCTGATTTATTTCCGACACCACCCTGTCCGCACCCGGCAGGTCGCATTTATTGACAGTAAAGATATCAGCAATCTCCATTATGCCGGCCTTTATTGTCTGTATGGAGTCCCCCGCCCCCGGGGTAAGAACCACCATGGTGGTATCAGCCACGTGCATAATGTCCAGTTCAGCCTGTCCCACCCCCACTGTCTCCACAATAACCCATTTAAATCCGAAGGCATCCAGCACCTTCACCACGTCCTTGGTGGCCCTGGCAAGCCCGCCCAGGCTGCCCCTTGTGCCCATGCTCCGGATATACACACCGCCGTCCACCGCATGGTCCTGCATCCTGATGCGGTCTCCCAGCAGGGCGCCGCCTGAAAAGGGACTGGTGGGGTCCACGGCAATTATGCCCACTGTGTCTCCCTTTTTCCTGAAATAGGTGGTAATACGGTCAACAAGCGAGCTTTTTCCCGCCCCCGGCGACCCGGTTATTCCCAGCACATAGGCTTTCCCGGTCATGCGGTACGTTTCTTTCAGTATCTCGTCCCTCAAAGGATCTTCGTTCTCAATGATTGAAATAATTCTTGCCAGCGACCTTATATTTCCCTTTTCGAAATTTTCAATAAGCCCTTTTAAATCCAGCAAGTCAGCACCGCCTTTTCAAATGTCGTAAAGGAATTTAAAAATTATGCTTGCAAAATATATTCCATGTTAAAAAAAAGAGGTTCAACCTTTCCTTTATTGCTGCCTCCGGGAAACAGAGCCATATTCCGCTAAAAAAACAAATTTGTCGCCCCTTTATGACAGAATGGTTGCTTTTTCCTGCCGGCAATCATTTGCCAAATGTTTGATAAAACCCTTAAACGGTTTTATCAAAGTCCTTAACGGTTACCAGGCCATATTTTCCATATTTCAGCCTTCCGCCCGGCCCGATTTACCTTTGCATAAAACCATAATACCTTTAATACATCCGTTTACACTAAAATTCCTACCACTTGCGGAACAAAACTATTCTTCCTTCAGCCTATACCCTATAATATCAACAACAGGCTGATAACAACCTAATCTCCTCTCCCTTTCTCCGCTGTATCGTAAGGTACAGCTATTTTTTTGAATTTTTTCATATTTATAAATCTTAAATAACTTTACATTATTACAATAAAAATGCTAAATGACCGGGCCGGCTAAAGCCGGCCCGTAATCGTCTATTTAATCCCCTCCAGGTATTTTTCAGCCGATACTGCCGCTATGGCGCCGTCAGCCACGGCGGTGACCACCTGCCTCAGCATCTTGCTCCTTATATCCCCGGCTGCGAAAAGTCCTGCCGTTTTTGTTTTCATATTTTCATCAGTAATAATGTAACCCTTTTCATCGAAGTCAACCAGCCCGCTGACAAGCTCAGAGCTGGGCGTATGCCCCACATATACAAACACACCATCTGCGCTTACCTCCCTGACACTGCCGTCCCTTATATCCTTGACCTCAACGCCCCTGACCACATCATCACCCTTTATCTCAACCAGAACACCATGCCAGATAAAATCAATCTTTTCGTTTTCAGAGGCCTTTTGCCGCAGGTACTTCACCGCCCTCAACTCTCCGCGCCTGTGCACAATGGTCACCTTTTCCGCGAATTTGGTCAGAAACAATGCCTCCTCCACGGCAGAGTCACCCCCGCCCACCACAATCAGCCTTTTATCCCTGAAAAGGGCCCCGTCACAGGTGGCGCAGTATGAAACCCCCCTGCCGTGAAATTCCTTTTCCCCCTTTACCCCCAGCAGCTTTGGCTTTGCCCCGCTGGCGATTATTACAGCCCCGGCGTTAAACTCATTGTCATCGGTCTCCAGTATAAAGCCTTTCTCACCCCTGCTTACCTTTTCCACCGGGGTATAAGCTATCTCCAACCCAAATCGCCTGGCCTGACCCTCCATGCTCATCGACAGTTCCGGCCCGCCGATCCCGTCCTTGAAGCCCGGATAATTCTCTATTATTTCCGTGCTGGCGGCCAGGCCTCCCGGCATCCCCTGCTCAAAGAGAACAGTTTTCAAATCCGCCCTGGCCGCGTAAATTCCCGCTGCCAGCCCGGCCGGGCCACCACCGATGATCGCCAGATCCCTGCTTAACATTTTTGCTTCACCCCACATCATCCAAAACTAAGATTTTCCGATATATTAAACCATGTCTCCCCGGCAGTCAAGCTTGCCGTCAAACTACTTCTCCTGAGCCACTTTCTTATCATTTCATATTCTTCCTGGTCTGTCGAGGAGATGTGGTTACTGACACTTCGAATTTGAGGTGGCAGTCAATAACCCCGTCCCCATGTCACTCCCCAATAACTTAGTAACTTAGGTACCCGGTACCAGGCATCACGCTATCGGAATCTCTGAGTTTGAAAGAATAATTTTACCGCTGAGCAATTTTTGTTTAAAAATCTCGGCTAATTCAATGGCCCGTTTTCTGTCAGATTGCCTAAAAGTAATCGGATATTCACGATCGCCCAACTTGATCTTACCCATCTTGGCGCTAAAGGCTCTGCAACTGCAAAGGCTTACGCAGGCACCGCAGCCAAAGCATTTATCAGCAAACCATTTTTTGCCGGCGGCCATATAAGCTCCAACCGGGCAGAGAAGTTCCACGGGACAGGGAATAGTACACTCAATGCATTTTTCCCGGTTAAATTTTACTCTTAAATCAACGTTTTGCCACACATCCGCATAGGTGGCCTCGCCAACCATGAGCCTGTCAGAAATATCAACTATCGGAATTGCAATATTTTCATCGGTATACTTTACCATTTTTTGCAGAATATGATCGTTTAGAACTGGTATCGCCAGCGCTGTAGAGTTTAAAATTTCTGGACCCGCTGACGTTTTAAAGCCCCCCATATACTTTGGATCCATATTAAACATGTCAGCCGATAATGATAGGTTCGGTTTTTTAGGGGTACTTCTAGTTCCCGCACCAATTACTATGCCGGTTGCACCATTCACAAGAGCTACTGTACCCATCCTTATGGTCTGCAGTTCAGGATCATTTTGCAGAGGATTTAATTCACCACAGCCAGCCACGCTGATACCGTCAGTCCCTTGCATATTCTTAAAATAGAAAATTGTTGAATATGAGCGCTCTTTTTGTTTTATATTGACAAAACCGTTATAGTTTTTAAAAGCGTGGCGGGTCCCTTGAAGGCGGGCAAATGGAATTTCGTCCAAAGTAAGTGTTTTTTTATACTTTGCCCCGGTATCAGTAATCACTTCTACGTCAAAGGGCCGTCTTGAAACCATATCACTAAAAAGATGGCCGCCCCCATAGTTGTTGTCATAAACGCTATGAGCAGTTCCGTAAATAATACAGTCCACATTGCCGAGACGTTCATTGGGCGCAGGCCCGGGATGGGCCGGAACCCCATTTATATAAACTTCTTTGGCAACGCTATACTTACCCGGTTCAGTTATGGGAAGGTGCAGGCAAGCCAATGTCCCAGACATCACGCCCATAGTTGCACATGTTACAACGTCAACCTCTTCAACGCAAGGCCGGATGCCATCACGGACCATATCCTTTAATTCCTTGGCGGTCAGAACCAATGCCTGACCTTTTTGCAATTTCTTGTTGATATCGGCAAGTGTTTTGCAAGTAGGCTCCATGTAAACCCCCCATTTTTTAGTGAATGTTAAAGCTAAAAGGCTTTTAATTAATACTAGCTAATTTCATGCCAGAGAACTGAATCTGTCGTTTTGACAAAAATTTAATTATATGATGCGGATTTGCATATGGTGTTTTTAAGAACGCTAATTTAATGTAACAAATAATGAGATTTATCTTATTTCCAAGACTCCCACTTCTACAAGTGGGAGTTCCTTTTTTCACTTCAGGTGGGGTTGAATCCCCATCTGAAGCCCCGATGTTCAGCCTGGCTGAACGAGTTCACTATTGCATCACAATATGATGATTTGCATCAAAAAAGCTGAAAAATTTTACCATGATAGTGTGGCACTACTTTATAGGGCCGTAGTCCATAATGTGATATATCATGTCTGAAACAAATTCATCAACTTTGACCTTTTCTTACTCTACACGGATACATGTACATCGAACATTTCCGTTAAAAATAATTAAGGCGCCTTGCGGCGCCTTTGAGGAAAACAATCCTTTTTTCGTACCCTTTGTACGTTTAACTGACAAAATTTACTTTTTTAAGGTTCTCCGTTATCTTTCCTCTCCCACCCCTCTCTTGTTCTTTCACTTAATATTTATTCCGGCCGGCACCCATCTTGCCTGGTAATTACTTCATTTAAGCAGTGTCTCCTTGCGCAGGTCCGGGCAGCCGCAATCCCGGTCACTGTCCAGTGAGACCAGGGCGTCGGTTACGATGGAGGCTATGTTGCCGGACATGCCGAAGAAGATATCCCTTAACTCATCGTGGTCCCAGTCCCTGATTACTCCCTCGGCATAGTTGACCACTATGTCCACCCTGCCATAGCAGGCCCCTATCTCCCTGGCCAGGTATACTTCGGGGCACATGCTCTGCCCCACCACATCGGCGCCCGCACGGCCCAGCATTACTACCTCGGCCCTGCTTTCAAAGTGCCGGCCGTCGGTGACGGCGTAGATTCCACGGTCAAATATCCTTCCCCGGTACCGCCTTTCGGCGGCATCCAGCAAGGCCTTTCTTATATTGGGGCATACCGGCTGCCTCATGGCCAGGAGGTATGGGCTGCCCAGACCGGTGTCCTTGCGCATGGAAAAGTCTATATAATCGTCGGGAACCATGAGGTCCCTGGGCTTGAGCAGGTGATTCACCGACCCCACGCCGCCGTCGGCAATAATCCTTTTAACCCCGGCCTCTCTGAAAACCCAGAATAATTGCTGGGATGCACGGCCCCTTGGCACTCCCGGCCTCCAGCCGTGCATTTTCACGGATAATACATCCCTGTCTCCCAGCCTGAACAGTTTCATGGGAGGGCTGTCACCGTACGGGGTGCTGAAAACCATGCTTTCTTCCAGAACCTGTATATCGCTGCGGTTCAAATCCTCCGGATATTTAAGGCTGTAAGTCCCGGAACCGCCTATCACCGCGTAGTCCGCGGCGGGAATATTCATAAGAATGACTCACCTCTTTTTTTGCCCCTACTCATGGCCTGCGGGCAATATAAAAGTGCCTCCTGCTTCCGGGGTGCGGCGGGGAGAAGGAAAAGGCGTCATACTCCGCCAAAGGGATCAATCCCGCCCCTGCCAGCAAGTCCCGCACCTGGTCCACGGAGTAGCCCCTCTCGCAGTGGGTCTCTTTAAACTGGCTGGGGCCCTTTTCCCCTCTGACAACGCAGGTGACCTCCACCGTCCAAAGTGAGGCCTCCCGGTCATGGGCCGTGCTGTATGTGATAGTCAGGTCGCCGTCCTCAATAACCACCGGACTTCCGTCCACCTCGCCTATCCAGTCGACGGCGTTCATGTCAAAAACAAACATGCCCCCTGCGGCCAGGTTTGTGTATGTGCGGGCGAATACCTCCCCCAGTTGCTCCGGCTCCGTTATATAGTTTAACCCGTCATGAAAGCAGGTCACCAGGTCGACCTGGCGCCCCAATACAAATTCTCTCATGTCCTCAACAAAAAAATCTATTTTTAATGACCTTTCCCTTGCCTTTTCCCCAGCCACCATAATCATTTCAGGGGAAATGTCCACCCCAAAGGCCCGGTAGCCGCGGGCGGCAAAGGGGAAAAGGGTGTTTCCCGTCCCGCAGGCCAGGTCCAGCACGCTCCGGGCACTGTATCCGTAATGCCCGATAAGTTTTTCCACATAATCGGCCCAGCCCTGAAAATCAACCCCCGCAACCAAATGGTCGTATATTGCCGCCAGCCCCCCGTATCTGATCACCGGGTCTTCCCTCCCCTGAAAAGAGCTTATACTGAAATGCTTATTCTTTCGGAATTCAGAATCCAGACCCACATGCCACTTTCATAAGTGGCACCATAAAGGATGAAAAAGGAATGCCCGGAATTCTGAGTTCTGAGTTCTCATAAGGGGTCGCTTGCGGGCAGGTGGAGTGTTAAACCCCGGCTGCATCATCTCCGGCTGCAACAGTCTCTAAACTCGGTCGCCAAAGGACTGCCAACCGCCTTCGAAAGT
>JBMOPF010000084.1:0-28419 GCA_049325075.1 Bacillota bacterium | reverse complement strand
CCAGAAGTCCAGGCATTCCTTTCAGGCGACCCCAAAGTAACATGCATCTGGGGGGAGTGATTTAAGCCCGGGCTGAATTTATCGTAGGCTGCTACAGTCTCTTAACGACCGAGCCTAAGGACTGACGAGCCGGCTGCAGGACGCTGACGGCAGCCTGAACCGACGCATGGACGCGGCGTTGAAGGCGGTCGGCAGTCCTTAGGCGACCGAGTTTAGAGACTGTCGTAGCCGAAGATCATGCAGCCGGGGTTAAACCACTCCCCCCGACCCGCAAGCAACCCCGGAGCAACCCCAAAAGTCGGAAGTTCTTCGAGTATTGCAAAAGTTATCCACAAAGCATAATTTAAAAAAGCCGCCCTTACGGGCGGCAAAATAACCATTCTGAGTTCTGAGTCCTGAGTTCTGAGTCCTGACAGAATTAAATCATCAGTATAAGCTACCCTCTTTCCTCTTGCCAAACTCAACGGCCCGCCTTACCATGGCCGGCGCCCAGCCCGGAACGGAAATGGCATGGATGTGGCTGTAACAGGCCAGAACGTTTTTGTAGACCGCGCCGTCCCTTTTCCCGTCAATCCCCCAGCCCCGCGTTACCCTGTAGGAAAAGGAAACTGCAGACTCGTCTATATTCACCACTCTGGAGTGGTGAAACTCGTGTCCTTTAATGACAGCACCCCGGGGGAAAAAGGGGTTGTCCAGATCCACCTCGACCACTTCATACCCATGGCCCTGCGGGCGTTCCGACATGACCACGTCAAAGGGAAGGCAGGACGACATGCTGTACTCCCTGCCCTTCCACACCAGCGTCCTGGACAGGTACATCAGCCCGCCGCACTCGGCATAGACCGGCATTCCGGCCTCCACCATCCCCTTTACCGATTCCCTGAGACCTTTATTTTTTTCCAGCTCACCGGCAAAAACCTCCGGGAACCCCCCCCCGATGTAGAGAGCGTCCACGTCCGGCAAAGCCGTGTCATTTAACGCGTCGATATATATCAATTCCGCCCCGGCGTAAACAAGGGCCTCAATATTTTCCGGATAATAAAAAGTAAATGCCCGGTCTTTAAAAACCCCAATAACAGGACTACTCCCCATCACACCGGCCACCGGTCCGGTTCCGTCTCCCTTTTTAACGGCAACTGGCAAAGGAGGGGCGGATCCGGCAACCTCGATTATTTTATCCATATCAAAATAATTAACTGCCAGCCTGCCTGCCTCAGCCACTGAAGCGGCCAGTTCGTCCCTTTCCGCGGCCGGTATCAAACCCAGGTGCCTGTCCGGAATGGTAAATTCCCTGCCCTTCGGTACAACCCCCAGCACAGGGATGCCGCAATACCTTTTTATGGCCTGCCTGAGCATGGCCTCGTGCCTTGGCCTGGCCACCTTGTTAAGTATCACGCCGGCCACATTGATCCCGGGATCAAAATGCATAAAACCACTCACCAGTGGTGCAACGCTCCTGGTCATCCTTGTGGTGTCCACCACCAGTATCACCGGCGAGGATAAAGCCCTGGCCACTTCCGCAGTGCTTCCGCTGCCCTCTATATCCACACCGTCAAACAGCCCCATGGCCCCTTCAACCACCCCTATGTCCACACCGCTCACATTTCCGGCAAAGGACTCCCGGATCATGTCACCGGACATCATAAAGCTGTCAAGATTTCTGCAGGGCCTTCCTGTAACCATGGTCATCCAGCCGGGATCTATAAAATCAGGGCCTTTCTTGAAAGGCTGAACTTCCATGCCCCTGTTTTTAAAGGCAGCCAAAAGCCCCAGGGTCACAGTTGTTTTTCCCGATCTGCCGCTGGGGGCGCCCACCACAAGCCTGGGTATATTTATTGTTCTGTCCTTTTCCATCGTGACGCCTCCTCGGATCCTTTGAGCCACAAAGCACACTGTGATTTACCAGCCAGGCCAATCGTCTTATAAGAATTGCCCCGACATTCTGAGTCCTGAGTTCTGAATTCTGAGTTCTGACATTAGTTTCACTCAGAATTAGCAAAAATAATAGGCACCGCGCTTATGTATCCTGCCGGCGGCGTCAGCCGCCGGCAGTAACAATGGCCTGTGCCTTATGTCCCATAATAGTTGTGGATTATAAACCTTATACGCAACCGGTAGGCTTGGGAAGTCCCGCCAGTTTGCAGGAACCCTTTGCAGGACCGGTGGGGAACAATTCATAGATGTACTTCAGGCTGCAGCCGGTTTCTTTGCAAAGCTTACGGATCATGGGAGCAATCTGGAACTGCTTGTAGTAGTCACGCAGATAGTAAATAACTTTCCAGTGGTCTTCGGTTAATTCGGAAATTCCTTCTCCCTCGGCAAAATACTTGGCTACATCCTCAGTCCACTGTTCAGGGTCAACAACAAACCCATCTTCGTCCAGCTCGATATCTCTCCCGGCAATATTCACATATGGCATCTCCTAAATGCACCTCCAAAAAATTTTGATATGGCGACTTTTATTCGCCTATTTATATACAGGGTAAACAAGGTGTTTCTCCGGCACCCCCACAAGTACCAGGACATGTTCCCCCACATACAAGAATACCATTCAAGTGCTTTTTCGTCAATCTCCCCTGTATCCAAATAGAAATTTTCCCAGCGTAATAGAACTTTATTTCCACACCAGAGCCTTGCCCACAAGGTCAATCAGGCCTTTTACCTCAACGCCAAGCTTGTGCTCCTCCACCATGGGATAAAGCTGAGCCTTGCAAATGGAGCATGGTGCGCACAGTATTCCATCCCCGTTCGCCCCCACACCGGTGGCCCTGACCAGCTCGGCCTTTTTGGCAGACAGCTGTATACGGCGCTGGTACATTTCCGGATCGTCAAACAGTATGCCGGAACCGCCGCCGCAGCAGAAGGTCCACTCACGGTTGGGAGTCATTTCCCTGAAATCAACCACACAGGCCTTGATTACCGTGCGCAGATTTTCAATCAGGTCGCAGGCCCGGGCATAGTTGCAAGGATCGTGCAGTGTAACCGGCCGGCTGTTCTTGGTGGGATCCAATTTAAGCTGATTGGTCCTGATATAATAGGCCACTTCGTCATGTATATGGGTGATGGGCCAATTTACAGGACGGTCCGCCAGGGTTGGGATGTACATCTTGGCGGCCCGCCATCCGTGACCGCACTCGCCCCAAACAATCTTCTTGACACCCAGCTGTTGTGCGGCGTCCAAAAGGCGCATCACATTGTGGCGCTGGGTAAACTTCTGGTCAAACAGGAAGCCGAAGTTACCGGCCTCGGCAACAATACTGGGAATGGTCCAGTTGGCGCCGATGTAGGTGAAAAACAGCCCCGCCCCTTTCAGGGTATACTCGTTCAGCAGGAAGTCCGCCGAAGACGGTATATAGAGAATGTCGGAATCCGGCTTGTCAACCGGGAAAGTCATCTCAACGCCAAACTCTTCCAGTATATCGTCGGCAAGGAACTCCAGGGTGTCCACAAGGCCCGGCTTGGGAAGGTTGGTGTGGTTGCCCACTCTTTCCATGGCCGCGCCGACACTGGCGTGCAGTTTGGGCACTATCCCCAGCCAGTGCAATATCTGGCGCGCCACAAAGGTGACCTCGCAGGTATCAATGCCGAAGGGGCATGCCCTGGCACAACGGCGGCACTCACTGCACTGGTAGAAATATGAATACCACTGCTCGATAATATCAAGATTTATATCCTCGGCACCCACCAGTTTACCAAACCAGCGGCCTTCCAGGGTAAAATACCGCTTGTAAATTTTCCTGATCAGCTCGGCACGGTTGGTCGGTATATTGTTGGGGTCCCGTGTCCCCAGGTAGGTGTGGCAGTTTTCCGCACAGGCCCCGCACTTGACGCAGGTTTCCATGGCAATGACAAAGGTCCTGAACTTCTTGCGCATCTCGTCAAGGTATTCCAGGGCCTTCTGGCATTTCTGATCATCGGGCACCGGATCAATATGAATTTTTTTCATCTCAGCATCAGTAGCCCTGACGGGTTGCACCATATCTTTATAAACAGGCATCCTTATACCCCCCCTTCGCCGGAAGGCAGACCGATACCGGCCCTGCGCGCCGCTTCAATGTCAACATTGGGCAGCCCCGGCGCCGGCTCTTTGTATACGCGGTTTATAATCCAGCGCTCTGCAAACATCCCGGGGATGTGCATCAATTTACTGAACGGTAAAATCATAAGGAGAATCTGAACAAATAAAAGATGGAGAACAAATAGCGGTGTCTTTAAAACTTCGTGATCTAGCGGAAGGGGCTTGAACGTAATCAGCTGGGTCACATAATCCTTTACGGGCTCATAGGCAATCCCCAAACTATGTTCCCAAAGGCGCATTATATTGCCTATCACAACTATGGTGAGCAAAAGCACCAGGTGGAGATAATCACTGGGGCTGCTGACTTCTTTCACCTTGGGTATGGAAACCCGCCTGATGAGCAGATAAAGAAGACCCGCCAGCAACAGCAGCCCGGCCGATGTCCCCAGCAGGACCGACAGGTTCTCGCTCATAGTCTCCGTCACTCCAAGGTAGATAAACTGCTTGCCCAGAAAATATATCCCTACCACATGCCCACCGATAGCCATAAACAAGGCTATATGCATCAGCCAGGCGCCGACCCACAGGGCGCGGTCCGAGCTGAAAAGGCTACGGAAAAAAATAACCTCCGCACCTATTACCCCGAATCTCTGAGCTTCGCTCCGGGGAAAGGGTGACAGTATCACGTTGGGCATCAATTTCGGCCCGGCCCATCGGCCAAGCCTGTAAAGAATGCCGACCGTAAACACAATCACGGTGATATAAGGTAAAATCTGCAATATTATATAAGACACTCTTACACCTCCTCGGGCGCATCACACAAAATTATTGTTCCTGCAAGGCTGCCGCGCCGCTGGGACAAACGGACACGCACGACTCACAGCCAAGACACGTCCGCGCTTCCGACCACATCCGCCTTGCCGTCCACCATTCCCGGCACCGAACCCGGGCAGGCCTCGGCGCATTCACCACAGCCCTCACACTTATCACGATCAACTTCAATCTGATACAAAGACTCACCTCCTTAATATCTAAAATCTATATAGTCATAATGACAGCGGCCCGTAAAGCTCCTCCCCACAACAGCAGGCCCGCCGCCACAAACTATTTCGCAAGGCGGCAATTGTATCCAGACGGCGTTGAAAATTGTATAAATAGGCGAAAAAAAACCACCGGCTGCGGCCCTGACCGGTGTTTTCAAGGCCGGGTCGCACGGTAAATTTCCCACGGCATGCAATTAATTAATTCGCTTCTCATTTAATTTATCCTTCTGAAGAGACCTGTTTTTTTAATCTTTCACAAAAACACTGAAAATACTTATGCTGATATGCTTATTCTGTCGAAGTAGCCAGAGGTGTATTTCCGTCCGGTCGGAGAGGCCGGAGAAGCATTTCCGATTGGTCGGAGTCAGAATTGACAAGGCATTCCTACACCTCGTCAATCCCTTCCAACTTTCCAACTCTACCAAATAATCCTGGCTTTCCTTGTAGATAAAGACTCCTCTTTACAATAAACCCAATAAAGCCACCGCTCTTATGGCGGCGGCTTTATTGGAAAACAACCTGGCTTTTACCGGGTATTGAATACCGCGGAAAACCTAATTTTTATCAATGCCAAACCTTCTCTCCCCAGTCTAAGGCACTGTGGATCAACCTCACCGGTTCAGTCAGCTTGCTGCTTGACCTGTTACTGAACAATCAAGCCTCTTCAAGGGTTACCGCACCGGTTGTGCAGACTGACACGCAGGTTTCACAGCCGAGGCAGTCTTCCAGGTCGCCGACAACATCAGCCTTGCCATCCTTCATTTCCAGGATTGAAGCCGGGCAATTTTCAGCGCATTCTCCGCATCCCTCGCACTTATCGCGGTCAACCGTCACCTTGTACATTTAAAGACCTCCTTTTTTGTTTTTGATTATTCTATTTTGGCTCCCTTTATGTTATAGCCCTGCCCCGTTATATCGCAGAACAGGCATCCATAACCTCCATCAAATCGTTATTCGTTACCAATCAAATTATTCCTTCTGCCCGGCTGAGATTTTTGTCGTCCCAAATAATTATATACCACTCCCGGTGGCCAAAGTCCAGTGGTGGGAGTTGCCACAAAGCCGGTGCCTTCTGGTTCAACAACCACCGCCCGGGAATTGTGTGTTTGACATGTACCCGGGGCATTGGTATAATAGCGTCGGTAAAGCGGGGTATTAACAAACCGCCCGTTGGGCGGTGCTGCTGTTCCAGCAGCAGGAATCCAGCATTCAGAAGTCAGAATGTTTTGAGCTGTGCTTTGCCGGTACCGTATTGCTCCAGTAAAAATACAAGCAATAACGGGACTTCTGATTTCCGACCGAAAATTGAAGCTTCTTGGCCACAAAAAATAGCACTTAAAATAGCATACGGGGAGAGATATGCCCATGCCTATTTTTGAATTTCGCTGCCTTAAATGCGGAGAAATATTTGAAAAGCTTTTTAAAACTTCCAATGAAGAGGTTAACATCGAGTGTCCCAAGTGCAAGTCCGACTCCTTTGAAAGGGTTATCAGCAGAACTAATCACATCATGGGGTCCGGGAAAAGCGGCGGCAAGAGACCGTCCATAACAACCAGATCCTGCAGCTCGGGAAGCGACTGCACTACATTGGAACTGCCCGGCCCGGATGATTAAAAAACCGCCCACCGGGCGGCGCCATCCTGACAGAACTCAGAACTCAGAACTCAGAATGATTCGGGCATTCCTTGTATTTTCGTTCTCTGATGGTGCCGCTTGCGGCATGGGGAATCACCCCCCCATTTCCCAATTCCTGATTCCCAATTCCCACAAAATATGCGGCATGAGAGTCTGAATTCTGGATTCCTGGCAGTAAAAGGATTTCAGTATTAGCGATAAAGGGACCTGATTCTATATGAGCGGTTTAACAGGAAACGATCTTTTTGGAAGAGTGTTCACCAGAAGGCCGGCCTGCCCCTTCTGCGGCATGCACATTGAAAGTCCGAGGGAACTGGACACAAGAAGGCCGGGGGAAATGCCCGTCGGGTCATGTTCGTGCGGCGCGGTGTATGCCTATGACGCCACCGGACATAATCTCGGCGCCGCCTTTATTGAAGCGCTGGTTTTCGGCTGCAACATGGACTGGGATCTGGCCTGGAACCTTTACCCGGAAGAGGACTACCTGGAAAGCCTGGTGGAAAACTACGATCTTGAAAGCCACCTGATAGTGCCCGGCGGTCATTATGAGGGCAGGAGAGTCTCCGGCGCCCTTTATTTTATACGCCTGGAGCGGGACATTCGCGACATTGCGGAGCCGGGCGTTCAAAAACGGCTGAAAAAGGCTGTTGCTTCACCATCGGCCGCCGCGCCCGCAGAGATTTCCCATGAAAAAAAATACACCAAAAAAGAAATAGAGGACCTGGTGAACAATTACCGGGTAGAGGAGTTAACGGCCGTTGCCGGGCATGACAAAAGGATTATACGGGACCTCCAGAGACTGCTATACTCCGGCGACACCCTGCTGCGGCAAAGGGCGGCGGAAATACTGGGCAGGGCCTGCGCCGTCATAGCCGGAAAAGACCCGGGAACTGTCTCCAACCTCCTGAAAAAACTTTTTAATTCCGTTGTATCGCCGGGAACTTCCAGTTGGGGGTCCATTGACGCCATAGGTGAAATAATAGCCAATTCCCCCGACCTTTACGCCGGGTACATCCCCACCCTCTACCAACTGCTGGAGGATAAGGATTACCGTCCGTCTGTAATTAAAGCTGTGGGAAGGACCGCCGGGGTCAGGCCGGATCTCGTCAAAAAATTCTCCTTCCGTTTTTTGCAGTTTTTAAAAGACCCGGACGCCGCTGCGCGGGGGCACGCCGCCTGGCTTATGGGCAACCTGGGCGCGGTGGAAGCGGCGGGAGAGCTGAATGACATTGTCAACGACCCTGCAAAACTGGATTTTTACACAAACGGGGAAATAGAAGAAATCACCGTTGGACAGCTAGCAGAAGAAGCACTGAAAAAAATAAAACAGAACTCAGACTCTCATGCCACATAAATGCGGCATGGGGGTCTGGATTCTGAATTCTGCCCTGAAAATTCTTATACTGATTTAATCAGGGGTCAGGAATCCAGAATTCAGAATCCAGAATTCAGAATTGCGGGCATTCCTTTCGGGGGACCCTTAAGCGACATGCATCCGGGGGGAGTGTTCAACCCCGGGCGGAATTTATCGGAGGCTGCTACAGTCTCTTAACGACCGAGCCTAAGGACTGACAATTTGGCGGCTGGACGCCGCCAAAAGCCTGAGAGGAGCTGGACGCGACTTTCGAAGGCGGTTGGCAGTCCTTTGGCGACCGAGTTTAGAGACTGTTGCAGCCGGAGATGATGCAGCCGGGGTTTAACACTCCACCTGCCCGCAAGCGTCCCCTTATGAGAACTCAGAACTCAGAATTCCGGGCATTCCTTTTTCATCCTTTATGGTGCCACTTATAAAAGTGGCATGTGGGTCTGGATTCCCGACCCCTAATTCACTCAGTATAAGTAAATACTATTCTGAGTCCTGAGTTCTGAATTCTGAGTTCTGACCCGGAATTCACTCAGTATAAGGTTTTATCAACTCCTCAACCGGAGTCTTTATTGATTTGGAGACCGAAAGCAGAAGAGAGGCCCGGTCCTCCGTGTCTTTATGGCCGAACCTTTCCAGAATGGCCCTGGACAGCCCGTACAGCTCACGGTATGCCCCGTCCAGATCGAAAACAGGGTATGACCGGCCTTTTTCAAACCCGGCCTTCCAGCAGCAGCGGGTTTCCCCGTTAATCAGCGTCGGTATGCCGTAAACCCTGCAGGTAAGCGGCCTCACCGCGTAAAGAACACACTTGCCGTCCGCCCCCAGCAAAGGACACCTTACCCTTTCCTTTGCCATGGCCCTGGCCTGTGTTTCCGGGTCGGCGGAACACTCCTGCAGTTTTTTTTGCACCTCCAGCATTTGCCTGTCCGCCTTTTCGCTTCTGGAAAGGGCTTCGCGCCTGCGCCTGCGGTCCAGTTTGCTGAAATGGTGGGACAGATAAACCGATTCAATAAGAAAAAGGCCAAAAACCGAGCTGCAGCAATCGGAGCACCGCACACCGCACCTCACACCGTCTCCGTACTCCCCGGCCACATCCCTGAAAAAACCGTCTGCCTTTGCCGTCAGTAGCTCATACTGCCCGAACATGTCCTCCAGCAACGCTATCATTTTCGCCTGTACGGCTCCAGCTGTCTCAAAAATTCGGGGTGTGCCTCAAAACCGAGGCTCACGGCGATGTCCAGATGTTCTATGGCCTTTTCATAATCACCTTTTACATAGTAGGCATAGGCAAGATTGTTTTGTCCCAGGGAGAATTCCGGCGCAAATCCCACCAGCTTTTCGCCGGTTTCTATAGCCTTGTCGATATCGTCCATCTGCAGGTAGGCGTTAATCAGATTGCTCCACGCCTGGGCTATCTCGGGATTCAGTTCTATGGCCTTTTCCAAAGCCTCAATGGCCTTTTCCGGCTGGGACATCTGCAGGTAGGCAAAGCCTATATTGGCATATCCCCTGGCATACCTGGGCTCAATTCTGACAGCCTTTTCATTGGCCTCCACAACCTTCTCCAGGTCCCCCAGCTTGAAGTAAATATACCCCAGGTTAACGCAGGCCTCGAACATGCGCCCGCTGTTTTCGATGGCCTCCTCGAAGAAATCTATGGCTTCCTCATACCTGCCATGCTCCATCAGGAAAACACCCAGATTGTTCTGTGCATTGGCGCATCCAGGGTTTTCATTCAGCACTCTTATTTGCTCTGCAATAAATTTATCCGCGCTCTGTGGTGTTTTCATATCAGCTCTCTGCCTTTCCCTTTATAATTGAATGGCCTTGCGCGGCGGGGCGGCCTCCCGCCGGCGTTATTTTACCCCGTTTTTCCGGAAAAACCCCAAAGGAGACAAAGAGGCCGCCGAAGCGGCCTCTTTATTATCCGGGATGATTATTCTGCTTCTCCCTCGGTGGGGTCCTCGGTCATGCCTCTTCCTTTAAGGCCATACATGGTGCTGCTGCCTGTGGAGAAGTATATCAGCACCCCTTCGTTTACCAGTTCACTGGCAGCCTTTTTGACATCTCTCATCTTGACGCCTGGAACCTTGGCGGTAACGGCCTTTTCCATGTCCTTGAAATAGAACTTGGTTTTCTTGCTGGTTTCAGCAAATTCCAGGATGGCTTTTTTGAGTTCTTCCATTTTAATTAATCTCTCCTTTTAAGCAGGTCTAGTCAATCCCACCTGCCGCTTTTGAGACTGCCCAGGCCGCATCTGTAAATTTGAACTGCGTGCTGGTCCTCCATGTATCATATGCCAAACGGTAGTCGTCAATAAGGTGTTCGGTGAAGGGTAATCCTGTCTTTTCGAAGAATTTCTCCCAGCCGATGCGCTCCGCCCAGTCGCCCAGACGCTCATACTTGTTGGCACCCTGTGCATAGGCGTTGACGATTTTCTTAACAGCATCCACCACTTCCGGGAAGCGGGGGAAGTTATTGGGCAGCCAGGGAACAACAACCTTGGAAAACTTGGGTTCGCTGATCCTGTTGGAAATTTTGCCTCCGGCCAGTATTGTAACACCGTCGCCTTCCTTATCGGAGAGCGGCAGGGCCTGGCACATGGTGTAGCAGTTTCCGCAGAACATGCAGCGCTCTTCTTTAATCTTTACAGTTCTCTTGCCGTCTTCGGTCTTGTCGGGGGATATGGCTCCCACCGGGCAGGCGGCGATGGCAAGGGGGATTTCGCAAAGCTTGCTTATATATTCATGGTCGACAATGGGGGGCTTCCGGTGATAGCCCAGCAGCGCGATGTCCGAGCAGTGCACGGCGCCGCACATGTTCAGGCAGCAGGCCATGGAAACCCTGACCTTGGCCGGAAGATCCATGCCGGTAAAGTATTCAAACAGTTCGTCAGCCACGGCCTTGACCATTGAGGAAGCGTCGGTGGCCGGTGTATGACAGTGGATATAGCCCTGGGTGTGAACTATATTGGTGATTCCGGCGCCGGTTCCGCCGATGGGGAACTTGTAGCTTCCGGATACGTGTTTTCTGCTCATCAGGTCTTTTTTCAGGGCTTCAACCTTTTCCAGGCTGTCAACCAGGAACTCGATGTTATTCCGGGTGGTAAAGCGCACATGGCCGCCACAGTACTTGTCGGCTATATCGCAGATTTCCCTGACATGCTCAACGCTCATGAACCTGGCGCCGCCGCACCTGATGGTAAACACCTTGTCTCCGGTTTCCGAAACGTGAACCATTACACCGGGCTCCAGAATATCGTGGTAGGCCCATTTACCATAGTTGTCCTTGATAACCTGGGGGAAGTACTCCCAGTAGTGCCTCGGACCCAGGTCGGTCAGCCTGTTTTCCTGCGGGTTCTGCGGATTGTATCTTCCCAGTCTATCAGTTGATAATTTCATTATTCTCTAACCCCCTATCTCTTATGTCTCTTCCGATATTCATTGATATCCCGCTTCCAGCCGCCGGTGACATCCTCTTCCTTCCAGAAGATGTACGGGTTGGACCTCGGGGCCTTGACCATTTGCGGCATGGGCGGCAGTTCCATAACTTCAATGAACTTCGGCAGGCCGACACGCTGGATCAGTTCACCAACGCGCTCACGGTTCTTGCCTTCCTCCATCCACCATTCCCATATTTTCTCGATAACTTCTTTGATGTTGTCATAAGGTGGCTCGGCCTTCATAAAGGGAACCAGGAGGGTGGCCATCTGGGCGCCTTCAAGAATCGGGGCCTTGGCGCCGCAAAGCAGGCTCACGCCGGTGTCGGTCCCTGGCCTCAGAGCCCTGGGCATGGTGTTGATGCAGTGCATGCAGCGCACGCACTCAGCATTGTTGATAACAAGCTTTCCGTCTTCCATGGCCATGCACTTGCTGGGGCAGAGGTCTATAACCTCTTTCTGAATGTCGAACTTGCCCCAGTCTTTTTTACCATGGGCTCCGGCATTGGGCTTGATTTCCCCGGCAATGTAAGCCTTGACGGCTTCCTGGTCAATCCTTATATCGTCACGCCAGGTGCCGATAAAGGACAGGTCGGAACGGGCGATGGAGGCCACGCAGCCGTTGGGGCAACCGTCGAACTTGAACTTGAACTTGTAGGGGAATGCCGGACGGTGCAGCTCGTCCTGATAGTAATTGGTCATCTCGTAGCTCAGTTCCTGTGTATCTACACAGGCAAACTCACAGCGGGCCTTGCCGATGCAGCAGGACGGAGTACGGAGGTTGGAGCCGGATCCGCCGATATCCTGGTCCATCACATGGGTAAGCTCGAAGAAAATGGGCTCCAACTGCTCGGTAGTGGTTCCCAGCAGCACCAGGTCTCCGGTGGAACCGTGCAGGTTCATCAGGCCGCTTCCACGATATTCCCAGAGGTCGCAGATTGTCCGGAGAAAGTCTGTATTATAAAACTTACTGGCCGGCTGGTTGACCCTTATGGTATGGAAATGGGCGACAGAGGGGTATTTTTCCGCCAGGTCGGAATACCTTCCGATAACCCCGCCGCCATAGCCCATTACACCAACGATACCGCCGTGTTTCCAGTGGGTTTCACCGTCGTCAAAGGACTGCTGGAGCACTCCCAGCAGGTCTTCAGTGGATTCCCTGTCGGTCATCATCCTGTCGTCGGCAAGCTTTCTCCTGTGCAGGGCATTACGCTTGGCGTCGGCCACGAAGCTGGGCCACGGACCCTTTTCCAGCTCATCCAGGGCCGGGATGTCATGCTTTACTTTAAAATTTTTAAGTTCCTCTTCCGTGTAGTTATGCAGTTCTTGATCGGAGTATATCCGGGCCTCTGCATACTTTATTTCTTTTACTGGCCGTTTCGGTTCAAAAGCCACTAGCACTACCTCCTTTTGTAAATAGGACTCAAACCGGATAATTGCATCCTATCCATTCCATAAAACAATCCAGCTGTCTATCCCTTTTCAGACATTCAAAAAACAAACATGACCTCTGTCAAAGACTCCCTTTTTCCTCTCCCGCCGGCCCCGGCCTTGATTACCCGGGTGACAATTTCGGCGCTAACCGGACAGAAAACACACAATCTATCCCGGTACAACCCCCCTTCCCCACATCCTGAAAAATTCAACCGGCGGCATCAATACTCAAAAAATAAAGGCTAAGTCAGCCTCCTGCCGCCACCTTGGCTCCGGACAGCCGGGTGTCTTTATCTTTCGCCGGACTACAAAACGATGAGTCGGTTAATCAAGTGCCTGTCCCCGGCAAGAGCCTTTTTAAACGCAACCCCCGGCCCCAATAACCCTGTTTATATCCGCCTTTATGACTGCCCGTCCCAGAGACACAAAAAACCAGCCCACAGCATCTTTGGACCGGCATTTAAAGGCTGAAGCCGGAGAGATGAAAATAGGCGGACATTCGAATATTTTCCCTCATTAACTTTTATTCGTTGCGTGTTGCATTATTCCTTCTTACAGGGGTATTTTTTTTAAGTTTGATTGCCTTGAAAGGTTGCCCCCGGGCCATACTTGCACACCGCCGGGCTGCCATAATGTTACTCCGCCAAACGCTATTTTCCTCACTACCCGGTTATTTTACAATGGAAAACGACAAAAAGTCCACAG
Source organism: Bacillota bacterium (assembly GCA_049325075.1). GTDB lineage: Bacteria > Bacillota > Desulfotomaculia > Desulfotomaculales > Desulfocucumaceae > BRHc4a. The sequence continues at coordinate 14,779 of JBMOPF010000084.1, read as the reverse complement.
GATGTGGTTGCCAGGAAATCCGCCGCACCGGCGGATCCGGAGGTTGGAGGCCGGACCCGGACCAAAATGAGGGAGAAAGGTTGCTGTCAACGGACTATTTTCTCTCCGTCAGCCGGTGTTTGATAATTGGCCGACAAATAGGAGCATTCCAGCACCCTGTTTTCCCAGGTGCGAAGCTTTACCGAACCATTTTCGCGCAGCAGGTACCGGGGCAGCACAGGGGTTTTACCGTAACCGTTAGGGGCATTGATAACATACGTTGGAACGGCCAGGCCGGAGGTATACCCCCTCAGCTTTTCCATTATGGCCATTCCCTCATCAACGGTGGTGATAAAGTGGGCGGTCCCCTTTACCGGCTTGGCATGAAAGATATAGTACGGGCGGACCCGTATCTTCAGCAGCTCCTGGTTTAATTTTTTCATTATGTCAGGGTCGTTGTTAACACCCTTCAGCAGCACCGCCTGGTTTCCCAGAACCACCCCCGCATCTACCAGCATATCGCAGGCCAGCTTGCTTTCAGGAGTGATTTCCCTGGGATGGTTGAACTGGGTGTTGATGTACACGGGAGGATGCTTTTTCAATACTGAGCAGAGTTCCGGCGTTATCCTCTGGGGCAGCGTCACAATGGCCCTGGTGCCAATCCTCTTGATTTCCACATGGTCAATACTGTCCAGCTCTCCCAGAAGCCAGTCTATTTTTTCATCCTCCAGCATGAGGGCGTCGCCGCCGGTTATTAAAACATCCCGTATCTCCCTGTTCTTCTTTATATACTCCAGCGCCGCAACAAGGCTCCTGTTAGGCTTGTGGCCGTCGACCTCCCCGATGTTGCGGCGTCTCTGGCAATGCCGGCAGTACATGGCGCACTGATTGGTAACATTAATGATCAGCCGGTCTGGATACCTCCTGGTTATACAGGGCGCCGGCGATGTAAACTCCTCTGACATGGGATCGGCATGACCGGTTTCATCCAATTCATCCAGCGTGGGAACCGACTGGGCCATGATGGGGTCCGCTTCGTCCGCCGCCACCATCAGTGAGGCATAATACGGCGATATTGACCACCTGTACCGGGTCCCGACAATGCCAATCCCGGCGCACTTCGCCCTGTCAAGGCCCAAAAGCCTGCCAAGGACACCCTCATCACTGATGCGGTGAGACATCTGCCACCTCCAGTTGTCCCAGTCCTCCCTTTCCGCATTAAAAAAGGACAAAATCCTTTCCCTGTTTTTCTCCACCATATCCTGCACATCAAAGCCGGTCTTGATAACAGCCTTTCTCTCCAGGTAATCGTTTATCTTTTTCTTTAACTCCGAGGCGCGCCTTAAAGAAATGGCCCTCTTTTCTTCCCTGCTGATTTTTCTCTTCTCAATAGCGCCAATAGACATAAGGTCATCCTCCTTTATAAGACAGGTTTAAAACACCACTGCGGAACTCCAGTCTGTGAAAGGTTCGGAAACAGGGTTTCCTGCCTTCTTTTCCAACGCTTGCGAGGTTAGCTGACGGATTCGGGCCGAAAAGTAGCCCTACCTGATTCAGTCGTCGGATGTCAGACGTCGGAAGTCGGAACTAATTGAAAGCCATTTTCCTGTTGCCTGACGGCTGACTACTGACGACCGAATTCGGATTCACCCCTTGGTTGGTTCCCCCGCTTCTTGTTAAAGAATTCAGCGATGGAGGATTGTGGCCGGCTCATGCACCAGCCCGCGGGGCAATAGACTTCAACAACAACATAATATGCAGGCGTCTGCTTGTTTTCGACAACACACAACTTGTTGTTTATGTAGAAGTTGCCCCTTATGGATTAATTTTATCACAAAGAGGAACTCCTGGGCAACAAAAGGATTATTACAATTTATACCATTGAAGTACTTTTGTGTACATTCTTCTACACCCCGGTCCGTAATACCGGGGTGGAATTTTAATTATTCCGGCGCGGGTCCGTATAACAGCTATTATGGAACCCATGCTTAATAAGGAACATACAAGCAAATTGGCGAAAGGCAGGCAAATTTGCCTGCCTTTCGCCATCAAAGGAGAATTTATTTCCCGGCTGGTCACAAATCATATTAAGTCACTAAACCTCCCATTCACTCCTGATCTGCCGGTAAAGGGCAACCAAGAATGCCTGTGGACCCGCATTCCCACTTGTTTTATCCTTTTCGATTCCCATCAAATCATAAAAATGCCCTGCCATCCTTTTTCCCAGCTCCGCCGCCCTGGGAGGGGAGAGCTGGGAAAGCCTTTCAATATATGCCGACAACATTCGCCAGTCCTCCGCCGTAATGGCTTCCCTCTGGCCGTCGGTGAGGTTTATTTCCACTTGCGCCCCACTCCACCGGGACAGCGACGCGGCCATCCTTTTCCGGGCCGACAGGAGTTCCCTCGAGGAATCGTGAACCACCACCGTGTTTGCAATCATATCCCCGACACGCTTGTTTCGCGGGTGGGCCAGTATTGAAATCAGCCCCACCAGGTAACTCCCCGGAATAATATCTATTATGCGGAAAAGGTTGCGAATAACCGCCGACACAAAGGTAAGGGGGCTCCCGTTCCCCTGCATCACCCTCAGGCCCAGCACCCCTTTACCGAAAGTCCGGCCCCCCCTGAAATATTCCATAATTATAAAATAGCCCCCGTTAACCAGGAACCCCGCCACAATAATCACCGCCAGAAGGTACTGCTCCAGGCCGGAAAGGGTTCGTCCGGTCAGGTAGAGCGCCAGGGCCACCAGCAGCCCCAGAACAATATTGGCCCCCAGCAGGATCAGGGAGTCGATCATCATGGCCGCCGCCCTGCTGCCGGCACCCGCGGTGCGGAACTGAAGCGCCACCTGCTCCGGAGTGAATACCGTTACATTTCCCCTGGTTTCAACATTCATTCTTTACTCCTCCTGATCATTACCTTATAGTTAACTAAAGGGGAGGTATGCCCATGGAACTCGGCAGTTTCATAAAAGAGCACCGGGAAACCTGGTCAAGCCTGGAAAGCCTGCTGGATAAATTTCGCCGGCAAAAAAAGAACATCAGCGCGGGGGATATTGACCTGCTGACAGTACTCTACAAGCAGTCCTCCACCCACCTGGCCTATCTTAACACGTACTTCCCCGGGGACAATGCGGCAGTCCGCCTCAACGACCTGGTAACCAGGGCGCACAACACTCTGTACCGGGACCGGTACGGCGGCATCCGGCAGTTGGCCCTGTTTTTCGGGGTGTACCTTATATCACTCATCAACCGGCGCCGCCTGTTTGTTGTTTTAGCCTTCCTGCTTTTCTGCACAGGGGCGCTGTCCGGGTACCTGTCGGTATCGGCCAATCCCCTTAACCTATACCTGCTCCTCCCCCCTGAAATATCGGAAAATATCGACCCGGGCCGCACCGGGGAGAATGTTGATATGGCAAACAGCCCGGTCATCTCCTCGGAAATAATGGTCAATAATATCAAGGTGGCCATACTGGCCTTTGTGGGCGGAATAACCTTCGGCCTTATGACCGCCGGCCTTTTGCTTTACAACGGCCTGCTCATCGGCGCCCTGGCGGCGGTTTTCCATCAGTCCGGCAAGAGTTACATCTTCTGGGCCTACATACTGCCCCATGGAATAATAGAGCTTACAGCCATATTCATCGCCGGGGGGGCCGGCCTTTACATGGGCTACAGGATGCTGGCCCCCGGCAAATACGCCCGGAAGTATCAGCTCTTAAAATCCGCGGAGGAGTCGGCCCGCCTGCTGCTGGGAACCTTTCCCCTCTTTGTGGTGGCCGGCATCATCGAGGGCTTCATTACTCCCTCTTCCCTGTCACCGGGATTAAAATACTTTTTTGCCGCCATGACGCTGGCCCTTCTTTGCGTCTGGTACCTGTACGGAAATATATTTTCCCGTCAAAGCAGGCCCCTGGACTTGACATCAAAATAAAAATTCACCGCCGCCAGGGCAAGGCTTTCAGCCGGCACATCCAGCAGGCTGATTCCCATCAGCCTCATTTTTTCCGCATATTCCCGCCGCTCCATGATAAATTTACGGGCAATGCTCTTTATGTACACGTCCCTTGTTTTTTCCACACCGGCGCCGGCCCGCTTTAAAAGACAGGGGTCATTGAGGGTAAGCAGCAGAGGCACGTGAGTGCGCCTCAATCTGAGCAGGTACGGCGCCAGCCGGTCCTCAAAAAGATAGTTGTCCATATCGGACAGCACCACCACCAGGCTTCTTCTTTTCTGGCGCAGCAGCAGGTATTCCAGCGCCGTCCTGTAATCGGCCTCCACAAACTCGCTCCTTAAATGGTATACGGCCTCAAGTATCTCATACAGGTGACCGGCTCCCTTTCCCGGCGGAACATAGGCCTTCACCCGGTTGGAAAAGGCCAGCACGGAAACCAGATCTCCCTGCCGCAAGGCCACCGCCGCAAGTATCAAGGCCGCCTCCAGAGTCCTGTCCAGCTTCACCCGTCCGTCCAGGTGGATTCCCATCATCCGGCCGCAGTCAAGCAATATGGTAACTGTTTTTCCCCTCTCCGGCTGATAGACGTTAGCCATAATCTCACCGGCCCTGGCTGAGGCCGCCCAGTTGACAAACCTCGGGTCGTCATCCGGCAGATACTCCCGGATGCTGTGGAATTCCGTGCCGGCCTGCACCTTTCTCCGAACAAGCCTGCCGGCCAGCACCAGGCTTTGCCGGGGCGAGGACAGGTAACCCCGGACCGCGGTAAGATCCGGAAAAATCTTAATTTCTCCTTCACAGGGGCAGCGGGCCTGTTTTTTCCATAAACCCATTCCCCCCCAGTAGCGAAGGTAAATGTAATGAAAATGGTATTTTCCCCTTTCCCTGCCGGCGGTATTGTAAAAAAGAACGGCGGACTTGCCGTCAACCCTGCCCTCCGGCGGCCTGACGGGGGAAAATGAGTCCGGCAGGTCGTCGGTTACGGCGAAATTAAGCGTCCTCCCGCTGTTATTGGCAATTTCCACCTCCACCAAAAAGGGCTTTCCAACATCTGCGGAAACAGGCATCCGCCGGATCACGCCGATGGAACTTCTCCCGGGAAGCAGCAGCAGGTCGGCGGCGCTGCATAAAACAAGCAGTCCATTATAAGCCCAGAAGGCGGCAAGGGCGGCGTCCAGCATATAACCGGCCAGCACGGGAAAAATCCCGGCCAGCAACAGAAGCACCATGCGCCGTGTGGGCAGTATGAAATTATGGCCCTGAAAACAGGCCCAATTACCTGGGGACAGGAACAGACGCCAGGGTTTCCCTGATAATCCGGTCACTGGTTACCCCCTCCAGTTCAGCCTGCGGCGTGACAATAATCCGGTGTCTCAAAGCCGGAACCGCCACCGCCTTGACATCGTCCGGGGTGACAAAGCCCCTGCCCTCCATCAGCGCCCATGCCTTGCAGGCAGTCATAATGGCAATGCCGGCCCTGGGGCTCGCCCCCAGTTGAACCCGCTTGGCAGCCCTTGTCCCGGCAACAATGGAGGTTATATATTCAAGGATGCAGTCCTCCACCACCACTCCGTCCATTTCCTTCCTTTTCTCCCGGAAACCCTCCGGCGACAGCACCGGACACAACTCCCCGCCCCGGTCACACCGGCAGGGGAGATGGCTCTTTAATATCTCTTTTTCCTGCTCCGGCGTGGGATAATCAATAATCAACTTAAACATGAAGCGGTCCAGCTGGGCCTCCGGAAGGGGATATGTTCCCTCATATTCCACCGGATTCTGGGTGGCCGCGGTAAAAAACGGGTCCGGAAGCCCGTAAGTCTCCCCCTGAATGGTCACCTGGCGCTCCTCCATGGCCTCCAGGAGGGCGGCCTGGGTCTTGGGGGGAGTGCGGTTAATCTCATCCGCCAGCAGCAGGTTGGTGAACACAGGCCCCTTTACCGTCTGGTACCTGCTTTCCTTTATATTAAAAATAACATTGCCGGTTATGTCGCTGGGCATCATGTCAGGGGTAAACTGGATCCTGCGGTATTCCCCGCCCGCCAGCCCGGCCAGGGTGCGCACCATTTTGGTCTTCCCCAGCCCGGGGACGCCTTCCAGCAAAACATGGCCCCCCGCCAAAAAGGCCGCTATCAAAAGGCGAATGTTTTGTTCCTGCCCGAATATGTGCCTTTCCATCTCCCTTATCAAGGTCTCCATGCCTTCAAACCTCCTCCAGCGCCCTTATCAAAACCTCCAGGCCCCGCATTTCCCGCAAAAGCCTGTCCTTTGAATAAACTCCCCCGCCCTTTTCCCTGTCCTGCCGGGACAGTGCCCATTCCAGATCCCCGGCCTTTTCCTCACCCCATGCCAGCCTGGCCGCGTCAGCCAGCTCGCCCGGGGTGGCGTCCCCGGCCAGACCCCAGCGCCGGGCTGCCAGAAACCTTAGGTATTTTTCCTGCAAGCCCAGGGCTTCCGCCCCCAGCCTCCGGCTCTCATACCACCCCGCCACGGCCAGCAGTGTCTCATCCCCCCGCCGGAGCATCCACTCCCGCGGAACATAGGCGGGCCCGAAGCGCTTTCCCCTGATCCAGAGCCAGGCCAGCAGGGACAGCCCAAGCTGCAGCAGAACCACCACCAGCCAGTCCGGATACACCGCCAACAGCCCGGGACTGTCGGATAATCCGTGGTGGTACTCGTCAAACCACAGGGCATCCCAATTATTATCAAACCCGGGCCACACCATATCAAAGTTCGACCCCTGCAGAATATTACTGTTTTCAAGCCATTCCGGCGTCAGAAAAACAGTCACGCTTCCCTGTCCATATGCGGTTTTGGCGGCCAGAACACCATAATCGTCGTAAAAAAGCACATCTTTGCCGGGGACGCCGGCCAGGCGGTATCCGGTTTCCACCGGGCCTGAGCAAGCACCCGGGAGGGATCCGGGCCCCGGGTAAATTGTCCGGGCGGCCCCGGCCTCAACATCTGTTTTTACCGTTTTGATAAATTCCCATCCCTCCGGATGCCGGTCAAAAAGTATCAGGTGGTTGCCCTGTTCCACCCAGTCCAGGATAAACTCCCTTTCCCCATCGTAAACCTGGAAGGGCTGAATTGCCACCAGGGCATGATTCTCTTTAGCCGGGAGAAAGTGCCAGGATTTTTTCCAGCGGCCCACCGGGAGGCCCTTTTCCTTCAGCAGCAGAAATATAGCTTCAGTACCGTCAAGATCAGCCGATGTCGACAGATACGGAGGATTGTCCGGGGCATCGGGCTTTACGGCCAGGCACCCGAAAATGAAAAAGGCAAGGGTAAAGGCAATCAGGCCTATCAGGGTCTTGCTACGTCCGCTCAAGCCGGCCGCCCCCCTCTATGTCTTCTTCAATCCAGCTCACATACCTCATAAACAGGCTCTCATCAACAGCGCCCTTTCCGTACCATACCCTTTCAAAAATGCCGGCCCTGGACCGGAAGGCCTCCGACAGCTCCCTGTTGCTTTCATTTAACTCAAGCATATATTCAAAATTTGTTTTCCACTTCTCCACCCTGATCCAGTTTTTGCTCTCCATGTAAAACAGCAGCGCCAGGTACGCATAGCGGATTCCCTCCCGCCATTCCCCGGTAGCGCCCAGTTCCCTGGCCCTTAGCAAAAGGTCGGTATAGCGCCCCGGAGAGCTTTCAACCTTGCCGCCATGGTCCCTTAACAGCCGCCTTCGCCCTAGCAGTGACATAACCATACGGTAGCCGGCATACAACAGCAAAGCCACCAGGACGGCGGCAACAGCCGGAACGAGGAAGTCCTTGGCATGGCCGCCGGGCACCGGCACCAGGGAGAGCAGTTCCATTATTTTCTCCCAAAGCCTTTCCAGCAACCGCCCCGGAAAGTCTTCCTTATTCACATGATAGGCGGTAAATTCATCCCTGGAAAGAATTTCCCGGAGGTGTTCCCTGTCTTCCTCCAGGGCAATGGAGCCCGCCGCCATAAAATAATATTTCATGCAGGATCCCCGCCCCCGTTATCCATCCGGAATTCCGTCCCGGCCTCACCGGCCTTGATGACCCGGGCCTCCGCCATCCGCAGCATTCCCTCAATATCCACGCCTTCCCTCCGGGCCATCAGGTCAAAATAAGCCACCGTATAGACTATTGACATAATGGGAAATAGCGCCATATTGATAAGAACCTGTCCCAGTTGGCCAACTATGGAGAAACCAAGGGTTATTAAAACTACCAAATCAAGCCCTGCCAAAATTGCAACGTAAACTGCATATGAAATAAAAAATACAGCTGCCATTCTGAAAAAGTTCCCCCTGGTAAGGTTCCAGCTTTTCCCCATTCCTATCAGATCATTCTGAAAAACAACCACGGGAAAGAAAAAGCCAAACCGGACATAGAAGAAAAAGACAGCTATAAATGCACCCAGTATCAATAATGTTAATATTACAGCCAACAAAAAAACGGCCGCTCCGGAATTGTTGACCTCTGTTACCACACCCATCATTACCAGCAAAGCAATTGTGGGTATCATTAAAACAATAATTACCCCCGACAGGGCAAGAAAAAAAATAATTGAACTGCCCACAAGGGGGAAAAAACGTCCCTTTGATTTGACCAATATTTCTTTTATATCCGGATTTACTCCATCCAGCACATACTTCACCATAAAACTAACGGCTGCCTGAAAAAAAATATAGGCAGCCATACTTACCGGCAAAAGCAACAAACCAATAATCAATCCGGCCGGGTTGACGCTTTGAGCTGACTCAGCATTTATGAAATACCCCGATACCGTAAACCCCCGGCCATAGTCCGGCAACAGGGGAATCTGGCTGAAATCATACATGAAATAGCTTTGAAGCAAATTTACAGGGGCCAGCAAACAAAACATCAAAAGCATTATTTTGATAAAATTATCCCTGTATATCCGGAGACTGAGGTCAACAATAGCGGAAATTTTCATGGGCAGTAAAACCATAGCTTATCCTCCCGTCCATGGCCGGTCCTTTCACCAGATTAAAACTGCTCAATAGAAACAACGGCAAGCGCGCCCCGCTAGAGGCTGGAAAAGTCCAGTGTGGCGAAATAGTCGTCAATTGTTTCGGGACGCCGGATTTGCACAACCTCTCCGTCCGGCTTGAGCAGCAGCTCGGCTGAACGAAGCTTGCCGTTATAGTTAAACCCCATGGCATGTCCGTGCGCCCCGGTGTCATGAATAACTATGACATCCCCTATGTCCACCATGGGCAGCTTACGGTTTACCGCGAACTTGTCATTGTTCTCGCACAGGGACCCCGTAACATCATAAATATAGCCCAGCGGCCAGTCCTCCTTACCCACCACGGTAATATGGTGATACGCGCCGTAAATGCCCGGGCGCATCAAGTTGGCCATGCAGGCGTCCAGACCAATATAGTTTTTATAAATCTCCTTCTTGTGCAGAACAGTGGCCACAAGGTAACCATACGGCCCTGTAATCATCCGGCCGCTTTCCATGGCCAGCCTCAGCGGGTGCAGCCCATTGGCCACAATTTTATTCTCATAGGACCTCTTGATCCCCCGGCTCAGATAGTCCAGGTCCACCGGCTCCTGCTCCGGCCGGTACGGAATTCCTATACCTCCGCCGAAATTCACAAATTCCACCCTGACATCAAGGATACGGTGGACTTCTATGACCAGGTCGAACATCATGTTGGCCGTCTCTATAAAATAGTCGGGGTCCAGCTCATTTGAAATAATCATGGTATGAAGTCCGAAACGATTGGCGCCCTTCGCCCGGACCGACCTGATGGCATCAAAAAGCTGTCTTCTTGTAAGCCCGTACTTGGATTCCTCGGGACTTCCTATGATGGGGTTCCCCCCCTCACGCAATGGCCCGGGATTGTAACGGAAGGAAATAAATTCCGGTATTCCGGCGCATTTTTCCAAAAAATCAATATGGCTTATATCGTCAAGGTTGATAATGGCGCCCAGTTCCCTGGCCTTTATGAATTCTTCAGCGGGTGTGTCATTGGAGGAAAAAATGATCTCTTCCCCAACAATACCGGACCTTTCCGCCAAAATCAACTCCGACAATGAGCTGCAGTCGGCCCCAAACCCTTCTTCCTTGAGAATTTTGAGAATATGGGGATTGGGTGTTGCCTTCACCGCAAAGAATTCCCTGAAGGACGGCGCCCATGAAAATGCCTCCAGCAGTTTTTTGGCATTTGCCCTGATGGCCGCCTCATCGTAAATATGAAAAGGGGTGGGGTGCTTTTCAATAATCTTCAATAGCTGATCTTTGGTAAAAGGCAATTTTTTTTCCGCCATGAAAAAACCTCCAAAATGACTATAAAATGTTGCTTTCAGGTGAAAGATGCCTGAGCATTCCTTTTTTTATCCGCCCGGATTCAACGGTGCCGTGACCTGATCTTTTTCATCTATTTTACTGTTTTTACAAATGCAAAGCAAAAAAAATATGACTGCGGCTTTCCCGGCAGCCATATCTTTTATGGCCGATTAGCCCCAAGCTCAAGCCTTTGCCTAGCCATAATTATGTGTACCCTTGACGACCTTGACACCGAACTTTTCCTCAATCTTTTCAGCCAGCTCGTCCAGGTTCATATATGGGCAGCCCGGCCAGGCTTTGACCATGCAGGTGGAAAAGTGTACGACATCAAAATCTGAATTCTTTTTTACACAGGCTATATTGGGAATCAGCTGACGGCCCGCACACTCGCACTCCAGAAATCCGACAACCTCAGCGCTGTCATATTTGGCAAATTCCCCTTCCCTGCGGCTGGCCGAAGTCAGGCACTTCCACTCGCCGGGACAGCCGTAACCCTGGGATGAATATGAGCCGCAGGCAACAATAAGCACCTTCATTACTAAACCCCCCTCACAACCTTTTTTTAATTATGGTTGTTTCTATAAAAGACTGAAAAATTCCTGCCACATCTACCCCTTCCCTGTTGAACCGCCATGCCGACACCGGTAAAAAGGCACTGCGCCCGCTGTAAATTGTCACATATAAACTGAAAAAAATATACTGCCAATGCAGGATATTGGGGCTCCCGTGTTCAAGTCATTATTATCCCCGGCGCAACATATAATTTACCCGGACATTAACGAATTCCATGGACTGAGTAAAGCTTCCATTCAAAAAGGAGGTCTGTATTTTGAAAAAATTTATTATTCTGGCTATTGTTCTTGCGGTGGCAATATATTATGGCGTAACACTGTACGAGAAAAATACAACACCGGATGTCCTGGATATAACACTGGGACTAATGGATGGAAATCATAATGAGGCTGATACCGCCAATACCTACGTGATTAAAAAAGTTCTTGAAGACCAGGGCTATAATGTTACAATAAAAAAGATTGAGACTATGCCCATGTATTATAACATTGGGGCAGGAAAGGTTGACGCCATTGTAACATCATGGCTGCCCGTATCCCACTTCCAGGATTATAAAGCTGTAAGCAAATATATAAAACGGCTCAACAAGAACTTTGAGGGCACAACATACGGCCTTGTGGTGCCGGATTACGTCACCATCAGCTCTATCGAAGAACTTAACAGCTCCAAAGACAAATTCAACGGGAAAATGTTGGTTGATGCAAGCAATCCCGAGCTAAGCCAGAAGCTGGCAAAGTCAAAAAAATCCTACAACCTGGAATATGAGTATATACAAATGAGCAGCAGCGAAGAAATGGGCAAAGCCCTCCAAAAAGCCATCGACAATAAAGAGTGGGTAGTTTTTACCGGCTCCACTCCCGGATGGATGTTCGCCAAGTGGAACCTCAAATACCTGGATGACCCCAAGCGGGCGTTCGCTGAAAAAGAGTCGCAGGACATCTACACAGTCACCCGCAAGGGCCTTGAAGAGGTTTCTCCCAGAGCAACCAAGATACTGGAAAGGTATAAATGGGATCCCCCCTCGGACCTGGAAAAGGTTATGCTGTACATACATGACGGAATGAAGCCGGAGGAAGCCGCGGCCAAATGGGTGTCGGAAAACCAGGACAAGGTGGACATTTGGCTGGGGATGAAAAAGAAAAAATAAGCATTACAAGGTAATGGTTGGCTCCTTTTATGCTGAAAAAAAGCCACTACCGCCAGGGAACCGGGTATTAACAAAACAACATTGGGCGGAAAATCAAAAAAATTAAGGAAACCGGCATGCTCAGCGTATGCAACTGACAATTGTCGAAAATAAGTGAAAAATTTTTAAAAAAGGCTATTGCATTTTTTAAATTCATCTGGTATCATTTACCTAAGCTCAGAAAAAGCTACATTTTGTGACAAATAAGAGAAATTGTAAAGTATATTAATTGCATATCTGTGTTGAGGGCAAAACCAGTGAAAGCTGGCGACGCAAAGCCATGGGTCTAAAGCGGATGAATCCACCGCCACGACCGCCAGGTTGCAAACACCCGTTTAAGTGTAAAAAAACAGGGGTTGCAACGCCCCTGTTTTTAATATCTTTAATTATGACACAAACAAATGACGGCAAATGCAATCATAAGCATAACAAAAACGAAAGGAGCTGTTGCAATAACAAAACCCGTTTGATACCAAAGATCGATAAAAAATATCAGAGTGTTGAGGGCAAACCCGAGCGAAAGCCGGGGACGCAAAGCTATGGGTCTAAAGCAGTTGATGCAACTGCCACGACCGCCAAGCTGCAAGCACCATCCTATTATATGGGGGTTTTGCAGCACCCCCTTTTTTCATACCCCAAATTGAAGGATGGTAGTTTTAAAAATTTTGGAGGAATGAAAAATGAAAAAGATCAACAAAAGGTATACACCCTTTATAATAATAGCCCTGGTGGTAGCCCTGAGCGGACTGATGCTTTCAACAGCCTTCGCAGCCACAGATAACCAGCCCGCCGCAAATGACACCGGAGTAATTAACGTATACGATGATATTCTGACCAGGCTGACAACCTTCAACAAAACCGGTGACAATTCGGTCCTCAGCTGGACAATACCCGCTGGAACATACTCGGTAACAATATCCGATTCCGAATTCACCCTCAAAAATCTGGATTGAAGAAAAAGCCTGCAGACGATGAAAAAAAAGGCCCCGGACTTGGTTCCGGGGCTTTATGCCGTATCGGGGATAAAAAATAACCATGTGAATGTTTTTAAAACACCACGCTGCGCTGTATCAACCATAATAAATGTCGAAATATTTTCCATGTAAATTAAAGGAATAAATCAGGCCTCCAAAGAATATATCAAATTATTGTATCGCCCGGTAAAATCATGCTGCCGGCCCGTAAAACCGCCACAAATATCTGCAGCTCTTCGGGCAGATAAGAGAGGTGTTACTAATGAAAATTAGCCCCGGCATTGGAAAAAAATTATTCTCATACGGCAAGTTTTTTCTGGTTCCCCCCGTCTGCCTGATTATGCTTACGGTTGCCGTTGCAGGGACGGCATCGAAAAACAACGTTGCCCTGGCCGCTGAAAACCAGCCGTTCTATATGGATGTCTACCAGGAAATTCAGACATGGCTGGAAGGTACCCAGGAAGAGCCCTTTTACCGGGAGGTTCCGGCGGGAACCTATTCCATGGAAATCTCAGGTTCCACTTTTATCATCAAGGAGTAGACACTGTTAAAACTGCCCAGCAACCCCGGATAACCCGGGGTTATATTTTTTTACCTATACTGAGTGAATCCCGGGTCGGAATCCAGAAGCCAGACCCCTGATTAAATCAGTATAAGAACTTTCAGTGCCTCAGTTAAAATCTGTTGTCTCCGTCAAGCAGGTTTCCCAGCGAACCCAGTATGCTTCCCTCACCCCTTGACTTGTTTCCGGTCTGGGGCGCGCTGGCAATGACCCTGGACGCCAGCCTGCTGAAGGGAAGGGACTGAACCCAAACTTTTCCGGGTCCCCTGAGCCTCGCGAAAAAGAGGCCCTCTCCGCCAAACAGGAATGTCTTGATGCCCTTAACAAACTCAACATCATAATCCACGTCCTGTGTCATGGCCACCAGGCAGCCGGTATCCAGCTTAATTGACTGTCCAGGCTGAAGCGTTATCTCATGTATGGTCCCCCCGGCATGTATAAAGGCCATTCCGTCCCCTTCCAGTTTCTGCATAATAAAGCCCTCACCACCGAAGAAGCCGGCACCGAGTTTTCTCTGAAAGGCTATCCCCACGGATACTCCCTTGGCCGCGCACAGGAAGGCGTCTTTCTGACAGATTAATTTTCCGCCGTACTGAGTCAAATCCACCGGGATAATCTTCCCCGGATAGGGAGAGGCAAAGGAAACATGCTCTTTTCCGGAACCGGTATTGGTAAATATCGTCATAAACAGGCTCTCTCCGGTAAGCAGCCTTTTGCCCGCACCCAGCAGCTTACTGGCAAAACCGCCCTTGCCGCTGCCACTGCCGTCTCCGAAAATAGTTTCCATTTCGATGGGGCCATCCATCATCATAAAGCTTCCGGCCTCAGCTATGACACTTTCATTGGGATCCAACTCAATTTCAACAAACTGCATTTCATTTCCATAAATTTTGTAATCAATCTCGTGGGCATTCACAAATAATAACCCCCTTGCAAAATTTTACTCAATTCAACCTATGCTCAACCAAACCTGTTTTTGTCCATCTTTATCCGGCATCAGCTAAAAATAAGCGAACAAAGTCGGGTCTAACACATTTGATTGAGTATTTTCTAAATAATTCTACATTTAAGGCCAAATTCCTTTTATCTACTATGTATAAAGGCAACCGGCCAGGTTGATTCTGGCAGAACAAAGCCGCCCTCCGGGCGGTGCCGCTGTCCCAGCGGCGGGAATTCAGAATCCAGAAGTCAGAATCCAGAAGTCCAGGCATTCCTTTCAGGTGACCCCAAAGTAACATGCATATGGGGGGAGT
>JBMOPF010000083.1:0-28891 GCA_049325075.1 Bacillota bacterium | reverse complement strand
ATTCCCCTGGCTCCTTTTCTGGTCTCCAAACAAAGTAGCGATAACAAAAAAGGGCTCCAGTTTCCTGGTCCCCATTTACTGTATCGCCGGTCCCCTTTTTGGTATACGTTCTAAATAGCGTTTCCACCCTTGTTTCCCCCTGCTTGCCCACATCAATATGTATTTCCACCTCAAGATCATCAAGGCCGTTTTCGGCCAGGTAATTTGCAATCCTGCTCCCGACTTCCAGGCTCAGCGCCGTCTCATAGAATATTTTCTGGCGCAGGCTCTTTATCTTCCTCTGTATCCTTTTCCTGTAGTAATATCTGGCGCCCTTGCCCAGCCTGTGAACAACAACCGCCGTTATAAAACAGGTTTCCGATTTAACCTGGGAGTCGGACCCGATGATTACCTTGTAGGAGGAAGTGGGGAGTCCGGTTATATATTCCGCTATATCCGCCATCATGTCGTTAAAATTCAATTTTCCCTTGGTCGGGCTTATAAAGTACATAAAAATCACCTTCTGAAAACGGCTGGCGATAAACTGATAAAACCATGAATTTCCCTGGTAACTCCGGCAAACTCCCCCAGGTCCAGGGTCTCCCCCCGTCGTCCGGGATCTACGCCCGCCTTTGTAATTAACTCTTTCAGCATCTCCCTGGGTATATCCGTAAATACAGACCCCAGGGCGTTTAAAAGGGTCTTCCGCCTCTTTCCGAAGGATCCCCTGACCACCTTGAAAAACAATTCTTCATCAGGGACCTCCACAGGGGGACCTGCCCTTCTGGACAGGCATATAACCGCGGAGTCCACATCAGGGCGGGGGATAAAAACCGTCCCGGGAACCCTGAACAGGTAGCGGGCCTCGGTATAGAACCGCACCGCAACCGTCAGGGCGCCGTAATCCCTCCCACCCGGAGGGGCGGTAATCCTTTCGGCAACCTCCTGCTGAACCATGATAACAAGGCTGGTAACATTGTATCCACCTGTCAGTATCCGCATAATCAGAGGCGTAGTAATATAGTAGGGAAGGTTTGCAATCATTTTGTAACTGCCGCTGTGGCCGGTACGGGACCTGACTATGGCGTCAAAATCCGCCTCCATGGCGTCCCCCTGAACAACATATACATTCTCCAGGCCCTGAAGGGTCTCCTCCAGAATAGGCAGAAGGGCTCTGTCCAGTTCCAGCGCCACGACACTCCCCGCCCTGGCCGCCGCTGCCCTGGTAATTACACCCAGCCCGGGACCTATTTCAAGCACCACATCTTCCTTTTCCAGGATAGCCGAGTCAATAATTTTGTTGACAATATTTCCGTCCACCAAAAAATTCTGCCCCAGGCTTTTCCGGCACCTGAAGCCATACTTGTCCAGGAGGCTCCTGGCTGTAGACGGGGATGCCGTATCCGTCATAAATCCTCCCCGGTAAATATTTAAAGCTACTACAATTTTATCATAACCGTGCATAAAAAGTTTAATCCGGTTCTTCCCGCTCTCCGCCGCAGGGCAAATTTCCCGTTTCCCCACAACCCTGAAAGCCAATGCCGTGTAGAAGGAAAAATATTTTAAAAAATTTTTATCTATATATCTTGACAAGAAAAAAAAGCTTTTTTATACTATGGTCAAGGTCAAAAATAGTCAAAATCAAAAACAAAAGCCGACCGGGATTAATACCACAGCAAAGGAGGTTTTTCTCAATGACACTGGTAAAATGGAGCCCCTTCAGGGAAATGGTTGCACTGCAAAATTCCATTAATAAACTTTTTGATGAAAACCTTCGTTTCATGGGAAGTCAGGAGCACGGAGGCTTCATACAAGGATGGAGTTTTCCGGTGGACATCATGGAAACGGAAGATGACATAATAATTACCGCCGAAGTGCCCGGTATGAGCCGTGAAGATTTAAAGATAAACTTTACGGAGAACCAGTTGACCATCCGCGGTGAACGTAAAAAAGAAACCAAAGAGGAAGGCTCCCGCTTCATAAGGGTGGAGCGCAACTACGGAAGCTTCTGCCGCACATTCACGGTGGATGTGCCGGTGAAGCCGGAAGAAATAAAGGCTAAATATCGGGACGGGGTATTGGAAATATATCTTCCCAAAAAGGAAGAATCCAAACCCAAAGACATAGCTATCGAAATTGAAAAACAATAAATTGTTACATTCCCGGCCGGCTGCCATGAATTTATAATGAGGGATTAATATCCCTCATTTTTTTTACCATGCCTTCCCCATCCGCTTGTCATGAAAAGAAAGCAGTGTATTGTGAATAATATTACATGCCATATAAAGCCAGAACCCCAAAAACATAAAAAGAGGCTCAAATATAAAATATTTGCCTGAATAAAAGCAATAACCAGGCTTGTGCCAATAATCACATATTGTTATTATTAAGACATGTTAATAAATTCACATTTGTTTATTATCACCAGACATATTGCCGCCCGGAGTTGATATTAAAAAAGGAGGGATATTTCAATGACGCTGGTAAAATGGAACCCCTTGAAGGAGATGGCCGCACTGCAAAATTCCATCAACAAACTCTTTGATGAAAACTTCCGTATTATAGGAAAGGGAGAGCATGGAGGTTTTATCCAGGACTGGAGCTTCCCGGTAGACATTAAAGAAACCGAGGACCAGGTAATAATTACCGCCGAGGTGCCCGGTATAAGCCGTGAAGATTTGAAGATAAACTTTACCGGGAACCAGCTGACCATCCACGGTGAGCGCAAAAGTGAAACCAAAGAGGAAGACTCCCGCTTCATAAGGGTGGAGCGCAACTACGGACGCTTCAGCCGGACTTTCACAGTGGACGTGCCGGTGAAACCGGAAGAAATAAAGGCCAAGTACAGAGACGGAGTATTGGAAATATATCTGCCCAAAAGGGAATTGTCAAAACCCAAAGAAATAGCTATCGAAGTTGAATAATAATATAAATAGTTTTTTACACTCCGGACGGCTACCTTTAATTTGGAACGAGGGATTTATATCCCTCGTTTTAAATTATGGAGAAGAAGCGGCATAGGAATGGCAGGCACCATACAATTCAATCTCGTTAATCACCCTGTTAATCGCAAACGGTCATACAATATGAGCGATTAAACGACATTTAGGCCGGGCGGAAACAAAATAACAAGGGGGTTGCCCCCCTTGCATCAGCTAATCAATCCAGAATATATACCTTGACTTTTCTTACTCCCCACCGTCTGGCCTCACTACTGGATTCAAGGAACAGGTCGATACGTTTTCCCTTGATGGCGCTGCCCCTGTCCAGCGCTGTTCCATAACCGTAGCCTTCTATGTACATCCTGGTACCGAAAGGTATCACGCCGGGGTCCACTGCCACCGTCCCGTAGCCCGGCTTTGTCCCGTTACAGGTATTATTGCCGGTATAGGTGTATGCTGTGGCCACAACCTCCATGGCCTCCCTGAACCTGATTACCTGGCCCCCCCTTGAAACCTCCTGCCCGGTGCCCACCTGGACAACCTCGTCCACCGGCTTGCTGACGGTCTTTTTCTCTATCAGTACTCTGCTTACCTCCTGGTTGTCGTTATAAACAACCTTCCAGGTCTGAATTTCTTCCCCGTTCCGGCCCCTGCTCAAAGTCCTGCTGATTCCCCTGGACATTTCTGAATTGTACTCACGCCTGGTGATATAAGGTACTGACGCCGTTACTTCTTCCGTTTCCGTCCTGACTCTTATCACCCTTATTTCGGTATCACCGGTTATTTTTTCTTCAATTCCCGGGCTGACGATATCCTCCCCGTTCAGTACAACACCCTTTTCCCCCAGAACATCTCCAACTGTTTCCCCGGTGGAATAGAACTCGGTTTGTTCATTATCCACAACAAGTACTATCTTCTTCGCCCTTTTGATTACAACCCTTGACTGATCATTCAATTCCTCAGACACATCGGGCGTTACTATGTCCTTGGGCCCCAACTGCACTTTTTGCTCTTCCAAAAACTCACCCACACTGGCTGCCCTTGTCTTGATGATGGTTTCCTTCTCATCATCCACCAGTGTGACGGTTTTTCCAGCCCAGGTAAAACCGAATACCACGCCTGCCGCCAGGACCAGCACGGCCAGACAGGTGACAATCCAAACCGGACGAACAACAGGGATGAACGGGGTTTTTCTGTCTATTTTCATTCTCTCTCCCCTTTCCAGGATGCATTTGCACTGCTGTCATTAATAGTATTCTATCTTTTACCCCCGTTTCCTTCTAAAACCAGCATAAAAGTATTGTCGATAAAAAAGTGAGGTTGCCGGCAACCGACATTAAATGGCAAGTTGCCTGATACGACCATTATATTCACCGGTTATAAAAACAATGCCATTTTTTAAAAAAAACCGGTCAAAACATGGCCTTGCCGGGAGGCGCCGTCTCTGAACACATAAAAAAAGCCACAGTAAAAATACCGCGGCATTTGC
Source organism: Bacillota bacterium (assembly GCA_049325075.1). GTDB lineage: Bacteria > Bacillota > Desulfotomaculia > Desulfotomaculales > Desulfocucumaceae > BRHc4a. The sequence goes on along the minus strand of JBMOPF010000083.1, from coordinate 24,481 downwards.
CAGTATTTGACACATAAAACAGGTATAAATTTAAAACTCAACCCCGCGCTGGGCCTTAATCCCCTGTGCGTAGGGGTGCTTTACCTCCTTCATCTCGGTCACCAGGTCAGCCCGGTCAATCAGGGACTGCGGGGCATTGCGCCCGGTCAGAACCAGATGCGTTGCCGGGGGCTTCAAATCAATAATTTTAAGAATATCTTCCTCCCTGAGCAGGTCAAAACCGGCAGCATAGATTATTTCATCAAGCACCACCATATCCCAATTGCCCGAAGAAAGCTCCGCCCCGGCCTCTTCCAGGGCCTTTTGGGCGGCCTGCCTGTGGGCCTCCCTGTTCTGCCGGTCTCCCCTGATAAAGCCCTCTCCCAGAGGCCTTAGATTAAAGCCTTCCAGTTTTTTTGCAGCCAGCAGCTCACCGTAGACCCACCCGCCTTTAATGAACTGGATCATCAGCACCTTCATGCCCTGACCCCAGGCTCTTAAAGCCATACCCAGGGCCGCCGTTGTTTTTCCCTTGCCATTCCCCGTGAAGATTATCAACAGTCCCTTTGTTTCCATGCCATCACTCCTAGCATAAGTTACTAAGTTATTCCCGGTAGGCTATAACATTCAGCAGAATAACTTAGTAACTTAGGTACCCGGTACGTTAAAATTGAAAATCTCCGCGGCATTGGCAGCCGCCGCGGCGGCAAACAAATTGACATCCATTTCTCTGATGCGGGCAATTTCCTCCGCCACATACCTTACGTAGGAAGGCTCATTTCTCTTGCCGCGGTGTACCTGGGGGGCCAGATAGGGACAGTCAGTCTCAGTGAGTATCCGCTCCAGGGGCAGCCTGGCGACAATGTCTTTCAGCCTTTTGGAATTGGGGTAAGTCACCGGCCCGGCAATGGAGATGTAAAATCCCATTCTCATGCACTCCCGGGCCATATCCCAGCTGCCGCTGTAGCAGTGCATTATCCCGCCCCGCTCCGGAACCCCGTCTTTGCGAAGAATTTCCATAACATCCCCGTGGGCGTCACGGTCATGTATAACCACCGGCAGTGCCAGTTCCCTGGCCAGGGCCAGCTGTTCCCGGAAAACCCTTTGCTGGACCTCCCTCGGGCTCAAATCCCGGTAATAGTCCAGGCCCATCTCACCCAGGGCCAGCACCGACGGGTCCCGCGCCAGCAGCGACAGCTCTTCCAGATAATCCTCCGGCACACCGCCGGCATCGTGGGGATGTATCCCCACCAGGGCGTAAACACCCCGGTAGCGTCCGGCCAGCGCCACCGACCGCCTCGATGAGGCCATGTCGAAAGAGGCGTTTATAATAGCCGCCACGCCGCTTTCAATTGCCCGGGCATATACCTGGTCCCGGTCACTGTCAAAGTCCTCCGTATCAATATGCGCATGGGTGTCCACCAGAATCATCTCAGGCATTCCACCTCCGACGGCTCATAGGCAATACTTTTCGGTCGGAATCCAGAAATCAGGAGTCAGAATCCAGAATAATTTGCAAGATGTATATTTTGGGCAAACCTGCCGCCCCAGTCTCCCTGATTTACCGTTAATATAAACAAGCAAGAAATATCCGGCTCTTCTGCCCTGAAAATTCTTATACTGATTTAATCAGGGGTCAGGAATCCAGAATCCAGAATTCAGAATTCAGAATGGTAGGGCATTCCTTATAAGTAGTGAACACATTTTCATCCTTCAATGGTGCCGCATTTATGCGGCATGGGGGTCTGGCTTCTGGATTCTGAATTCTGGATTCCGACCGAAATTCATACCTAAAAGCTAAATTTATTTTCTATCTTCGGTCTCGATGCGCGGGAACAAGGCCTCTCCCCGCCGCACCACCGCGCCGGCCGGGAATTTGCCCCAGGTGAGGGACTCCCAGGCATGCAGGTCCGGCCTGTCCTCTATACCCAGCAGCGGCCACACCTTCGGCGCCATATTGGGCATAAAGGGTGACGTCAGAATGGTTATAAAGCGCACCGCTTCTGTAAGATTATACAAAACGGTGTTAAGCCTGTCCCTGTTTTCAGGATTTTTGGCAAGGGCCCAGGGAGCCGTCTCGTCAACATACTTGTTGGCCCTGGAAACCAGGCGCCAGATTACCCCCAGGGCATTGGACAATTCTCTCTTCTCCATCAGCGACTCCACCTCGGCGGGAATCCCGGCAGCCAGGGAGATAAGCTCGTCATCCGGCCCCTCCGCGGGGCCCGGATTACCTATCTCCCCCTTGAAATACTTGTCTGCCATTCCCAGGGTGCGGCTTACCAGGTTGCCAAGGTCATTTGCCAGCTCCTTGTTAATCCTGTTGATAAGGGCATCTTCGGAATACAGGCCGTCAGTGCCCAGCCCCATTTCCCTCAGCAGGAAATAACGCACAGCATCGGCTCCGTACTTGTCAATGAGAATGTTGGGATCAACCACGTTGCCCTTGGATTTACTCATCTTGCCGCTGTCCAGCAGCACCCACCCGTGTCCCACAATCTGTTTCGGCAGGGGAAGATCCAGCGCCATTAACAATATCGGCCAGATTATGGTGTGAAAGCGCACAATATCCTTTCCCACCAGGTGAATGTCCGCAGGCCAGAACTTTTTGTACAGGCTGTCGTCTTCAGTCCCGTACCCCAGGGCGGAAATATAGTTGGTCAGGGCATCAACCCACACGTAGACCACATGCTTGGGATCGAAGGGAACCTTTATGCCCCAGTCAAATGTAGTCCTGGAAACACAAAGGTCTTCAAGGCCGCTCTTTATAAAGCTGACCATTTCATTGCGCCTTGATACGGGCTGTATGAACTGTGGATTGTCTTCTATGTGCTTCAGAAGCCTGTCCGCATACTTTGACATTCTTAAAAAATAACTTTCTTCCTTGAGGAGTTCCACCGGCCTCCCGCAGTCAGGGCAGTTCCCCTCTTCAAGGCGGCTTTCCATCCAGAACGTCTCGCACGGGGTGCAGTACCAGCCCTCGTAGCTTGCCTTGTATATATCCCCCTGCCTGTACAGCCGCTCCATAAATTCTGCAACAACCTTTTTATGCCTTTCCTCCGTGGTCCTGATAAAATCATTATTGCTTACCCCGAGCCTTTTCCATAAAGGCTTGATACCGGCCACAATTTTATCAACAAACTCCTTGGGGGACTCTCCCCTTGACCGGGCCGCCCTTTCAATTTTTTGGCCATGCTCATCCGTGCCTGTCAGAAACCACACGTCATAGCCCGTCAGTCTTTTGAACCTGGCAAAGGCATCCGCCGCCACCGTGGTGTAGGCATGGCCGATATGCAGATTGTCGCTGGGATAATAAATGGGTGTGGTAATATAAAAGGTTTTATTCATTGTGACCTCCCATACAAAAACCCCGCCCTTATCAGAGGGCGGGGGTAATTTCCGCGGTACCACCTCAGTTTGCGCGCCTCCTCGCGGCGGCGGCCTCGGTTCCTGGCAGCGGACCTCAATCCGCCGCCAAAAAGAATGTTAACGGGATTCACCCGGCAGCGCCTACTTCGTTTCGACACCCGGCTCCGGAGCCATGTTGGGCAGGTTGGTCCGGCGGGCTTTCACCTTTCCCCGCTCTCTGGCACGGATTACCCGGCTTACTCTTCTCCCTCATTGCCTTTGAACTGATATAAATTTTTACAGTTAAAGCTAATTTTATCCGTCTTCTTTTGGTATGTCAAGCTCGTTTCCGCGCGGTATTGCCGGTGGAAAATACCCTGCACGGTATTCTTATCCAACATTTAGAACACCTATTGACTTTTAATGGTATCGTTGGTACCATTTAGTCATGATATTTGTGTCGAAACTTGTAGCACCAAGGGGGTGAAAGAGAAGAATGAAATCGACAGGCATTGTAAGAAAGGTGGACGAGCTGGGTCGGGTGGTGATTCCCATCGAATTACGCCGCACCATGGGCATCGATGAGAAGGACGCCCTGGAAATTTACGTGGATAACGAAAAGATTATCCTCAAAAAATACGAGCCTGCCTGCATCTTTTGCGGCAACGCCGCCGATGTGCAGGACTACCGTGGCAAAAGAGTTTGCAAGGACTGCGCCCGGGATATGGCCCAGGCTATTTCAAAGGCCATATAACAAGTCAGATAATCAATATATTTGCAATAGGGGAGAGGGGGTATTACCCCTCGTTTTTTTTGAGAACAGCCGCATAAACAATATTTTTTGGCAGCCCCTTTTTTTCTGAAATCTCCCTCACCGCGTCCCTCCGTGAAAGGCCGCTGCTCTCAAGGGAAAGTACAAGCTCGGCAATTTCATCAGCGCCCGGTTCCTCACCGGCCACCGGTTTGGTAGCCGTGCCCGGCCCTTCCAGGACAAGGGTAACCTCTCCCCTGGGGGGATGCTCCCCGAATTTGGCCACCGCCTCACTCAGGGTGCCCCTCCATACCTCTTCGTGCAATTTGGTCAATTCCCTGGCCACACAGACCCTTATGTCACCAAAGGAGGCCTGAAAATGGGACAGTGTTTCCACAAGCCGGTGCGGCGCCTCATAAAAAATCAGTGTCCTGTTTTCGGTTTTCAATTCCTCCAGGCGCTGCCGCCTCAATTTTCCCCGGGCCGGCAGGAAACCTTCAAAGCAGAACCTTGCCGCCGGCAGCCCGGACACCACCAGCGCCGCCAGGGAAGCGCTGGCCCCCGGAACCGGCACTACAGTTATTCCCCGGCTCAGGGCCAGGGAAGCAAGGTCCTCGCCGGGGTCCGAAACACCGGGCAGGCCGGCGTCGGTAACCAGGGCAATACTCTCCCCCGCCTCAAGCTTTTCCACGAGGAACTGGCCCTTGCTGCGTTTGTTGTGTTCATGGTAGCTGGTAAGGGGGGTATGTATGTCAAAATGGCTGAAAAGCTTCCTGGTGTGCCTGGTATCCTCCGCGGCCACCAGATCCACCTCCCTGAGCACCCTTATCGCCCTGAGGGTGATGTCCTCAAGATTGCCGATGGGTGTGGCGCACAGGTAAAGTATTCCTTTATCCTTCAGAGGGGGTCACCGCCATTCCTTTTTGCATCAGGGCGGCGCAAAAAAGGCAGTCGCCGTTGCGGACTCTCCCGAAATAATCATTGCAGATGTGAAAGCCCCTGTCATAAAGGTTAACCAGGTTGTCCATGCCGCGGGACCCCGAAGCGGCGGCAACCCCGGCGGGATCACTTCCGACCGGCCCTGCCGCCCTGGCCAGCTCAACCCTGAGCCTTTCATTCTCATCTTCCAGGTTCTGCACATGCCTTCTAATTTTTGCAAGATCCGCAGCAAGGTCCTGCATCCGGGACTCTATCTGCTTTATCATCCGGCCCAGGGGATGTGTCATTCTCCTTCTTCCCCCCCTTGGTGGTTATTTCACTGTTCTTGTACTCCTGTATGACCTTGCTTTCCTTCAGCTCAATGGCCACTGTCTTTTTAAAAATATTGATGGCGGTCACCTTTCCCTCGCCGTCCGGAGTAATGACCCTGCTGCCCACATCGGGAAATTCCTCCCTGGCCAGCTCATAGGTATCGTTTTCATACTTCAGGCAGCACATGAGACGGCCGCAGATACCGGAAATTTTGGTGGGATTCAGTGACAGGTTCTGGTCCTTGGCCATCCTGATGGAAACCGAGGCAAAATCGGAAAGCCAGGTGGAACAGCACAGCTCCCTCCCGCAGCAACCCAGGCCCCCCAGCATCTTGGCCTCGTCCCTGACACCTATCTGGCGCAGCTCAATGCGGGTCCTGAAAACCGACGCCAGGTCCTTGACCAGTTCCCTGAAATCTATCCGCCCCTCGGCGGTGAAGTAAAATATTATCTTATTTCCGTCAAAGGTTCTTTCCACACCCACCAGCTTCATGGGCAGGCCATGGGCTGTTATTTTGTCCAGGCCGATTTGAAAGGCCTTGCTTTCCTTTTCACGGTTCTCCTGCAGAACCCTTTTGTCTTCGCCGGTAACCCTGCGCAGCACCTTTTTCAGCGGGGCCACAACCTCCTCTTCACCCACCTCGGTGTTTGCTATCACAACTTCCCCGCATTCTATTCCCCTGGCGGTCTCCACGATGACGTCGCAGCCAACCTCCAACTCCAGATCCCCCGGATCAAAGTAATATATCTTACCGGCTTTTTTAAATCTTATTCCCACTACCTGATATGGCATCAGTTACGCAACCTCCTCCGGCCCTAATCCGGCAAGCCGTATAAAAAGCACCTCCAGGGTCAGCTGAACATTGGCGCCGGCCGCCAGCGAATCCCTGGCGGAATTTATATATCCTATCAATAATATCAGCAGGCCGGTGGTGTAACGCCCGGCCAGACCCTTTATCTCATTTATCCTGTCAAAATTTATCAGGTGCCCGGTGCCGCCTGTTTCATTATACAACAATACGTCCCGGAACCAAAGGATCATTAAATCTAGAAGGGGGACGACATCCTCCTTTTTTTCCGCCACCTCACCGGCCAGGGAAAGCACCTCCTCAATTGAGGCCCCGTCCAGCCTGGTGATTACACTGTAGGCCGTATCCCTCATCACAAGCCCTCCGGCCAGCAGCCCCAGCGCCCGGCCCAGGCTTCCCCCGGCCAGGGCGGCGGCAAGGGACAGCCTTTCCCCGGACTCACCCGCCCGGGATGACATCCCCCTCACCAGCTGCTCATTGGACAGCGGCTCAAAATATATATTCTGGCAGCGGGACACAATGGTGGGCAAAACCGCCTGGGGTTTGGAGGAAACAAGAATGAACACCACACCCGGAAGAGGCTCCTCCAGTATTCTCAACATGGAGTTGGCAGCCTCGGCGGTCATCAGATCGGCGCCGTCCACTATCCTGACGGTGCGGCTGCCGGAAGAAGGACCGAACCTGACACTTCCCCCCAGTTGCCGTATCTGGCTGATTTTTACTGTTGCGCCCTCGGGTCTTATAATCTCCAGCTCGGGGTGAACCCCGCCGGACAGCCTGCGGCAGTCCCCGCACCCACCGCACCCGTCCCCGTCCACCGGGCGGCTGCAAAGAAGCGAGGCGGCATATGCCATGGCGGTGGTATACTTCCCCACTCCCTCCGGCCCGGAAAAAAGGTAGGCGTGAGATACCCGCCCGGATTTAAGAGCCCCTTTAAGTCCCTTTATTATATCATCATGACCTATAATGTCCCTGAAAAAAATCACCGTGATTCAGGCCTCCAGGTATTTGAGTACTGCTGCAAAAACCCTTTGAAACAGCTCTTCCTCGGACTTTTCCCCATCCAAGACCAGGTATCTCCCGGGATCAGCGGCGGCCCTGGCCAGAAAACCCTCTCTCACCCTGCCCAGGAACTCCGCCCCTTCCCCCTCCATGCGGTCCGGCGGGCCCTTCAGCCGCGACAGGGCCCTTTCCGGCCTCATGTCCAGCAAAATGGTGAGGTCCGGAATCAATCCCATGCCTGACAGGCTGCCAACCTGCTCAATGAGGGTGGCGCTAATTCCCTTTCCACACCCCTGATAGGCATAGGTGGAATCGGAAAACCGGTCCGATATCACCACCATTCCCTCCCTCAGGGACGGAAGTATCTTCCGGGCAACGTTTTGCGCCCGGGCTGCGGCGTACATCAGCAGCTCGGCCGTGGGGTCGATGGGCTCGGAACCAAAAAGGAGTATTTTTCTCAGCGCCTCTCCCAGTTCGGTTCCCCCGGGCTCCCTGGTCACCAGCACCCTGTGCCCCCTCCGGGCAACAGCCTCCGCCAGCAGGCCGGCCTGGGTGGTCTTGCCAGTCCCGTCAATGCCCTCGAATACAATAAACAGTCCCCTGCCCACAACCATCAAAACCCCTTCCGACTCCTGAGTTCTGAGTCCTGACTACTGACCCGGAATTCACTCAGTATGAGGACAGCACCCTCAAAAACCGCATCTCCGGGTCGTCCTGCCCCTGGAAGCCGGCACCGCTCTCCCTGGCTGTCACTAAATAATTCACCATCTCCGCGCTTACTTCCTCCCCGGGGACAAGCACCGGAATTCCCGGGGGATAAACCGCCAACCACTGGGCGCTGACCGTTCCGGCAGCCTGTTCCAGCCTTACTGAACGGGAGGGTGCGAACCAGGCCTCCCTTGGGCCTGTCACCCTTCTGGGAGAGGGAATTTGCCCTGATTCCGGAGACCTTCTACCGGAACAATTCCCTTCCCTGGCGGCCAGATCCTTTATCGCCCCGACCAGTTCCCGGCAGTCCTCCCTGGCTGTACCCGGACCCAGCACCAGAACTATATTGTTGGCGTCGGACATCTCCGTATAAATACGTCGCTCCCGGGCCAGCCAGCCTGCAGCCTGATACCCGCTGATGCCCAGGCCGCCCACCCTTACCACCACCCTGGAGGGGTCAAAGTCAACAATTCCCTTCCCATCCAGGTGGTCCGGCCCGAGCACCTCAATGCCCCTTATTTCGGAAAGGCCCCTCCTCATTTCAAGCGCCCTTTCCAGCACCCCCCGGAAAATTTCCCTGCCGCTGACCGCCATCTGCCTGCGGGCGGCATCCAGGGAGGCCATCAGTATATAAGAGGGGCTGCTGGTCTGGAGCAGGCGCAGGGCGGAAGACACCCTGTCGCCGTCCATAAGCGGCCCTTTAAGGTGCAGCGCGGAGGACTGGGTAAGGGATCCGCCGGTCTTGTGCCAGCTCTGCACAGCGGCATCCGCTCCGGACTCAAGGGCGCCGGCGGGATAGCCGGGATGAAAATAAAGGTGTGACCCGTGGGCCTCGTCCGCCAGCAGGGGTATACCCCGTGAGCCCGCCAGCCGGGAAATGGCCGCTGTATCCCCCACAGTCCCGTAATAGGTGGGGTGAATGCAGATAACCGCCCGGGCACCGGGGTGCTCCCCCAGAGCCGCCCTTATCCTTTCCGGCGGCGTCCCGGCGGCAAAATCAAAGCCCGGCGCCACCACCGGGCTGACAAATACCGGGTCAATCCCGGCCAGGATCAGTCCACCCACCACAGAGCGGTGGCAGTTCCTGGGGAGTATAAGCCTGTCCCCCGGACGGCCGGAGGCCAGGACAAGGGCCTGCAGCCCAAGGGTCGACCCCCCTGTCAGAAAAAAACTGCGGTCGGCCCCAAAGGCCGAGGCGGCCAACTTCTGGGCGCGATCAATAACCCCGGACGGGCAGTTGAGATCGTCCAGACCGGGAAGTTCGGTAACATCCAGGTTAAAAACACCTTCACCCAGAAGCCGGGCCAGTTCCGGCGGGGCGCCCCCGCCTCCCCCGTGCCCGGGTATATGAAACCTTTTGGGTGATATTCCCGCATACTCCAACAAGGCCTCCAGGAGGGGGGCCTCCCTCTGGCTGCTGAATTCCATAAAACACCTGCGTCAGTACGGTTATTATTTTCAATTTATAATACCAAAAATTTTTTTCTTTCCAATATTTAATTTAATATTTGGTTTATCTCGAAGCAAACTATTTTAAATATATAATGTTTTGAGTTCCGCCGGCGGCTCCGGAAAACAGACCGGAAAGGAGATGATCCAATGTCTGGGGAAAAAATTGATGAAAAGTCGCTGTCCAAAAAATACCGCACCAACGTGGTCAGGCTGATAAGATCCTGGAAAAAAGGACTGACAGACATGGAGATTTCCCGCGAAACAGGCATCGATCCGGCCAAGCTCAAATATATAAAGGCCGATATTGAATTGGCCCACCGCAGATTGCGCCAGGCCAGGAAAAACAGCTCTCCGTCCACGGGTCAAATCACCGGACAGCGCCATATCCTCTTTAATCCGTTCATGTAGTACATATAACGGCTGTCGCCGCAGCGGCTGTTTACCAGGTCCCACTCACAGGCGGAGCATATAATGCCGCCCCTGAGGAGTATCCCGCCGAAAACCGGCCGCTCACCGCAAAAAAGGCACCTGCCTGATAAAATTTGGCCGGACATCCTGTTCAACCCTCCCCGGATACCGATTTGCCACAGGCTATATTAAAAAGTATGCCCGCCGGACGCCTCCGGTTACAACTCTTACCCAGGGCCGGACCGACAATACACGGAGTGGTATGTTTTTGCATCGGGCGAATGTCCGGAGGTTTTTATCTGGCGACAGAACCGTACGGACAGGCTGCCGGCACGGAACGGTGCCGGCAGCCCGGACCGGCGCACGGGCGCGACGTTGAGGCGGCCGTCTGTCCGCATAGCATAATTTTTCTGATCATAAAAAGAGGCTGTTGATTATATGTCAACAACCTCCAGAGTTATAAGTTTTGCCATGTAATCTAGTTGCTTTCCTTTTTCTTGGCCACGCTGATGGCGCAGTCAGGGCATACCGTCTGGCAGATGCCGCAGGCAATGCACTCGTCGTTTATTTTAACGGACGGAGTCCCGTACACTCCCAGCACGTCCGACCAGGACAGGCACTTTTTGGGGCACTTTTGTATGCAAAGGCCGCAGCCCTTGCACAGGCCAGGAAACACCGCCCATAACCCCTTTTCCACCTCGATGGAAATATCTTTAAAGGCTTGAGTCATCAAAACACCCCCTACAGTTGACCGGCAACAAGTTCGGATCCCCGGTCTATGGCCTTGTAATTGAGCTCCCGGAGCTTGGGATTCTTTTCAAACTTGTAGCCCAGTTTCTTCTCAATGGCATCCTTGGCGCGGTCTTCGGTAACAACAGAGGTGGCCTTTACAACGGCGCCCATGATAATTATGTTGAACACCCTGGGCGTCAGCTCATCCTTTGCCACCTGCAGGGCAGGTATGGCCAGTACTTTCTTTCCGTTGGAAGGTATGGCTTCCTTGGGAACATCTATACCCGAATCATAAACGAAAACGGTGTCCGGGCCCACATATTGGCTTGTCCTGTAGACAGCCCGGTCACTGAGGGCTACAACTATATCAGCCGTAAGAAACTTGGGGGAGCCGATGGGCTGATCCCCTATTTGCAGGTAGGCCACAGAAACACCGCCCCGCTGCTCCACACCAAAATTGGGTATATACAGGGCTTCCCGGCCTTCCTCGTTGGCAGCCTCGGCAATAATCTGGGCCACCGACTGAACACCCTGGCCGCCCTCTCCGGCCAGAATGATTTTAACCGCCTTTGCCATTATTTCCCCTCCTCATGCCGGGACTCTGGCACTTTTATTTCTCCCACCTTGAAGTATTTGGTCATTTCCTTCTCCAGGAAATTCCACGTTTCTTCCGCGTTCGTCCTCCAGTTTGTGGGGCACGTGGAGAGAACCTCCACGAAGGAAAATCCCCGGCCGTTAATCTGGTTCTCCAGGGCCTTTTTGATAAATTCCTTCACCTGCTTTGGCTTGGCCACCGTCCCCCTGGCCACATAGGCGCCCTCCCTGGTAATGGCGGCCACCATCTCCGGTCCCAGGGTGGGATAGCCGGCCTTTTCCGGGTCCCTTCCGTAGGGGCTGGTCTCGGTCTTTTGCCCGGGCATGGTGGTGGGGGCCATCTGTCCCCCGGTCATGCCGTACTGGGTATTGTTGACCAGTATAACGGTAATCTTTTCATTCCTGGCCGCGGCGTTCACCAGGTGTTGTGAGCCGATGGCATAGCCGCCGCCGTCACCCATGTAGGCAATGCCTATCAGGGCCGGATTTGCCCTCTTCATACCGGTAATTACAGGGGTTGTTCTTCCATGGTGGGTCTGACAGGAATCCACATTGAAAAAGTCCCACGAAAGAAGCGAGCACCCGATATCACAGCCATATACCGCCCTGTCCTGGATGCCAAGCTCGTCAATGGCCTCACCCAGGGCTTTCAGCACCAGCCCGTGTCCACAGCCGGGGCAGAATTTGTGCGGCTTTGTATCAACCCGCCAGCTTTTAGGCATGGCTAACTGCACAGACATATTCCAAGCCTCCTTATTCAAATATCCTGAAAAGGCTTTTTAAAAATCGCCCTTCCCAGGCGCCAACATCTCTTCTCAAAAACAATGCAAATAAAAAACATCTATACCGGCCAATGGCGGCCGTGAAATTTATATATCAGGGTTAGCTAGCCCAGAATTGACCTTACCTTGGAGGCGACCTCCTCGGCGGTTATGCCCATTCCCGGCTTATACAGGGGAATCATATCGGCGGTGCACCCGTAAACTGCGTCCTTTACCAGGCGGGCAAGCTGACCCTGGGCTGATTCCGCCATGAGCATCACCTTGGCCTTGCCGGCCACTTCCCTCAACTCCTTGACGGGCAGGGGCCGCAAAGTAATGGGACGGAAATAGCCAACCTTCACCCCGGCCTCCCTGAGCTCATTTACAGCCTCTTTAACCGCCCTGGACACAACGCCGTGCGATACCACCACCAGGTCGGACTCGGTGGCGGCCAGGCTTTCATACTCGGCCACCTCGGCCGAGATGGACTCAAATTCGCCGGCGTAGGCCTTGACTATTTCGTAAATCTCTTCCTCAACATTGTAGGTATTGCGGTACTGGGCCGGCGGCCTGTCGACTCCGGGGACACCCGGCTTGCCCACAAAGGGCTCCGGAGGAATCAGCTTAATGCCCCTTTCCTCGGGGTCATACATGGTCAGGGACTCCCTCATCTTGGCCTGGTAGCCGTCCCCCAGCACAAAGGTGGGGAAGCGGTATTTCCACGCGGTGTTAAAGGCCTTGATGGTATAATCATAGAGCTCCTGGTGGGTTGCCGTGGAGTATACTATGCGGAAGCCCTCACCGTTCCCGCCTATGGTGGTCATGGTGACCTCCTGCTGCGAGTAAATAACTGTCGCGGTGGACGGGCCGCCTCTCTGCTGAACAACCACCACTATGGGGAGCCTCATGGCCTCCGCCATGGAAATGGGCTCCTGCATAAGGGTATTCCCCGGCCCGGCAGTGGCGGTAAAGGACTTCCTGCCGGCCAGGACACCGCCAACCGTTGTGAAGCCGGCGGACAACTCGTCCTCGGTCTGCAGAAACTCTTTGCCGTACTTTGGAGCCATCCTGGTCCAGTAGTGCATGATTTCATTCTGGGGGGTAATGGGATAGCCGTACATGATATCGGCGTTGGCCGCCAGCGCGGCATAGGCCACCACTTCATTGCCGGTCATAAAATACCGCTTTTCCCCCTTGATCGGTTTTTCTGGCATATAACAGGCACACCTCCTAAATCTATTTCAAAACCGGTCAGCCGGTTTTTGTCAAACACTTCTCCGGCCAATATAATCAAGCCGGTGTATCGCCACCGGGCTACCAGAAACTGCGGGGCATGTACCTTTTTATCGGCCACACTGTATTGCCCATACAGTCCCGCGGACCCATGGCGGAGGCGACCTCCTCCACAGCCGTGGTGGCCAGCACCGGCAGGCCCAGCGCCTTCGATGCCTCCACCACACACCTTGCGCCTTCCTGAACCACCTCCACGGTGGTTTCATCCCCCAGGTGCGTGTTATTTAAAAGGAAGTCCACCCTGCCCAGCTCACGGACGTAGTCAAGTATATCCGGAACCGTGCCGGTCATGGGGCGTGAGGCGTTGATTACCGCCACCACCCTGAGGTCGGGGTCATCCCGGGAGCCCTCGAGAAGATTAAGGGTGCGCGCCCCTCCCACACCATAGCCCACATCCAGTATTATATCGCCCGGACGCCTTAGTGCCCAGCGGTTTGCCGACTTTAAAACATTTCCCGCCTCGCCCAGCCCCTCGGTTTCCCGGGTTTCCCATGCCAGCACAGTGATCCCCCTGGCGGAAAGCTCCTCCTTTATAGGGCGGAGGGTATAACAGGGCTCAACTATATCAAGGTCCGTCAAGGTAACTGTCCTGCCCTCCCCGGACAGCATAAGCGCCCGGTTAACGGCCACCTCACTTTTTCCGCTGGCATATTCCCCTACATATGCTTCCACTATACGGCCAGAAATATTTAGAGTCACCTCCACCGCCCCCGGCGGAAATTAATATCTTGGTGCCATAATTTTCAGAATTTAAAATCCGACCCCATACAAACAAAACCGGGTGCACAAACTCATGCAACCCGTTTCTTATTAAAAAAAGCTATTATTTAGTATATTGCAAAATAGAAAAAAGTCAACCTTATCACGTTGTAGATCATTAAAAATGCCATACTAAAAAAATTATCAAGCGTAAAAATAGTTTAAGACAACCAGCAGAATGGCGCCGGGAATTTTAAGTATTCCCACCGTTAAAACAGTGGCCGGGTTCAGGGGTATATAAACACCCATTTGCCCCAGCGCCACGTTGGCCAGTAAAATCAGCACCGTTCCCACAAAGGTACAGGCAGCCAGCCTGTACAGCACCTTAAAAGGCTTTAGCATGAAGGTGACAATAATAAACAAAAGAAACAGCCCGGTAAGGATCATAAAGGCTATTTTCCACTCCACCCGCCATCATCCCCTCTTTTTTAACTATTAATTAATTATGATTGGGGGTGGAATAATATTCCTTTTTGCCTATCCCATTTCCCGGCGGCCCTCCAGCGCCTTGGAGAGGGTCATCTCATCCGCGTATTCCAGGCTTGCCCCCACCGGAAGGCCGTGGGCCAGCCTGGTCACTTTTACACCGGACGGCTTTATCAGCCTGGCCAAATAAAGGGCCGTGGCATCACCCTCCACATTGGGGTTGGTGGCCAGTATAACTTCACTGATATTTTTATCCCCCAGCCGCCGCAGCAGTTCCCTTACCGTCAGGTCACCCGGCCCGATCCCCCCCATGGGGGAGATGGCCCCGTGCAAAACGTGGTACAGGCCCCGGAATCCCCTGGCCTTTTCCATGGCCAGCACGTCCCTGGGCTGCTCCACCACACACAGCACCCCGGCGTTTCTTCCCGGGTCGCTGCATATGGCGCAGGGGTCACGATCGGTAAGGTCGCAGCATTCCGAACAGCGGCGGATACTCTCCCTTGCCTCCATGATGGCCCGGGCAAGGCTCCCGGCCACCTCGGGATGCGCGTTTAAAACATGAAAGGCCAGGCGTTGGGCAGTCTTTGGACCTATGCCCGGCAGCCTGACAAATTCACTGATTAGTCGGGATATCGCCCCGGCACTGTTCACGCTTCAAACCTCCCTGTTCAATCGGGCCGTGCATGCCATTACGCACGTTCTTTTTATAACCACTAAGCAATATCAAAACAGCCCCGGTATGTTAAGGCCGCCGGTGAGTTTTCCCATTTCTGAGGCCACCATGTCCTGGGACTGTTTCAGCGCGGCGTTAACCGCGGTCAGAATCAGGTCCTGGAGCATTTCAACATCCTCCGGATCAACCGCTTCAGGCTTTATGTCAATGGAAACAATCTCCTGCCGGCCATTGGCCACCACCTTGACAGCGCCGCCGCCGGCGGTGCTTTCCACCGTGCGATTGCCCAGTTCCTCCTGAAGTCTGGCCATGTCGGCCTGCATCTTTTGCACCTGCTTCATCATTTTTTGCATGTTTCCGCCACCGGGTATCATTGCATATACCTCCTACCATTATTTTTTTATATGGTCCGCATTTGCAAATATATATAAATTATTCATCAAAGTCAAATTCGCCGGCATCGTCATCCATGTCCTCCCCGGCTTCCCCAAACAGCGCCTCGAAGTCCTCCGGGCCCGCCACACTTTTCTGCAGCTGCTGCCTGGCCGGGGGCTCCTCCCCGGACTCCACCAGACGAACACGCAGGCTTACCTTGAAAACAGATTTAATCAAGTCGGACAGCTCATTCCTGTTGGCCTCACTTTCCAGTATTCTGACCGCCAGGTGGGCGTATGGCTCAGACCCGGGAAAAGCTATGGTCAGCATATCCCCGTCCACATCCAGCGGCCAGGCCTTTCCCTGGGCAAGGTGGGTGGCTATGTTGGGATATATTTTTTTGGCCAGCTCCAAAAGGTCATTCCAACGGCTGTCTATCTTTTTAAAAACCTCGCCGGCCGGCCTGTTTATTTCTCTTTCACGGCCCGGCGCTGAAACCTCGTTTTTGGTCTCCATCTTCCTTACGCGGGCCTGTTTTTCCGGTTTTTCCTCCGCCGGGGCCTTCACGGGGGCCACATACTCCTGCCGGTCAGCCGCCATCATTTTATTCTCAACAACGGCGGCGGTAGCCTCCGGCCTCTCAACGCCTCCATAGGCAGGCACCGGAACCGGCTCCCCCAAAACACGCCGGTTTGGTTCTTCCGCCGGCTGAACCTCCGGGGCGGCACTTAACCTCCGGTCAAGATCGGCCACCTTGCGCTCAATATCCATGACCCTTGCCGGCAAATCACCCTGCCGTGCGCCGCCGCCCGCATCTCCGGCCCCGCCGCCGGCCATATGCCGCGCCGCGCTCACCAGCGCCACTTCCAGCAGTATTCTGGGCTGGGTGCTCCAGCGCATTTCCTGTTCGGTACCCAACAGGCTCCGTATTGCCCGGGACAGCCTGTCTGTCCCTTCCCCATTTTCGCCGGAACCCAGCCTTTCAAGCAACATCCTCCGCATATATCCGTTCAGTTCCCTCAGGAAGACACGAAGGTCTTTTCCCTGGCCGGCAATATCACCAACCAGTTCCAGCACCTCCCCCGCCCGGCCCTCCATCAGCCCGGCGGCGACGTGCTTCAGCAAATCCTCCCTTACCGTTCCCAGTATGCCGTGAATATCATCCGCGCGAACCCTGCTGCCGCCATAAGACGCGGCCTGGTCCAGTATGCTCAGGGCATCCCTGAGGCCCCCTTCCGACGCCCTTACTATCAGTTCCAGCGCCCCGGCCTCTATTTCGATTCCCGCCCCCTCCGCCACTTCCCTGAGGCGGCCGGCTATCAGGTCATCCCCTATGCGGCGAAAATCAAACCTCTGGCACCGGGAAAGAATGGTAACCGGAACCCTGTGCGGCTCCGTGGTGGCCAGCACAAACAGCACATGCCCCGGAGGCTCCTCCAGTGTCTTTAACAGGGCGTTAAAGGCCTCATTGGTGAGCATGTGCACCTCATCAATGATGAAAACCCTGTGCCCGCCCCCCGCCGGGGCAAATTTGACCTTTTCCCTGAGGTCCCTTATTTCATCAATGCCGCGGTTGGAGGCGGCGTCAATCTCGGTAACATCCATGGAGGTCCCGGCCTCAATATCCAGGCACATCTCGCACCGGCCGCACGGCTCACCGTCTACGGGGCGGCTGCAGTTTACAGCCCTGCTCAGTATTTTGGCAATACTGGTCTTACCGGTCCCACGGGGGCCGCAGAAAAGATAGGCATGGGATACCCTCCCGCCCTTGACGGCATTTACCAGCGTCCTGACCACATGGTCCTGCCCCACCACCTCCGCGAACCTGCGGGGCCGCCATTCTCTGTACAGGGCCAGGTAAGACATCGAAGCACCTCCCAAGAACCACTCATATTATTTTTCGCCGCAGAAGGGTTATTTCCTTTTATCCCAAACACTCATACTGATATGCTTATTCTGTCAGAACTCAGAACTCAGGACTCAGAACTCAGAATAGTTTGGGTATTCCTTGTATTTTCCGACTCCGACCAATCGGAAATGCTTCTCCGGCTTCTCCGACCAACCGGAAATGCATCTTGGCTTCTCCGACCGGATGGAAATGCACCTCTGGCCACTCCGACAGAATCAACATATCAGTATAAGCCCTTAAAGGTATAAACCAAAAAAGAGCTGTATCCCTCTTTCCTGATACGGCTCTTTTGGTTAAATTTATGGCCGCGCACCCACCTTTGGATAATGACTTCCGGGCGTTACCCCTGCAGGTAGCTCAGGCCAGGCGCCCTTGCGGCACCCGCAGTACATCCCTTAGTGCTGCTTCCGTCAGGACCTGACACGGTTCAAGAGACTCCGTCGCGCAAGACCCAACCGTCAACACCCCTTACAGGAGCCGGACCCCACAAGCCAAACCCGGGGGCGGGAATTCAACCCCGCTACAGCGGATTGCGGGTTCAGGGCACCGCCAGCTCCCCGTCTAGCACGGCCAATATTAAAAAAATTTGTGGCGGAGAGAGCGAGATTCGAACTCGCGAAACGGTTTCCCGTTCACACGCTTTCCAGGCGTGCGCCTTCATCCACTCGGCCATCTCTCCGCGGAATCAAAAAAAGGAACATTTAATTTTTCAGACTAGATTATTATACATTCTATCCGGGCTTTATGCAAGCATTTTCAGCCGTCTTCCAGCAGGCAAAGGCTTCCACAGACGCTGCTTTCGTTGATCTTCCACACCCGTACCTCAGAGAATTCACTCGGCATAAGCACCATCATCAAGGGTGGTGGCCGCAGCCTCCCGCTGCATCCGGTCCATACCGGCCACTGCGGAATCAGCCCCGGTGTACACCCTCTCAACCAGGGCGCCGGCCCACAGGGGATTGAGATCAACATCCAGTATGTCGCCCGCCTGAACGGGCAAATCACCTATCTCCACCACCGAAAGCTGCATGCTGGTTTTTCCGATGATTTTAAGCGGCCTCCCCCGGAAAAACACGCTGCCCCCGGGCTTAATGAAAACCCGGACCAGGTGGTACATTTCCCTTAGAAAATCCAGCGGACGGAAGGAATCAATTTTTTTCTGCAGCCCGAAGCCGTCGGAATAGCCGATGGGAAGCACCGCCACCCGGATGTCCCTTTTGGCCCTGTAGGTGTTGCTGTACCCCACAAAGCTTCCCTTTTCCAGAGTTCTGACCTGCAGCACCCGCACCCGGCAGCGGTAAATCTTTACAAGGGGCACTTCCGGATTGATGACGCTGTTGCCCAGGAAGGCCGACCCTATATTAACCATGTCCATGTGGGTTTCGGGAAACTTTAGCGCAGCCATGGAATTGGCGCTGTATTTGACAGGAAAGACAAGTCCCCTGTCCTCCAGCCGTCTGACCAGATCCATAAACCTGTCCATCTGCAGCCTGGTATAATTCATGCTGTTCTCAAAGGCGTTGCTGTAGTGGGTGAATATAGCGCCGTACCTGAGCCCGCCCAGTTCCTTCAGCCTTTCGGCGGCCGCCAGCATCTCCGCCGGTGAAAATCCCATCCTTCCCATTCCCGTGTCCACCTTCACATGGACATCTATGGGCCGGCCCATACCCGTGGCAAATTTATTCAGCGCTTCGGCAAACTCAAGGGAATAGACCGAAGGAGTGAGTTTATACCTCCACAAATCAGCCAGTTGACTTTCCTCACTGTATGAAACGGCATAAACCAGTATGGTGGACCTGAGGCCCCCGTTCCTTAAAACAATGCCGTCCCTGACACTGGTAACCGCAAACTGCTTTATCCCCAGGGACTCCAAAAAAAGCCCCATTTCCACCGCGCCCAGCCCGTAGGCGTTCTGCTTTATAACCGCCATCACGGGCACTGAAAAAAAGTCCTGCAGCATACGGACATTCTGTTCCAGTTTGTTCAGGTCCACCTCTATCCACTTATTCAATGCGCCCATGCTCCTTGTTCATATTCTTCCTGGCCAGAATCACTTTGGAACGGACCTTTTTGACAAAGGGGATTCCCACATCCCACAATTTATACATAAACCTGTTCAGAACCAGATCGAATTCACCTATAAACTCTGTATAGACTCCGTTAAATCCCTTTTTAAACCTGTACAGCCCGTAAAGGTGGTTGGAGGGGTCCAGATCGCCGGAGATGCCCCGGAAGTCATAGAGGGTGCACCCGACCTCCTTGGCCCTCTTAATCATCTCCCACTGCAGGAGGTAGTTGGGCATCAGGTTCCTGTGAGTGTTGCTGCTGGCGCCGTACACATACCAGGAGGCGTTCCCGAAGGTGACGTTTATGGCCCCGGACAGTATCTCCCCCTGGTGTTCCGCCAGGTACAGCTTCATATATCCGGGGGGCACCAGGGCATCGTACATCTTTTCAAAATAGTCGAGGCTCCTTACCACAAAGCGGTCCCTGAGCCCGGTCTCCTCCATGATCTCCTGAAAGCGCACCAGGTCGGGCCTGTCCCCCACACGGACAGTAACGCCCTTTCTTTCGGCAAGGCGTATGTTATACCTTGTTTTATGGTGGAACCCGGCCATGATGTCATCGAGGCTCCCCGTGATGTCCAGACGCGAGACAAACCTGGGCTGAATCCCTTCAAAATTAAGGGTCTGGGGCTTTTGGACAAAGCCTGCCCCCCACAGGTTATCCACCACCTCTTTTTCTGAAATCTCTATATCGGGGTCGATCTTAAGCATCAGGGCATTGTACTTCTTTGAAATCTCCCTCATTTTTTCAACAAAAAAACCGAGCACCTCGGTATCCCTGTAATCAAGCACCGGTCCCCGGGGGCAATACATAAAGTTTTTCCCCACCACCGGCAGCTTTCGCAGCAGTACACTGCCGGCCCCTTTGACAACACCCCCGTCCCTGATGATAAAATACAGGCTGCTCCACTCTTCCTTTACCCTGGACCACTCTATGGTTTGCATAAAATGCCTCTTGGGGTGATTCTTTATAAAATCCGTATACTCCGCCGGATCTCCATTCAGTATGAATTCCATTGCTACCTCCTGGTCAGTTGTCTATATGGCTCAGCAGTTCTTTTACAGGCAGCCCCTCCGAGTGTCCGGCCGTGAACTTGCAGAATTCCTCCCGGGACACCAGGCCATACCTGTAAGTATCGGCATAGTCCTTTACAAATCTCTTGAAACCATCTTTCCCGAGGACATGGCAGAGGCTTTCAAACCAGCGGGAGCCATTGTGGTAGTTTGCGTCCCGGTACTGCTGCCACCACCTGAAATCACTCAGGCCGGCGCCAAGCCCCCCGAAGTCCTCCCAGTACCCGGGGTCCCTGTCTTCCAGGGCCATTGAGGTGAGATATTCCACCATCCCCTCATCCAAAAAGGGATCGGCATACTGGTCCGAACCCACCATATTGTAAAACCACTGATGACCCACCTCGTGGAAAACTGTACTGTACGCATTATTATGCAAGGCCCTGGTGGATACCAGCACCATTGTTGAATACTCCATCCCGTTCAGGTACATGTCATTTTCCACAATGTTCAGCTGCTCCCAGGGGTACTCCCCTGCCAGGCCGCCATAAAAGGATATTGCCCTGGCGGCTGCGTCCAGAACCTCGCCCTTGCGGCTGTCGGATGAGGTGTAATAATAGTTGATGGTTACCGGGCCTTCCTTTACAGACGCCTTTTCATAGCCGCCCAGGTTTATAAAGACCGGCAGATCCCTCACCCTCTCCAGCCTGGCCCGGTAAAACCTCCTGCCGTTCTTTTCAGTGACGCTGCCGGTATTGCTCAGCACCAGGCTGTATTTTTCCGGCACCGAAAACCGGACATCGTAGGTGGAGGAGAGGTTGACAAAGGGGTCCCCAATTTCCGTGGGCTGATAACTCCTTCCGGCGGACAGGGTGGGAAGCCAGTTGCCCAGCCACATTCCCCCGCTGTTCCCGCCCACCCGGTCGGATATAAACGGCACTTTGGCCTTGAACCATATTTTCAGGGTGTGCTCACCGGGGAAGAAAGTGCCGTTTTTCAGGGAAACAGTCAGCGTCTCCCCGTCCACCCTGAAGGGAACAGCTTCGCCATTGTACGACACCCGCTGTATATCGATATGGCCGCTGTCCATGCCCCTGTCAATGGCATATTTCCTTATTTCATAGCCGTTCAGGCCGGTGTCCCGGTACCGGTTCAGGTAAAGATTGAATTTTATCTCGTTTTTGGCCTCCCCCAGTGCGAATAAAACTTCCTCTTCCCCGGAAACCGTCTTTTCATCGGGGTAAAAATCGGCGTCAACCCTGTATTCCGGTGAGCCGTCCCCCTGGGCCGCCTGGGCGGAAACAGTCTGAGGCCTTTGGAACTTTTGAACAACCAGCCCGTCAAAGGTAAAGGAGGACAGAACAAAAAGAAACACCAGCGCCACCCTCAAAGAAACACCGCCCCGGCGGATCTTTTTTCTGCGGGGCCGGGCCGCGGCCAGCGCCTCGCTGATAGCGGCCTGTTTCTTCAGGGCAATATGAAGAAGCCTCAGGTTATTCTGGGCGTTCCTTACATAGATGTGATCTATGTGGTAATTGCGTTTGGCCATTTGCAGGGCCTTTTCGGCAATCCTCAATGCCTCGGCATAGCGGCCCACCCTGTAAAGGGCGGTAACCTGGTCATCCATTTTGCTGAGCATTGCCCCGATTAGCGAAGGCGCGCCTATTGTCCCCCAACCCCCTTTCCCAGGAGTTGCCCATGTTCCGGCCGGATGTATGCGGGGTCAATCCAGAATCTTAAACTTAACCTTCACTTCCCGCACTACAGGGGCATAACCAATAATGATAATAACCTAATAGCCCTGCAGTGTCAAAGACTTTTTAGGAAAGTTCAGATTCAAAATATTAACAGCAACACCTTTACTGATATAGAAAATTGAGGTATTATTACCTGGGTAAAAGACTAATTTTCAATCCTGAAAGGAGGCAAACCCTTTGGACCGGGAAAAACTACTTTCCTTTCACAACTGGTTCAAACAATATGTAGGAGAGTTTTACACAGACGACGCCAACATTCAGCCGGCAATAATTTTTAAAGAAAAACATACGCACAGGGTCTGCCAAAACATAGTACGGATAGGAAAATCCCTCGGTCTGAATGATGCCGACCTTTTCCTGGCTGAGGCAATCGCCCTCTTTCATGACGTGGGCCGCTTCAGACAATATACTCAATACAGAACATTCAGTGACCGCAAGTCGGAAAACCACGCCCTCCTGGGGCTGCGCGAACTTGAGAGGGCAAAGGTCCTGAACTGCCTGGACGCCGGGGAGCAGGACCTGATCAAAAAGGCCATTGAGTATCACTGCGTCTGCGACCTGCCCCCGGATATAGGCGAAAGACACCTCCTGTTTTCCAGGCTCGTCCGCGACGCCGACAAACTGGACATACTGAGCGTGGTGGCCGGCTACTATTCAGGCCGCAACCGGGAGGAAAACCCGCTTCTGGAGTCCGGACTGCCGGACAGCGAGGGGTACTCCCCCGTACTGATAGACAACCTTTTGCACGGGCGGGGGTGCAGCTACAGCGACATCAGAAACCTCAACGACAGGAAACTGCTGATGCTTTCCTGGGTTTACGATATAAATTTCCCCTACACCCTCTCGGAGGTTACCGAAAAGGGGTTCATCGCCAAAATAGTTGAAAGCCTCCCCCCCACCGGGGACATCAGGTCGGTTTATAAACATCTGCAGGAATATATCGCCCTGCGGCAAAGCCGGGGAACAAAATAAATTCCCGGCCCCCGCGGGAAAAAACAACCGGAAAAATCCGGTTTTTCCCACCGCGCCTGTTCCTGCCAATCCCAAAAAATTAGCAGACCAATAAGGAGTGCATTTTGTCGAATTACCTATTATTTTACAATAATAGATAAAGGAATACCATCATTTCTCAAAGAAATATTCCCGATATTATATATTTCGGAAGGAAACCGGGTTTAATGAACACTTTCCGGTTTAAAAACAAATTTTGCCCGCCGGAACAGCCGGAGGCCACCATCCCCAGAAACAGGCTGCTGGATCTGGCCGACGGCGGACCGGCAAGACGCCTTACCGCCATTGTGGCCTCGGCCGGTTACGGAAAAACCACTCTGGCCGCCGGCCTTGTCCGGAAAAAGGCATCCCCTTTCCTCTGGATCAACCTGGACAGGCGGGACGGGGAAGGCGCCGCCATAATTCAGCTGGTATTAAGGGGCCTGATCGGTCTTTTTAAGTTAAAGAATTATCCAACTGTTTCAGGAACTGAACTGCGGTCTGGATAAAACCACTGCGGGACGGATCTGGCGGGACCTGGGCGGATGGCCCCTGGGCCTTCGCCTGGCTGCCCGTGAAATATGCGGGACCGCTGAAAAAGACCGGCCGGGGCAATTAAAAAAACCGGGGGAGATGCGGCTTATCCTGTCATGTGGGGGGCGACTTTTTTGATTTTTTCAACCTTTCCGGAGGCCGCTTCGGCGTTGCTGTCGGCGACGCGACCGGCAAAGGAATGCCTGCGGCCCTCCTTATGCCGGCGGTGATGGGGCTTTTGCGTTCCGAGATCCAGCGGGGCGGCAGCCCGGCCGGTGTTCTTTCCAATGTTAACCGGCTGCTGTGATATATCAAGGGCTACCCCGACGGAACCTTCAAACCGGACAGCAACATCACCAGGGCTGAATTTGCCACCGCGCTGGTAAAGGCCTTCAATATACGGCAACAGGGCGGTAAAGTTTTCAGCGACACCGCCGGGCACTGGGCCGGGGATTATATCGCGGCCGCGGCCGCATCGGGCATTGTAAAAGGATACAGCGAAACTGCCTTCGGCCCGGACGACCTGATTACCCGCGAGCAGATGGCAGTGATGATCTGCAAGGCCGCCGGGCTTAAACCGGGGGGCCGGGAAACCCCGTTTGCCGACAACGCCGGCATCTCAAGCTGGGCCAGGGCCTCCATCGCGGAAGCTGTTAAGAAAGGCATCATGAAGGGATATCCGGGCAACCTGGTAAAGCCCGCGGACAATGCCTCCCGGGCAGAGGCCATGACAGTTGTGGACAAAGCCCTGACGGGCAAATAAATCTAACTACCCTGAAAATAGCTTATACTGAGATGCTTATGCTGTCGGAAGCCAGAATCCAGAATCCAGAAGCCAGAATTATGGGCATTCCTTTTATGAAAACTCAGAACTCAGAATTCCCGGCAGTCCTT
>JBMOPF010000082.1:0-2025 GCA_049325075.1 Bacillota bacterium | reverse complement strand
TGAGAATTTTGAACCAGAGCCTGTGTTTCCGACGTCCTCACGGGGAACCGGGCAGGGCCGGGAAGGTTGAAAACAAAAGAAAGGAGGGAGTTTAATGCCAGGCTTCAGCGGAACGGGCCCCCGGGGCAAGGGGCCTTTGACCGGGCGCGGAAGAGGTTGCTGTATAAAGTTTCTGGGTGAGGTCGGGGACGGTGATCCAATGGGCGCCCGGGGTCGGCAGCACGACATTCTGCAGGATTGTCCCCGCTGGCAGGGATTCCGCCCGGCCCGCACGCGGGGAGAAATTTTCACAACCGGGCGGGGGGGCCGGGCGGCAATGGAAATACTTTAAGAAAAGGTTATTAAAAAATAATAACATAACGGGAATTATGACGCTTCAATATCGAATCCCGGCAGGTTTGGCGCAACGCAGGAACAACCCGCTTGATTAAAATCTGTTTTCAGGGGTATCCGCATGTCCAAACAGGTAATGTTAAGGCTGACAGAGCTTCTTACCGGAAGCCGCTCCCAAAATCAGGCGTTGTCTATTATCAGGTCTATTCCGGGGGTCGAACTGGCTTTACTGGATTCGGCCGGCAGGCAGGCATTTATTCTGGTAAATAAAAGTATTAGCGGTCCCGATGAAATAATTGAAAAAATACTGAACTCCGGGTTGATGTTTAAAAGGTATAGCCTGAAGTATTTGCAGGCGGATGACTGTATTTTCGGCGGGCAGGCGCTTTTCACCTGCGGGAAGGGGCCGCCTGGCGGCCAGTAGCCGGCGGGAGAGGAGAGAGCAGGTGCAATGGGGAGGGAACTGAAGGAAATAAGTTCCCTCCTCCATTTTTCGCATCTTAAAAAGTGTTCAAGGCCGATAGCATTTGAGCCTTTTCAAAAGTCTTGTGGATGGTGGCCCCGCTCGGGCAGGCGGCCGCACAGGCCCCGCAGCCCCGGCAGATAACGTCGATGACACTGGCCACACGGGTGAGCGGGTCAATCTCCCTGGCCTGGTACTGGCATGTTTTTACACATATTCCGCAGCCCTGGCAATGCCTGGGGTTAACGAATACGGTATTGGGCAGGCTTTCCAGATCGTCTTTTGAAAGCAGGGCGGCAGCCCGTACAGCCGCCGCGTTGCCGGCGGCGATAGCTTCTTTCAGGAGCTTCGGGCCGTGAGCGAGGCCGGCCAGGTAAAGGCCTTCCCCGGCGAAGTCCACCGGCCTCAGCTTGGCGTGGGCCTCGCTGAAGAAGCCGTCGGCATTGACCGGCACCCTGAACAGGCGGCTGATTTCATGGTTTTGACCATTAGCATCAATTCCCGCGGATAGGACCAGCAGGTCGGCTTCCACCGAGATATTCGCCTGCAGAATGCGGTCCTCGAACAACACCCTGACTTTATCACGGCCTGGAATTACCTCCGGTTTTTTATCCGGACTGTACCTCGCAAAAATCACCCCCCTCCGCCTGGCTTCGGTGTAGAGTGATTCATTGAGCCCGAAAGTCCTCATGTCCCTGTACAGTATGTATACGGTGCAGGACGGGTTGGCTTCGGTGATCAGCAGGGCGTTTTTAACAGCCTGGGTGCAGCACACGCGGCTGCAGTACGGGTGGTTCTCCTGCCGGGATCCCACGCACTGGATCATTACCACCTGCCTTAGGCCGCCAGCTTCCCCGTTCCAGATCATGTGTTCCAGTTCGCTCTGGGTCAATATACGCCGGTGTTTTCCGTACAGGTACTCGCTGGGTTTTATTGCCGGGGCCCCGGTGGCGATAATGGTCGCCCCGTGGTTTATTTCCAGATTCCCCCGGGGAGTTTCTATAACGGTGGTATATTTGCCAGGGTAGCCCTCCACCGCTTTAACCCTGGAGTTCAGATACACATCGATCAGCGGGCTGTTGGAAACCTTTTTTTCCAATTCGGCCAGGATGCTATTCGTGCTCTCACCGTTAGCCGTGTAGCGTATGATATTGAGGTTGCCTCCCAGAACCCCTTCCTTTTCAACCAGAGCAGTCCTGAATCCCTGGTTCGCCAGGGACAGTGCCGCC
>JBMOPF010000081.1:0-29577 GCA_049325075.1 Bacillota bacterium | reverse complement strand
AACCCCGGGCGGAATTTATCGGAGGCTGCTACAGTCTCTTAACGACCGAGCCCAAGGACTGACAATTTGGCGGCTGGACGCCGCCAAAAGCCTGAGAGGAGCTGGACGCGACTTTCGAAGGCGGTTGACAGTCCTTTGGCGACCGAGTTTAGAGACTGTTGCAGCCGGAGATGATGCAGCCGGGGTTTAACACTCCCCCTGCCCGCAAGCGTCCCCAAACCATCTTGCTTTTTCATCCTTTATGGTGCCACTTTTAAAAGTGGCATGGGGGTCTGGATTGTAAACCCCATCAACAGGGAAGTGACAGTTTATCATTTTGAAGACAAGGACATCAGCAGCAATACCACTTGCAGAAAATAAGAGACGGCACAATACTGCATTTTTGAAGGACTACCCGCGGAGCTTGACAGAATCTTCAGGTAGCGCTTAAAAAATTAACGCAGGTAATCCCGGCACTATGCAATAAGCGACGCCAAACCATTATATTAATTGACAACATTTGTCACATTTGGTATCATAATAAATGGCTTAAAATTACTTGGCGATCTTATTAATGAAGACATTGTTATACTTGACTAAGTAAACAATTTAATTATTACTTAAAAACTGATTAACTAAACAATAATTATCGTCTTTAGTGAGGCATTCATAACTATGAAAAAGTTTTTCCCCATTGTTTTTACATCTGTTTTTATTCTTCTTTTTTCTCGCGCGGCCCTCGCCTCCCCTCAAAACACTGCCCAAAATACTGCAACTTTCAAGGTCCACCGATCAATATACAGTGTTTCGGGCACAGTTTACCGGATGGATGCGGAACCCTTTATTGAAAACAACCAGGTATACATCCCCCTGCGTTACCTGGCTTATTCCCTGGGAATTAACGAAAAAGGAATTATTTGGCACCAGGAAGACAAAAGCGTTGAATTAAACACCGCCCGTGGAAGGGTGCGGCTTGTTGTTGGCAGCAATTTTCTTTATATAAATGATAAGGTCCAGCTCATGGACTGCGCTCCCACACTCAGAGGCGATTATATTTTTCTGCCAGCAGGGCCGTTTGCGGATGCACTGAGATACTCCCATAAATGGGACGAAGAGACGGGCTCAATACTTATAGGCCCGCCGGGCGGCAATTTTCAGGCCATTGATCTGGACAAGGCAGCACCTGTTAAAATAAGGCCTTTTCAAGGTTCAGACTCAGATATATATGAATGCGTGCTGTCTTCCAGCTCAATATTTTTCCCATATTCACTGGGAGAATCCGAAAATGTCTATAACGCCGGGGTGGCGGCAAAATATATAAACGGCTTGACCCTGGAACCAGGCAATGTATTCTCCTTTAACAAGGTAGTGGGGATAAGAACCACCTCCAGGGGCTTTATTACAGGAAAAAACATCTGGGAAAAGCCCGATGTGGGAGGTGGAATCTGCCGCATGTCCACCGCACTGTATCAGGCCGCCACAAAAGCCGGTCTTAAGATACTGGAAAGGCGCCCCCACTCCCTGCCGGTCCACTATGCCCCCAACGGCGATGACGCTCAAATCTCCTGGGGTCAGGTGGACCTGAAATTCAAAAACACCAGCCCCTATCCCCTGACAATATACTCTGAACTTATGGAAGAATCGGATGGCCGCCTCCTGACCGCCGAGCTCATATATAAAGAACCCCTTCAAAAAGTGGAAGTTGCGGTACTAAGGAAGAAACCAGGCGCCAACCTTTGGGAAAACATTGAAAAGGATACCCTAACCGCCCTGGTTAAAGGCGACACCTCTTATGTATCAACTGAACAATTGGGCGATATGCTGCAACACCCCTTTAAAAAGGAAGAGGACGGCAGTTTAACCATACTGGTCAACGGTAAACTGGTCAACTTTAGAGAAGGAACCACCCGGGCAAGCATAAACGGCTCGGAATACATATTGTCCGAACCGCCATTAATCCTTAAAAACAACGCATTTGAGTTTTGGCTGCCGCTCAGGGACTGGGCAAGTATAACAGAAACAGAAGTAATATGGATAGACCGCGAACACCCCTTAATTCTGTTAAATATGAGCGGAACCCCGGTAGCAGAAGAAATTTAAAATAATTCACGAAGGTAATCCCGGCGACTATACCAATATGATGAACGATAGCCGTTGTTCCATAGGGCGCTAACGCTTTGATGCAGGTAGCGCCGCCGGTGCTTATGATGCTGCCGTTTAAGACAGCCTGGGTCAAGGTGATGCCGGTGGCCGGCACTGTGGCCACCAGGGGCGCAGTAACCCGGGGCTTATTGACAGTGGTCGGGGTCGCCGGGGATGAGCCCCCTCCTCCGCTACTTCCAACCCTGAAGGCGGCTGTGGTGGTCCCACTCCAAAGCCCCGTCCCCAAATCATACACCGCCGCCTTCACCCTTTTGTCTGTACAGAGTTGTATTCCCCTCCGTCCGGTGTGATGTTTGGCGCATCGGGAGCAAACTGGACCTTCTGAATGCTGTTGGAACCGGAATCTGATTAGAAGAAAAATTAGCATGGGCGGGGGCGGGGAAAATTCGGGGTCACGGGGCGGCATGGAAACCGCCACCGCATAACTGGCATTTGTATTAATTACTCTAATTTTTAGATCATAAAAGGAGCCGGGTCAAAAGACCCGGCTCCTTTTCCATTATCTTGCTTGCTTATTACAGTTTGAGAAGCAGCGGACCAAGGATCAGGGAGATGGTTCCGGCAACCTTGATCAGCGGGTTCATGGCAGGACCGGAGGTGTCCTTGCAGGGGTCACCGACGGTGTCGCCGATAACGGCAGCCTGGTGAACCGGGTTGGGCTTGCCGTCAATCTTCTTGCCGCCCAGGTTTCCTGCTTCAATCCATTTCTTGGCGTTGTCCCATGCACCGCCGGCATTGGCCAGGAACAGGGCCAGCAGAACACCGGTGGTGGTCAGGCCGCCCAGGAATCCGGCCAGAGCCTTGGCGCCCAGGAGGAAGCCTACCAGGATGGGCACTGTGACAGCCACGACACCGGGGAAGATCATCTTGCCGATGGCTGACTTGGTGGCGATGTCAACGCAGCGGGCATAGTCAGGCTTGCCTGTACCTTCCATGATGCCGGGTATTTCTCTGAACTGGCGGCGAACTTCTTCCACCATGCCGTATGCGGCGTCACCAACGGCGCGCATGGTGCGGGCGCCAACCAGGAACGGCACGGCGCCGCCGATGAATATTCCAACCAGAACCATGGGTTCGGTCATGTTAACAATAAACTGTCCGTTGGGCAGTTGCTCCGCAAACTTGTGCTTGACACCGTCAACATAGGCGCTGAACAGGGCCAGAGCGGTCAGGGCTGCGGAACCGATGGCAAAGCCCTTGGCAATGGCAGCGGTGGTGTTACCCACTGCGTCCAGTTTGTCAGTCTTTTCACGGACTTCTTTGGGCAGCTCGGCCATTTCGGCGATACCGCCGGCGTTGTCGGCAACAGGTCCGAAGGAGTCCATGGCAACAACCATCCCGGCGGTGGACAGCATGCCCATGGCAGCCATGGCTATACCATAAATGGACCACATCAAGCCCTGGCCGGCAGGAGCGTTTGTCTGTACCGCCCAGAAGGAGAAGTAAATAGCGCCTGCAAATACAAGCATGGGAATGAATGTGGACTCCATACCGACAGCCAGGCCGTGAATAACGTTGGTGGCCGGGCCGGACTTGGAGGCATTGGCAATCCTCCTGGTAGGTTCTTTGGCGTGGGAAGTGTAGTACTCTGTGAGGTACCCCACGAGAACGTTGACAACAAGACCTGCCAAAACCGCCATGAATATACCGAAGGAGACTCCTCCAAAGGCCACGCCGGTATCTTTGCCGTTCAGCACGATGGTGGCTGTGGCGGGGAATATGGCCTTGGCAACAAAGTAAGTGCCGATAGCGGTAAGAAGGTTTGTGCTCCACAGGCCCACGTTAAGGGCGGCCTGCGGGTTTCCACCCTCGCTGGTACGTACGGTGAAGGTTCCGATGATAGCGGATATAATGCCCACTGCTCCAACCAGCAGCGGGAAGACAACACCCGGGAAACCGAACAGGGTGTTACCAATCAGCATGGCTGCGATGGTGGTTGCGGCATAAGATTCGAACAGGTCGGCTCCCATTCCGGCTGTGTCACCGACGTTGTCACCAACGTTGTCGGCGATGGTGGCGGGGTTGCGGGGGTCATCCTCGGGAATGCCGGCCTCAACCTTACCCACCAGGTCAGCTCCCACGTCAGCGGCCTTGGTGTAGATACCGCCGCCGACCCTGGCGAAGAACGCAATTACCGAAGCTCCGAAAGCAAAGCTGTTGATGATAAGCGGTGTCTTGAAAATTATAAACAGAACAGAAACTCCCAGCAGACCAAGTCCTGCCACCGACAGTCCCATAACGGCGCCGGCGCGGAAGGAAACCTGCAGAGCCTTGCCGAGGCCATGGCTGCGTGCGGCTTCAGCGGTACGGGCGTTGGACTTGGTGGTGCTGTTCATGCCGATGTATCCGGCGATGGCGGAACAAATCGCGCCAACCAGGAAGGAAATTGCCGACGGTGCGCCCACCGGCAGGTGAGATCCGGGTTTCTGAACAACGAAAGACCCGGCGGCCCAAAGAATTACAAAAATTACAAGGGCGAACGGAAACAGCGTTTTATACTGGCGGTTCATGTAAGCCATGGCGCCTTCCTGCACTGCCAGGGAGATCTCCTTCATTTTATCCGTCCCCATGCTCTCCTTGAGGACCTGAAGAAGTGTGACCAGGGCAAACAAAAGCGCAATTGCGCCTGCACCGGCAGCATAGTACGCCAATGTCAAATTCTCCACTAACTAAACCCTCCTCTTCCCCACTTATTTTTTTCCTGGGTATAAACTATAAGGACTCCTGAAAACCGGGTTACCTGCTCACGAGCTGCGCGCCCAAAACCAGGGACGTCAACGCGAACAGAACACCCACCCCGATAGTAACCTTGCCCAGCAACTCGTCCAATCCTTTTTTCTTACCGAAAAATGTCTCGGCGCCGCCGGCAATGGTACCGGACAGTCCGGCGCTTTTGCCCGATTGAAGCAAAACTACTGCTATTACTGCCAAGGCCGCTAATACGTGCAGGGCGGTTACCAGGCCTTTAAGCACAGACTTCACCCCCTCTACCATCCCATATAAAAGTTATTATAGCATGGCCTACATTAATTGACAATTAGACAGGCTTTATTTTTGAACTACAGCCTTTCCGACAAATCACTCTGTAAATGCAAACAAGGTAGGGGGACAAACAAGTAAAGGGGACAAACCTCTATTTAGAGCCTGACTACCGGGGCTGGAGGAATGTCCCCCTACATATAAAGAATACCCAAACCCCTTCTGACTTCTGACTTCTGACTCCTGACTTCCGACCCGCAATTCACTCAGTATAAGCATCCAATTACCGCCTCCGGATGGATGAAGCCCTGTAGATGGCCGCGCCACCCAGTTCCTCCTCAATCCTGACCAGTTGGTTATACTTGGCCACGCGGTCGGTCCTGGAGGGGGCGCCGGTTTTTATCTGGCCGGCGTTGGTGGCCACCACCAGGTCGGCTATGGTGACGTCCTCCGTCTCCCCGGAGCGGTGGCTGACCACGGCGGTGTATCCGGCGCACCTGGCCATTTCG
Organism: Bacillota bacterium; assembly: GCA_049325075.1. GTDB lineage: Bacteria > Bacillota > Desulfotomaculia > Desulfotomaculales > Desulfocucumaceae > BRHc4a. Next base: position 23,947 of record JBMOPF010000081.1, on the reverse strand, counting down.
ATGGCATCAAGGGTTTCGGTGAGGGTGCCTATCTGGTTGACCTTGATTAAGATGGAATTGGCCACCCCCTCGCTGATGCCCCTGGACAGCCTTTCGGTATTGGTGACAAACAGGTCGTCCCCCACCAGCTGCACCTTTTTGCCAAGCCTTACGGTTAAATCCCTCCAGCCGTCCCAGTCGTCCTCGGCCAGCCCGTCCTCAATGGAGAGAATGGGGTACTTCTCCAGCAGCCCGGCGTAGTAGTCCACCATTTGCCCGGACGTTTTTGAGGCGCCCTCAAAGGTGTACGTTCCGTCCTTGAATAATTCCGTGGCGGCGCAGTCCAGGGCCAGGCCCACATCCTCACCCGGCTTGTAGCCGGCCTTTTTAATGGCCTCAACAATAACCGCCAGGGCCTCTTCGTTGGAGCCCAGGTTGGGGGCGAATCCACCCTCGTCACCCACTGATGTGCTCATTCCCTTTGAACTGAGAACCTTTTTCAGGTTGTGAAAAACTTCGGCCCCCATGCGCAGGGCCTCCCTGAAACTGGAGGCGCCCACCGGCATCACCATAAACTCCTGTATGTCCACATTATTGTCGGCATGTTTGCCGCCGTTGAGAATATTCATCATGGGCACCGGAAGCACCTTTCCGTTGACCCCGCCCAGGTACTGGTATAATGGAAGGCCGACGGCTGAAGCGGCTGCCTTGGCGGCGGCCAGGGAAACACCCAGTATGGCGTTCGCCCCCAGCTTGCTTTTGTTGGGTGTGCCGTCCAGCTCGATCATGGCGGCGTCCAAAACAGCCTGCTCAGTAGCGTCATAGCCGATAAGCTCCGGTGATATAATGTTATTTACATTATCCACCGCCTTTTGCACGCCCTTGCCCAAGTAACGGCCGGGGTCACCGTCTCTCAGCTCGATGGCCTCGTAGGCCCCGGTTGAGGCCCCGGACGGAACGGCAGCCCGCCCCATGGTGCCGTCTTCCAGCACCACGTCCACCTCAACGGTGGGATTCCCCCTGGAGTCCAGTATTTCCCTTGCAAAAATGTCAATAATGGTGGTAGACATCCTTTCCCCTCCTCAGATATTTTTAGCCGGCCGGATGAGGCTGCTTCCGGTCATCTGGGGCGGCTTTTCCATGCCCAGCAACTCCAGCATGGTGGGCGCCACATCCTCAAGTCTGCCCGGTCTCAGCTCCCGGTCCTTGAATTTTTCACTGATCAGTATAAAGGGCACCGGGTCCGTGGTATGAGCGGTCACCGGATTCCCCTCGTCATCCTCCATAATCTCGGCGTTGCCGTGGTCTGCGGTTATAATGACCACCCCGTCCCTCTCCAGCACTGCCGAAACAACCCTGCCCAGACACCGGTCCACGGTCTCAACCGCTTTCACCGCCGCTCCCATATCACCGGTATGCCCTACCATGTCCGGGTTGGCGTAGTTTACTATGATCACCCGGTACCTGTCAAAGCCCAGCTGTCCCAAGAGTTCCTCCGTCACAGCCGGCGCGCTCATTTCAGGCTTCAGGTCATAGGTGGCCACCTTGGGGGAGGGGATCAATATCCTTTCCTCTCCCGGGTTGGGGGGCTCCACCCCGCCGTTGAAAAAGAAGGTGACATGGGCGTATTTTTCCGTCTCGGCCAGCCGCAGCTGCTTTATTCCGGCCGCCCCGAGCACCTCTCCCAGGGTGTTTTTCAAAAGCTGGGGCCGGAAGGCGACCGGGGCCTCGATGGTCTTGTCGTACTGGGTCATGCACACGAAATAAAGGTCTTTTATCTTTTCCCGCTCAAATCCCTGAAAATCGGCGTCTACAAAGGACCGTGTCAGCTGCCTGGCCCTGTCCGGGCGGAAGTTGAAAAAAACAATGGCGTCGCCGTCCTTTACCACGGCCACCGGGTTGCCGTCACCGTCCTCAATGACGGTGGGCTTTACAAACTCGTCGGTCTCATTCCTCCCGTAGGATTCTTTTACCGCCGCTTCGGCCGATTTGGCCCTTAGCCCCCGGCCGCCCACCAGCGCCCTGTAGGCCATTTCTGTGCGTTCCCAGCGCCGGTCCCTGTCCATGGCGTAGTAGCGCCCGCTCACCGTGGCTATTCTGCCGGTCTTCAACTCTTTTATTTTTTGCTCCAGCTGTTCTATGTATTCCAGGGCATTGTCCGGAGGCACGTCCCTGCCGTCAAGGAAGCAGTGCACATACACCTTTTCCAGGCGGTGGCCCCGGGCCAGTTCCAGCAGCGCGAACAGGTGGCTGATATGGCTGTGCACACCTCCATCGGACAGAAGTCCCATCAGGTGCAGCGCGCCGCCGTTTTTGGAAACGTGGTCCACCGCGCCCAGGAATGCATCATTCTTAAAGAAATCGCCGTCCTTTATTGACTTGGTTATCCGGGTCAGCTCCTGGTAAACCACCCTTCCCGCCCCCATGTTCAGGTGGCCCACCTCGGAATTGCCCATCTGCCCCTCCGGAAGGCCCACATCCTCCCCTGAACATTTGAGGGCGGTGTGGGGATAATTTTCCCAGAAGCCTTTCATATTGGGCGTGTCGGCCATTGCTATGGCGTTACCCCGTACCTGGCCGCTCAGCCCCCAGCCGTCAAGAATCAACAGTACAAGAGGTCCCGTGAATTTAGTCAATATGTTTTCCTCCCGGGTCAGGAATTGGGCATTAGGAATCGGTCATTGGAATTGGTGAAGGATTGGATTCTCCCCCAATCCCTGATTCCCAATTCCCGTTTCCTAATTCCCGACATGTATTAAACTCCCGCAGCGGCGTGGATAATGGCGGTAAAACTTTTAATATCCAAGCTGGCCCCTCCCACCAGGGCGCCGTCAATATCCGGCTGTCCCATCAGGCCGGCGGTATTATCAGGCTTGACGCTTCCGCCGTACAGTATACTTATCTGCCCGGCCGCCTCCCGGCCGAACATTTCCCCCAGCAGGCCCCTGATAAGGCCGTTTACCTGCTGCGCGTCCTCCGCCGAGGCGGTGCGCCCGGTGCCGATGGCCCAGACCGGCTCGTAGGCGACGGTAATCTCTTTGGCCTGTTCGGCCCCAATACCGGCCAGGGAACCCCTTATCTGACCCTCCACAACCTTTTCGGTCCGGCCGGCCTCCCGCTGGGATAAAACCTCACCCACGCACACAATGGGCAAAAGGCCGTTTTCCAGAGCTGACAGCACCTTTTCATTAACAATCTTATCGGTTTCCCCAAAGTACTGCCTTCTCTCGGAATGTCCCAGAATAACATATCGGCAGCCGGCCTCCTTCAACATGACCGGCGACACCTCCCCGGTGAAGGCCCCTTCCTTTGAGGGATGCATGTTCTGAGCCCCCAGTTCAATGCCGCTCCCCTCCAAAACCCTGGACACAGGGTACAGGGCTGTAAAGGGCGGACAGATCAGCACCCGGCAGTCCCGGGGCAGTTCCGCGGCTTTGAGCCCCTCGGCGAAGCTTACCGCCTCGCCCACGGTTTTAAACATTTTCCAATTTCCCGCAATAAATGGTTTACGCATTCTATTCACCACCTGTGTTACTTCTTATACTGATATGCTTATTCTGTCGGAGTGGCCCAAAGGAGCATTTCCGGTTGGTCGGAGAGGCCAAGATGCATTTCCGGTTGGTCGGAGAAGCCCTGGATGTATTCCCGTTTTGTCGGAGGGGGTTAACAAGCATTTCCTGAGGGTCTCCGACCGCAGGCACTACCACATTAAACATCTCCGACCAATCGGGAATGCATCTTCGGCTTCTCCGACCAGTTGGGAATACCATTTAGCTTCTCCGACGAATCGGGAATGCCCTTTAGCCCCTCCGACCAATTGGGAATACCATTTAACCCCTCCGACCGAAAGACACTACCCCTAAGCCTTATCCTGCAAAACCGTTATCCCCGGCAGTTCCTTTCCCTCCAGAAATTCAAGGGATGCCCCGCCGCCGGTGGAAATATGGGTAATCTTTCCGGCCACCCCGGCCTTCTCCACCGCTGACGCCGAATCACCGCCGCCCACTATGGTAACGGCCCCGCTTTCAGCCACCGCCCTGGCCACGCTGAAGGTGCCCCCGGCAAAGGGCTCCATTTCAAACACCCCCATGGGGCCGTTCCACACAACAGTCTTCGCCTTTTTAACAGCGTCACCGAACAGACGTGAGCTTTCGGGGCCTATGTCCAGGGCCATCCAGTCCGGCGGAACCTCACTGACCGGGACAACCTTCCTCTCGGCCCCGGGATCGGCCGCCATGGAAACCACCAGGTCCACCGGCAGCAAAAACTCAACCCCGTTCTCCTCCGCCTTTTTCATCAGTTCCCCGGCCTGCTCCATCCTGTCCCCCTCAAGCAGGGACTTGCCCATATCCATCCCCTTTGCCTTGAGGAAGGTATTGGCCATCCCCCCGCCTATAATAATAGTGTCCACCTTTCCCAGCAGGTTTCCTATCACACCTATCTTGTCGGAAACCTTGGCGCCCCCTATTACCGCCACAAAGGGGCGGGCGGGATTGGACAGGGCCTTGCCCAGCATCTCAATCTCTTTTTCCATTAAAAATCCGGCCACTCCGGGGATGATACGGGCCACCCCCTCCGTTGAGGCGTGGGCGCGGTGGGCCGTCCCAAAGGCGTCATTTACAAAAACATCCGCCAGGTCGGCCAGGGCGCGGGCGAATTTTTCATCATTTTTTTCTTCCTCGGCGTAAAACCTTATGTTTTCCAGCATCAGCAATTCCCCGTTCTGAAGCCCGGCCACCGCGTTACGGGGCAGGTCTCCCAGGGCCTCCTCCACCAGGGGCACCTTTTTGCCCAGCAGCTTTTCCAGGTACAGGGCAACGGGCTTCAGGCTGAAGCGCTCATTAAAGGTGCCCTTTGGACGGCCCAGGTGCGACACCAGTATCACCCTGGCCCCCTTTTCCAGCAGGTAGCGTATGGTGGGCAGTGCGGCCCTGATGCGGGTATCGTCGGCCACATTGCCGGATTTGTCCAGGGGCACGTTGAAATCCACCCTTACCAGCACCCTTTTCCCGGATACATCTATGTCCCTGACGCTCTTTTTATTCACTGCGAAATCTCCCCCCACTTTTAAACTTTTCTGAGATTATAATCATAATAAATTCAGACCGGCCTGCCCCGACCGGTCTTATTTTCAACAGGGCCTTTTTTATTTTGCTTCAAACCTATTGATCAAATGTATTCACAAGGTCCGCCAGCCCGTATTTTGCCGCCAATGCCATATCAGCATCACCTGAATAATGTTCATTAGTCCTTTATATATGCCGTATTATGATATTCTATTCTATTATATCCTGTAAATTCCTTCCCTCAATAGACACATTAAGTAAAAATTACATGGCACATATGCTTTCCCGGCAATTAAAAAGCACACCCCATGGATGTACTTTTTTCAACGGTGATATATTTTTGTGCCCGTGCCGGCAGGCTTAAGAATAATCGGTACCGACAAAGCCCGGCTCAAACCATTCTGAGTCCTGAGTTCTGAGTCCTGAGTTCCTGCCGTCTGCCAAGACGGCGCCGCCCGGAGGGCGGCTTTTGCTTTTTTAATACCTTTTTCTCTTCCTCACCGGGTCTATGCCCAGCTCATCACGGTATTTGGCCACTGTGCGCCGGGAAATGTTTATATCCCTCCGCTTCAGAATCTCCGCCAACTTCTGGTCGTTGTACGGATCCTTGGGGTCTTCGGCCTCTATTATCTCCCTGAGCATTTTCTTTATACTCTGGGCCGAGGTGGATGAGCCGGTGGAATTGCTGAGCCCGGAGCTGAAAAAGAACTTCATTTCCAACACACCCCGGGGGGTCTGAATATACTTGTTGGAGGTGGCCCTACTCACCGTGGACTCGTGCAGCCCCACTATATCGGCAACCTTTTTCAGATTAAGGGGCTTCAGGTACTTTACTCCCTTGTCCAGGAAGTCCCTCTGCAGTTCAACCAGACAACTGGCCACCTTATAAAGGGTAAGCCTGCGCTGCTCAATGCTGCGCAGCAGCCAGGCGGCGGCATTGAGCTTCTTTTCAACAAAGTGCCTGGTTCCGTCATCCGGGTTATTATTAAGGAAGGCGCGGTATGCCGAATTAATCCTTATCCTGGGTATGGAATAGTCGTTGACAAGAATTATATACTCACCGTCCACCTTCTTCAGCACCACATCCGGCACTATATAGCGGGTATCCTGAGCGCCGCCGAAGTTGCGCCCGGGCTTGGGGTCAAGGGTCTTTATTATATCCGCCACCCTCTGCACTTCCTGCACCGAAACACCAAGCAACTGGGCCATCCGGGACAGTTTCCCCTTGGCCAGGTCAACCAGGTGGTTCTTTATTACCTGGAGCAGCAGGCTGTCAGCCAGGCCCCTCTGTTCCACCTGTATGGTCAGGCACTCCTCGAGGCTCCTTGCACCCACACCCGCAGGGTCAAAGGTCTGCACCACGGCCAGCATCCGCTCAACATCCTCCACCGCCACCCCCAGGTGACGCGCGGCCTCCTCCACGGTTATGCGGAGGTATCCGTGCCCGTCAATATTTCCGATCAGGTACTCCCCGATGAGCCTTTCCTGTTCCCCCCAATTGCCGAGGGTGAGCTGGAACATCAGGTGATCTATCATGGTGGGCGCCTGGCGGACAAAGTCTTCATAGGAAAAGTCCGGCTGGTCCGGGGCCTTTTCCGATCCCTGGATGCCGAGGTCGCTGCTGTCATTAAAGTACTCCTGCCAGTCAACATCAAAGTTGCCCTCATAATCGCCGGCGGCCGCCTCTTCCTCGCCGGAACCCATATCCTCACTGTCAGGGGTGTCTTCCTTCAATTCCAGAAGGGGGTTTTCCTGAAGCTGCTGCTCTATAAACATGCTCAGTTCCAGTGAGGACAACTGCAGTATAGTGATGGCCTGACGCAGTTCAGGGGTCATAATAAGCTTTTGTGTCTGTTCCATGTGGAGCCCGTAACCCATGCGCATGCCTTTCACCTCCTGCACAAACCCTGAAATTATGGAGAAAACAAAATTCTTAAAACCCTTTGTTTATATTATATTCTATATTCTCTGTAAACTACTGATTATCCTGCTATTCCCGGCTTCGAACACCCATATCTGCCAGTTAATTACTGCCTCTAACCCCTTCATTTGCCATTTACTCACTTTACTATAATTTTTGCGCCAGTTCTTCAATCTTTTTAAGCCGGTGGTTAACCCCCGACTTGCCCAGCCTGGGGTCCAGCATCTCCCCCAACTCTCTGAGGCTGGCGTCGGGGTTGTTCAGCCGGGCCTCCGCTACCTGCCTCAGATGGGGTGGCAGCTTGTCCAGCCCAATTTTCTCCCTGACCAGCCGTATGCTTTCCATCTGCTGAACAGCGGCGTTTACTGTCTTGTTCAGGTTTGCGGTTTCACAGTTGACCAGCCTGTTGACCTGATTTCTCACACCCTTGTATATTCTTTTGTTTTCAAAATCAAGGAGGGCTTCATGGGCCCCCATTATGTTGAGGCAGGAGACTATCTGCTCACTTTCCTTGAGGTATATAACATACCAGTTTTTCCTGGTATTAATTTTTGCGTCCAGGTTGAATCTTTTCATCAGCCTCCTGATTTCCCGGGCATGTTTTTCATTATTGGTGATAATCTCAAAATGATAGGTTCCGTCCGGGCTGTTAACCGAACCGCCTCCCAGAAAAGCCCCCCTGAGATACGACTTTCTGCAACATTCCCGGCTTATAAAGGCCTTATCAATATTTTCCAGAATCTGCCCGCTCTCACTCATCAGGCCCAGTGAAACCAGTATGTCCCCCGTATTCTGGTCGGGGGAAATCCTTACCTGGTATATGTTGTTTTTCCTCAGCTTGCTTTTGCGCTTGACCAGCACCTCCCCATGAACCCCGAAAACTTCCCTGACCAGGGAGAAAATTTTCCGGGCAACGGCGGCATTTTCATTTTTTATATTTATATAAACCCGCCCTCCGCTGATCTGTATGCTTCCGTCCATCCTGAAAAGGGCGGAAAGCTCCGCCTTTTTACAGCAGCTCTTTTCTGCCGTCACCCGGGCAAGCTCATTTTTGGTCTGGGCCGAAAAAGACACGGTACTTCCTCCCTGTGGCCTATATATTATAACATGCCGGCTATCGCCGCCCGCACTCGTTATATTCAAGGTCCCGAATCAGGTGAACCTTGCCCCGGGGGTCATTCCTCGTTTTTAAAATCAGCTTCAGAATAATCCGGGCCAGCTTATCGGGATCGTGCCTGACCACATCCCCTACCGCCATCAGCTGTTCAGGAACCGCCCTGATGTCCATCTTTTCTATTTCTTTTATGTCCAGGGCCACCGGGATGGACCTCTCCTTGCTGTACCGGTCCCGCAGCGCCTTCGGAACGTCCCCCCGGTTCACCACGGCAAAATCAATCACTTTACCGGCATGGGCCAGTATAGCCCTGATGTGGGCGCTGGCGCTATACCCGTCAGTTTCCCCGGGCTGGGTCATAATATTACACACATAGATTTTTATTGCGCCTGACTTGGCTATACTGTCCGCCAGGCCGTTAACCATCAGATTGGGGAGAATGCTTGTATACAGGCTTCCCGGCCCAAGCACCACCGCATCGGCCTCGGCTATGGCCTGAAGGGCCTCCGGCAGGGGATAGCACTCGGCCGGCCTCAGAAAAATCCTCTTAATTTTCCTGCCGTACCGGGGTATATTCGACTCGCCGAAAACCACCGCCCCGTCGGAAAATTCCGCGCCGAGGCATATATTCTGAAGGGTTGACGGCAGCACCTGCCCCCTGACGGCCAGCACCCTGCTCATACCCCTTATGGCCTGGTGAAAGCCTCCGGCCAGGTCGTGCATGGCGGCTATCAGCAAATTCCCAAGGCTGTGCCCGGCCAGTTCTCCGGTGGAGAACCTGTACTGCAGCAGGTCTTCCATCAGCGATTCCTTGTCCGCCAAGGCAACCAGGCAGTTTCTTATGTCACCCGGCGGAAGTATACCCAGATCGCCCCTCAGCCGCCCGGAACTTCCGCCGTCATCCGCCACTGAAACAATGGCCGTAATATTATTGGTATATTTTTTCAGCCCCCTCAGCAGGACCGAAAGGCCGGTTCCGCCTCCCACCACCACAATGCGGGGGCCGCGATTGAGATAGCGGCGGGTGTAAAGCACGTCGATCAGGCGCAGCCCATCCTCCGGGGCCAGGGTGAAAACAACCGACCTGAATGTTCTGATTAGCCCCATGATCATAAGGTACATTCCCAGCAGGAACAGAAACGCCGCCCCCGGCGGAGAGGACAACGGGCCGTATAAGTGCCTTCCCCATTCCAGTAAAAGATACCTGGAAAGGGGAAGCAGCGACCCCACCAGCAGGGCGGTTCCGGAAACAATCAGAAAGGCCCCCCCGGCGGCCAGCACTATCCACCTTTTTATTTTGAGCCCGGGATAAAACCATTTCAGGAAATTCATTATTTCAAGACCCCGCCTTTTTCAGTATATCCCTGTGTTTGGTCCTGACATTGTATTTCCTGCCTTTCAGGTGCTCAGTCAACCCGTTGGCCAGCGCCACCGACCGGTGAACGCCGCCGGTGCAGCCTATGGCTATGGTCAGGGAGGTTTTCCCCTCCTTTATATACTGGGGTATCAGGAATTCCACAAAATCATGAAGCCTGGACACAAAGTCCTTCGAGGTGGAGGAATTCATCACGTAATCCCGCACCTCCGGATCATTCCCGGTCATCGGCCCCAGGACCGGGTCATAGTGAGGATTGGGAAGAAACCTCACATCAAAGACCAGGTCACTGTCTATGGGCATGCCATATTTATAGCCGAAAGAAACCACCATTATCCTTATATTGGACACAACCGAGCTGTCCCCGAAATGGCTGTATATTTCCTCGCGCAACTGGCTGTTGCTCAGGTTGGAGGTGTCAATAATTTTGTGCGCCCTGCCCCTTATTTCCTGCAGCCGGCTTTTCTCCTCATTAATCCAGTGCAGTATATCACCGTCAACCCCCAGCGGGTGGCTTCGCCTGGTTTCCTTGAAACGCCGCAGCAGCACCTCCATGGACGCCTCCAGGAAGAGTATCTCGTACCCAATCTCCATCCTGTCCAGATCGCCCAGCACTTCGGAAAGGGCGTTAAAAAACTCTCCCCCCCTTATGTCCACCACCAGCGCTATTTTATCCACATCGTTTTTTGTCTGGGTACAGAGCTCAACAAATTTTGGGATCAGTGTAGGCGGCAGGTTATCGACGCAGAAATAGCCGATGTCCTCCAGGCTCCTTACAGCCTGGGTCTTTCCCGCCCCGGACAGGCCTGTCACTATCAAAAGCTTCTTTTTATACATAATCCAGTCCCCATTCCCAAAATGATATCTCTTCGCCTGTATTAAATTCTATACCCAAGCACAATAAAAATCTACCCGGCAGAAATTACCCCAAGGCTATAATCCGCCGGGCACGGCTAAGATGCTAATACTGAAATCCTTATGCTGTCGGGGAGGCTATGGGGTATTCCCGACTGGTCGGAGCAGCTCATGGGTTTTACCGGTTTGTCGGAAAAGCTTAAGGGTAGTACCTATTGGTCGGAGGGGCATGAGGGTAATACCTCCTGTCGGAAATTCCGTCTCCGACCAGTCGGAAATGCTCCCTGGCCTCTCCGACCGTCCGGAAATGCATCCTGGTTTCTCCGACCAGTCGGAAATACCCCATATCTTCTCCGACCGAAAAACACTACCCTTTAGCCCCTCCGCCCAACCGAAATGCATCCTGGCTAAACCTTCGCCAGCTCGTTCTTGAGAAAATCTATCACTTCCACCGGGCCGGGATCCACCCCGTAAAGTATGGCCAGATACAAACTGGTGTAGTCACCGCTGTATATCAGAGAGTAGGCCCTGGCCAGGGGCCCTCCCCCGCTGGCCCTTACATCGGTAATCCCGGCCACTTTTTTGCTTATAATGCTCCTGGTAATTTCCATCCTCTTTTGGACCCTGGGGTGGTCCTGATCATCTCTCAGTATCACCACCTGAATCTGCTTCAGGATAGACTCGGGAAACTGGAAACCCACCAGTTCGTTGTGGTTGAGTTCGGGAAACACGTTCCAATAGGCAGGCGCCTTGGCATTCTCGTTTATCTGCCCTTTCCACCTCTGGGCTATCACCTCGGTGGTCCCGCTGGAGCCCCAGATTAATGGTATCCTGTTATAGAGTTTAAGGGCCATCTGCTTTGCCGGATTATCCTCCACCGGCACCTCGGGCTTCAGGCGGCCGTGCAGTATTTTAAGATGATCAACCAGCTTTTCCACCTCTTCCTCCACCCCGGTAATGAAGCCAAGCTTCTCCATCATCCGCAGGGTGGGTATAAAAAGGAAGCCGGAGGCTGAGCGGGGGGCTATCCCCCCGGGAACCGTTATAATGGTAACCCCGTCCTTTTCCGCCAGCTCTCCAAGCTTTCCACCGGTGGTTACCGCGATTATGGCGGCGCCCCTCCGCCGGGCGTCGAGGTAGGCGCTTATAGTTTCCTCGGTATTCCCGGAATAGCTCACCGCAAAAACCAGTGTATCCGCACCCACAAACTCCGGCATTGTATAGTCCCGGTTGACCACAACGGGGACACTGCACCTGCTGCCGCAGTACACCCTCAGAAAGTCACCCCCGATGGCCGAGCCTCCCAGGCCGGTCACAACAACATTGGACACTGCCTCCACCACCGGCGGGCTCAGTTTTTCCGTCATATTCCAGCAGGCGGTGGTACACTGCCCGGACAGCGTGGCCAGGGACTGGAACATCCCCTTGGTATCCTTGCGGTACATTGATTCGAAGTCGTTCAACAACTTTTCCTGGCTGTTCATCACAGACCTCCTTTATGAATCCTTTTTGCCTTGCCCAATAAAAAGCGTTTATAAATCTATCCCCTCACCCCCGGCCAACTCCCCGGTCGAATTTCCAGGATGTCCTCCATGTAGGCTCGGAGCACCTCGGCCACCCCCCAGGCCTGGGCTATGCACCCCCGCGGCGCAGCGGTGTCATTGCCGTCATATATTTCCGATATGTACCCGACCCCGTGGTCCCTCAGGTGTTCCCTGAAGGGATTGATGAACATCTCCGCCTCTTTCCTGCTCTCCGGGGAGTATCCCATTGACTTGCGGTATGCCGTTATAAAGGGGCCGATCAGCCAGCTCCAGGCCGTCCCCTGGTGATATGCCCCGTCCCGGCTGACCCTGTCACCGGTATAAACACCCCTGTAATCCGGGTCATAGTATGAAAGGCTGCGCAGCCCGTAAGCAGCGTGAAGCTCCTGCCGGACACGTCCCATGGCCCGCCTCGCCCTGGCCGGGTCAGCCGGGGAATAGGGCAGGGACATGGCAATTACCTGGTTGGGCCTTAATTTTTGGTCACGGCTGTCTCCATTTACCACGTCGCAGTAATAGCCCCCATCCTCACACCAGAATTTTTCCTCAAAACTTTGTCCGGCCTTTTCAGACAGACCTTTAAATGGGGTATTCTCCCCAAGCCCGGCGGCAATTTCCTCCAGCACCCTGAGGGCATTATACCACAGGGCGGCTATTTCCACCGGCTTGCCCTGCCTGGGGGTAACCACCCAGCCGTCCACCATGGCGTCCATCCAGGTCAGCTGAAGCTCAGGCGCACCGGCCATAATCAGCCCGTCAGAGTCCATCCTGATATTGTAGTCGGTCCCCCGGACATACCAGCCGGCAATCTCCTTCAGAACCGGGTACATTTCCTCCCGTATAAAGTCAAGGTCCCCGGTATACTGCAGGTATTTATAGACAGCGTTGAAAAACCAGAGGGAAGCGTCCACGGTGTTATATAACGGCTCACCAGGGCTGTCCGGGAACATGTTGGGTATCAGCCCCTTTTTGCAGTGCCGGGCGAAGGTGAGCAGTATCTCCCTGGCGTCATCATACCTGCCTGTGACCAGAGTCAGCCCCGGCAGGGAAATCATGGTGTCCCGCCCCCAGTCATTAAACCAGTGATACCCGGCAATGACACTGCTGGTCCCTGTTGACTTCCTCCATACCACAAAGGCGTCGGAGGCCAGGGCCAGCCGCCGTGAAAAATCATCCGGAGCGCCTGAGCGCCGCACCAGCCGGCGGCAGCGCCCCCTCTCCCTTTCCAGCAACACCGGTCCCGCCTCCCCGCTTTCCACCGGCTGGTCCTCAATGGTGGCCACCAGGGTGAAAACCTTTTCCTCCCCGGCCTCCAGGGAAATTGTAAAACAACCCGGCACATAGTGGTCCTCCACCGGGCTTTCACCACGCTCCTCCTCCCCAGGGTAGAACATTCCCTCAAACCAGTGGCCGGAAGGAATAAATGAACCACCGCCCCCGCAATATATCTTCAGCGGCGGCACTGAGGGGTCCCCGGACACCTTTATGGCGTCCCCCCCGGGGTTTGACATCGGCTCAATGTTAAAGCTTATCCCGCCGCTCCGGGTGGTCCAGTGAAAATCCCTTTGGTTTACCATGGGAACCAGCCTCAGATCACCCCGGCAAGTCCCGTTTCTGACCCGGTAAAGTATCACCGTGGTGTTGCGCCGATATGTCATGAAGACAGTTTTTTCAATAAATATGCCGGCAAAGCTGTATATAAAGGTGGGGAACTCATCCACCAGCACCCTCTGCAGGTGGACGAAGCCGGACTCTGTAACCCCGTGAACCGTTCTGTTGGAGGCAAGGTTGTATACCCTTCCCCCTGCCTCAAACCTTTCGTCAACCTTGGACAGCAGCACAGTCCTCCGCACCGGCGGCGCAAGGGACGCCACCAGAAGGCCGTGGTACTTGCGCGTATTGGCGCAGATAACGGTGGAGGAGGCATACCCCCCCAGGCCGTTGGTCACCAGCCATTCCCTTCGCACACCCCCATCAAAAGAGGGCCAGTCTCCCTTGCCGAGGTTGATGGTTATCAAAGCATACCCGCCTTCCCGCTACAATTGCTATGTTATTCATGGCAAACAACATTTATTCAAATGCCACCCATCCCATGCAACAAGCTACAATGCCAGATGATAAGGAATGGGGACACACCTCTATTTGGAGCAAGGCTACCGGGGTAGGAGGAATGTCCCCCAACACATAAGAAATGCCCAAACCCTTCTGACTTCTGACTTCTGACTTCTGACCCGTAATTCACTCAGTATAAGCCATTGCCAATGCCAGCGCTATCGCCCCCATCAGGCCCGACCGGCCGTCCAGACCGGCCCTCACCACGCTGACATTTTCAAGCGCCGGACCAAGCGCCCTTGCCCGCAATTCCGCCTCCATGCTTTCCCAGAACCTTTCGCCCGCCGCCAGGGCCCCTCCCCCAATGACCAGCCGGTCCGGGTTAAATATGTTTATTATGTTGGCCAGCCCCATTCCCAAATAGCGCCCGGCCCGGACAATAATACCAAGGGCCTCTTCATCCCCGGCCGCGGCCGCCCTGGCAACCGAGACCGCCGTAATTTCCCCGTCAGCCCCGGCCTCCCTCAGAATGCCGGCGCCCCGCCCGGAATCCACCAACTCTCTGGCCCTTGCAGCCATGGCGGTCCCGGATGCCAGGGCCTCCAGGCAGCCCGCCCTGCCGCACCCGCAAAGGGGGCCGTCCGGGTCCACCACTGTGTGGCCCACTTCACCGGCCCCTCCACCGGCGCCCCGGTAAAGCCGCCCGTCCAATATCAGACCTCCGCCTATGCCGGTGCTCACCGTAACATACACCATGTGGCTGGACCCCCGCCCGGCGCCGAAACGATACTCCCCCAGGGCAGCCAGGTTGGCGTCATTATCCACGAATACCTTTGCGCCCACCGACTGCTCCAGCCTCTCCCGGAGGGGCACACAGCGCCACCCCGGCAGGTTGGGCGAGCTGAACACAACCCCCGAGGCAGGGTCCAGCGGGCCCGGGGAGCCTATGCCGACGGCTGAAAGCAAGGCGCCGGCCGGCAGGGCCATTTCACTGACCCGGTTAATCGTATCCAATATCCGGCCAATAACGGCGTCCGGGCCGTCCCCGGCCCCTGTGGGCACCCTGACCTCAGCCATTATTTCACCGCCGGGACCGGCCAGGGCGGTATATATTTTTGTCCCCCCAAGGTCGACACCGGCCACATACCCAGCCAATAAATCAATCCCCCTCGTTGAATATAAATTTCCTGATTACCCAGGCCACCCCGCCGCTGTTATTGGAGGTGGTAACAAAGCCGGCCCTGCGCCTGATTTCCTCACCGGCATTGGCCACCGCCACCCCCAGGCCGGCGCGCTCAAGCATGTCAAGGTCATTATAGCTGTCACCCACGGCAATAATATTCTCCATCCCTATGCCGTAGCGCCCGGCCACCGCCTCCAGCGCCCGTCCCTTGGTGGCCTCCGGGTGCATGAATTCCAGAAAAATGGGCTTTGACTTTGTTATATAAAGTCTATCCCCGAAGCAGGCCTTCATTTTATCCTGCAGTTCATTAATCTTTTCTTCGGGGGCAACCACCAGCACCTTGGTGGGCTCACGGCGGACCCTGCCCAGATAATCCACAAGGTTTCCCACCGGCACAGCCTCCACCCCGGATATGGACCGGTATATCCTGGTTTCCCCGGAGAGCTCCTCCACCAGGAGGCTGTCATCAATATAAATATTTACGTGATAGCCCAGGGGGGCCAGCCTTTCCAAAACCTCCAGCGCCAGTTCCAGGGGCACCGGCCGGTGGTATAAAACCTCCCCGGATCGGGCCGGCCGCACATAAGCCCCCTGATATGTAATGAGAGGTGTGTCCAGTCCCAGTTCCAGGGCATAGGGCAGGGCCGACCGGTACATGCGGCCGGTGGCCAGGACCACCCTGATCCCCTCCCGGGACGCCCTGAAAATAGCCTCCCTGTTTTCCGCCGAAATGCGAAAGCTGTCATCAAGCAGCGAGTCGTCAAGATCAGTGGCAATCATTTTATATTCCGGCATTTCACCATCCTCCAAAAACAGCCCCGTGAATATTTCTTTCACAAGGAGGAAGTTGAAAAAGTTCCACCTGCTGCGTTGCGGCGCTTTGCATCTGGAACTTTTTGAACGGCCTCCGGCTGTTTATGATTAGTCAGCATTATTATACCATTTTTCACCACTGTGTAACTATTACCCGGACGGACCCCTTTCCTTTCTGAAAAATTGATATACCGCCTCGGCGGCAGCCCTGTTCATTCCGGAAACCGAGGCCAGCTGTTCCGGTGAGGCGCCGGCAATGGCGTCAATGGTCGGAAAGGCCTTCAAAAGCGCCCTGCGCCTTACCTCACCAATCCCCTCAATTTCGTCCAGCAGCGACCTCAGGTTCCTTTTGGTCCTCAGTTGCCGGTGGTAGGTTACAGCGAACCTGTGCGCCTCATCCCTTATCCTCTGCAGAAGGTAAAGCGCTCCGGAGTTTCTGGGTATATAAACCGGCGAGTCACTGTCCGGCCCGAATAAAAGCTCTTCCCCCTTGGCCAGGGCATACACCGGTATGCCGCTGCAGCCGGCCGAGGCCACGGCCTCCAGCGCCGCCGAAAGCTGGCCCCTGCCGCCGTCCACTATGACCAGGTCGGGGAAAATGTGAAAGCCCGCCTCCTTCCCGGAAAGCCGGCCTGTTCCCATTAACTCCCTTTCCTCTCGGCCCCTCCTGAAGCGCCGTTCGATTACCTCCCTCATGGAGGCAAAATCATCCGGCCCCTGCACAGTCTTTATTTTAAACCTCCTGTACTGGCTCCGGGCAGGCTTCCCGTCCTGAAAAACCACCATGGAGGCCACAGCCTCGGCCCCCTGGATGTTTGATATATCATAGCACTCTATTCTGCCCCCGGTTTCCGGAAGGCCCAGCAACCGGAACAACTCCTTGCAATCCCTGCCCCCGTCCCGCCTCTGGACCATTGACAGAAGTTCCTCCCCGAGGGCCAGATCAGCGTTTTTCTCCACCATTTCCAGCAGTTTTTTCTTTTCACCCCGCCTCGGGACGGTAATGGCAACCCGCGCCCCCCTTTTTGCCGACAGCCAGCTGGAGAGAACCGCGGCCTCCCCCTCCGGTATTTCCTGGATTATTATCTCGCCGGGGATAAAGTCGGCGCTGTTATAATACTGCTTAAGGAAGGAGATTACAGCCTCCTCCCTGTCAAAGCCCTCCATGGCGCTAAGGACAAATTTCTCCCGGCCCAGCAGCTTGCCGCCCCGGATAAAAAAGACCATGGCCACCACCCCGCCGTCCCCCGAGGACACCGCCACGGCGTCCAGGTCGTCCCTGCGGGAGGAAACTATTTTCTGCTTTTCAAGCACCTTTTCCACCGCCCTGATCTGGTCCCTGAGCACGGCGGCCCGCTCGAATTCCAACTTTTCAGAGGCCTCCTCCATGCGGGCGGTCAGCCTTCTGACCACTTCCTCCTGCTTTCCCTCCAGGAAAAGGCACAGCTCCCGGATCATTTCCCGGTACTCTTCCTTCCCGGCCAGGCCGCAGCACGGCCCCAGACACCGCTTGATGTGGTGATTGAGGCAGGGCCGGCTCTTTGTTTTAAGAATCCTGTCCTTGCATGACCTGTACGGAAAAAGCCGCCGGATCAGGTCAAGGGTCTCGTGGACCGCGCCCACCTGGGTGTACGGCCCGAAATAGCGGCTGCCGTCCTTCTGCACCCGCCTGGTTATTTGCACCCTGGGAAAGTCCTCGTTGAGGGTGACCCTGAGGTAGGGGTAGCTCTTGTCATCCTTGAGCAGAACATTGTACCTGGGCCGGTGCTCCTTGATCAGGTTGCACTCCAGTATCAGCGCCTCCACCTCGCTGTCGGTCACAATATAGTCCATGTCCTCCACCTTGCCGGACAGGGACCTGACCTTGGGGCTCAGCCCGGACTCCCGGCGAAAATAGGACCGCACCCTCTTTTTGAGGGAAATTGCCTTTCCCACATATATTATTTTACCCGCCGAGTCCCTGAAAAGGTAAACCCCGGGCCGGTCGGGCAAATGCTTCAGCCTTTCAGTGTCAAACATTCCCCATCCCCGTCCTTATAACAGCCCCGGTGGCTGATGAGAGTTCCCCATTGCCGCAAGCGGCAAAAACAAGGAATGCCCGAACTATTCTGAGTCCTGAGTCCTGAGGTCTGAGTTCTGACAGAATAAGAATGACAGTATTAGCAACTACAGCATCTTCCTGAGAAACTGCCCGGTATATGAGGCGGGATTGGCGGCTATTTCCTCGGGGGTGCCCGAGGCCACCAGTGTTCCTCCCCTGTCCCCGCCCTCGGGACCCAGATCTATGATATAGTCCGCGGTCTTGATAACATCGAGGTTGTGCTCAATTACAATCACGGTGTCTCCGGCCTCCACCAGCCGCTGCAGCACCCTGAGCAGCCTGTCTATATCGTCGGTGTGCAGCCCGGTGGTGGGCTCATCCAGTATATAAACGGTTTTCCCGTTTGATCTGCGGGAGAGCTCGGTGGCCAGCTTCACCCTCTGGGCCTCTCCCCCGGAAAGCTCCGGGGCCGGCTGGCCAAGCCTGATATAGCCCAGCCCGACGTCCTGGAGGGTCTTGAGCTTACGAAAAATCCCGGGGTGGTGCTGGAAAAATTCCACCGCCTGCTCAACTGTCATGTTCAGCACATCGGAGATATTTTTTCCCCGGTACCTTACCTCAAGGGTTTCCCTGTTATAGCGCAGGCCCTTGCACACCTCGCAGGGCACATAAACATCCGGCAGAAAGTGCATCTCTATCTTGATGATGCCGTCCCCCTGACAGGCCTCACAGCGGCCCCCCTTGACATTGAAGGAAAAGCGTCCGGGCTTGTACCCCCTTACCCTGGACTCCGGGGTCCGGGAAAACAGATCCCTTATGTCGTTAAAAACACCCGTATAGGTGGCCGGATTGGACCTGGGAGTGCGTCCGATGGGGGACTGGTCCACCTCTATCACCTTGTCCAGGTTTTCCACCCCCCTTATTTCCCGGCAGGCCCCCGGTTTGACCCGGGACCTGTTGAGCTGGGAGGCCAGTTTCTTGTACAGCACCTCGTTTACCAGGGTGCTTTTGCCTGATCCCGACACCCCGGTAACACATATAAAAAGGTTGAGGGGAAAATAAACGTCAATGTCCCTGAGGTTGTTTTCCGACGCCCCTATCACAATTATTCCCTTGCCGTTGGGCCGGCGCCTTTCCTGCGGCACAGGTATTTTCTTTTTACCGCTGAGATATTGGCCGGTTATGGAGGCGGGGTTGTTTATGATATCACCCACCGTGCCGCTGGCCACCACCTCGCCCCCGTGGCTGCCGGCCCCCGGCCCCATGTCTATTACATAGTCAGCCTGGCGTATGGTATCCTCGTCATGCTCCACCACAATAAGGGTATTGCCCACATCCCTCAGCCGCAGAAGGGTGTTGAGCAGCCTGTGGTTATCCCTCTGGTGCAGCCCTATGCTGGGCTCGTCCAGTATATACAAAACCCCCATCAGGCCGCTGCCTATCTGAGTAGCCAGCCTTATCCTCTGGGCCTCCCCCCCGGAAAGGGTTCCCGCCGACCTGCCCAGGGTAAGGTAGTCCAGCCCGACATTGACCAGGAAGCCCAGCCTCTCGTTTATTTCCTTCAGTATTTGCCTGGCTATCACCCTTTCCCGCTCGGTCAGGTCAAGTTTTTGAAAAAAGTCCCGGCACTGGACAACCGGCATACGGGTAACCTCATCAATGGAAATCCCCCCCACCTTTACCGAGAGGGCCTCCGGGCGCAAACGGGTGCCCTGGCACCGGGGGCAGGGCCTGGTGCCCATATACTGCTCTATTTCCCTCCGCATGTACTCGGAATTGGTCTCCCGGTATCTCCTGGCCAAATTGTTGACCACGCCCTCAAAGGGAGTCCTGTACCTGCGGATGTTGCCGTACGAGTCCATGTAACCGGCCTCAACCAGATCCCCCCCGGTGCCGTAAAGTATTTTGCCAAGGTCCTCCGGCCTCATATTTTCCACCGGAACATCCAGGCTGAAGGAATATTTTTCGGCCAGCGCCTCCAGGAGCATATAAGAATTCTGGCTTTTCATCCAGCCCTGTATGGCCCCCTCGTTTATTGTCTTCCCCTTGTCCGGAATAAGCAGGTCCGGGTCTATTTCCTGCTTTACACCCAGCCCGGTGCATACCGGGCAGGCGCCGAAAGGATTATTGAAGGAAAAAAGACGCGGTGCCAGCTCCGGGATGCTCACCCCGCAGTCCGGACAGGCAAAGTTCTCGCTGAATAATATTTCCTCCTCATCCGCAACGGACACCACCACCAGCCCGGCAGCCTGCTTCAGCGCGGTTTCCAGGGAGTCGGCCAGACGCCTTGACGACTCCGGCCGTAAAATAATCCTGTCAATTACAATTTCAATGCTATGCTTTTTGTTCTTTTCCAGCTTTATATCGTCGGTGACCTCCATCAGCCGGCCGTCCACCCTCACCCTTACAAAGCCGTTGCGGCGCACCTCGTCAAACAGCCTGGTGAATTCACCCTTTTTGCCCCTCACCACCGGCGCCAGAACACTGATCCGGGCGCCCTCGGGATACTCCATAATACGGTCCACCATCTGCTGTACCGTCTGCCGGCTGATGGGCCTCCCGCAGCTTGGGCAGTGGGGCCTGCCCACCCTGGCAAACAGCAGCCTGAGATAGTCATATATTTCGGTTACCGTCCCCACCGTCGAGCGCGGATTGTGGGAGGTGGTCTTCTGGTCGATGGATATGGCCGGGGACAGGCCTTCTATATAGTCCAGGTCGGGTTTGTCCATCTGCCCCAGGAACTGCCTGGCATAGGCCGACAGGGACTCCACATAGCGCCTCTGCCCCTCGGCGTAAATGGTGTCAAAGGCCAGCGAGGACTTTCCCGACCCTGACAGGCCGGTGATCACCACCAGCCTGTCCCTTGGTATTTCCACATCTATATTTTTAAGGTTATGGGCCCTGGCCCCTTTAATAACAATTTTGTCCTGCATATCAAGCCTCCGTTGAATTAGTCCAATCCGTACACCAATAACATAACACAAACAGCCAAAAGGAACAACTGTTCTCCGTTCTAATACTGAGTGAATTCCGGGTCAGAATTCAGGAGTCAGGAGTCAGAAGTCAGAAGTTCTTCGAGTATTGCAAAAGTTATCCACAAAGCATAATTTCCTGTACAAGAAGAAATCCGCCCTGTGGGGCGGTTTTAAATGTCAGGAACCAGTTATGAGAATTAAATGATTTCTCAGTTTTTTACGGGATCATTTTCAAGGCTCCGGCATAAGGAAGGCATCCTCCCGTCCCACGGCCAGGCAGCTATTCCGCATTCTTTTCCACACAGCCGTCATGAAACATTCCCATCATATCCGGGATGGGGTCGGCCTCGCCCAGCGGCTTTCTGGGTTTCACCTTTTTAATTACAATAGCGTCTTTTTCCAGGTATATGGCTATGCAGGAACCCTTCTCCAGATTAAGTTCATCCCTTATCGACCTGGGTAAAGTAAGCTGCCCCTTGCAGGTTAATTTTGCCAGCCGACTGTTCATTTGTCACTCCCCTTTCTTACAAGACACCCTTATAATACTCAACCAAAAGCCGCTGGACAAGGGGGTTTGATTGTCACCCTCTGTCGGCATGCCAAAAAGTATCTGTGGATGTCTGAAACGGGAAATATGGTGCCTGAAAGCATATATCCAGCATCTAACAGCCTTTCCTTATACTTCTTTTTGAGCTAAAAACAAGGGGCCCTGCGGCATCTGTCTCCGACATTTGCCGCAAGGCCCCCAGTAATATCCCTCATATAACGCACTATAACGCGCTTTCCTGACCCGGATCGGGAATGGAGGTATTCCTTCCCCTCTGCATCAGCCTCATTTCAATAAGCATATCCCGCAACTGGGCCGCTTTCTCAAATTCCAGCATCCTGGCCGCCTCTCTCATTTCCTTTTCCAGCCTGGTGATATTGGCCTTTATCTCTTTTTTGGTGAGCTTTTTCTTTCCTCCCCGGACACCGTATTCCGGCCGCTCCTCGGCCACACGGGTACCCTCAATAACGTCCCTGACGGCCTTTATAACCGTCTGCGGCACAATCCCGTGCTCCCTGTTATACTCCATCTGAATCTGCCTTCTCCTGCCGGTTTCGCCAATGGCCCTGGCCATGGAGTCGGTCATCCTGTCGGCGTACATAATCACCTTGCCGTCTGCGTTTCTTGCCGCCCTGCCTATGGTCTGTATCAGCGACCGCTCCGACCGGAGGTACCCCTCCTTGTCAGCATCCAGTATTGCCACCAGGCTGACTTCCGGCAGGTCAAGGCCTTCCCGCAGCAGGTTGATGCCCACCAGCACGTCAAAAACACCCAGGCGCAGGTCCCTCAATATCTCCATCCTTTCAATGGTGTTGATGTCGGAATGCAGGTAACGCACCCTTATCCCCATCTCCCGGAGGTAATTGGTCAGGTCCTCCGCCATTTTCTTGGTAAGGGTGGTAATCAGCACCCGGTCCTTCCTTTCCACCCTGTGCCTTATTTCTCCCAGCAGGTCGTCTATCTGTCCCCGGGTGGGGCGCACCGATATCTCCGGGTCCACCAGGCCGGTGGGCCTTATTATCTGCTCCACCACCCTTTCGCTCTTTTCCAGCTCATAGTTCCCCGGAGTGGCCGAAACATAGATAATCTGCTTAATTTTGGACTCAAATTCAGCGAACATCAGGGGCCTGTTGTCCATGGCCGAGGGCAGGCGAAAACCGTGCTCAATAAGGGCCCCCTTGCGGGACCTGTCGCCCTCGTACATTCCCCTCAACTGGGGAACCGCCACATGGGACTCGTCAATGAACATGAGAAAATCCTCCGGGAAAAAGTCCAGCAGTGTGTAGGGCGGCTCACCCGGACGCCTTCCGGTAAGATGGCGGGAATAGTTTTCAATGCCGCTGCAAAATCCCATCTCCGCCATCATCTCAAGGTCGTAATTGGTCCTCTGCTCCAGCCGCTGGGCCTCAAGAAGTTTCCCGGCGGACCTCAGGAAGGCAAGCCTTTCCTCCAACTCCTCCCTTATGGCGGCCAGCGCCCTTTCCATTCTCTGTCTTGATATGGCATAGTGGCTGGCCGGAAAGATTGACACATGGCGGCGGCGCCCCAGTATTTCACCCGTGATGACATCAAATTCAAGAATCCGCTCCACCTCATCGCCGGAGAAATCAATCCTGACGGCCTTCTCCGCCGCGGACACAGGGAAAACCTCTATAACATCCCCCAGCACCCGGAATTTGCCCCGGTCGAAGTTAATATCGTTCCTTTCGTACTGTATGTTCACCAGCTTTCTCAGCACCGTGTCCCGGTCATACTCTCCTCCCTCCCTCAGAGACACCACCAGGTCGCGGTACTCCCCGGGATCGCCCAGGCCGTATATGCAGGACACACTGGCCACAATAATGACATCCCGCCGCTCAAACAGTACGCTGGTGGCTGAGTGGCGCAGCTTGTCAATCTCGTCGTTTATGGACGAGTCCTTTTCTATATATGTGTCGGTCTGGGGAATATAGGCCTCGGGCTGGTAGTAGTCATAATAGCTGACAAAATACTCCACCGCGTTATGGGGAAAAAATTCCTTGAATTCGGAGCAAAGCTGGGCAGCCAGCGTCTTGTTGGGGGCCAGCACAAGGGTGGGCTTCTGCACCCTCTCTATCACCCGGGCCATTGTATATGTCTTGCCGCTGCCGGTAACGCCCAGCAGGACCTGATGCCTGTATCCCCTGACAATACCGTCCACAAGGCTGTCCACCGCCTTGGGCTGATCCCCCCGCGGGCTGAAATCAGATACTATACTAAACTTTTCCATTTTACCACCTGTGATTAATAAATATTCAATAATATTATAAACCCCATAGCACACAGAAGCCACAGAGTCCATAGAGAAATCGCCGCAAGGAATACCCAGGCCATTCTGAATTCTGCCCTGAAAATAACTTATTCTGAAATGCTTATACTGTCGGGAGCCAGGAGCCAGAAGCCAGGAGCCGGAAGGGTCCGGGCATTCCTTTCGGGGGACCCTTAAGCGACATGCATCCGGGGG
>JBMOPF010000080.1:0-2062 GCA_049325075.1 Bacillota bacterium | reverse complement strand
TAATAAATCTCGCCACGGTCCATTGGGTTGCACCAGGGCCTTCTTTCTTCGTTCAGGTAGGCCTCCGGGTTCCTCTCCGGGGGCCTGTAGAAATAGTACCTGAGGTTCAGGGAATTCTTGCTCAGCGAGTCAAACAATGAGGCCAGAGCCCTTTTTACACCCCGGGGATCATGCAGAACCTTCAGCGCGTTTATCATGTCGCGGTATGATTTGCCGATAAAACCGGTATTATTAAGATCCTCAAGGCTGTCAGCAAAAAAATGGGCCAGCATGTGCCGGTAAAATGCCTCGATGCCGGGCGGCAGGCTTTCCCCCACCTCCAATTCCTTGTGCGCCGGGACCTTCCAGACCTTTATATTCAGGCATCTCTGCCCCATCAGCACATCGATTGCCGCTTCCACGCGCTTGTGATTGTTGATCAGCTTTTTGTTTTCCGAACGGCAGCCCCTGTATACTCCCGATATGTAGTTGATATAAGGGTGGGTGGACCGGTCAAGGCACCAGTGGCAGATCAGCCCCATTAAATAGACCACCATGCCGGGGTCGTGGTTTTTCCTGGCATACCTCAGGGACTCCCGGTAGAAGAGGCCGCATTTCTCGTGGTGCATCTTGCTTCCCAGGAAAGATACCCTCTTGTCATCATCCCAGGGTAGAAAATTGTGGTAAAAAAACAGGTCAGGCCCCTGGCAGCCCAAAAAAAACAGTTTTTTCCCCTCCCGGGCCATTTTCCGGAATCCTTCCTCAACTCCGGCCAGGGCCTCCCTGCCGCCGATAATGTGAGTCCATACGTCGGGCACCCAACCCACCTCCCTGTTTCGACAAGAACCAGCCATATTTCCAAAAGGGATTAAATGTAAATAAAAAATGCTTGGTTTTTACGCATTATACGACATATATTTCAGGACAGCCCTGCTTTTTCTGTGATATCATAAGCAAAGTTTTCAAAAAGAAAAGAAAGGTCGGGTCGGGCGTAGCCATGCCTTTTTACAGCTTAACCATTAAAAACCGGGAGAGGCCGCTGAAAAACATACTCGCCCAGTACATTATAATACTGATGGGGACGTTGATTCTGGCCGGACTGACATATCCCGCCTGGGCCGGATACACTGCCCTCATCCACACCATCCTGGAGATCGCCTGTGTGTTTATCGCCATATCGTCCTTTCTCACCGTCTGGCACAATTACCACCGCAATCCCCCGGTCAACCACCTGATCGGATTCGGCCTCCTGTGCACGGCCGTCTTCGATTTATTCCACACCTTCTACTTTCCGTTCCTCAACCTGTATCCACAGGGCTATTTTGACCTGAGCACCAGGTATTGGGTGCTGGGCAGGCTCACCGAAGCGGCGGTGCTGCTCGTTTGCTCCACGAACCTATTCCAGCCGAGAATCAAAAATTGGTTCGGACTCATTTTTTCAGCGGGGCTTACACTTGGCATATCGTACCTGGTATTGCATTTCCCGGGCCTGATGCCGGTGCTGCTCACCGAACAGGGCCCGACCCCGTTAAAAATAGCCCTGGAGTACCTCATCGTGGGGTTGTACCTTGCCAGCCTGTACCAGTTGAAAAACCGGGTCAACAGCCGGGACATACTGACGTACAGGTATATTTTCCTCGCCCTGATCATCGCGGTTCCTGCCGAGCTTTGCTTTACACTTTTTGACACGCTTACTTCATTTTACACCAGCCTGGGCCACATACTCAAAATAACTTGCTACTATTACCTGTACAGGGGCATTTTCGTCTCCGCCGTCACCTACCCCTACGAGAGGCTTGAAGAAGCCGGAAGGTATACCGCCGCTATACTTAACGGGCTCCCCATAGGCCTGCTGACATACGACAACAATCTGAGGGTATCTTTTATCAACCGGAAAGCCCTTGATCTTTCAGGTATAAAAAAGGAGGAAGAGGTTATAGGGCTGCGCGCCGATGACCTGATGGAAAGATACTGGGGGCCGGAAGAAATCGGGAATCCCTTGACCTTGGAACCGGGAAAGACTTCCTGCCCCGTTAAAAATAGAATAATGACCATTAAAAAAACCGGTTTAAAGATCATTATC
>JBMOPF010000079.1:0-29934 GCA_049325075.1 Bacillota bacterium | reverse complement strand
TCCGGGGTCGTTCACGGGCCCGGGGAGTGATTTAACCCCGGCTGCATGTCGCATGAGGGTCACCTGAAAGGAATGCACGGAATTCTGGCTTCTGACTTCTGAATTCTGGATTCCCGCCGCTGGAACAGCGGCACCGCCCGGAGGGCGGCTTTTTTATTCTCTGATGGTGTCGCATCAGCGGCATGGTGGTCTCCCCGGATACTTAATCCAACGGAGGGCCATGACAGGTATTGGTTGACCGGTAAATCGGCGTTAATGAATGGATACGTCTAATTTACCATAAAAAATTGTATTTAAAAAGGCAGATAAGCTTGACTTTTATGGTTAACAGTGTTAATTTATCAGTGTTAAATAAATAAAGGGAGCCTTTGGCAATTGCCCAGACAGACAAGAACACCTGAGGAAATACGGGAGGTTAAGAACAAAATACTGGAGGCGGCGCTTCAGTCCCTGGTGGAAGAAGGCTTTGACCGCTTCAGCATGCGCAGGCTTGCTTCCAGGCTGGGGATGACCGCCGCCAACATTTACAATTATTACACCAACAAGGACGAACTGTATATTGACATACAGACCAGGGGTTTTGAAATGCTGTACGACAGTATCAAAGAAGCCTGCGATGCCGCCGGAGACCCTGTGGAAAAGCTTGAAAAGATGATATGGGCCTATATTGAGTTCGGTGTCAACAACTCCGGCTATTACAATATAATGTTCAGTTGGAATACTCCCAAGTACTCCGACTATATCGGAACTCCCCTGGAGCAGACGTCATATCTTGAGAAACAAACAGCCCTGAAAACAGCTGAATTGGCCATGGAAGTAATTGCCGGAATTTTGTCTGACAGGGGATTGGATACCGGTGAGGCCCTTTATCTTACAATAAAGGCGTGGGTTACTCTCAACGGTCTGGTAAGCCTGATTAACAGCAGGGTTTTGCAGGAAGTGGACCAAAACGTTGAGGCTGTTAAACAAAGGATTTCCGAGGATCTGCTGGCTGTGTTAAAATAAGAGATTTGATTGGGCGGACAGTGTGCGGGCTGTAATAGTGCCCGCACTTTGAAAAAGTGGGGGGAATATGGAAAAGAGCCCGCTGATATTTGAGATTAAAGGAAATTCCCTTGATGATGGCCCCGGCATTCGTACAGTTGTTTTTTTCAAGGGTTGCCCCCTTTCCTGCGTATGGTGCCATAACCCGGAAAGCAAAAGGGCCGGGGAGGAGATTTCTTTTGACGCCGACCAGTGCATAGGCTGCGGCACTTGCCTGGAAACCTGCCCGGACAATGCTCTCAGCCGGGCCAATACTTTCTTTATAGACCGTGACAGGTGCTCCCTCTGCTTTAAATGCGTGGAATCCTGTCCCGCCGGGGCACTGGCCGTGGTTGGCCGCCGGCTGACCCACGGGGAGATACTGGCAAGGGTTATCCGGGATAAACCCTTTTATGATGTTTCCGGCGGGGGGGTGACCCTTTCCGGGGGCGAGCCCGCTTTGCATATGGATTTTGTATCAGTGCTGCTGAAAAGGTGCAAGGAAGAGGGACTCCATACCCTGATGGAAACAAGCGGCCAATTTGACTGCTTCCGGTTCGAAAAATCGGTCCTTCCCTATCTGGATATCATCTATTTTGACATCAAACTTTTCGATCCCGTCCGGCACCGCCAATACTGCGGGATTGGCAATGAAACCATCCTGCAAAATTTTGCCAGGCTGAGCGGGCTTTCAACCGGGGGACGGTTTGAGCTGCTTCCCCGCGTTCCTCTCATTCCGGGAATTACAGACAGTGAGTCAAACCTTCGTGACATAGCCCGCTTTTTAAAAAAGCACGGCGCGACCGGGGTCCGTCTCCTGCCCTATAATCCGCTCTGGCACAAGAAAAGCGCCAAGATTGGAGTGGATAATCCATATGGCGGTGTGGAGGCCATGACCAGGTGGATGCCCGGGGAACAGGTGCAAAGGTGTGAGGAAATATTCAGGGAGGAGGGGCTGCCGCTCCATGGCTGACGGCTGGTTCCGGAGCGTATATTGAATAATGGGAGTACCGGGTTAAAGGAGGAGTGAAACCATGTCCGGGGGATCATCATTCGGTAAAAAACTGTCCAACCTTTCAACCAACATCAACTTTCGTACGATGGCGTTTTGTTTCAACAATATTCCGAAACTACGGAAATATTTGAAAACTGACCGGGGGTGGCTGAATTTTTCCGTTGGAATGAGGACCGAGAGCGGATCGGTGGCGCAGTCCATTATTTTCGAGGACGGCAGAGTCCGGGTTGAGTGGGGGATTCCGGACGGGGTCAGTGTGCTGCTGACTTTTATAGATGAGGAAACGCTGAAGCAGTCAACCAGTTTGCCACCCAGTGAGGTCATGAATCTGCTGCTGAAGAACAGGGTGATCGTAAGGGGTAATCTCAGCTATATACAGTTATTCAATTTCCTGGTTTCCCTGCTGAAAAAGAAAAAGCAGATCAGGCAGATGGCGGGGCAGAAAAAAGAGCGGGCGGAGCAGGGGGCGAAGGAGGGCCCTGACGGAACCGTGCCCGTTAAAAAGAGGCAGTATCTGAGGGCTGACAGCATAGATCCGGGGGTGCGGTTCCTGGATGACCCCTACCTGTCCGGTTACACACTGGACCATTTTCCCAGGCTGAAGGAGTTTCTGGATATACATTTCAATCAAAGGCCCGAAATATGCATTGAGAGGGCGGCAATACTTACCAGGTGGTATAAGGAAAACGGGTTTGAGAAGAAAAATGACGGCAGCCCGTGGGTTCCCGGGCTGAGGCAGGCCTATGCGTTCAAATACCTGATGGAAAACAAGAAGCCGATTATAAGGAAAAACGACCTCATTGCGGGCACCACCACGACCAGGGAAATCGGGGTGGTACTGTATCCCGACGCCAGCGGCACATTAATCTGGGGCGAACTGCTGACGCTGCCCTACAGGACACTGCAGCCCTACGATATAACTGAAGCGGACATTGAAGAACTCCACCACAACATCTTTCCTTACTGGGTGGACAGAAATTTCAGGCAGTGGGTGAGGGAGAAATATGATGAACCCCTCTGCCAGCAGCTGGATGAGCGTTTCGCGGTCAATTTCCTCTGGAAGACTACGGCCCTTTCCCACACCGTTCTGGAT
Organism: Bacillota bacterium; assembly: GCA_049325075.1. Lineage (GTDB taxonomy): Bacteria > Bacillota > Desulfotomaculia > Desulfotomaculales > Desulfocucumaceae > BRHc4a. The sequence goes on along the minus strand of JBMOPF010000079.1, from coordinate 26,803 downwards.
TATCCAAAACTCCTCAGGCTGGGCGCACGGGGAATTATTGAGGAGATTTCCCGCGAGCTGGAGGAGGATACGGGGGCGGATCAGGTGAAGAAAGACACCTTGAGGGCCATGATCATTTGTTATGAGGGAATAATAGCCTATGCCGGGAATCTTTCGCGGCAGGCCCGGAGGGAGGCGGAGGCGGCCACGGACCCCGGGAGGAAAGCGGAGCTTGAAAGACTGGCCGAAATTTGTTCCCGTGTTCCGGAAAATCCCTGCCGGACCCTGGAGGAGGCCCTTAACGCCATCTGGATTCACTGGGTGGGTGTGCACATGGAGAACACCAACGCCGGCTTTTCCCTCGGCAGGATGGACCAGTGGCTGCAGCCATATTTTGTATCGGATATGAGCAAACTTGAAACCCCGCAGGAAAAAGAGGAATATTTAAAGCAAGCCATAGAGCTGGTGGGCTGCTTTTACATGAGGTGCACCGACCACCTGCCACTGGTTCCCGATATAGGAAATTACCTTTTTGGCGGCAGTTCCTCCGACCAGGCCATCACACTGGGCGGCGTCACCCCGGAGGGGGAAGACGCGGTGAACGACATGACCTATATTTTCCTCAAAGTAACCGAGATGCTAGCCATCAGGGACCCGAATGTGAACGCCCGCTACAATAGTAAAAAGAACAGCGCGGCCTATCTGAAGCGGCTGTGCGAGGTAAACGTCAACACCACGGCCACACCTTCCATTCATAATGATGAAATTGTAATGGCATCCCTGCGGGAGTTCGGGTATCCTCCGGAACACCTGAGGGACTGGGCCGCCACCGGGTGCGTGGAACCCACCCTGTCGGGCCGGCACATCGGACACACCAACTGCATGATGTTCAATATGGTGGCAGCCCTGGAGATGGCGCTGTTTAACGGGTATCACCCCCTTATGAGGTGGGACCTGGGGCCCCGGACGGGGGATGTTTCCATGGGGGCCTTTAAAACCTTTGATGAATTTTATGATGCCTTTGCCAAACAGCTTGATTTTCTCGGCGGCCTGTCCTGTCAGTATAACCACATGCTGGGGGAGGCCCACAGCGTTATTCGCCCCACACCCTTTATATCCGCAATGGTTCAGGGGTGTATAAAAAAGGGCCGGGATGTGACCAGGGGCGGCGCCCTGTATAACACGTCGGGCAATGCCTGTATCGGTCTGGCTGACGTGACGGACTCGCTTATGGTTTTGAAAAAGTTGGTATATGATGAGAAAAAAGTGAGCCTGGCCGAAATACAGCAAGCCGTGGCCGGAAATTTCAACGGCAACCCAAAGCTGCGGGCTATGATTCTGAACAAGGTGCCGCTCTTTGGCTCGGGGGATGCAGAGGCCGTTGACATGGCCAACCGGGTAACCAAAACAGTCCATGACTTATTTGGAAAATATGTAAATTTCAGGGGAGGGCCATATACAGTGGGCTTCTGGTCCATGTCCAACCATGTGGCCTTCGGCACCCTGACCGGCGCCCTGCCTTCGGGAAGGCTGGCCGGCAAGCCCTTTACCCCGGGGCTGACGCCTGAGGCCCATGCCTCGAAAAATTTGCTGGACAATATAAGGGATGTTTCCAGTCTTGACCCCGCCAACATGACCAATAACATAGCCTTTAATGTGAAGGTGGTTCCCTCTCCGGCGGATACCCATGAACAGGTGGTTAACAACCTCTACGCATATGCCAGGGCCTACAGCGACCTGGGAGGCATGCAGATGCAGTTCAATGTGGTGTCTTCCCGCGCGCTGAGGGCCGCCATGGCCCACCCTGAAGAATACAAACACCTTATGGTGCGCATATCCGGGTATAACGCTTACTTTGTCACGCTGGACAGGGAATTGCAGCTTGAGCTGATAGAGCGGGCGGAGTATAGTTTGCAGTAAAAGTAAAAACATTATGGTTTACATTTGGGTCGCGGCATAATGCATCCGCAGGCTTTCAACATCAGGGACATGAAAATCATAATCGGGCAGCAGCCGGATTACTTCCCGTAAAGATGGAATTTATCCCTTTGAAAAAGGAGGGCCGGGAGATTGGTGGTTTTTAAGATGAAGAAGGGTTATAATTATAAAGGAGTATTTTTACCCTGGAAAGGAAGGTGATGGGCACATCAACCAGGAGCACGATCATTTTCACCATCACGGCGGGGGTGTTCATTCCCATGCCCCGGCGGGTAAAATGGGCATAGCCTTCTTTATTACCCTGGCCATTCTGGTGGTGGAAGCTGCCGGCGGCATTATATCCAACAGCCTGGCCCTGCTGTCCGATGCGGGACATGTATTGACTGACGTGGCTGCCATTGGCCTGTCCTGGTATGCATTGAGGCAGGCCAGAAGGCCCCCATCCCATAAAATGACTTACGGATATTTTCGCACGGGCATACTGGCCGCCTTTATAAACGCGGTATCCCTCATAATAATCGCCCTTGTGATTGGGTGGGAGGCCTATGGCAGGCTGGCCAATCCGGAACCTGTGGCCGGTTATGCAATGTTTATCAGCGCGGCAATCGGCCTGACGGCCAACCTTTATATGGGGCTGGCGATGAGGGACGACAATGACCTCAATGTACGGAGCGCCGTGCTGCACATGCTGGGCGACGCCGCAGCCTCCGCCGGTGTGATACTGGGCGGTGTAATAATTATTTTCACCGGGTGGTATATAGTCGACCCCGTCCTGAGCCTGGCCATAGCCCTGCTGATTGCCGCCGGGGCGTGGAGGTTGATTAAAGAAACAGTTGCCATATTGATGGAGGGCACACCGGTGGATATAAGCCTGGAACAGGTGATTGAATCATTGATGGATAATGAAGGTGTCCGGGAAATACATGATATTCATGTCTGGGCAATCAACAGGGGAAAGAACGCCCTTTCCTGCCATGTGGTGGTTGACGGCAGCATGACAGTGGAAGAGGGGCAGGAGTTGCTGCGTAAAATAGAACATGATTTATTGCATCTGGGAATCAACCACACCACCATTCAATTTGAAGATAACAGCCATCCCCATGAAAAACAGCTTCTCTGCTCAATTTACTAAAACTTAGCCATTAAAATAAAGAATAGGTGAGTGCAAATGCTATTCAGGCCTGTTAAAACCGGAAAGGTTTTAGAAAAGGTATATGCCGTCAAGGTTAAGATGGTTAACTTTTTTGTCTATACCGACGGTGAAAGCACTATTTGCATAGATTCAGGATTTAAAATGAATACAACCTTGAGAGAGCTGAAAAAGATTAATATAGATCCGAAGTCGGTTTCGCATATATTTTTAACCCACTCCGATATTGATCACGCCGGAGGCATAGGTTTATTCAAAAATGCAAAAATTTACCTGTCAGCTGATGAGGAGCAGATGATAAACGGGACAACGCCAAGAAACCTGTGTTTTATATATAACAAAAGAATTGACAGAGATTATACGTTGCTTATGGATAATGACATTGTTAATGTTGGGGCCATTAAAGTAAGGGCTATAGCCACCCCCGGACATACTCCCGGCTCAATGTCATATCTGGTTGATGATTCCATTTTGTTTACAGGTGATATGATCAGTTTGAGAAAAAACAGAGTCACCTCACTTTTCCGCTATGTTAACATGAATAACAAAAAACATAATGCTTCAAAAATGAAATTAAAGGAGATTGAAAATATATCGGCGGTCTGCACCGCCCATTCAGGATATTCGGACAGGCTGAATCTGTAATGGGTAAATTGATTCAACTTTCGCACAAACTCGGGTAGCTTTGGGGCCGGGGGATGTGTTTGCATCGGCTACTTACCCTCCGGTTTAACTGGCTCTAGGCTCGTCACCCAACGGACTGCAGACAGCCCTCGAAAGTCGCGTCCTGCTCCTCTCGGGCTTTTGGCGGCGTCCTGCTGCCAAATCGTCAGTCCGTAAGGTTCCGTTGCCAAGAGCCAGATAAAAACCTCCGGAACATTCGCTCGATGCAAAAACATCCCCCTCGTGCATTGTCGATTATAATGTCTTAGGTGTTTTTCTGATGCGAAAGTTGTGTAAATTGATCCGCCCGGCAAAGATACCGGTGTGAAATAAGAATTTACGGTGGATTTAATTAAAAGGGAAGGCCCAAACCATTGGGGTTTGAGCCTTCCCGGAAGACTGTGCGTATTGGCTACTTTTTGTCAGCTCCGTAAAAACCACCGCAAAACGGCATGGAGAAGACCAGCAGAATCAGTATCAAGAAGAGAATGAAGCTGCCATCAAAATAGGGACCCACTTCACCGCATCCACAGCCGAAACCCATGAGATACCCTCCTTATCTGTTATTTAATTCCATGATATTGGGGGGGCAATATTTTTGTTACGGTACTGTTTAAAATTTGGGGAGGAAAATAATACCGCCCGGACCGGGCCTGCCCGCCTGTCAATGACTGGCTCAGTCCCGAAATTCCTAAATTAAAACCACATATATTCGCAAACAGTGGTAAAGATATTCCCGGATTAATAAAAATCCCGGAAGGTATGCATGGGACCTGAAGGACATAGAAAGGTTGCCGGAGCCGGTGCCTGCAAATGGACGACTTGGGTTGTGGGATTGGGTGGTTCCGGAGGGGGTTTTCTCCATGCCGCCTGAACAACAGTTTCCGCTATAATTAATAGAGGGCTGTTACTGCTTATTTGGTTCAACCCCCTCCAAAAAATGAAACCTGATTTTGGGCACCCCCGGCAAAGGTGATAAAATGTGAGGGGGGGGGATTGGATTGGATAACCTGTTACGGCGCTGCTTTCTGTGTCCCCGGCGCTGCGGCGTCAACCGCGAGAAGGGGGAAACCGGGTTTTGCCGGGCCCCGGCCCGGCCCAGGGTCGCTTTGGCCGACCTCCACTTCGGAGAGGAACCCTGCATAAGCGGGAAGGCAGGCTCGGGAACGGTTTTCTTTTCCCACTGCAACCTGAGATGTGTCTTTTGCCAGAACCACGAGATCAGTCAGGTTGGTTTCGGCCGGACGGTGGACGTGGAGCACCTGGCACAGATATTCATCAACCTGCAGGACCGGGGCGCGCATAATATCAACCTGGTTTCCCCCACGCCCTACGTGCCGGCTGTGGTCCGGGCCATCAGGAACGCCAGGCGCCGGGGGCTGTCCGTGCCGGTGGTTTACAATACCCACGGCTATGAAACCGTGGAAGTTCTGAGGCTGCTGGAGGGGCTGGTGGACATCTACCTGCCGGACCTGAAGTATGGCAGCGAGGAGCCGGCCCGGCTCTATTCCGCCGCGCCCGGTTATTTCCCCGCCGCGGCGGCGGCCGTAAAAGAGATGTACCGGCAAGTGGGCGCCCCCGTACTGGACGAAAACGGCCTGGCCCGCCGGGGAACGATCATCCGCCACCTTGTCCTGCCCGGCCATGTGCCGGATTCTCTGCGGGTGCTGCGTTGGATTGCCGCCAACCTTTCCCGGGACGTCTACATCAGCCTGATGGCCCAATATTTTCCTGCCTGCCAGGCGGCCGGGATACCGCCTTTGAACCGGCGTCTGACAGCCGGTGAATACCAACAGGTGGTGGATGCCCTCTCAGAGCTGGGTTTGGAAAAGGGCTTCATTCAGGAATTGTCAGCCGCCTCGGCTGAATATGTGCCCGATTTCGACCTGAGGGGGGTGACCTGAGTGGGTGTACTTTTTCTCCGCAGGTTGCACTTTACCGGTTCTCCGGCTCTTATTCCGTCAGAACTCAGAGCGCGGTACTCGGGACTCAGATGGATCACCTGTGGCTTAGCAATTCTGGTCTTCCCCATTATTTTCCGTCCATTTTATGGAAACTGCCGGCTCTTCCGGCCTGCCGGCATGGATTGTCGGCTCTTCTCCGTATAAATACTGCAAATCCAGGTATTCTACCATGGACCTGATGGTGGTGCGGAGTGGAGTGTCCCCTGCCGGGAGGTTCGGCACTGCCTCAATGTCGGCAGGCGCCTGCCGGTTGTAGGCGATTGAATGATACTCGCTGATGGCATGCAACAATCGGCGCACGTCAAAAGAAGAAAGGTTGTACAGAAAAAGATTGTCCCTCAGAAACTGGCCGAATACTTCCTTTACCGTTGGAATGTGGTGCTGTAGTATATTCTCCGCTTCCGCCTGATAGCCCAACTTTTCCACCAGACCGGCACTGTATGCGCTGACCAGGTTCTCAATATCTACCGCCTCCATAACAGCCTGATAGATGGTGTTGAACTGGTGCAGCCGCACCGAGCGGGCATCTATGAAAACATCAATATAGTTCATCAGCCTGGCTTTGTGCTGAAGCAGCAGCAGTGCGTGGGTTTTGCCGGAACCGGGTTTGCCCAGAAGGAATTTTACCTTGCTGCCCCCCGCTGCAATGAAGTCCTCCAGGTAACTGGAAAGCCAGAAAGTGGTTATATCGTGGCGCAGGGTAACGGTCATCGCCTCCAGGGCGAGCGGATTAACCGGCGGCAGGCCCCGCCTCAGATTCTCCAGTGCCAGGTGCTTGTCCATATCTTTTTCCAAAGGTTAATCATCCCGGTAAAACTTAATTACTCGGGCCGAAGCAATTCAAGAAGGGCATCGCATGGCATTTGATTTCTTTCGCGGTGTCCCGCGGTATTTATGGCTTTAAAACCGCGACAAGCAGGTTTGCACCGTATACGGTTATGTTTACGATCCTGCGGAGGGAGCGGAGGGTATCCCCCGGGCACCCGGAAGCGCTTTTCATGCTCCTCTTCCCGGGCTACGCACTCAAAGAATCAAAAGGGAAGAGGTGTGCGTAACATATAAATCACTATCAGTACCGTGACTAATAATAACGTGGCAGCCAGCAACAAGTCAGCCGTAAGTGAAGGACGGTATGTACCCTGATCAATCTGGGAGCGAGTTAGCCGGTAACGGGCGGCAGCCAGGATTACAACCAACCCTGACATTATGCTAAAAGCCACTCCCAGATAAGCTGCCACCCCTTTAGCCGGAGTGAAAAACATGCTGCCCTGATATTCCAATAACCGTAAATATGCCGAAAATTTTTCAATTACAAAACCAAAGGCCAAAATGGCTACAGAAGTACGGATCCATGACAGGAAAGTTCGCTCGTTCGCTAGATGTTCTTGTATATGCTGCCGTTCGCCTGTTTGGCGACATCTATCTTCATTATCCTTCCCATTCAATTCTAACTGCTCCTTTGTCTCCATCATTAGTATGGTCTAATCGCGCAACAGTCCCCGCCGGAGCATCTTTTCTTTTACGGTGGGATAGTAATCAAGATTGGTATGGGGTAGAAATTTACTGCCCACAAACTTATTCATAAATACCTCGCTGGCGTTAAGCTCAAAATACGTTATGCTGCGCGCTATCTTCTCGGCCTCCCGTCTGCTTTCATCGGATATTAGCACCAGTCTGGCTCCTTCCCCGGAACTATTACCTAGCCGGATCATTCGTTCCCGGGGCAAGTCCGGATACAATCCTATGGTTATGGCTGATTCCAGATCCAGATACTGCCCAAAAGCACCTGCCGCATAAAAAATTTCTATATCAGCCAACTGGCCTCCCACACCTTCAAGCAATACTTCCAAAGCTGTATTAACAGCGCTCTTGGTGCGCATGATATTATCAATATCGGTCTGGGTAAAGGTAATATCTTTTCCGGTGGCAGATTCAGATGCCGGCACTACGACAAATTCCTTTTCAGTGTCCCTGAACTTACCCGCCCGATCGATGATTCCGGCCAGCAACAATTCAGCCAGGCAATCTACCAATCCGGAACCGCAAATACCCGCGGCCTTTTGCCCACCTATAGTTCGATAGACCACCTTCCCGGTTTCCGCATCAATTCGCACCTGATAAACGGCCCCCGGCTCGGCCCGCATGCCGTTATAGGCAACAGCGCCTTCCAGTGCAGGGCCGGCTGCTCCGGCACACGCCGCAAGCCACTCACTGTTCCCCAATACCATTTCCCCATTGGTACCGATATCGATAAAAACAGCCAGTTCCGGTTTTTTGTACATTCCGCTGGCCAGAATGCCGCCGGTTATATCTCCGCCCACATAACTGCCAACTCCTGGTAAACAATAAAGAGGCGCTTTGGGGTTAACTGCCAGACCGGGTTCAGATGCTTTAACGCAGCCTGGCACATTAACAACCGGTATATATGGTTCCATGCAGATCCGGGAGGGATCTAGCCCTAAAAGCAAGTGTACCATCGTAGTATTGGCGCCTACGGTGACGGCACTAATTTCCACGTTCTTTATTTTTAATTCCCGCACCAGGCGGTTAATAATATTGTTTAATGTGTTCACTACTGCGTCCTGCAGCTGTTTTCTGCCCTCCGGCGTGCCGGCCAGGTAAATTCTGGTCAATATATCTTCTCCATACCGGATCTGTTCATTATAATCAGCAGCGGAACCCAATATTTTCCCAGAGGTCAAATCTACAAGGTAACCTACCACAGTGGTCGTTCCCAGGTCTACCGCCAGCCCGAAATGGCGTTCCGTCTTGTCACCAGGCTCGATATCAATCATTTGCCAACTCCCCCCGAAATTGGCCACCGTCACTGTTACCAACCAAGCTGCCTGGCGTAATACTTCACTCACTTTGTTCATCAAGTCCAAAGGTACTGTCAGGTTATGATACCGGTCAGTCAATGCCGCCATTAATCTGTCAACATCAGCCTGATTGTTTAATAAACTGGGTGGATCAAGTTCAATATAATGCTTCCGGCTCATCGGGTTTATGGTAACATCGACAAGAACCCGGTTCTGCAAAATAATTTCATTGCTATTTTGTACCGACAATGACTTTTACACCTCTTTATTAGTAATTGATACCCGGGATTTCATATCATATGGCGTCGTTATTTCCCAAGCGCCAGGTCTAAAACCCCCGTATTTAGGCGGAAGCTTTAAGTTTAGAAATTGACTTTGCATAGATTAGCTGTAACATTCATCCAAGAGGTAAATGTTACAGTGGCGGAAGTCGTTTGAGTAATTTTCAACTGTTTCTTTCCGCTTAGGCTTTGATATACGCGTATCCTTCAGCTTGCTTTTTGGCAATCTCTGTTATACCCGCCGGAACTACCGTGATAAAAGGGGGTAGCATGTTTTCATCTAAGGAATGCATCCTAAGAGCGTTTCGGCAGGCAACAAATCTTATTCCCATTTGGGCTAACTTATTCATTTCTTCATATAGTTCTCCATTTGCTTTTCCACAACTCGTTGAAGTTTCCCCTGAACCTCCTGCGATTTGGCATTTATCACTATAAGCAGAAACCGCAGCACCGTTAGCCACAACCTCAATATCCGCATTCTCCTGTCCTACATCTTTAACAAAATTGATGACGTTTAAAAGTGTCCTTTGCCACCTTTCAGGTTCGTTTACATGAAAAAGAACTTTCAGTTTGCCCATCAGAAATGCCTCCTTTTTTAAAAAGGTAACCCATTACCAGGGCTACAGGGATTAATAGCGCCACTCGCCCCAATTTCACCAAAATTGCAATGTCAGCGCCAACTTTCCCGCCGACCATAGCTGCGGACACTTTAGTTAAAGCATATCATCATTTAGGGCCGAGTTGAAATATCAATTAATAATGTGATTTATAAGTGGTGCTTATAAATAGGAGTGGAAATTTATTTTTTACGAAAATGTTTGTAATGGCGTGGTGTACCAGCCTGCTTTGCGGATCTTTGTCGAGCTGCAGGAGCGGGGCGCGCACAATATCAACCTGGTTTCGCCCACCCCCTACGTGCCGGCTGTGGTTGCGGCCGTCGGGAAGGCCAGGCAACGGGGGTTGTCCGTGCCGGTGGTTTACAATACCCATGGCTATGAAACCGTGGAAACTTTGAAGCTGCTGGAGGGAGTGGTGGACATCTACCTGCCCGACCTGAAGTATGGCAGCGAGGAGCCGGCCCGGCTTTATTCCGCCGCGCCCGATTATTTTCCCGTCGCGGTGGCGGCCGTAAAAGAGATGTACCGGCAGGTGGGTGCTCCCGTACTGGACGAGAACGGCCTGGCCCGCCGGGGTGTGATCATCCGCCACCTGGTCCTGCCCGGCCATGTGCAGGATTCCCTGCGGGTGCTGCGCTGGATTGCCGGCAATATTCCCCGGGGTGTCTACATAAGCCTGATGGCCCAGTATTTCCCCGCTCACCTGGCGGCCGGGATACCGCCTTTGAACCGGCGCCTGACGGCGGCTGAGTACCGCTTTCAATTTATACAATATTTGCAGCAAATTGACAGGCCATATTATTGACTGTTTTACAAAAAATATGATACTATTTAGTATATTATAGCAAAATTAAGTGTTATATAGCTTTTTATGTCGATTTTATAAAAGTTAGCTAAATAAATGAAGGGGTTTTAAAATATGCAAATGTTAATAGTAAACTATAATAACAATATATGTAAATGGGGGGGGGGGGGGGTAAATTTTACCTATAAAAATAAAATTAGCATAATTATAAATAATATGTATATTATCCGGCTGGACAACGGATGACGGGGCATAATTTTTTGAAAAAAATTATGCCGCCAACAAAGGCTGACGTGAAGATGGCAGAAATGGTTCATGTACCGGGTATGAAGGGTATATGCGTAATAAAGGGCGGCACTGTTTTAAAAAGTGGCCGCCTTTTTATTTTATAGTATATATCGAACGCGGGGTTTCCTTATGAATATGCAAAATGTGATCAATTGCATGCACAGCCTAATGGATCCCGGGTTAAGGAAGCATCATGAGCGGGTTAGTTTGTATTCGAGGCAAATTGCCGGTGCTATTTGTCCGGACTTGGTGGATGATGTAATCCTCGCCGCGTCGATTCATGATATAGGCAAAATAGGTATTCCGGACGAAGTGCTGTTGAAACCCGGTCCATTGACCGGGAACGAGTGGGAGCTGGTCCAGCTGCATCCCATAATCGGGGTGCAAATATTGCAAAAAAGTACCAAAAACAAGATTGACAGGGAAATAATCGCAGCCGTGATGCACCATCACGAAAGGTGGGACGGCCTGGGTTACCCATACGGCCTGAAGGGAAAAGACATTCCGTTTATTTCCAGGATTCTTGCCGTGGCGGATTCTTTTGACGCCATGACATCTTTTCGCCCGTACAAGACGTCTTTGAGCAAGGATGAATCGTTAAAAGAACTGCAAAAGCAGTCAGGGGCGCAGTTTGATCCGGGGATGGTGGATGTCTTTTGGCATCTGATGCGGGGCGAGGGCAAATACGGCGGCGGAGTTGATTATAGCACCTGCGCGAAAGAGGGGGGTGTGCCGTTAAAGATGGAGGAAGTTTTTGAGCGGGTAAAAAGGTTTGCCGCGAGCGGAAACTTGGAGGAAATATTTGCCCTGATGGCGGGGACACAGGACCCGGCTGTCAGAGAGGCGGCATATCTACAGGTGATCCGGCTGAACAGCCCGGAAGTGGTGGAAAACTTCATCGGCTTACTTTCTTCTACCGAGGCCCACCTGCGCAACCTGGCGGTGGAGGGACTGCAGGAACTGGGTGCCGGGTATATTGACCGCCTGGAAAAATTGCTATACGTCAACGACCCGGATTTAAAAATATTTTGCTTCAATATTCTGTCCGGCATTAGGAGCGAGGCGGCGGCGGGGCCGGTGCGCCGGTTCCTAGGCCGCGTAGCGGCCGCTGGGGAAAAGGAGCCGGAAAATGTGCTGGCGGCAGCCCTGGACTGTATGGGCGAGCTGGGCGGGCCGGAGGACGCGGACCTGCTAGATGAAGTGGCCGCCTTGGTTGAACGGAGCGGGCAGCCTTACCTGGCCTATGCCGTAAAGCATGTGAGGGTCAAATTATGGGCGATTTAACGCTTACCCCGCCGGAATTCAGCCGCCTCGCGGAATACATATACAACAAGACCGGTATTCGGTTTGAGCCCGGCAAGGAGTATTACGTGTCCAAGCGGGTGGAAAGGCGCATGGTAGACCTTGCTATGGACGATTTCGGCCAATATTTCAACTATTTGCGCTTTCATGCCCCGGGGGAGGAAATTGAGCGCCTAATCAATTCACTGACTGTCAACGAAACGTATTTTTTCCGTGAGTACAGCCAGCTGAAGTGCTTTGCCGAAGAAGTCATTCCCATTTTAACCCGGGGGCTGAACGGCGGCAGGCTCAAGGTCTGGTCCGCCGGCTGTTCCACCGGCGAGGAACCCTACACGCTGGCAATTATTCTGCAGGAGATGCTTGCCGATACCGGCATCCATTTTGAAGTGCACGGCACCGATATCAATACGTCGGTGTTGGGGGCGGCCGAAAAGGCGTTTTACGGCAAGAGGTCGGTTAAGGACGTGCCGGTGGATTACTTGCAAAAATACTTTCATTTTGACTGCGACTACTACCGGGTCGTCCCCACTGTAAAAAAGCACGTTCGTCTGTACCAGCTAAATTTAAACGACGGGGAAGCCATGGACCGGATGAGGGGATTCCACGCCATTTTCTGCCGCAATGTCCTGATATATTTTGACGACCAGTCCAGGCGGGAAGTGGCTCTCAAATTCTACCGCTCTCTTGAGCCCGGCGGGTTTATCTTCCTGGGTCACTCCGAGTCCATGAGCAGGATAACACCTATTTTTAAATTGCGCAGGTTTAAAGAGGCCATCATATACCAGAAATAAAAGAGGGGTACCGGATAAATGTTTATTGTATTGGCATTTATAACAGGAACAGCTTTTGGATTTATTATCAACCGGCTCTTAACACTGGTTAGAGCCGGAAAAAGTACTCCGGCAGGCGGAAACGCTGAAGTAAAGGTGGTCAGTCAGTTGCTGAGGCTTTTGCCGGTGGTGCGGAGCAGCCTGGAGGAGTCCGTCCGGGCCACCGAAGAGGGGGTTTTGGTTGCCGCAGGGGCGGTGGGGGAAGTAACGGCACGGGTGCGACAGGGCTTGGTCGGTATGGATGCTGTGCTCAAAATCCAGCAGGAGGGGCGTAGCCGGCGGGAAGAAGAGTTTAACCGGGTTTTTCTGAAACTGGAAGGCAGCCTCGGCTTGTTGCGGGAGCGTATGGGGGCGGTCGAGGAAATGTTCAGGCTGATCTTTGAGATGGAGCAAAAGACCAGGGGCGAAAAGCTTTTTAGCATTTTAAGCGAACTGAAAGACATATCTTCCAGCATTCGCTTGGTGGCCCTTAATGCTGCCATCGAAGCGGCCAGAGTGGGGGATGAGGGGCGCGGCTTCGCGGTGGTGGCCGCGGAGGTGCAGCGCCTGGCCGGCCAGTCCGAAAAGGCGGTGCAGAGTGTCAACCAGTTCGGCCAGTTGCTGCTGAAGGACATAAGGGACAAGATGGCCGATATAGAGAACAAGGCTACCGCCCTGAGGTCGGCCGCCGCCGGGCTTGCGGACAGTCAGAGTGAAGTTCGCAATATGGTGGCCATGCACCGGCAATGGGACGAGGCTGCGGCGGAGGACGCCGCCAGTGTTGCCGCAGAGCTTAAAACCATAGACCGCCACCTGGATGAGGGCATCACCGCCTTTCAGTTTCAGGATGCGGTGGCCCAGCAAATTTCCCATGTCCGGGACATATTGCTGCGGGTGGAGGAACTGCTGTCGGGAGGTGATAGCGGCGGGAGCCTGGACATCCTGAAGGAACTGGAAGAGATGTACACCATGGAAAGCGAGCGGGCCACCCACCGCCGGGTCATACGGCCGGATGCCGGGGCCGGCGACGGCGGCGGAACGGCGGGCAACATCGAGTTTTTTTAAAGCGGCGGGCTGAAAAATGGGATTTTTGACTTATGGCTAACCGGCTCTTGACGAGCTGACTAACATTTTTGAGGAGGTATGGCAAATGGCACAGAAAACCTTATCCCCGATGCCCCAGGACAGCCTGCAGTCCGGGGCGAAAGAGGGCGTCAAGGCGAACGGGGAGGACAAGGACCTGCAGAAGAAGATGGAACAGCAGAGGAGGCAGGCCCGGACCTTTGCCAAGCAGCAGCAGATCGCCGAGCGCCTGGCGGCGGCCACCGGGCAGATGTCCTCCAGCGTGCAGGAGGCCACCTCGGCGGTGGAGGAACTCCGGGCGGCCATGGAACAGATATCAACCGGGGCGCAGGAGGCGGGCGGGGCCACACAGGAGTCTCTGGCCGCCATAAACCAGATCGTGGGCAACATCAAGGCCAGCGCCAAGGGGGCCGCCGAAGCCCTGGAGCGGGGCCGGGCGGTGCAGCAACTGGTGAACCAGACCATGCGGGACATTGCCCGCATGGTGGAGGGAGTCAACCTCTCGGCCGAGCGCAATGCCGAGTCGGCGGCCCTGGTGGCCCAGTTGGAAAAGCAGGCCGAGAACATTGGCAATATAGTGAGCACCGTGGTCAAGATCGCCGACCAGACCAATCTGCTGGCACTCAACGCCGCCATCGAGGCCGCCCGGGCAGGCGAGCACGGCAAGGGCTTCGCGGTGGTGGCCGACGAGGTGCGCACCCTGGCCGAGATCTCCGAAAAGGCGGCCAACGATATCCGGGAACTGGTCAATACCATCCAGGGAGAAGTAAAGGTCATCGCCGAGAGCATCAACCAGGTGGCGGCCACCGCCCGGGGCGAGGCCGGGAAGGGCAAGGAGATCAACGACAACCTGGTCAGGATTAGTCAGGATATGGACGATGTGGTCAAGTCGTCGGTGGAGATCGACAACCTTTCGATGAACTTGGAAAAGGACGCCCTGGAGTTCCAGAAGGGGGCCTCGGACATAGCGGCGGCGGCTGAGGAACAGGCCGGCGCTGCGGAGGAGTCCCTGGCCGCGGTGGAACAGCAGGCCAAGGTGATGGGGGACATTACCTCCTCGGCGGAAGAGCTCTCGGAGATGGCCGAAAACCTGCGCGCCTCCACCGACATCAACAAATCCTCGGAGGAGCTGGCAGCCGCCTCGGAAGAGCTTTCCGCCGCCATAGAGGAAGTCAACCAGGCCTCCCAGCAGATCATGGAGGCCCTGAACCAGATCTCCATAGGTGCCCAGCGCCAGTCCAAGGGGGCCGACGAATCGGGTGAGGCGGCGGCCAACATAGACGGCATGGTTAAGAACGTGGCCGAGATGGCCAGGCGGTCCATGGAAATCACCGGTAACCTTTCGGACGTACTGGCCCAAAACAAAGTTGCCACCGACGCGCTGATCCGGGGCATCGGAGAGGCTCTCCAGTCCAACCAGCAGAACGTGCAGAAGATCAAGGAACTGGAGGTAATCACCCGGCGCATAGACAAGATCGTGGACACCATCGTGAACGTGGGCATCCAGACCAACATGCTGGCGGTGAGCGGGGCCATCGAGGCGGCCCGGGCCGGGGAGTTCGGCAAGGGCTTCGCGGTGGTGGCCTCGGACATCCGCAACCTGGCCCAGGACAGCACTAAAAACGCCGACCAGATCAAGGACCTGGTCAAGGCCATCCAGGACCAGGTGAAGATGGTTATCGACGACGTGGTGATGGTGAGCGAAAGCGCCGCCGAGGAGGTCAAGCGGGCAGAGAAGACCACCGACGACCTGGTGCAGATTGAGAGCGACATGAAGGCGGTGCTGAAAGGCGCCGAGGTGATTTTGCAAAACGCCGACCAGATATCCGTGGCGGTGGGTCAGGCCAGGAAGGCGGTGGACCAGATCGCCACGGCGGCCCAGGAGGCCGGCTCGGCGAGCGAGGAAGCGGCCTCGGCGGCCAAGCAGCAGGCGGCCGGCATGCAGGAAATGGTCCGGGCCATAGAAGAGATCGCGGCCCTGGCGGACGAACTGCAGCAGGTATAAAAGGGTGCGCGGCCTTTTTAAGCGCCCTTGAAGGGAGGAAGTCCCATGGAAAACACTAGCGGACAGATGGTCACCTTTTACTTGGACAAGGAGCTTTTCGGCATTGAGCTGGAGTACGTGAGGGAAATCATACGCCTGCCGGCGATGGTGCGGGTGCCCGGCACCCCCCCTTATTTCTCCGGCCTGGCCAACCTGCGGGGCAACCTTTTGCCGGTGATAGACGGGCGCAGGCGGTTCAGCCTGCCGGACGCGGAAGAAACCGACGCCACCCGGGTGGTGGTGCTGGAATACCAGGGGGAAACCATAGGCTACATAGTGGACCGGATGTCGGAGGTAATCAACCTGGAGAACGCCACGGAGGATTCCCTGCGGGCCGCCCAGGGGCGGGAGGACCTGATCTCCCGGGTAATAAAAATGAATGACGGTAGCGCCATGGTGATGGTGATCAATATTGAGGTGCTGTTCCCGCGGCTGGAGGAGGCCGGGTCCAGACATTACTCCGGGGACGCGGCGGGCGGGGGCGGGCAAACCGATGCCCGCCAGGAGGAACTCAAACAGTTCGTGGGCTTCAGGCTGGCGGACGAGGAGTACGCCGTGGCCATCGAGGCGGTGCAGGAAATCGTCTGGGTGCCGGATCAGATTTCCCGGTCCCCCGGCTTTCCCCATTACATGGAAGGCCTTTTCTCGCTGCGCCGGCGTACCGTGCCCATGCTGAACCTGCGGTGGTTCTTCAGCCTGCCCGACAGGCCCTACGACGACCGGGCCAGGGTGCTGGTGCTGAACCTCAACAACAACGGAAAAAAGACGGTGTTCGGCCTGGGCGTGGACGCCATCACCGAGGTCCTGCGCTTTACGGCGGATGAGATCGAGTCGCTGCCGGACCTGCTGAAGGGTGAAGCCACCAAAAACCTCACCGGGGTCTGCAAGTTAGGTGAAGGGAAAAGGCTCATATACCTACTGGATCCCCAGAGCATCCTGACGGAGGGCGAGATTAACCTGGAAGGCGCCAGCGATGAAGAAGGGGAGGTGTCATCGGAACGGAGAATGGTCAGCGAAGAGCAGTTTGTCATCTTCCACCTGCAGGAGGAAGAATACGCCGTCACCATCCAGAGCGTGAAGGAAATCATCCGCCTGCCGGAAATCGTCAGGGTGCCCAGGGCGCCGTCCTACGTGGAGGGCGTGATCAACATCCGGGGCAACATATTGCCGGTGATCAACCTGAGGCTGAAGCTGAACCTTCCGGACAGGGAGAGCGACGATCGGTCTCGCATCGTGGTGGTGGATATGAACGGTGTCTCCACCGGGTTGATTGTGGATGCCGTGCGGGAGGTGCGCAAAATATCCGCCGACCATATTGCCCCGGTTCCGGTGATTTTAAAGGCTCACCTGGATACCAGCTACCTGCAGGGCGTTGTTAAATCCGCAGACCTGCGGCGGTCCATACTGCTTCTGAACCTGCAGAACATACTGACCGGTGCCGAAAAAATGGAAATTTCCCAAGTAATAGCGGATGTCAAAGGAGGAATGGGTGTGGATGCACAGGAAGACCCGGGTGCTGATAGTTGACGATTCCGCCCTGATGCGCAAGTACCTGCGGGAAATAATCGAGGAGGACCGGGATCTGGAGGTGGTGGGGGCGGCCCGGGACGGCCGGGAGGCGGTGGAACTGAACCTTTCCCTGGAGCCCGACGTGATCACCATGGACATAAACATGCCGCGCATGGACGGCCTCACGGCCATCCAGCACATTATGGCCCAGAGGCCGTGTCCGGTGCTGGTGGTCTCCTCCCTTACCCAAAAGGGGGCACTGACCACCTTCGAGGCCCTGGAACTGGGGGCGGTGGACTACGTGCCCAAGCCCGACGGCACCGTGTCCCTGAACATAAAAAACGCGGCCCAGGAGATCCGTGACAAGATCAAGGCCGTCCGGCGGGCGCGGGTCGGGGTACAGAAATTTAAGCGCAGGCCTGGTTCGGATCTAGTCGGGTCCGCCCCGGCCGTGGCCCCGCCCGTCAAACCCGGCAGGTCTGTGGCTGCGCCCGGAGAAAGCGAAAAACTGGTGTTAATCGGTGTTTCCACCGGGGGACCGAAGACCCTGATGGAGATCCTTCCACATCTGCCGGTTGATTTCGGGGCCCCGGTGGTGGTGGTGCAGCACATGCCCGGGAGCTTCACCCGGCCCTTTGCCGAGCGGCTAGACAGGGAATGCCGGATCGAGGTCAGGGAGTCCGCCGAGGGTATGCCCCTTGTCCCCGGGATGGCGGTGGTGGCCCGGGGGGGAGTGCACCTGAGGGTTGACCGCCGGCCCGGCGAGAAGGTCTGCCGGTTGAGGCACTCCCACCGGCCCGCCGACGCACTTTACAAGCCCTCGGTGGAGGTAGCCTTCCGCTCGGCCCTGGAATGTTTCGATGCCAGGGAACTGGTGGCGGTGCTGCTTACCGGCATGGGCGATGACGGGGCTGACGCAATGGTAGACATAAGGCGGGCCGGGGGCCTGACCATAGCCGAGGCCGAAGAGACGGCGGTGGTCTGGGGCATGCCGGGCGAGGCGGTAAGAAGGGGCGGCGCTGCGGTGGTTTTACCCGACTATGCCATCGCCGGAGCCCTAATTAAGGCCGTGCACTGAATAAAGCAAACCGGGAGGGTGAAGGCCATGTCATTGATCCTGATTGTGGACGACTCATCCACCGTGCGCCGGTACTGCCGCGAAATGCTGCAGGAAGCCGGGCACCGGGTGGAGGAGGCCGCCAACGGCTACGAGGCCCTGGAAAAGGTTTACACCGGTAAGTTTGACATACTGCTGGTGGACGTGAACATGCCGAAGATGGACGGCTACAGCTTTCTCAAAGAAATTCGCCGGGCCGGCGATCTGGAGCAGGTGCCGGTCCTGATGATTACCACCGAGGCCGGGGTGGGGGATATGGACCGCGGCTTTCAGGCCGGTTGCAACATGTATTTGGTGAAGCCCGTTGAACCGGCGGAACTGATGGCCTACATTGAGATATTAGGGTGATCTGACATGTTCGATCTGAAAAAAATTTTTCTGGATGAAGCCGACGACCTGCTGACCCAGATCGAACCACTGGTTCTGGAACTTGAAAAGGGAATGTCACCGTCCCTGCTTGACGAGCTGTTCCGGGTGGTGCATACCCTGAAGGGATCCGCCGGCATCGCCGGGGTCAAGGGGATAGGTGAACTGACCCACCGCATGGAGGACCTCCTGGACAGGCTGCGGAGCGGGGAGATAGAAGCCAGGTCCGGACTGGTGGACTTGCTGCTGACGGGCTTCGATTATGTCAAGGTCATGGTGGCCGACTTGGCCGACGGACACGACCTTCCGCCCCCGGAGAAACTGCTGGGGGAAATCTTGGCCTTTGCCCGGAGCGGATCGCCGTCGACCCAGCCTTCAGAAGAAAAGCCGGACCTGCCGGATACGGTGGCAGGGCAGCCGCTGGCAGCCCCGGAGGCGGAGGAGGATGTAATGCCGGAGGAAGTTGGACGCATCCTGCTGGACGGCCTGCGCAGGGGGGAAAACGTCTATCACCTGACGCTGGATTTCGGCCGGGATTTCTTCCGCCAGGGGCATAATCTGGCATATCTCCTGGAAGACCTGGCCGACATGGGGGTCATAGCCGGACTCAATGTTGACGGCCGCCGGGTGCCGGCCCTGTCCCATCTTAATCCGGAAGACTATCACCTTGTATTCACCCTCTACTTGGTTACCGGGGCCGACCGGGAAGCGGTGGAAGAGACCTTCGTCTTCGTGGTCAGTGAAGAAAACAGGGTGGTGGTAAGGCCTGTAAGTAAAGGCGAACTGAGCGGGGCGGCACCTTTAGAAGCCCCGGCCTCCGCCGGAGGCCCGCCCGCTGTGGGGCAGGCTCCGCCTTTCCCCGAACAAAGGCTTCCCTACGTGGTTAAGGTGCTGAGGCAGCAGGAAAAATCCCTTAGACTGGCTAACGAAGAGGTGTTGCCTGGACTCCTGCCGGTGGCGCGGCGAATTCTGGAACGGCTGGCCGGGCGAACCGGCCTTTCCCGCGACCAGGGTCCGGCGGCAAGCGTGCAGGAGGAAAAAAAGCTTCTTTTACAGATGACGGGTGCGCTTCTGGCAGCCATGAATCCGGAATCCGGGACCGGCCCGGCGGGATCTCCGGCCGTTACCAAGGTTTCCGGCCCGCCGGCGGGCGCCGGTCAGCCGCAGGGATACCAGGGGGGCAGCCCAGTCCGGGAAAGGCGGCAGAATGCCTTCAGGGTGCAGCGGGAGACCGCTGATGCCCTGATGAATCTGTCGGGGGAGTTGATTATCGCTAAAAACAGCCTGCCCTACCTGGTCAAAAAACTGGAGGTCCTGGGTCTGGATGAATACGCCCGGGAGTTGAAGGAACGCTATTTATACGTGGACCGTATTGCCCGGGAGATGCATGAACAGGTTATGGATATATGGCTTTTGCCGGTCCAGGAGGTGTTCAGCCGCTTTCCCCGTTATGTCCGGGAGCAGACCAAAAGGCTTAACAAAAGAGTGGAGGTGGTTACCGCCGGGGGCGACACCCGCCTGGACAGGAACATCATCGAAGAAATTTATGAACCCCTTCTGCACCTGGTGCGCAACTCCCTGGACCACGGCATTGAAGAAATTGAAGAGCGGCAGATGACCGGTAAGGATCCTGTTGGTGTTATCAGTCTCACTGCCCGGCGGCAGGGGGAAAGGGTGGTTATTCAAGTGTCGGATGACGGACGGGGTATTAATGTGGACTCCTTGGCTGAAAAAGCCGTGTCTTGCGGTATGGTTACCCGGGAGCAGGTGTCCGGCATGACCGGACAGGAAAAATTAAGGCTGGCCTTCCTGCCCGGGCTAAGTAGCAAGGATGGGATTTCTGACCTTTCCGGGCGCGGCGTGGGCATGGATGTGGTGGAGAACACGGTCAAGCGCCTGGGAGGGGCCATCCAGGTGGAATCCTCACCGGGACGGGGAACCACCTTTGCCATCAGCCTGCCCTTCACCATGGCTACCAGCGAGGTGCTGGTGGTGCGGATCGGCGGCGGCATTTACGGTCTACCTCTCTCGGCGGTCAGGGAAACCGTCCGGGTGGAGGAAAAGGACATCAGGACCATGCGCGGCCGGCCGGTGGTTCTGATGCGAGGTGAGATTATTCCTCTGCTGAAAAGCGACCTTTATTTGGAGGCCGGCGCCTCCTGCCGTGGGGAAACGGTTCTGGTGGTTATGTGGCAGAAGGTTGCCCTGCCAGTGGACGCTGTGTTGGGTAAAGAGGTGATCATCGTGAAGCCCCTGACCGGGGAATTGAAAAGACTCCCCGTTTTCATCGGGGCCGCGGTGCTGGGGGACGGGCGGGTGCTGCTGGTGCTGGACCACAACGAACTGGTGCGCCTTTCTCTTGGCGACCGGGACAAGGAGTTGATTCGCAGTGTGGGTGGAAATTGATCTGCCATTGCTTCTGCCTTATGTGGAGGAAATCAGGCAAAGGCTCCTGGACCAGGTGGCCGGGGCTGAAAGGGTGACTTTTACAAAGCCGGGCCTGGATGCCGCCGGCTTGCAGCTGATCATCGCCCTGCGCAAGGAATTTCCTCAGATGGCGGTGGAGGTGATGCCGGAGGGGCCAGGGGAAATTTTCAGGGATCTCCTTGCGGGGGTGGTGAGTCCGGATGTATAGTATTTTAGCTGTGGACGACTCTCCCACCGTGCTGGCCAGCATTAAGCTGGCCCTGGAGCGCCGGGGGTATGATTTGCACACATTCCTGCGTGCCGAAGAGGCTTTAAAGCAACTGAATACCAAAAAGGCGGACCTGGTGATTACCGACCTGAACATGCCCGGCATGGACGGTATAACCTTTATCCGGCAGGTGCGGGCCAACGCGGCTTACCGCTTCACCCCCATTGTTATGCTGACCACCGAGTCCCAGCAGGCCAAAAAGGAAGAGGCCAGGAAAGCCGGGGCTACTGTCTGGATTACCAAGCCCTTCACGCCGGATCAGTTGGAGATGGTGCTGAACAAGCTGCTGCGCTGACCCGCCGGAAAAAGGCCAACTGCCCGTTACTTTGCCGGTCCCCTGGCCGGCGGCGGCGACAACAGGCGGCCGTTTAAGGTGCCTATAAGAGTCTTAAGAAAGGTGGACGCCCACAGGACCACAAGTAAAATTGTAAGAATTACGGCGTACCAGAGCACCGGTGAAACCCCTGTGAGACTGAAAACCCCGAAGGTGGCCGTGGTGTAGGCCGCCAGGGGGAAGATAAAGGCCCACCAGGACAGGGAGAAGGGCACACCGCCGGTTCTTAAATATTTTACGGTTATGGCCACGGTCAGGGCAAAGGCCCATAGTCCAAAGCCCCAAATAACCAGGGCTATAAATTTGAGGGTATCCACCGCCAGGACAAGCCCCACCGCCTTTGACGCATCGGCCATGCCCAGCAGGGCGGCGGTGCCCACGCCCACCGGCCCCAGCAAAACCCAGAATGTCGGTGCTGTCATGGCCGGGGGCAGCTTGTGCAGAATCAGCCGGTTGGTCACAAAGGCAGCCATTATGATAAACAGCAGAAGGCCGATGCCGTAGAAGGTAATGTCTATAATATTTATCAGCCCTGCCAGCCCGGGATTAGCGCCGGCTGTCTCTTTAACCAGAATATTGCCCAGCAGGGGAACCACAATATTGACCACCGGAGTCATCAGCCAGGCAAAATTTATCGGATCGGGGCCGATGCTTTCGGCAGTCATAAGATTGTACATGCCGTATACCGCGAAAATGAGGGCCAGCGCCGCGCCCAATACCCATAAAACAATCCCCAGGCCCACCAGAAACCCGCTGTCCAGGTACGGTTTTCCCATGGTCAGGAAATTGGTCCCCAGTATAATGCTGCCGGCCGGCATGGTGATGAAAAAGTTTGACAGCAACGGGTGCTTTAAATCCATAAGCAGTTGGTCATAGTGGTAAATCCACCTGGCAATCCACGGTCCTATTAAAATTAGAAACAGCGCGGTGTTCAGCAGCCATAGCGCTATGGCTGCCCAGTGCAGCAAGGTCGAGTGCGCCCCCAGAAGATACAGTACGTTGGCCACGCCTCCGGTGCCCATGACCGAAGCGTACCAGGCAGGGGAAAAATGTCTTATGATACTTTTTGTTTCACCCGTACTCATTTAGAAAACTCCTTTCTGTAGAACTATGGATGAAATACTGGTTTTATCTTATCCATTTTTAATCTTTTTCGCATTGTGTTGGTGAATCATTATATCATTAACATATTAGAATATGTTAATGATATAATAGCACTGTGATAATTCCCTGACAACACCCTACGGTAATTTTTTTTTATATGCATTATCAGCAGTGTAATGGGTGTTAAAAACTCTGTTTACATTTTGCCGGCGGTTGCTTTGTCAACCATTACCGGGATGTTGTCCGGCTGTATAATGGGATGATCATCAAGGCCGTGGGGTTAAGACAGCGGTTATTCCTATGTAATAGGGGCATATTCTATTTATGTATAGATTGACACGCCCGCTTTTTCAACATTATTATATAAGCGATAGCTTATATAGGTAGGGGTGTAAAATGGATAAATTCGTCAAAATCTTTAAAGCCCTTGGCGAGCCGACCCGCCTCAGAATATTGAGGATTCTGTCCGTAAGGCCCATGTATGTGTGTGAGCTGGAATCGGTGCTGGAAATAAGCCAGCCCAGAATATCCCAGCATCTTAAAATTCTGAAGGAGGCTTCCATTCTCCGTGAAAGCAAGGAGGCGCAAAAAACTTTTTACATGCTGAACGGGGACATAGTGGAAAAAACAATGCAGTGCTTTGTGGATTTCCTGCGGTCGGACATAAAGAATCTGCCGGAGTTTGCGGAGGAGAGTAAAAGGATTGATCGGCTGGACAGGGACAGCTGCGTCCTGAAATGCAAGTCCGGCGGCCGGGAGAGCTGCGGTTAGGGCAAAGGGAATGAACGAGACAGCACCACAGGCATCATGGGGCTTGAAGGGGCCATGGAAGAGATGGCCTCCCAAAATGAAAGAAATATTCAAATGGCTGAAAGAAGCGGCGGATATTTAGCCCGGTTAATGCTATGTTATTTTTTTGGAAATACTTATAATCGTTTGTTTATGCATATGCTCCGGTCCCGGAAGATCATGACGGTTTCGGGATTCGGTGAAAAGGGAAATAGTCATTGAGCCTACAATCTAAATTGTTAAATGGCGGTGGCTTGATATGTCGGCAGAAGTTTATGATGTGGTATTTCTGGGCGGCGGCCCTGCAGGCTACCAGGGCGCCATCCGGGCCGCCCGGCTTGGAGGCCGGGTGGCCGTGGTGGAAAAAGCCCATCTGGGCGGGGTTTGCTTAAACCGCGGCTGTATCCCCACCAAAACCATCAAGGCATCGGTGGACTTGCTGCGCCAGGCCCGTAAGGGAAAGTCATACGGCATAAACATCGAGGGTATCAACCCCGATGTCGGGGCCATCATTGCAAGAAAAAACAGAGTGGTGGAATTGCTGCGGGGGGGCATCCGCCATCTCTTCAAAGAGAATCGCATCGACCTTTTTGAAGGCAGTGGGCGTCTGGCCGGTGTGGATGTGGTGGAGGTGAACATAAATGATACCCTGCAGAGGCTCCGGGCACGGAAAATTGTGCTGGCCACCGGATCCCGCCCGGCCCGGCCGGGTGTTGTTGCCGGTGATGTGCCGGGGGTGCTGACCACAGACGACATACTGGAAATTTCCGAAGTGCCGCCTTCACTGCTTATTCTGGGAGGGGGCGCGGTGGGGGTGGAAATGGCGGCCATCATGGCTGAGTTGGGCAGCGCCGTAACCCTGCTGGAGATGGAAACAAGAATTCTGCCCAGGGAGGACGCCCAGATGGCGGAATACCTGCAGTCCATGCTAAAGCGCCGGAAGGTGAAAGTGCTTACCGGGGCCGGGGTGGCAAAGGTGGAAGGCGGCCCAAAGGTGCAGGTTACCATGGCGGACGGAAAAGTGCTGGAGGCAGACAGGCTGCTGCTGGCGGCCGGCCGGGCGGCCAATGTGGAAGATATAGGGCTGGCGGACGCCGGCCTGAAGCATGACACAGGCCCCCTGAAAGTAAACCGGCGTATGGAGACGGCTGTTCAGGGCATTTATGCCGCCGGGGACATCACCGGGGGAATGTGGCTGGCCCACGTGGCCTTCGCCGGGGGCATTGTCGCGGCTGAAAACGCCATGGGCATGACTGCTGAAATGGACTACCGGGTGGTGCCCCGCTGTGTTTTCAGCTCTCCCGAATATGCCGCCGTGGGCCTGTCCGAAGAGGAGGCCCGGGAGAGCCATCCCGTCACGGCGGTGTCCTTTCCCTTCAAGTCGCTGGGTATGGCCCAGGCCATGGGTGAATGGGAGGGGATGGTCAAGCTGGTGGTGGACGCCAAAACCAGCCAGGTGCTGGGCGGTCATATAATCGGGCCCCATGCCGGCGACCTGATTGCCGAAATTGCCCTGGCCATGCAAAACAATATAAGTGCCCGGGGCATCATGGAGACCATTCACGCCCACCCCACCCTGTCCGAGGCGGTGCTGGAAGTGGCCCAGGGATCCCTGGGCCGGGCCATACACATGTCTCCCCCGGAAAGGGGATAGAGGGAACGATTGGCCGGGCGGCGGGGCCGGTTGGTTTGCTGTAAGCAGGGTGTCGGGCCGGTGTAAACACCTCCCTCCGCCATTATCCGGCGACACGCTATGTAGCCGGAGATGAGTTCGCCCGTGGCAGTTTGAGGCCCCGGCCATGGAATTTCAAGGATTTTGCCCCGGCCCTCCCGGTGCGGCCCCTGCCATGCCGGTGATTATTACAGGGGTGTAATCAGCATTGGATAAAATTTGGCGCATAATTGAACATGGCGGGATGCCTCCGGAGGCTAACATGGCCATAGACGTGGCTCTGCTCAAGGATGTCGCCGCGGGCGCCGCGGGCCCCGCCCTCAGGTTTTACCAGTGGGATCCCCCGGCGGTTTCCCTGGGCTACTTTCAGAAGACAGACGGCATCAGCCGGGCTGCCATGGAAAAGTACGGCATAGTGATGGCAAGAAGGGCCACCGGCGGGCGGGCGGTGCTGCACTGGGGCGACCTGACCTACAGCATTGTGGCCCGGGCCGGCGGTGACATTCCCCCGGGGGTTGAGGATTCCTACCGCTTCCTGTGCCGGGGAATACTGTCCGGCCTGGCCATGCTGGGGGTGGACGCCACCCTGGGGTCGGAAAAGGCCTCGGCCCCCTTTCCCGCCTCATGCTTCGCGGTGTCCACCGCGGGGGATATTACCTGGCGCGGTAAAAAAATTGTCGGCAGCGCCCAGAAAAGGGAGGGAGGTGCTCTACTACAGCACGGATCCATATTATTGAAACCCCAGGCCCATTTATTGGCGGAGATTTTCTCCCCTGAGGGCGGCGGCCGGGCCGGGATGTTAGCGCAGAAAGTGGCCAGCCTTGAGGAAGCTCTGGGCCGGACCGTATCCCCGGCCGAAGTAAAAAATAATCTGATAAAAGGCTTTGAGAGGGCGCTGGGAATTAGGTTTGAACGTTGTGACGCTTCACCTGCCGGGTAACTATGCTACAGGGAAACAGCATGGCTTTTTCCGGAATATGATTTTCACCCGTTGCATATAAAAAGCCTGCGTATGCACCATGCCCCGACACTGGACCGCTGGTATGAAAATTTCCATAAATATGAGGATATTGTCGAGCAAAAATTCGGCAGGCGCTTCCTGCGCATGTGGGGGCTGTACCTGCGTAGCTGTGCCGCATCCTTCCGGGTATCGCCCAAGATTCTGAGTACTGAGTCCTGAGTACTGAGTTCTGAGTTCTATTTCCGCCGCTGGAACAGCGGCACCGCCCGACAGGGCGGCTTTTTTCTTTGTATATGAAATTATGCTTTGTGGATAACTTTTGCAATACTCGAAGAACTTCTGACTTTTGGGGTCGCTCCGGGGTCGCTCACGGGTCGGGGGGAGTGGTTTAACCCCGGCTGCATGATCTTCGGCTACAACAGTCTCTAAACTCGGTCGCCAAAGGACTGCCGACCGCCTTCAACGCCGCGTCCATGCGTCGGTTCAGGCTGCCGTCAGCGTCCTGCAGCCGGCT
>JBMOPF010000078.1:0-2109 GCA_049325075.1 Bacillota bacterium | reverse complement strand
GGGATGCCCCCTCAAGACCTTCAGGCACATGGAAGAAGGCTCCACTTCCTCCATCTTTCTGCCGATGATCCTGCTCCCGGGAACACCCACTATGTTTAAATAGGCGTGGTTTACATAGACAATGCAGCTCCTGGAATCAATTATGACCACGGCCTCGTGCATGGCGTCAAATATATTGGGGAAGGGAACGAAGTCCTTGATGCCCGACAGCATGCGCAGGGCCTTGTTTCCCGAGGACACCGCCCCCACCAGCCGGTTCTGCCGGTCAACAACGTAGACCCGGCCTTTTCTTTCATTAAAGTAATCGATTAAATCCAGCGCGTTATCATTGTCCAGTATGGTTTCTTTTAACGGTTCCATCATTGAGCGGACCTCGCCGGCCTGAAGGCCCCCGTTAATACTCTGGCAGTTAATTTTACCCAGCAGGCAGCCCTTTTCGTCAACCACCACGGCAACCTGTTCCTCCGCCGGCGTCCAGGCCGGTTTCTGAAAGCCGGATTCATCGGGGCCCAGTTTTATGATACTCAGGGATTCCAGCGGAATATCAATCATATCCTGGACAAGCATTGGCGATCACCTCCTCGCTGCCGCCCTTGGAGGCGGTTGAAAAAGTCCATCTGCTGCGTTGCGGCAGCGGCTTTTTCGCTCCAACGTACGACCAGTACGCCTCCGCTCAAAGCCTTGCCGCGCCTTGCATCTGGAGCTTTTTGAACGGCCTCCGGCGGTATTCGATTAAACATGTTTTATGCCGCTAAATAGGTTTTGCATCATTCTCCTAGGCGTTGCCTGCCCGGGAGACCTGCAGGCACGATGGTAAATGCCGCACTGTCCGCCAACCGGACAGGGTTTTTTAGCAATTTTTTGTATTTTTAAAATATTGTATAACCCGGTCATGCATTAATCAATCATATCAACCTAAAAATCTAAAGGGACCCTTCTCCCTGCCCGCAGTCAAAGCCGCACCCCCCGCACTCTTCCTGGCAGGGTTCAACCTTGATTACCACATCGGCCCTGTATAGCCGGGCCTTTATTTTATGTTCCAGCTCCCGGCAGGTGCCGTGTATGTCCTTGATGGGGAGGTCCCGGGGAAAAACCAGGTGCAGGTCTATAAACCTCTGTGACCCCGCCTTCCGGGTTCTCAGCTCGTGGTAGCCCAGATACTTTACCGAGCTTTCCTCCAGCACATCATTGATGGCATTTATATCCTCCTCCGAAAGCCTCTCATCCACTATTACCCGGAAGGACTTTCTGATCAGGTCCAGGCCGGCCTTCAGAATAAACAGGGCGACCCCGGTGGCGATGATGGGGTCCAGTATCATCAGGCCGGTCAGCTTGATGGCGCCCAGCCCCGCAAAAATCCCAAGGGAGGTGTAAATATCGGCCCTCAGGTGCAGGGCGTCGCCCTCCAGGGCGGGGGAGTCGGTTTCCCTGGCCACCTTCATCAGCTTGCGGGAAACCAGGGTGTTCACCACTACCGAAACTGCCATAACCCCGGCCCCCACCCCCAGGGAATGGATTTCCCCGGGGGCGAAAATTCTGGGTACGGCCTCCATGATAATGACCACGGCGGCCGCAATAATCAGCACCGCCTCGATAATGCTGCCCACATTTTCATACTTTCCGTGCCCGTAAGGGTGTTCCGGGTCGGCCGGCTTACAGGACTGCTTCACCGAAAGGTAGTCGACCACCGACGCCACCAGGTCTATCCCGGAATGCAGCGCCTCCGATATAACACTGATGGACCCCATGTATAATCCCACCCCAAGCTTCATAACAGTGAGGCCGGAGTTGGATATTATTGACAGCCTGGCCGCCTTAACCTTTTTATCCATCTTTACCCCCTGGAGCTTATATGCACATGTGTGAGCATTCGGGCCGCTGGAGCTGTCAGATCCGGTGGGTGTTTATCACGACTGCAGATAAAAAACCCCCGTGGCACAAAATATATGTCCCACGGGGCTTCTTTAAAACCCGTTGCCGTCCGGCCCGGTCGGATGACCTGACATAGGCTCACGATATTTTTTCACTGAGGAAATTTTACTACCGTCAATAACCCAAGTCAATAT
Source organism: Bacillota bacterium (assembly GCA_049325075.1). GTDB lineage: Bacteria > Bacillota > Desulfotomaculia > Desulfotomaculales > Desulfocucumaceae > BRHc4a. The sequence continues at coordinate 43 of JBMOPF010000078.1, read as the reverse complement.
TTCAAGGTAAATTGGTACAAGCAGCCCGGCAAAAACTTGCCTT
>JBMOPF010000077.1:0-150665 GCA_049325075.1 Bacillota bacterium | reverse complement strand
GCAGCCGGAGATGATGCAGCCGGGGTTTAACACTCCCCCTGCCCGCAAGCGACCCCAAAGTATCTTGCTTTTTCATCCTTTATGGTGCCACTTTTAAAAGTGGCATGGGGGTCTGGATTCTGAATTCCCGACAGTATTAGAATATCAATAGAAGCATAATTCCCTATACATAAACAAAGCCGCCCCGCAGGCGGCTGCAATTCAGAATAAATAATTTCTTTTATTTTTTAAGGACAAGCAGGCATTCGCCCCCGCTCCGGGAAACTTCAACCTTCCAGCCCCTGTTTTCAGCCAGCCGGGTAACGTTCTCCCTGGCGGCGTTATTGTCCACCAGCACCTTGACCGTACCGCCGGAAAGCTTGTCAATTATTTTTTTGGTCTTTAAAACCGGTTCCGGGCAGAGTAAGCCCCTGGCATCAACTGTCCTGTCCAAGGCCTACACCTCCCTCCGCGGAAACAGAGCGGTAAGTCCCCAAAAAACCTGTAATCAGCACCAGCGCCAGGCCAATAATAGTTGCGTACTGCCCGTTCTGGGGAACACCCTGGGCGCTGGCCGCAAGGCCAAAGTTATGTGCAAAGGCCGCACCGGTTATAAACCCCACAATTGTAACCGCACAGTCGGTATTTCCCTCACCCGCCGCCACCAACTGCCTGAGGGGGCAGCCTCCCAAAAGTGTAACAGCAGACCCGGCCAGCATCATCCCCAGAAAATTCCACAGGCCATCGGTGTGGGCTATGGGCTGCCCGGCAAACCCGGGCTTAAAGGCGCCCACCGCCAGGTTCCCTATGAAAGCAAATATCAGCAGGGCGAAAAATCCCAGCAGCAGATGAGTGTCCCTGAGCAGTATAAAATCCCGCAGCCCCCCGATCATGCAGAAGCGTGACCTCTGTGCCAGCACACCGGCTATGAGGCCGGCCGCCGCAGAGATGATAACCGGCGCATGCATGGAGCCCGGGCCGCTCTTACTGGCAAAAAAGAATACTCCGGACAGCACCAGAACCAGAAGTATCACGGCCATGACCGGAAATACGTACCCGTTCACCGCCCTCAGGCTGTTTGCCCTTCCCAGACTGAAGCCCATGTTTAAAAACAATATGCCTATCCCGACCCCGGCAATCAGGCCCAGAATGCCGACTCCCGCATTCCAGTCCCCTGCCGACAGCCTCAACACCGCCCTGACAGGGCATCCGAGAAACACCAGCATACCTATCATGGCAATAAAGGCCAGGGCAAAACGGGTAAAGGGACTTGATCCACCCACCGCCCTCTGCTCCCCTGATAACAGTGCCGCTAAAAAAGCACCGGCTATCAGTCCGAAAATCTCCGGCCTCATGTACTGTACCGGCTCTGCCCTGTGAAATCCCAGCCCCCCGCTTATATCCCTCAAAAAGCACGCAATACAGTAGCCCATATTGGCCGGATTGCCGTATTTCACAAGGAGCACCGATAATATGCCGATGGCCCCTCCCGTGGCAATCACCAGAAATTTTTTATTTATGGCGGATACACCTCCAAACGCAATTTTTTTCCACTAGCTATTATATAATAAACCAGTAGGCCATATAAGAAATAAATTAATGATATAAAATATTTTTATATCCCCACCCATTCCTTATCAGTTTTGTTAATATACCGGGAACACCAAAGGGGGGCGGTAAAAATACCGCCCCCCTGAATAACTGCCTTTTATATGCTTATTTGCCGGTGTAAACCCTTGACCTGGACAGCTCAAACATGTGCTCACGGACATTCAGGCTCTTGGACATTACGATCATCTCTCCGTCCTCCAGAGGCAGCCCGTCCTTTGGATTGGGCCCTATCTGTTCCACCAGCCACTCTTTAAACAATTGCAGTCCGCCCAGGTTTTCCGGGAACCCTCCCCACAGGTCCCAGACCCGGAAATATATTATGAAATGAAGCCGGTAGACATTGGCTATCCTGTCCTTTCTTATTTTTACGTCAATCAGCCTCAGGCATGGCTGAGACTTTCCGTCCACCAGATCTTCCGGCCTGGCTATCTCTATACAGGACTTTACATGGCCGAAGCCCTGGTCTCTGAAACTGTTGATCAGCTGCTCCACCTGTATACATATGCGCTCACCATATGTGTATTTCTGGTTGTCCTCTTTCCCCGGCCCCAGTATATATGTCTGAAAGTATTCCTCTATCCTGTCGATGGTGGTGGGCGGAGCTATGCTAAGGCCGGGAGGTATTTCATCACACAACGGCCTGAGGCCCGGGTGTCTTATTCTGCAGCATACAAAATCAAATTCCCTTCTTAACTGGCCCGGGTAGCTGCCCCATTCCACAGGGTACTCGTAGGCGTCAATCTCCCAGAGCTTCTTTTGCAGCTGAAACCAGGCATCGGGCAGATTATGGGCATCAACAAAAACAGGATTCAGATATTCGATTGCGTCCGCCACATCGAATTCCCCCTATATCATATTAAAAGTTGTCATTTCTTCTTTTTCTTTTTTCTATGTAAAAAAAATTTAACCTTCCTCTAAAAGCATTTTTTTACGTCCCCCCCCCCCCCCGTGCCAATAACAATTTTTTCTTTTCCGCACTACAAGCAGGTGCTTTTTATAATTTTTTTGACAAGGATTTTCTTAATCACCGTCAAATAATCTCTTAATGGTATTTATGCCGAGTATATACCCGCATTAAATTGGATACCACGCGGGGGTATAGCCAATGAGGGATTCCAAAAAAATAAAAAAACAGCGCCCTGTCCTTAAAGGCCGTCTATCCGAATCTGAAAAGAAATACCGGATAACCTTTGAGTATACCGGTACGGCCATGATTGTCATAGAAGACGACATGGTCATTTCAATGGCCAATAAGGAGACCGAAAGACTTACAGGTTATAGCACCGAGGAAATTGTAGGCACAAAATGGGACCGGTATGTTCATAAGGCCGACCTGGAAAAGATGCTGGGTTATCATTCGGAACGCCGTTCAACAAAAAGGGATACACCAACCCGCTATGAATTCAGACTTATTACCAAGTCCGGGGAAATCAAAAATATACTGTACAACGTTAACCTTGTGCCCGGGACCAGGCAGAGCATAGGATCGCTTATTGATATAACAGAGCAAAAAATGGTGGAACAGGCGCTCAGGAATTCGGAGGAAAAATACCGCCTGCTGATCGAAAGCATTGAAGACGGGTATTACGAGGTGGATCTGGACGGTAATATCTTATACTATAATGAGGCCCTGGCCAGGATTTACGGGGTCTACGAAAAAAGCAAGTACCTGGGCATGAACTACCGTTCCTTTTCCGACGAAAAGAACGCATCAATGCTGTTTAAGACCTTTAATAGGGTCTTCCGGTCCAAAAGGCCGGAAAAAAGCCTCCACTGGGAATTGATAAGAAAAGACGGGCAGAAAAGAACACTGGAAGTCTCGGTATCCCTGGTAAAAGACTACAAAGGAAAGCTTACAGGCTTCAGGGGTATAGTGAGGGATGTCACCGAGCGCAAGCAGGTGGAGGAAAAACTGAAGTATCTAAGCATGCATGATGTTATGACCGGCCTGTACAACCGGACCTATTTCGAGGAAGAAATGGACCGGATCAACAAGGGCCGTTTTTCACCAGTGACAATAATCTGCTGCGATGTTGACGGATTGAAAATAATAAACGACACCCTGGGCCACAAAAAAGGGGATGAACTGCTGAAGTCCACGGCAAAAATACTGAGGGTTCCGTTCCGGGCCTCGGATGTTGTGGCCAGGACCGGCGGGGATGAATTCTCCATTATACTGCCATATACCGATGAGAAGGCCGCCCGCCGTATTTGTGAGAGGATAAACCTGGGGGTCCTGCAGCATAACATGGACTCGGGAAACCTTCCCATAAGCCTCTCCATCGGCATGGCAACCGGAAACATTTCAGAAACAACCGGTTGCGATGAACTGTATAAAGAGGCCGACAACAACATGTACCGGCAAAAACTGAGAAACAGGACCAACTCCAAGGGCGCCCTGGTAAAGTCACTGATGAAGGTGCTGGATGAAAGGGATTTTCTGGTGGGAGGCCATGCTGAAAGGCTTTTCAAGGTTGCGGAAAGGATGATTGAGTCGTTAAACCTTACGGAAAAGGAAAAAAATGATTTCAGGCTCATGACCCTCTACCATGATATAGGGAAGGCGGGAATTCCGGAGGCTATCCTTTTCAAAAAGGGAACCCTTGATGCAAAAGAGTGGGAGGAGGTAAAGCAGCACTGCGAAATAGGCTTCCGGATAGCCAAATCCACCCCGGAATTATCCTATATCGCGGACTGGATCCTCTACCATCACGAGTGGTGGAACGGGAAGGGCTACCCCCAGGGGTTAAAAGGTGATGAAATACCCTTGTTATGCCGTGTATTCCTGATAGCTGACGCATATGACGCCATGACCACGGACAGGCCATACAGAAAGGCCATTAGCCAACAGGAAGCCTTAATGGAAATAAATCGCTGCGCCGGAATCCAATTTGACCCGGAGCTCGTTAAAATATTCCTGCAGGTCTTTGAAAAAGAGAACTAAGCCGGCAGCCAAGGCAATTACAACAATTCAATACGGATGCTAAAAAGTCCGTATAAAATTGATTTTGAATTTTATTTTTAAAAATCGGCTAAACATCTATTTTTATCATTATCAGCTTGTTTTCCCGCAATTCATATTTTATGATAAAATAGATGTGAATCTGATTAAGATATAATTTGTAATAAAACCGAGGTAATATCATGCGGGTTTTAATAGCGGACGACAGCCTGTTTGTAAGATCCTGCCTCAGGAAAATACTGGAAGACGCTGGTCACGAAGTGGTCGGCGAGGCGGAAAACGGCCGGTTGGCAGTGGATTTATACTCTCAGACCAAGCCCGATGTAGTGACCATGGATATAACCATGCCTGAGGTAAGCGGACTGGAGGCAATTAAATTAATAAAGACACAGGACCCTTCGGCAAAAATAATTGTAATTTCAGCCATGGGCCTTGCCCCCACGGTAAAAGAGGCATTCACCTTCGGGGCCAAGGGGCTCATAACCAAACCCTTCCTCCCGGAAAAGGTACTAGAGGAACTTAATGCGGTAACGGGAAACACAAACAAAAATTAAAATTGCCGCCCTGACGGACGGCAATTTTTTTCAATTACGGCTTTTTTATTCCATATCCACCCTGAAAGCCAAACCTCCATTGGCTGCTCCAAGGTGAACCGTGCTGCGCGCCTGGACCTCTCCCTTTACAATCATTTTACTTAATGGCGTCTCAACCTCCTGCTGAATCAAACGCTTCAGCGGACGGGCGCCGTAGGCGGGGTCATAGCCCTTGTTGGCCAGGTGGCCGAGGGCCTTCTCATCCCACTCCAGCCTGACTCCTGTGGCGGAATGAACCCTGTCCCTGAGTTTTTCCAGCAGCAACTCCGCAATCTGCCTGACCTGTACCTGGTTAAGGGCGTGGAACACAACTATTTCATCCACCCGGTTGAGAAACTCCGGCCGGAAGTTCTGGCGCAGTATGCCCAAAACCCTGTCCCTCATCCTCTCAAAGTCCCCTCCCTGCTCCTGCTGGGCGAGGATTTCATGGCTCCCCAGGTTTGAAGTCATTATCACCACTGTGTTTCTAAAATTAACTGTCCTCCCCTGGCCGTCGGTAAGCCGGCCGTCGTCCAGCAGTTGCAAAAGCACATTAAACACATCCTGATGTGCCTTTTCAATCTCATCCAGGAGTATCACAGAATAAGGCTTTCTCCTGACAGCCTCGGTCAGCTGGCCGCCCTCCTCATAGCCGACATACCCCGGAGGGGCCCCGATTAACCTTGCCACAGTGTGCTTTTCCATATACTCCGACATGTCCAGCCTGGTTATGCTGCGCTCATCATCGAAAAGGCTCTGGGCCAGGGCGCGGGCCAGTTCGGTTTTGCCCACACCGGTGGGGCCTAGAAAGATGAAGCTGCCTATGGGCCGGTTGGGGTCCTTGATGCCTGCCCTGGCGCGCAGTACAGCGTCCGCCACCGCCCTGACCGCCTCATCCTGGCCGACAACCCTTTTGTGCAGTTCCTCGTCCAGGTGTATAAGCTTTTCCTTTTCCCCTTCCATCAGCCTGCTTACAGGTATGCCGGTCCAGCGGCTGACAACCCTGGCGATATCCTCTTCGTCAACCTCTTCCTTTAACAGCATGCTGTGCTTCTGCTTCTCGGCCAGCAGTTCCTCCTCCGCCCTTAGCCTGCGCTCCAGCTCGTTAAGGCGCCCGTACTTGAGCTCCGCCAGGCGGTTCAGGTCATAGTCCCGCTCGGCCCTCTCTATTTCCTGCCGGGTTTCCTCAATTTCCTTTTTCAACTGGCGAACCCTTGAAATGGCCTGTTTTTCCACCAGCCACTGCGCCTTCATGGCATCGGCCTCACCGCGCAGGGCCGCCAGCTGCTCGTGTATCCTGTCCAGGCGCTCCCGGGATGCCTCGTCTTTTTCCTTTTTAAGGGCTGCCTCCTCTATTTCCAGCTGCATGATGCGCCTGGTAACCTCGTCCAGCTCCGCCGGCATGCTGTCAATCTCGGTCCTCAGCCTGGCCGCGGCCTCATCCATCAGGTCAATGGCCTTGTCAGGCAAAAACCGGTCGGAAATATAGCGGTCGGATAGCACCGCCGCGGCAACAAGGGCGCTGTCCTGAATGCGGACTCCATGGTGGACCTCATACCTCTCCTTCAGGCCCCTTAGTATGGACACTGTATCCTCCACCGAAGGGGCTTTGACAATGACCGGCTGGAAGCGCCTCTCCAGAGCGGCGTCCTTTTCCACATGCTTTCTGTATTCGTCCAGAGTGGTGGCCCCTATGGTCCTGAGCTCACCCCTGGCCAGCATGGGCTTCAGAAGGTTGCCGGCGTCCACCGCGCCCTCAGCCGACCCGGCCCCAACCACTGTGTGCAGCTCATCAATAAAGAGTATTATTTTTCCCTGGGACTGCTGGACCTCTTTCAGGACCGCCTTCATCCGCTCCTCAAATTCACCCCGGTATTTGGCGCCTGCCAGGAGCGAGCCCATATCCAGCCCAACCAGCCGCTTGTCTTTCAGCCCCTCGGGCACGTCACCGGCCACAATGCGGCGGGCCAGCCCCTCCACAATGGCGGTTTTACCCACCCCGGGCTCCCCTATAAGCACCGGGTTGTTTTTGGTGCGCCTGGAGAGTATCTCCATCACCCTCCGTATTTCATTATCTCTTCCTATCACCGGGTCCAGCTTGCTCTCGGCGGCCAGCCTGGTAAGGTCGCGCCCGTAGCGCTCCAGCGCCTCGTATGTCTCCTCGGGATTCTCGCTGGTCACCCTCTGCCCGCCCCGCACAGCCCTGAGGGAATTAAGCAATCCGTCACGGTTAAGTCCGGCCTGCCTCAGCGCCTCCCTGGTCTCAGGCTCGCCGTCCTCCAGCAGGGCCAGCAGTATGTGCTCCACACTGACATAGTCATCCTTCATTTCCCGGGCTTCCTTTTCCGCCCCGGCCAGAACCCTGGCCAGCCCGGCGCCGAGGCGCAGGGAGCCCTCATAGCCCGTGACCGCCGGTATTTTCCTTAACAGCTCATTCACCCTGGCCGTTAAAAGGGACGGGTTGCAGCCCCCGTGCTCCACCAGCCGGGGAACAATACCGCCCTCCTGGGCCAGCAGGGCCGCCAGCATATGTTTGCCGGTCACTTCCTGGTGGTGCAGCTCTGCAGCCAACTGCTGCGCCGCAGCCAGAGCCTCCCTTGATTTATTGGTATAACGGTTGATATCCATATTATCCCGGACTGACTCAGGTCACCCGGGCTTCACCTCCCTCTCAGCCTTTCAATTTCCTCCTGCAAGCCCTCCAGCCTTTCCAGAAGTTCCATAATAATCACCGCCCCGGGAAGATTGACACCCAGGCTGCGCCGTATGCGCATCAGCTTCATAATCCGCCCGGCCTGGGACGCCGGGACACAGCCCAGCCTCATTTCCACCATCCCGAGCTCAGCCAGGGCCTGCACAATATCGTTATTTATGCCCAGGCTCAATACGTCCACCCAGGCGTCTTCCTCATCAAAAGACGGGGTGTGGTGATACACCTGCAGGTAATACTTTTTCACTGCATTACACCCCTTTCCTCAGCCCGGCCAGCCTGCGGTACAGGTCCTCTTCCTCCGGTGTCAGCCGGGCCGGAATATCTATTTTAACAAGCACATACTGGTCGCCACGGCCCCCGCCCTTGCGGGGCAAGCCCTTGCCCCGCAGGCGGAAGCGCTTGCCCGCCCTGGCGCCGGCGGGCAATTTCATCTCCACCGGGCCGTCCAGGGTGGACACAGTCACCTCGTCCCCGAGCACAGCCTGCTCCGGCCGTATAACCACATCTGTTTCAATATCGTCCCCGCTAACCCTGAACACCGGGTGGGGGTTAAGGTGCACCCTGAGGAAAAGATCCCCCCTGGCCCCCCCGTTAAGTCCCTCACCGCCCTGGGATTTCAGACGGATGCGGCTGCCCTCGCGAACCCCCGGCGGTATCTTGACCGTTAGTGTTTTCAACCCGTTTTGCACTCCTGTGCCGCCGCAGCGGCTGCAGAAGGAATCATTGACAATCCCGTCACCGCCGCAGGCCGGACAGATTTCCCTGACCGAAAGCTGCAAATTCTTTTCGCCGCCCCGGTACGCCTCCTCCAGGTCAAGGTCCAGCCTGCTCTCAATATCCCTCCCCCGGACCGGTCCTGTTCGGGCTTTCCGCCCGGCATGGCGAAAGGCGCCTGTGCCGCCGAAAATAGTTTCAAAAAAGTCGCTGAAACCACCGGCCCCCGTGCCGGTATAAAAGTGAAACCCTTCCATATCGGGCGGCGGCTGAAAATTGTCCCCATTGCTCCAGTTGGCCCCAAGGCGATCATATTTTTCCCTCTTTTCAGGGTCGCTTAACACCTCGTAGGCCTCATTAATCCTCTTGAACTTTTCCTCAGCCTCAGCCTTGTCCTTTTCTCCGTGCAGGTCCGGATGCCATTTACGGGCCAGCTTGCGGTAAGCTGTTTTTATTTCTTTTTCCGTGGCGCCGCGCCCAACGCCCAGGATTTCATAATAATCCTGAAATGCAACTGCCATCCTTGCTCACTCCCCGGCCTGACCGGAAACTTCCGGCGCAGGGGCTATCAGCCCCGCGCCGGAAGTTTTCCCTTCTGGCAACCTCATTTTTCCCTCAAACTTATCTTTCAGTAAACTCAGCATCCACAACATCGTCACCCCGCTGCCCTTCATTGCCATAGGGGGGTGCGCCATAGCGCCCTTCATTATCCGCCCCGCCGGCCCGGGCTCCGCCTTCCTGCTGATAGGCGGCCTGGGAGAGGCTGTAGGCAGCCTGCTGCAGGTCATCCTTAAGCGAACGGATGCGATCTATAGGCGCATTCTCCTTGAGGGCCGTCCTCAGGTCGCCGGCAAGCTGTTCGATACGGGCCTTCTCGTGGACCGGCACCTTATCTCCCAGTTCCATTAGCTGCCGATCCACCTGGTAGAGCAGAGAGTCGGCCTCATTCCGGGCCTCAGCCTCCTGCTTGCGCCTTTTGTCCTCTGCGGCATTTATCTCGGCGTCCCGCACCATGCGGTCAATTTCCGATTTATCCAGGCTGGTGGAACCGCTGATGGTAATGGCCTGCTCCTTGCCGGTAGCCTTGTCCCGGGCGCTGACCTTGAGGATGCCGTTGGCGTCTATATCAAAGGTGACCTCAATCTGGGGGACACCCCTTGGCGCCATGGGAATGCCGTCCAGCTTAAACTGCCCGATGGACCGGTTGTCCCTGGCCATTTCCCTTTCACCCTGCAGCACATGGATATCCACGGCCGGCTGATTGTCTTCAGCAGTTGTGAATACCTGGCTGCGCCGGACCGGAATGGTGGTGTTCCTTTCTATTATCCTGGACATTACCCCGCCCAGTGTTTCCAGTCCCAGCGACAGTGGAGTGACATCCAGCAGCAGCACATCCTTGACCTCTCCGGCCAGCACACCGCCCTGGATGGCCGCGCCCACGGCCACCACCTCGTCCGGATTTACACCCTGGTGCGGGTCCTTTCCTCCGGTCAGGCTGCGAACCAGGTCCTGCACCGCCGGAATACGGGTGGACCCACCCACCAGGATAACCTCGTCAATATCCTTTTCACTCAGTTTTGCATCGGACAGGGCCGCCTTTACCGGACCCCGGCAGCGTTCCACCAGATCATGGGTCAGGTCGTTGAATTTGGCCCTGGTCAATTTCATTTCCAGGTGCTTCGGGCCGGAGGCGTCAGCCGTGATAAAGGGAAGGCTGATCTGGGTCTCCATGGTGGTGGAAAGCTCTATTTTGGCCTTCTCGGCAGCCTCGGTAAGCCTCTGCAAAGCCTGTTTGTCTTTTAAAAGGTCTATGCCGTAATCCTTCTTGAATTCCGCCGCCATCCAGTCCACCACGGCCTTGTCGAAATTGTCGCCGCCCAGGTGGGTGTCCCCGTTGGTGGACTTGACCTCGAATACCCCGTCACCCACCTCAAGTATGGAAACGTCGAAAGTGCCGCCCCCCAGGTCGAATACCAGTATAGTCTGATTTGACTTTTTATCCAGCCCGTAAGCCAGGGCTGCCGCCGTCGGCTCATTGATTATGCGCAGCACGTTCAGTCCCGCAATCTTGCCGGCATCCTTGGTGGCCTGCCGCTGTGCGTCGTTAAAATAGGCCGGAACGGTGATAACGGCATCGGTGATTTTTTCGCCCAGATATTTGGATGCATCGTCCACCAGCTTGCGCAGCACCATGGCCGAAACCTCTTCCGGAGCATACTCTTTGCCGTTGACTTCAAACCTCACAGCATCATTGGGGCCGGGCACCACCTTGTAGGGCACCAGTTTCCGCTCTTCGGCCACCTCCGAATAGCGCCGGCCTATAAACCTTTTCACCGAATAAAGGGTATTCTCCGGGTTTAGTACCGACTGTCTCCGCGCCACCTGTCCCACAAGCCTCTCGCCGTCTTTTTTGAAGGCCACCACCGAGGGGGTGGTCCGGGATCCTTCTGTATTAATTATGACCGTCGGCTTACCGCCTTCCATTACAGATACCACCGAGTTGGTGGTACCCAAATCAATACCAACTGTTTTAGCCATTATTATAAACCCCCTTTTAAAATACTTCTCCCACTATTCTTCCAATTTACTTTTTCTTTAAGCCGGTAATTAGTATGTTCCCTCATCTTCCCTTCCTGACTTTACAGCCATTACAACAACCTATAAAACCCCGCAGGACTCCCGCTGACCTTGTCTTTGACCTTCTTTGACTATAGATTAATACAATATTTTTCCGCTGTCAACACTATTTTTTCTCATCAGATACTGAAGCGAACTCAATGCCCTCCCCTTCCAGCATCCCCTTTACCATATAAGCCTCACCGGCATTCATAAACCTTGACAGGACAACCAGACTGTTCACACTGCTTCATCCCTCTCAGTAATATTATTCCTGGATAAACCCCGCTATAATCACAGATACACTGCAAGCCCGGCGGGAGTCCGCCGGGCTTGCAGTTACAGCCGCCAGCTAATTGTTTAACTTTGAACCCTCCACCATGCCGATGAATATTGAAACCAGGTCGGGATCCAGCTGTGTGCCTGCGCTTCTTTTTATTTCTTCCACTGCGTCCTGGTGGGACATTGCTTTACGATAAGGCCTGTCACTAACCATGGCGTCGTATGCGTCCGCTATGGCCAGTATACGGCATTCCAGCGGAATTTCATCCCCCTTGAGGCCAAGGGGATACCCATTTCCATTCCACCATTCATGATGTTTCAGTATCCAATCGGCTATATGGGAAAGGTCCGGTGCGGAGAGGGCAATTCTATATCCTATTTCGCTGTGGCGCTTCATTTCAACGAATTCTTCCACAGTAAGGGGACCGGGCTTGAAAAGAATACGGTCGGGTATTCCCACCTTGCCTATGTCGTGAAATTTGGCCAAAAGCTTCAGGTCTGTTATGGTGCGGTCAGATACCCCCAGCGTCCTGGCCAGAACAACTACCAAATCCTGTAAACGATCGGCATGTCCCTCGGTAATAAAGTCCCGGGCCTTTAAGGCATTCATCAGAGTCTGCACTATCGAGCTTCTCGCGCTCCGGCTGCGGTGAAGTTTCTCCCTGTGCATCCCATTGTCAGCCTCTTTATACAAATCAGACAATGGCACCGGGTTTTCAGCCTCGCTTACCGCAAATCCGATGGAAAGGCTAAGGGGAATCTTAGGCTTGGATTTGTTGTAACTGTTTACCACACTTAAAATCCTCCGGTAGGTTTTCTCCATGGCGGTCCTGTCGCTGTCCGGGATTAGTACGGCAAACTCGTCCCCCCCAACCCGGGCAACCATATCACTGTTTCGAAAAACACTTTTTATAAGGCCGGCAACAGTTACAAGAATTTCATCCCCGGCCTCATGACCCAGAGTATCATTTATAAGTTTCAAGCCATCCACATCACACAGTATTATTCCAACCGAATTATAGCGTCCCCCCTCCAAACGCCGCATCTCTTCCTCAAAATACGCACGGTTGTAGGTGCCGGTAAGGGAATCATGCAGACTCAGGTATTTTAATTGTTCCTCCACCTGCTTCCTCTTGGTAATATCGCTATAAACAAAATATTTTCCCACCTGTTTCCCACCAAAATCTATGGGATATCCCAGGAGGGAAACATTTACCATGGTACCGTCCTTCCTTTTTCTGACGGTCTCGATTTTGCAGTTTTTCCCGCGAAGTATTTCAGAGGATATTGACAATGACTCCTCCATCAGGTCTTCAGGAACAATGGCATCTTTTATGTCAACGCCCCTTATTTCCCCCCCCGTATATTGAAACAAACTTTCAAAGCCCTTGTTGACCATAATAAATCTGTCATTCTCATCCACCATGGCAATGCCGTCCGGTGAATTCTCAAACAGCTGCTGAAAATAAGCCTTTTGTAAATTTAATTGCTCTTCGGCTTCCTTAATGTTATGAAAAAGCTCACGGAATTTTTTTTCGCTATCCCTGAGTGATTCCATTGCCTGCCACCTGTCCGTGACATCCACCGTCTGAACCAGCAGCGCCGGACGGCCATCATAATCTATAACCGTATACCTGCTGGAAACACACCTTATCACACCGCCGGCGGAAATAATCCGGTACTCCACATGACCATACAACTTATCCCCTGATAAGTAACTATTCATAACCGCTTTCACGGCATCACGGTCATCCGGATAGACCATTTCAATCAACGGAATCTTCATCAGTTCTTCTACTGTACACCCCATTATTTCAGCCATTCGGGAATTTGCCAGCTTTAATGATCTGTCCTGAATAACATAAGTTGCTACAGGTGACCGGTCAAACAGCATTTTATAATCAACTTTGGGCATAAGTAACCCTCGCTTCCAGGGGGTTTTATTTAGACACCCTGCAAAAAACAAAGCCCAGGTTTCCCCTTACTTCACACATGTTCTTCTAAATATTTAATCTTACAGATATATATTACAATCCGTATCCCATTTGTGCAGACGGGAATATGATCACACGATTTAAAAATAGCAATTATAATTTACAATACTACATATTATGACATATTTCAATCATGACTTCATTTTCTTCACCTAAAAAAAGTGAAAGTCTCCCCACTTTCCATTTGATTTCTATACAAAATATTTAAAAATGGCCGCCCGGTTGCAGCCATAGCTTTCGCCCCCAAAAAACAGAAGGGAGGTAATTACCTCCCTCCAAACTCGATTTCAGATAGAATCCTACATAAAACCGTGCCCCATCATGGCAATACCGAATATAGCCGAAAAAATAAACATAAGTATGACCAAAACTATACTAATAATATAGAAAATTCCCTGTATCTTCAAGAAGATTCCCAGATTGGAGATAAGCATGGTTATCTTACCCCCGTCTTCATCACCAGACATCAATATTTCGTCAGCGGACTTTTTGGCGTTCATCAGCTTAACGCCCATTATAACCATTACAACACCGGGAATGGCACCGACCACAAATGCAAACAATCCCGCTATCGCGTAAAGGGCACCGAAAATAATGGTCAGTATGCCTACTATACCAGCCCATTTACTAAGTTGACCGAGCTGCTCTCTATCAACCAAACAAAACCCTCCTTTATATTATTATATTCATATATATTCCGCATAATCAAATAAAGTCCTATCTCTCTCGTCAAAAATTAAGACTACTGCCGCAATTATTTCTTAAAGCTGTTGACAGAGTTAATAATATCGGAAACTACTCCCTCCTGATAAATTTTCTCCAGTATCAACGAGGCCTCACTGTATATCTTCCCTATATCCACGGTATATCTCAGGTTGTAAAACTTACGCTCGTTGGCAACATACAGACGGATGGGAGTCACCCTTTCACTGTCCATCTTCAGGTTGGAAAGGGTCATTTTATAGGCGGCATAGACTATTGGCTTTTCCCCGCCCTCGGAGTATATATTTTTTCTGCTGTCGATGCTCTTATTCAAATCATCCAGATTTTCCGGCAGTTTATCATCAAGTATTTCCGCAATCTTATCACGGGCAATTGTTTTTTTGATAACCTCCGCCCTTGCCCGGCGAAAATCAAAGGTTATTTTTGGTTCATTTTCCAACCTTGTTTCGGGCGTGTCTATTATATTTTTTATTTTCAAACAATCACCAAGCACATTGACTATCAACGCCAGCAACTCAGGTGAGGCCAGCGAAAAATAGTCCTTTTCCCATGTCCCGGCGCTGTTGAATATGGCGTCGCAGTTCCTGTTCAACTGACTGCACAGGAAAAACAGTTCCTGGAAGTATATGGCTTTATTATTGGAAATATATTGCATTACACAAATCCCCCGTTATCCCTATTATTCGACAAATGGATTATTTCTCCTGCCTTTCCTTTCAATATATAAACACATCTAAAAGGAGGCCTTTTTACTCCATGCCCTCCAAATTTACCCGCCAGGAAGGAAAATTCAGGATGACTGCCGAAACAACTAGGTAAAAGATGTAAGATAAAAATTTATGTTTAAAATTAGGGGGAAGATACCATGAAAAAACCAATAACCATAGCATCATGTCTTTTTCTGCTGTTCATGGCATTTACAGCATCCTCCGCCCGGGCAAATCCCGGTGTTTATTACAATGGAAAAAAGGTGACTTTTGATGTGCCGCCTGTAATTGAAGATGGACGGGCACTGGTCCCCCTGAGGGCCTTGTTTGAAACCCTTGGGGCGAGGGTTGACTGGGATGGCACGGAAAGGACAGTTACCGCCCAAAAGGGGGAAAAAATAATCAAAATAACCATCGGCAGCAGGGAGGCCCTTGTAAATGATCGTCCGGCACACCTGGATGTGGCGGCAAAAATAATTGACGGACGTACACTGGTGCCAATCCGGTTTGTCAGTGAGGTATTGGGCGCCGATGTCAGTTGGGATGAAACAACGGAAACAATAACCATCACTGATCAACAGGGCGGAAATTCAACCATTTCTCCGGGAAAAAGCAGTGAAACCCCGGCCCAAAAGGCTAACACCAATGGAAACATACAGAACAGGGCCCTAATTTCAATTCAGGGGGACTGGATTTACTATTCCAATTTTCAAGATGACGCCAAGCTGTATAAAATTAAGACCAATGGAAAGGAAAAAACCAAACTCAACGATTTGCCAAGCATGCAGATAAACGTTGTGGGGGACTGGATATATTACACCACCGGGTCAGCCAGAAGCCCCTATTCCACATCTGAAATATATAAAATAAGAACGAACGGCACCGAAAACACAAAAATTGGTGAATACAATGCCCTATATATGCAAGCGGTTGACGGCTTCCTCTACTTTGGGGGGGACAGGCTGTACAGGATGCCCCTTGACGGGTCCGAACCGGAAGTGTTGAACGAAAACGAAGCCATGAATGTTAATGTGATGGGCGATTGGATATACTGCACCAGCCATGACAGCGCGGGCAAGAATAAAATATACAGGGTTTCCACCGACGGAAATATAAGGATGTCCGTTTCGGATGAAGATGTCCTCGGCGTTATGCAGGTGGCGGACGGGTGGATATACTATACCAGCAGCGGGGATGGCAAGCTCTACAAAATCAGGACCGATGGAACCGAAAAAACACCGGTGGGGGACGATCAGGTAAAAGATTTGAATATTGACGGCGAGTGGATATTTTATTCCAATCTTTCAGACAGGCAAAACCTGTATCGCATGAAAACCGATGGAAGCAGCAGAAAAAGGCTCAGCAACCACCCGGCGGAATGCATAAATCTTCTTGACGGATGGGTGTATTATTACAACGCAAAAACAAACCAGCTGTTTCAGATAACCGATACCGGCATACACAGGTACCCGGCGGGTGAATACCTTTTCCCTTACGCCCTCTACCCGTACAGGAACTGGTAAACCTGTTCAGCGCAGTGCGGACCCGCCTGAATAATTAATCAAAGCGTGGTCATTCTAAAGCCGGAGGTGTTTTAAATGTCAGGTAAACATACCAATACCCCGGCAGACGATTTAGTGCTTGATTCAAATTTTCCCAGGCCCGGTGCAGTTGGCTTAACTCCACCCTTACGGGAGAAGACCGGTAAAACAACAGTACGCGAAATAGCAAAAGAAGAAGCTGATTAATTTGCAGGCCTCCCTTTCATAAGGGGGGCCTGACTCCATTCTTCTTACTCCGCCAGGGTAAACCTCCAGGCACACCACCAGTCCCGGGGATGTTCATCCGGGGGACAACCTACACACTCCGTGCGAATACGGGGGTCTATGGTCTCGGCAAAGGTGCGGTACTCGACAACTCCGGCGGACTTGCAGGGGTAGTCCTCCAACCCCTTTCTCTTTCTGGCCGCCTGAACCCGGCAGTCGTTCATCCTCAGCACAATACAGCCCGGCCCCTCATCAATAATGGATTGCGAATTGATACTGGCATACATTCTGAATCCCAGCGCCCTTTTCAGCCCTTCTATCCCCGGGCGCTCCGGCATCTTTAAAAACCTCTTGATGGACCAGGCCTCGAAGGGAGAAAACCTTACCCAGCAGGAATCATTGCACCGCTTTGCATCAAACATCCCGGTGCCAAACTCCACCGCCTGGAACCAGATCCCGTCACCCGCCAGCCAATTGACACCCAGGTCCCGGACCAGTTTATCGAGGGCTTCCCCGGGCATATCCAGAAGGGGTTTGGGTATTCCATCAACCAGCTCAAACCCCAGATCTTTGGACAACCTTCCCATTTGGGCCTGATAACTTTTCCCCATTACTTCGCCCAAAACCTCCAGTGCCCTGGACATTCCCATCTGGCGCTCCACTTCCAAAAACCACATTGTATGGTGAACCATAATGCGGTGAAACATGTCCATGACAAACCTGGCCAGTTCCTCATGGCTCAGGTCGCCTGTACTCAAAGCCTCCCTTTCCTTCAGAACCCCTTCCCCGCCCATTTGAAGCCTCCTTTGTCAATGCCGTCTCATTATAATGGCCCCCTTTTCCGGAAGCCATTGTAAAAAATGCGGTGTATATTAATTTTATCACATATATCCCGGTTGCGGGCCGCTTTTCCCCGGACGGCAAAATTATACCGGATCCGCCGCCCGCCAACGAATCACGGCCTTCAGCAATATAATTTACAATGTGTTTACAATTTGGTTAAATTTCTTTTACAAGGAGCCGTTATGCTTTAAACATAGATAAAGAAAAAGCGTTTTTCACTCACCGCAGAATAAGTTTAGTAAAGAAAGAAAGGCAACCTTACGGGTGCAAATTCACCGACAGTAGGGTTCAACCTTCATAACAATATCCTCCGCCTGTTAAAGTCTTGCTGCTGACTAGTCATAGTTAACAGCTTTTTGTTTTTCCGGCATCAGGCCGTTATTTTAACCATTCCGTTATAACAGGGTCCTTGCGTGTCATCATAAACATATCACCTTCAGGGTATCCCAATATTATGGGGGCAACTGCTTTAAATCCATCCGGAATCTTCAAGGCATCCCTTATTTCCGGAAGATCGCCGGCATCAACGGCGAGACCTATCCAACAAGTGCCCAGACCCTTATTATACGCGGCCAGCATAAAATTAAGGGCCGCCATGCTGCAGTCGGCCATGTAGGTTGGCGACTCCCGGTTGCCATATATCGCTATCAGTGCAGGGGCATTATAGAATAGGTTGATATCCGGGTTTTCCAGGACAGCCTTGTACCTCCCGGCAATCTTTTCATTCCCCTGATTATGTTTTTTGGCCAGATCCGACCATTTTTTCATAAAATCCCTGTTTTCAATCACTGCAAACAACCATGGCTGAAGATTTGAGCCGGTGGGAGCATAAACCGCCGCGCCGATAAGTTCCCTGATGATATCGCCGTCCACCGGGGCATTCTTGTATAACCGCACGCTTCTTCTGCCTTTGATGGCCTCCAGAATATCCATATGATACCTCCCAAGCATTTTATAAACATATATATTATGACATATACAAAAGGTAATACAAAATAATTATTTCCATCCCCGGCAACTATAACCGCCCGCATTTCATCACAACAAACGTCCTGTCTTATTTTACATGGCATTATTTCCCTTGATTATTTACCGGACTACAAATACAATCAATATCAGATTAGTCAGTAATTCTAAAGCACATCCCCCATGAGTATTGTAAAGTGAACCCAATAATTATTGTAGGAGGAGGAAACATTGTTAAAAAAGGTTTTAGGTTTATTGGCTGTGCTGTTAATCGGCCTGGCGGTGCTGGTCTACGGTTTCCCTGCAACTGCTTACCAGTGGGCCCGGTCGGCGGAAAGAAGCTACGGCGGTTTGGAAAAGAAATCTGTGCAGGTGGACAACCACACGGTGGTATACCTGGAGGGCGGCAAGGGTGAAACAATACTTTTGCTGCACGGCTTCAGCGGTGAAAAGGATAACTGGACCCGTTTCGCCAAATACCTTACACCCCGCTACCATGTAGTAATCCCCGACCTGCCGGGGTTTGAAGAGAGCTCGAAAATAGAAGGGGCAAGCTATGGGTGGGACAGCCAGTTGGACCGCATCCAACGCTTCACCGAGGTCCTTGGTCTGGATTCCTTCCACATAGTGGGAAACTCAATGGGTGGACAACTGGCGGGTAAATATGCAGTCAGGCACCCCGAAAAGGTATTAACCCTGGGACTGTTTAACTGTGGCGGAGTTAACCCGCCGCAAAAGAGCGACTTTATTGCCAGCAGGGAAAAAGGGGTTAACCCTCTTCTGGTCAGCCAGATGTCGGACATCGACCAAATGTTGAAATTTGTTTTTTATAAACCACCATATATACCCGGCTTCTACAAAAAGGAAATGGCCAAAAAGTTTATTGAGTTACAGCCCTTTTACAATAAAATATTTGCCGAAATCTCACCGGGCATAGGCAACATGCAGCAGGAACTGAACCGCATCCAGGCACCCACCCTGATACTCTGGGGCGACAAGGACCGCGTCCTCGACCCGTCCTCAGTCCCCATTCTTGAAAGCGGCATTAAGCGGCATGAAACTGTCATTATAAAGAACTGCGGCCATCTCCCCATGCTGGAGCGGCCCAAGGAAACCGCACAGCACTATCTGGATTTCCTGGAAAGAAACAAGCCATAAGAATTTGCTCATTAATAAACTATAAACAGGCACAGCATAAATATTAGCAGCCGTGAGTTAGCAAGCAGAAAGGCCTCCTTGAGAACTAAATCTCTGGAGGCCTTTTGTTTCTTGAGCTGGCAGCCGGATTCAAATTGGTGACCGGAACATCACGAGTGGGGAGAAGCTATTAAATTTTTTCTTCTTTGTCAAGTAATTCAAGAACATTATTCTCTAATATTTTAATCAAGTTATTGTCAATTTTTTCATTTTGCTTAATATCCTTCAAGGTACTAGTAATTTCTATACATAACCCAATAAAGTTACTACTAAAATCGCGTAGAACTATTTTTTCACCTTGCATATTAACTAGTCTTGTTTCAATAAGCCAGTCATTTTTTGTGTTCACCACTGAACAATCACTCATCTTTATACCTAATGGCCTATACCTCTTTGCATTGTATGCGGCAAGTAAAAAGCCATATTTAGCAATAAGCTGCTTTGTAAGGGATATTAACCTAGGATTACCTAACTGTTTTAATCCATCTGCAATTTCCTTGTCATCATAGCTCATTATAAGCATAAAAAGGCTTTGTGGAAAGTCATCTCCGCCCAATAATGACATTGAGCTATGGTACTCCTTTAAAGGAAAATCATTCCCTAACTTGAAAATATTCTGCAAAGTCTCATCAACTGCTCTGAAAAACTGCTCAACATCTTCTTGTTTATTTAAAACATCTTTGAATTTTTCAATGTGGGACATTGTACCCCACCCCCCTTTTAATGTTGTTCGCAATTAAATCTCTGTCTGGCTTATCCAAGTAATCAAATACCTGTTTAACACTAGGCAATCTACTATTAAAATCATATTCTCTTGCAGGAATTCTTTTAGGAATAGCACTATAGTACCTCTCCAATGTTAATTGGTAATAATAAAAATCTTGATTAGGCATAACTTTATTATGTTCCATCACCCTTATCTCCAACCCTAAAACATTCGAAAGCATTAACAAGGTATCCAGGCGAGGAGTAACAACAAAGTTTTCTATCCTTGCTAGTGCGGATTGCTTTATTCCCGCCCTTCTTGCAACTTCGCTTTGAGTCAACCCCATCTTAAGCCTACATCTAACCAGTTTATCTATAATATCATTAACTTCACTTTTAAAGCCTAATTTATCACTAAAAGTTTTTTCATACTTTTGCTTCATAGCATTCCAATCTCTTGGAGCCATCCTAAGTCCTCCTTTTTCCCGAATTAACCCATTGCTTCATTCTTTTTATTGATAAGTCAATATCACTTTGATCTATTTTTTGCCTTTTCTTTTGAATTTTATGCAATAAAACAAGAACTTTATTTTTAAACGGGCTAAAAATATACGGTAGGTATTATTATTAAAAGGGATTTTTAATTCCCATATATCATACTCTAATTTTCTGCCTTTAGTTAAGCATTTAATGTGATTTACACCGAGTGATAAGCCATATTCTTCAAGCCACCCTATTTTTCTTTTAATTACTTCTAAAAGCTCAATATCATTTAAATTGCCAGCATTCAATTCATCAAACCAATCAGCTACTGGCGATCGGCCACTTGAGGTTTCATAAAAATCTATCTGAAACATATGGTTCCCTTTCTGTAAAAGGATTATAACATTTATGTTATAATGCCACAAGGGTTTGCTAGTCCTTTTAATTAAAAATTATTCTATACATACTCTACCAAATCCTTCCCTATTCTGACATTTCAAGCAAAAACCCCGCACATGACAGGGGCATCAAGCGTTCCATACTAATCAAGACTCCTATGATTTTTGCTAAAGAAAAACGTGCAAAGGAGCCGAAATAAACGCTTTACCAACAACCACCAGCAGAATCATGTAATATCATTGCCTGGGTGTTTTTCAATTTTTTATCCCCCAATTAACACCATTTCACAAAATTTAACCTACAGCCAAAAACACAAGAACCCGCAAATACATGCGGGTTCTTTATTCCTTGGAGCTGGTGGCCGGATTCGAACCGGCGACCCGCGCATTACGAATGCGCTGCTCTACCACTGAGCCACACCAGCATTTCTTTTTTTCAAATGCATTATATATGATACCTTATAGTCATATCAAAGTCAACGGTATGCCCGAGGTGTCGCGGGGCGGCATGGCGTTTTATGGCACCGGCAGGGGTTGGTATTTGCTGTCACTGATAGTGCCAAATCAACCGTTGGCTGAGTAAAATGAATTAGCCGCCCTGGAGGCGGCTGTGACGGAAGCCCGAATCCTGAAAATAAGGATGGGCTACACCGGGACAACACGAGTTTGAATTGCTGCGTTGCATATACATCCCGGCAATCAGTGGATCGTGGCGTAAAGGGCGTTTTCCTCCGGTTCGTACCGGGCCTCGAACTTGCCCTTCTGTTTAATGTCGAAGTAATTGAAAAAGCCTTTTCCAAAAACCTTTGTTTTTTTCATTTCCAAACCGCCCTCATCCACAGGCCTTATTCTTAAAGTCCTGGTATTCCTGTCAAATGCCAGCTCGATCCTGTTATGGCCCAGTTTTTGTCTGGCTACGTTGTTAAGTACAATTGAAGACTTGGAAATTGATATTATGGGCACTTTTTCCGCACGATCACCACGTGGTCTGTAGACTTCAAATACCATTTAACCAACCCCTTTTTAAAAGTATTATTTCCATTAATGTTTATAATTAATACATAATTTCTCAAAAAACTATTTAAATATTCACTGACCCGGTTATAAAGGAGTGATTATCGAATGCGTGGACAATATGGGGATATTATTCTTGTTCATGGGGATAGTCTTTTTTCTGATGCAGTTCAAAATATAACACAAAGTGTATTCTCACATGCGGCTTTATGCACGGAGCCCGGTAAAATTGCCGAAATGACCACTATCGGCTTTAGGCACTGGAGTAATCATTTCATTTCAGAGAACAGACCATTCGCCGTATTCAGGCACAGGCGGCTTCTTTATCCAAACCGGCGAACGTATTTCCATATTAAAAAAATGCGTGAATGCATCAATGGGTTTAGTAAAAATCCTCCCAAATACGATTATTTTGAAATACTGAATCAAGCTCTCAAATTAATATTGTTCAGAGGCGATCAGATTGTCAAAAACGGTGAAACCTATATACCTTTCAGTTTGCTGCTGCTGGCCGGTGAACGGCTCATTTGCTCGGCCCTTGTGGACACGGTATACGAAAGGGCCGGCATAGACCTTTTCCCGGGCCGGAAGGCAAGACATACCACACCGGCCGATATAGCCCGGCTTGCCACCGGAAGCGATCCATCCCTGTTGGAAATATACAGGAGCCCGAACTTCTTGTAAATTCGGGCTCACCTATAATAACCCTCATTTTTAAGCAGTCTTTCCTTCCATCCAACCCCTGCGCCAAAACCGCCGATCTTACCATTGGCGGCTATAACCCTGTGGCAGGGAACCACCAGCAGCACCCTGTTGGACCCCGCTGCGCCGCCCACAGCCCTTGAGGCGGATGCATTCCCTATATCGGAGGCCACCTGTCCATAGGTCAATACACTGCCCCAGGGAATGGCGTGTACCCTCTTTAGAACTTTCTTCTGAAACTCCGTGTAAAAACTCCAGTCAACAGGATATGCAAGGCTCACCTTTTCGCCGCCGAAATAGGCTCTGACCTCATCTATCAACCTTCCGGGAGTGAAACCATGTCCGGCAGACCCCGCTTCCTCCGCTGATTTGGCGGCCAGCCCCTCCAATGCTGTGCGAAGCTTTTCCTCAGCCGAAAAACGGTCTGGTTCCGGCAGGTTTAGAAGCACCAGGCCGGATCCCGACCAGCAAAGCGCTGTATATCCGGCCACGGTCTCAAATATAACCTTTTCCACAGGATCCCCCCTTTCAAAGGACCAAATTTCAGTTGTCTGAAAAAAGGGGTGTGGACAGATAGCGTTCCCCGGTATCCGGAAGCAAAACAACCACCACTTTGCCCCTATTCTCATCCCTTCGGGCAATCTCCAGTGCGGCGTGGGCGGCCGCCCCGGAGGAAATCCCCACCAGCAGCCCTTCTTCTTTGCCCAGCCTTCGGGCTGATGAGAAGGCGTCTTCCTCGGACACCGGAACTATATCGTCCAGCAGGCCGGTATCAAGCACCTCCGGTATAAATCCGGCCCCTATACCCTGGATCCCGTGGGGCCCCGGCGAACCGCCGGAAAGCACCCTGGAACCGGCAGGCTCAACGGCGATTAACCTGATATCCGGCTTTTTATTTTTAAGGAATTTTCCCACACCGGTAATGGTCCCCCCTGTGCCTACACCGGCCACGAAAAAGTCGATGTTACCCCCGGTATCCTCCCATATTTCCACGGCAGTGGTGTTTATATGGGCCTCGGGGTTGTCCGGGCTGGAAAACTGACCCGGCATAAAGGACCCGGTTATTTGAGAAACCAGTTCACCTGCGGCCCTGATGGCGCCCGGCATGCCTTCAGCACCCGGTGTCAGCACTATTTCAGCCCCGTATGCCTTAAGGAGTTCCCTTCTCTCCCTGCTCATTGTTTCCGGCATGGTTAGTATCAGCCTGTATCCCCTGGAGGCGCACACCATGGCCAGGCCAATCCCTGTGTTCCCGCTGGTGGGCTCTATGATGACCGCGCCGGGACCGATTAATCCCCTTTCCTCCGCCCTGGCAATCATATTGGCGGCTATCCTGTCCTTGACGCTCCCCCCGGGGTTGAAGCACTCCAATTTGGCCACAAGGCTGCCTGCAGCGCCCCGGGCAAATCTGTTCAGTCTCAATAGAGGGGTCCCACCGATCAGATCGGTTATCACATCTGCTATCTTCAAAGGTATCACTCCCGGTCTTTTTCTGTCCATTTCCAACAATTTATATTTAAAAAGAGACCCCTCGTGAAGAGGGGTCTCTCCGGTATAAGTTATTTACATCATGGGCATTCCGCCGCCCATGCCTCCCATGCCGCCCATGCCGCCCATATCCTTATCCTTTTCCGGTTTATCTGCAACCAGAGTTTCGGTGGTAAGGATCATGGCTGCGATGCTGGCGGCATTTTGCAGGGCGGACCGTGTAACCTTGGCCGGGTCCACAATACCTGCTTCCACCATATTCATATATTCACCGGTAAGGGCGTTAAAGCCAATCCCGGCCTCCGAGTTCCGCACCTTTTCAACCACAACCGAGCCTTCCATGCCGGCGTTGTTGGCAATCTGGCGGAGGGGCTCTTCAAGTGCCCGGCGGACAATATCGATACCGGTTTTTTCATCCAGGCTGGAGGACTGAATTCCATCCAGGGCAGCCAGTGCATGTACGAATACAACGCCGCCGCCTGATACTATTCCCTCTTCCACCGCTGCCCTGGTTGCGTTCAGGGCATCCTCAATGCGCAGCTTCTTCTCTTTCAGCTCAGTCTCAGTGGCTGCGCCCACCTGTATCACCGCTACGCCGCCGGCCAGCTTGGCAAGGCGCTCCTGCAGCTTTTCACGGTCAAAATCGGAAGTGGTTTCTTCAATCTGCTTTTTAATCTGGGCGACCCTGGCGGTAATCTTATCCTGGCTGCCGGCGCCGCTTACGATAATGGTTTCTTCCTTCTTAACCCGCACCTTGGCGGCTGTTCCCAGCATGTCAAGGGTGGCTTTATCCAGCTTGAGGCCCAAATCCTCGGTAATGACGGTGCCGTTGGTGAGGATGGCTATATCCTCCAGCATCGCCTTCCTGCGGTCACCGAAACCGGGCGCCTTGACGGCCACGCAATTAAATGTGCCGCGCAGCTTGTTCAGCACCAGGGTGGCCAGGGCTTCGCCCTCGACATCCTCGGCAATAATCAGAAGGGGCTTGCCGGACTGGACAACCTTTTCCAAAATGGGCAGCAGGTCGGCCACTGCCGAGACCTTCTTATCGGTAATCAGAATGTAGGGGTCGTTAAGTATGGCTTCCATTTTGTCTGTATCCGTGATCATGTACGGGGAGATGTAACCCCTGTCGAAGTTCATTCCTTCCACCACTTCCAGGGTGGTGCCCATTCCCTTGGACTCCTCTACGGTGATAACTCCGTCCTTGCCGACCTTTTCCATGGCATCGGCGATAAGCTCTCCAATAGAAGTGTCATTGGCTGAAATGGATGCCACCTGGCTAATGGCGGATTTGCTTTCCACCGGCTTTGAAGCGCTCTTGATGGCCTCGACGGCCTTCTCCACGGCAATCTCTATGCCCCGTTTAATAATCATCGGGTTGGCGCCGGCCGCAACATTTTTCAAACCTTCACGAACAATAGCCTGGGCAAGAACAGTGGCGGTGGTGGTACCGTCCCCGGCCACGTCGTTGGTCTTGGTGGCCACTTCTTTTACCAGCTGGGCGCCCATATTTTCAAAGGGATCGGTCAGTTCAATTTCCCTTGCAATGGTAACACCGTCATTGGTGATCATGGGAGACCCGAACTTTTTCTCCAACACAACATTGCGGCCCTTGGGGCCCAATGTAACCTTAACGGCTTCAGCCAGGGCGTTCACGCCGCGCTCCAGCGCCCGCCGGGCATCTTCACGGAAAATAATCTCTTTGCCTGCCATTTTTTTACCTCCTCTTACGTTTTTAAATTTATTCTATAACACCCAGTATGTCAGCCTCGCGCATAATTAAATATTCCACATCATCAATTTTGACCTCGTTGCCCGCATACTTGGAGAAAAGAACTTTATCCCCCACCTTCAGGTCGATGGGAACCCTGGTGCCGTTATCCAGCAGACGGCCGGAGCCCACAGCGATGACTTCGCCCTCCTGGGGCTTCTCTTTGGCGGTATCCGGAAGCACTATCCCTCCCTTGGTAACCTCTTCGCCGGGTAAGGCCTTGACAACTACCCTTTCGCCTAATGGTCTGATCACGAAAAACCCTCCTTTATATTTGCTATTATTTTCTATATTGTTAGCACTCATATTTGCTGAGTGCTAATTCCCAAGTAATATAATACAGAACGAGAAATTCAAAATCAACTATCTGCAACATGCAAAAATCCCCCTTTTCGGGTGATTTGAGCTTATTTAACAAAAATAGCTTACCATTTCTCCTTCTATATCATCCTGGCTGTCAGTATAATGTTATTTTTTATCCTAGAAATATTTTCCCCCCTCTAATTTTTTTTATACAGCGACCTGCTATTTTTTTTCCGCCGGGCGGCTTCAGGAGCCGCAGTCCCCGGACCTGTCCGTAAGTATCTCCAGCCCGTGGGGAAGGGACTCAATTATTGCCCCCAGGCACTCCCTGACAGCTTTCCTGCTGCCGGGCAGGTTTATAATCAGGGTCCGGTTCCTTATTCCGGCGGCAGCCCTGCTCAGCATGGCCCTGGGGGTCTTCTTCAGGCTTTCCGCCCTCATTACCTCCGGTATCCCGGGCACCTCCCTTGAAATTACCGCCTTTGTGGCTTCCGGGGTATTGTCCCTGGGGGAAAAGCCGGTCCCGCCGGTGGTCAGTATAAGGTCCACACCCTCGCGGTCAGCCATATCCACAAGGGCTCCGGCAATTATATCAAGGTCATCGGGGACAATTCTGTACGAGGCCACCTCCCAGCCCATTCTCCCTATAATTTCCCTTATTTCTGCAGCGCTCAGGTCTTCCCTCTCCCCGGCCGCCCCCTTGTCGCTGGTGGTCAAAATTCCCACCCTGTACATGACCAAAACCCCTTTCCTACGGTGCGGATGTTGCGAAAACAAACCCGCACGGTTAAAATGAATAAAACAACAGGCAATGATTTTGACAATCACGGTATGGACTTACTATAACGGAGGGGAAAATGGACCTTACCAGAAGAGTGCAAATAAATAAATACAACGGGCATAGTATGGAACCATCCGATGACCTTGTGGTCAGAGAGGTCCCCTATACTCTGTTCGTTAATGATGAGGAGCTGGCAACCCTTGTCTGCACCCCCGAAGGGCTGAAAGAACTGGCCGCGGGATTTCTTTGCTCCGAGGGCATTTTGCACGGCCCCGGGGATCTGAAAAGCCTGGAAATAAACCACAGCGACGGCTTCATATGGGCGGAAACCACCTCGCCGGCCCCCGCCTCCAGGGATTTTCTCAAACGCTACATAACAACCTGCTGCGGAAAAGGACGGGCCTCCTTTTACTTCGTCAACGACGCCAGGGACATTGAACCGCTGAAGCCCTCCGGTTTCAAGGTGTCCGCGGGGGAAATCACCCGCCTGGCAGCACTGCTTGAAGAAAGGGCCTCCCTTTTCCGGTCCACCGGAGGAGCGCACGGGGCCGCCCTCTGCCACTACGGAAATGTAATTGCCTTCTATGAGGATATAGGCAGGCACAACGCAGTGGACAAAATAATGGGATATTGTTTTCTTGAACAGATTCCTCTCTCCGACAAGATAATAGTCATCAGCGGGCGGATATCCTCGGAAATACTTATCAAAACGGCCCGAATGGGCATACCGGTCATCATATCCAGATCGGCCCCCACCGACCTGGCCATTGAGATGGCCGAAAGCCTTGGTATAACCGCCGCCGGCTTCGCCCGTGGGAAAAAGGTCAACATCTACACCCATCCGGAAAGGGTTGTTGCTAATACTGAGTGAAATTACTGTCAGAACTCAGAACTCAGAATGGATTGAAAGGAATGCCCGGACCCTTCTGGCTCCTGGCTCCTGGCTCCCGACCCGGGATTCACTCAGTATGAGTATTTTCAGTGTAGGAATGCCCAAACTATTCTGAGTTCTGAGTTCTGAGTCCTGAGTTCTGACAGTAAAGTCCCGGCCCTTTAGCCATACATTATTTTTCCGCAGTCCCTCAGGTCATACCCTCCCAGTTCCCCGACCGCTGCCCTGAACTCCCTCATTTTCATAACCTCAAGCAGCCTGGTTATGTAGGGTGAATCCATATATTCGGCCGGTATGCATAAATCGTAGCGCTCCTCCATGACGCTGATGAAATCCAGCCCCAGCGCCCTGGCCGCTGCCCTTATGCCCATGGCGGCATCGGCAGAGCCGCTGGCGACGGCGGCCGCAACCGACATGTGCGTGTATTCCTCCCGGTCATACCCTGCGATACTCTCCGGGCCGATACCCAACTCTTTAAGCTTGAAATCGAGCAAAACCCTGGTCCCGGCCCCACGCTGCCGGTTTATATAATTAACCCCCTCTTTGGCCAGGTCCTTTACCCCCGTTATTCCCTTGGGATTCCCCCTGGCCACAATAAGGCCCTGCTCACGGTACACCAGATTTACCAGCACCATTTTCCTGCCGGGAAGAAGCCTCTTAATATAGGAAACGTTGTACTCCCCGGTCTCCTCATCCAGCAGGTGGGTCCCGGCACAGTGGGCCTCTCCCCTCTTCAGGGCATTTATCCCGCCCAGGCTGCCCACATGGGCCGAGGAAAGGCTGGCCCGGGGGTGAATAAGCTTCAGAAAATTGGCCATTACGTCCAGGGCTATATCATGACTTCCAATAATAACAGTGGTTTCCCTGACCTCCTCCAGGGGCCGGAGGAGGTCCACCGTCACGGTCTCACCGGCGTTAAACCCCTCGGAAAGCCTGGGCACCCGGAGAATACCGTCGGCGCGGATAAGGGACATTATTACCCCGGCGCCCCTGGAAATGGGTGTGGCAATAATTTTTTCCCCCACCTGGCCCATCTTTACCCTTACAAACTCCTCCACCCCCATGGGTGAGACTATCTTTCTTGAGGCCAGGGCCTCGGTCAAAGAAGGACCTGGAGCCACCGACCCCAGCCTGCTGTATACTATGGGGCGGACAAACAGCTCCATGCAGAGAAAAGCAGAGACGGAATAGCCCGGTATGCCCACCACCGGCTTACCGTCAATCATCCCCAACACCACCGGCTTGCCCGGCTTGATGGCCACGCCGTGGGTGTGCACCGTCCCCAGGTCTGCGATCAGGGCGGCGGTAAAATCCTCCCTGCCGGCGGACGAACCGGCGTTGATCAGTACAATATCACTCTGACCCACGGCTTTTGCCAACTGCTCCCTGAGCAGCTCATACCGGTCGGGCACTATGTCAAACCTCACCGGCCGCCCGCCCCACTCCTCAATCATAGCGGCAAACATACGGGTGTTGTATTCGATAATATCGCCGGGCTTGAGCCCGGTTCCGGGCTGCACCAGTTCCGTTCCGGTGGGGATAAGGGCCACCACCGGCCCGGGATGCACATACAGCTCACTGATACCTCCGGCCAGCATACCTGCTATATCAATGGGGCGGATGCGGTGGTTGGCCGGAACAATCATTTCCGTGGCCACAATGTCTTCGCCTATTATCCTGACATGCTGCCAGGGAGCGGCCGAGGATATAATTTCAAAAACATCCTCGCCGGTAAAGTGAATATCCTCTATCATAATGACTGCGTCATAACCTTCCGGCAGCGGGTCGCCGGTGTCCAGCATCACGGCGTCCACTCCCAGCCGGAAGCTCTTTGGCGTCTTTTCCGAGGCGCCGAAGGTATCAACAGACCTGACCGCCACCCCGTCCATGGCGCTGGCATGGTAGTGGGGCGATGACACCGCGGCATAAACCGGGGCGGCGGTCACCCTGCCGGCTGAATTTTCCACCGGTATTTTCACCGGCCTGCCCGGCTTGAGCGCCCCCTCCGCCCCAAGCATGTCCAGGTATCCCATGAGGGCCTCTTCCAGCGGTCTGTCAGTAAGATAAACATCCCTTTTCACTGCATCCACCTCATCAATACTAATACTGCCTTCTTATTCTGTCGGAGAAACTATGGGGTATTCCCGGCTTCAAATTATTTTTACCCTGACCCGGTCCCCGGACTCCACCCCTTCCAGGTCCCGGGGTATCCTGGCCAGTCCGTCGGCCTTTGACATGGTTGAAATAAGTCCCGACTTGCCCAGCACGGGGTCGGCCAGTATTTCCCCTCCCTGCTGCCGCAGGGACACTCTGACAAAGTCCTCCCGGCCTGCGGCCGACCGCAAATTACGGGTTATCTTCGCCGTAACCGGAAATTCCAGCAAAAATTCCTCCTCATCCACCGGATAGCGCCCCGCCCTCAGCAGAGGCTCAACCAGCAACAAGAAAACAACCATGGCCGAAACGGGATGCCCCGGCATGCCGAATACGGGTTTTCCATCTATGACCGCACCGATGGCAGGCTTGCCGGGCTTTATGGAAAGGCCGTGGAACAAAATGCCTGGTTTGCCGAGGGAATTGATCACATCGGCCGAAACATCCCTGACCCCCACCGAACTGCCCCCTGAAATCAAAATAATATCGGAACGGTCCATCTCCTTCTCCATCGTATCTTTAAGCTTCCGGTAATCATCACCGGTTATTCCGCACATGCGGGGAACCCCACCGGCACACCGGGCAAGCCCATACAGGGTATAGCTGTTGATATCCCTTATCTGCCCGGGACCGGGCGTAACCGAGGGATCCACCACCTCATCGCCGGTGGAAATAATGGA
Source organism: Bacillota bacterium (assembly GCA_049325075.1). Classification (GTDB taxonomy): domain Bacteria; phylum Bacillota; class Desulfotomaculia; order Desulfotomaculales; family Desulfocucumaceae; genus BRHc4a. The sequence continues at coordinate 119,646 of JBMOPF010000077.1, read as the reverse complement.
AACCCGCAAAGGCTCCACCACCTCAACGGAAGTTATGCCGACTGCCGCCAAAATACCGGCCTCCTGGGGCCTTACAATCCGCCCCCCCGCAACAGCTATTTCCCCGGTGGCAATATCCTCACCTTTCCGGACTATATTCTCACCGGGGGACACCGGCCTGTTGACGCCAATTGTCCTCTCATCCAGTTCATCTGTATACTCCACCATCACCACCGCATCACAACCCTCCGGGAGCATACCCCCGGTGGGTATTTTCCAGGCACACCCCGGCCTTGCCGGCCCGGCGGCATCACGCCCCATGGAGATTTCACCGGCGATATCAAGGTACGCAGGAAGGCTTTCGGAAGCGCCGAAGGTGTCGACGGCCCTTACCGCAAACCCGTCCATGGTGGATCTGTCAAAACCCGGAACATCCACCGGAGAGACCAGGTCCCTGTATATCCTGCAGCCCAGGGCCTCCTGCAGTGGAAGCACTTTTTTTCTGTGCTCCAATTTTATATATCCGGCTAACTTATGGAAAGACTCGAGAATAGTCAGAGCTTTAAAAAGTTCCAATTTCACCATTGCCTTTCTTTAAAAACAACCCAGTTCACAGGAAACAATCTTTATTTTCATCTGATTGCAAACCTCACCCACCTCTTTGGGGGTAACATTTAGATCGGCAGCCAGCCTTCTGGCGGCTGTGCAGGAAAGCCGGCCGTCTTTTGAGGACTTCAGCACGGCATCGCGTATTTTTTCCTCCGGTGACATATATCTTCCTCTCTTTCTCCGGGGGGAATATTTCACCCCCCGCCTGTCCGGCATCCGGAATATTTTGCTTCCTTGTGTTTCGCCGGAAATTAAAAATATCCTCCCGGCAACAACGGTTAACCAACAATCATAATATACCCGGACAATTGACGGCTGATGTTCAAATGTTGCCAAAGGAATCGAGTAGGGTAGCGCCGCGAAGATAATCCGCGACGTTATCCCTCTCACAGAACCGTACGTACGGGCCTCGTATACGGCTCCTGATAAACCTCAGTCACTTTTCCAGGGGGCGATAAAACCTTACCCACCCATATTTTAAACCAATATTCATTTCCCCCCTTGAAGGGTAAAAAAAGGGTAAAGCCGGTTTCTCAAAAAAGAGCGTGTACTCTTAAAGAGCCCGCAAGGGAGAAAACCTTACGCCTTACCAATAACGTAGTGTAAAGGATATTCAGGCGTATGTCCAGTTTCTAATTTTGGTAATGTCTCTATATTTAAAATAACACAGTGGGGGCGGTTTCCATGCCATCCCACGACTCTTTGCATCTCAGCCACCCGGTACCGCAAGACACCGGAAATCAAACGGTACCGTAACAAAATTGTTTAACATCTGTAACATTGTTGTGAAAAATATGTACTACCATTAAATCAAGGAAAAAAAATACTTAAAATGAAAGGGTGGTTTTAATGAAAAGACGGTTCTGGATTCTGGCAATTGCAAGCGTTCTGGTATTGGCTATAGCGGCTCCGGCGGCATTTGGCGGCGTACCGGACAATAACCAGGGCTCCCAGTACCAGCAATTCTTCAACCAAATGTTTGGCTGGCACCAGCAATGGATTGACCAGGCTCAAAAGAACGGGCAAATAACCCCGGAACAGGCTAACTTGTGGCTTGAGCACATTAACTACATGCGCAGTTTCCACAGTCAGTATGGTTTCGGCCCCATGGGCTACATGATGGGCGGCTTGGGAGGAAATTATGGCTACGGCGGCATGATGGGCTGGGACAATAATAACCAAACCCGGCAAGAATAAATGCATACTTTGCTTAAACTGAGTGAATTCTGTGTACTCTGTTCCAAAAATCCGCCCGCGGGGCGGATTTTTGGTCTATGCCCGCGGCATGGTAAAGCTGAAGGTGGCACCGGTGTTTTGAACGCTTGCAACCGAAACTGTTCCACCCATATTTTCCACTATCCTTTTAACTATGGCCAGGCCCAGTCCGGTCCCACCGCCACTTCTGGTTCTGGATTTATCAATCTTGTAAAACTTCTCCCATATTAAATCCTGTTCCTCCTCCGGTATTCCCATTCCGGAATCCGTGACACTCACAGATAAAAAATTATCATCTGCTGAAGCTGTGACAACCACGACACCTCCCTGTCGCGAGTGTCTGATGGCATTATCCAGCAGGTTTGTCATTACTTGTTCAAGCCTGTCTTGATTGGATATTACCAAAGGCAAATCTACAGGCAATCTTCTGGTCAGGCGTATTTCTTTTACAGCAGCCACAGCATTCATTTTATCAATTGACTTTATCAGTACCGGCAGGGGGTTCAGTTGCTGCAGCTCGATTTTTTCCTGACCTGTTTCAATCCTGCGCATATCCAGTAAATCAGCCACCAATCTTTTTAGACGGTGTATTTCATCTATTATAAAAGCTATATATTCCTGTCTTTCTTCCTCCGTCCCGGCCAAATTATCCTGCAATGCCTCTGCGTAACCAAGCATTATGGTAAGTGGAGTTCTCAGTTCATGGGAAACGCCTGCCACAAAATCTTTCCTTGTGTTGTCCAAAAGTTCCAGGGCTTTTATTTTTTCCTGCAACTGCAAAGACAAGGTGTTCAGCGAACGGGCCAAAACCCCCACTTCATCTTCGGAATTGACCTCAACCCTGCAGGAAAAATCCCCCGCCGCCAGACCACGGGCTGCTTGATTCATCTGTATCAACGGTCTTGACAGGGATCGTGACAGCAAAAGGCTTAAAACCGTTGCCATTATTATGCCACCCATGCCGACATTCAGTATGATGCGCTGGTATTCCGCCAGCTTCTCCTCATATGTTGTCAAAGCAGCGCTTAATACTACCGCTCCTGTCACAACACCCCCGGTACTGACCGGCGTGGCCACAGAAAGCACATCGGTATTTACTATTTGACTGGGACCACGGTAGGCTGTTGTTAATCCGGACAACACCCGGTTCAGATCATCCTTTGTAATAAGATTGCCGTGATGACCCACCGCATTCACCCTGTCTTTGGGATTATTCAAGAAGTTCATATCCATACCCAAACCCTGGCATTGCAGTATATTTCCCTCCGTATCCACAATCATGATGTTGGTGTGAGTCATGGCGGAAATAAGTTTAATCTGCTCAGAAGCATCTTTTCCGGTACCTGCGAGGGAGGCGATATCTTTTACCAGTTCCGTCAATTGCTTTTCCTGCTGATCATAATATATCTTTTTGGTCATATTGGACTGGGCCAAGCTGGATACCCAAATTACAGCCAGGACAAGTGTCACCATGGCCAGCCAGAGTTTTATCAAAATACTTTTCTTAAATATACTCATTTTCTATTCTCTCACCTCAAACTTATATCCGACACCCCACACTGTATTTATATAGTTTTTACAGCCCGGCACACTTGCCAGCTTGTCCCTCAGTCTGTTTACATGAGTATCAACAGTTCTTGTATCCCCATAATAATCATAGCCCCAAACAGACTGCAGAAGTTCGTCCCTTGTAAAAGCCCGCCCATAATTTTTAGCCATTAATAAAAGCAGACTAAATTCTTTGGCGGTAAGCCTCACCGGCTGGCCCTCCACTTTAATTTCCCTCGTTTTTGGATTTATTTCTATTCCAGGATAACTAACAACATCTTTAGCATCATCTGAATTCCCATACTCGCCTGAGGCTGCTGTCCGGCGCAAAATTGCCTTGACCCTGGCTACAAGTTCCCTGGGGCTGAATGGTTTGACCACATAATCATCTGCCCCCAGCTCAAGCCCCAGTATTCTATCAACCTCTTCCTCCCTGGCGGTAAGCATAATTATGGGCAGATCCGATTTTTCTCTTATTTTTCGGCAAACCGTCAAACCGTCCATCCCGGGCATCATTATATCCATAATAACCAAATCAAAATTTTCTCTCTTTATTTTTTCCAGCGCTGCATTGCCATCTGCTGCCTCTTCAATGACAAAACCTTCCTTACTGAGGTACAGCCTTACTATACTGCGTATTTTTTCCTCATCATCTATAACTAATATTTTCATAACACCCTCCCTGATAATGGCTTATGCTGTAAGGAATTTTACTTTTATTATTATATACAGTCAATACTAATTGACAAAAAACAGATTTTGTAACAAAAATGTTATACTCCCGTGACAAAACCGTTAATTTTAATAGTTATACTTTGTTTAAACAGATATAATACTAAACCAAAGGAGTTGATTATCCATGATGGGATTTGGTTACGGCGGAGGGTTCGGCGGAAGTTTCCTGTGGGGACTGTACATGCTTTTTCAAATGACCATACCAATAATTATTATAATTGGCGCCATATGGTTTGCAGCCAAAGTCTGGGACCGCAAAAAAAATACTGAAAAAGATCCACTCCGTATTTTGCAGGAAAGATATGCAAATGGAGAGATAAGCCGGGAAGAATTTGTTGAAATGAAAAAGGAATTAAAAAACAATGCTTAGGGCAAAGGGATGAACGGGAGCTGGGACGGACCATGATTGGCCATCCCGGCTTGCTTTTTAGTCCATACAATATTTTCCATGGTTTCATTCATTTCTGATTAATTATGTCGCTAAAATTATTGAAAGCAAGTATACTGTGGAGATTTTACCAATAAGCATAATCAAAAAAAATGCCGGAATACCATAACAGGAAATACCGGCTTTTTGTTTCGAGCATTTTAAAAATTATCTCTTTATCTAAGGCTATACATGAATCAGAGATATTTAAAAAAAAGGGTCTACCAAAAAGCAATTTTTGATAGACCCTATCTCTGTTTATTAAAAAACAATTTTTCTCATTTATCCGGAAATCAATTCCTTGGCCTTGCCCCCCGTAGACTGTCTCAGTTGCCTTTTTGCTTTTTCATATCTTCCTCTCTCAAGAATCTCCTGAGCACCTTTCCTACCGCGGTTTTGGGCAGCTCTTTCCGGAATTCCACCAGCCTGGGCACTTTATAGGCGGCGAGTTTGCTCTTGCAGTAACTGATTATTTCCTCTTCGGTGGCCTGCTGGCCTTCCTTCAACACGACAAAGGCCTTCACCGTCTCTCCCCTGTACGGGTCGGATACGCCGGCCACCACTGCCTCCATTACCTTGGGATGCTCAAACAGAACTTCTTCGACATCCCTGGGATAAATATTGAACCCGCCGGCAATAATCATATCTTTTTTGCGGTCAACAATGTAGAAATAACCGTCTTCATCCATCTTCGCTATGTCGCCGGTATAAAGCCAACCGTTTTTAAGAGTCTTTGCGGTCTCCTCGGGCATGTTCCAGTATCCCTTCATAACCTGCGGCCCTGTAATGCAAAGCTCTCCGGTTTCTCCGGGCGGCATCTCCCTTTCACCGGTTTCCAAATCCATTATTTTACAGACAGTGTCGGGCATGGGAAGGCCTATACTGCCGACCTTCCGCGTCCCTTTCAACGGATTGCAGTGAGTCACCGGCGAGGCTTCAGAAAGACCGAAGCCTTCGACAAGATAACCTCCCGTCAATTCTTCGAATTTCTGAACCACTTCAATAGGCAGCGGAGCGGACCCGCTGATACATGCTTTGATTGATTTTAAATTTATTTTGTCTACATCCGGGTGGTTAATCACGCCTATGTACATCGTGGGCACACCGGAAAACTGGGTTGGGTGATATTTGTCAATAACTTTCATTACCTCACCCAGCTCGAATTTCGGCAGTACAACCAGCGTGGCCGCCTCGTAAATTCCCAGATTCACGCACATGGTCATGCCGTAAGAGTGGAAAAACGGCAGCACACACAAAAACACCTCATCGCCATATTTGAGATCCGGGTTCCATGCCGCGACCTGCAGTGCGTTGGCAACAATATTGCGGTGGGTCAGCATGGCGCCCTTGGAAACCCCTGTGGTTCCCCCGGTATACTGGAATACTGCCACATCGTTTATTACATCAATATCAACCTTCGGCGGCTGGGGCTGGGTGGAGGCCAGCAAATCTTCCACCTTGACCACATCTTCCCCTCCCACATCCATTGCCTGGCCAAGGCTGAACAGAAGCACTTTCTCCAGAGGGGTCACATCACGCACATTCTTTATGCGCGAATAAAACTGATCATAGGCGATGATTACTTTGGCGCCGGAATCATTCAGTATGTGTTCAAGCTCCCTTTCCATATACATGGGGTTGACCTGGACAACCACCGCACCTATCTTCTGAATGGCATAGAAAGCGATAATATACTGCGGGCAGTTGGGTGCCATCAACGCCACCCGGTCGCCCTTTTTTACCCCCAGGGCATCCAGGGCGGTGGCAGCCTTATCCACCATCACCGAGAGCATCTGATAGGAAAATTCAACCCCCATGAATATTATCGCAGTCCTGTCAGGCAGTTGGGCCGCCGCCTTCTCCAAAAAGTCCGGCATTGTCATATTGGGATACTCCAGCTCCGGACTTACCCCCTCGGGATAGCTTTTAAGCCAAATCTTTTCCATTTCCGCCAAGATAATATACCCCCCTCATTTTTAAATTTACTTAATTGATATAGATTCCAAAATATCAAATTTATTACCAACTGATTAATGAATCATTATTCAGTCACATTTCTGACTATTTCACTAATATTCAACATTTTTTTTGCTATTCCTTCATTCAAATTAATTAGTTTTTTTCTTTTCTTCTCTTGATAAGAAGGTAATAAAGAAGGAATTTTTATACAGAAAACGAATAGAAAATCAATATAAATTGACATTCCCTCTCCGAGCCCGGCAGCCTTAGCCGTATACGGTATGGGTGCCAGGCCGTCAGGGTGCGTTGGGAAACCGGTGCGCCTTCCATTGCGAAAAGGAGAGTTGGCTCCGGATATTACAGCCGGGCTGGCTTTGCTTTGCGCATACCAGCCCGGCTTTTTAATTTAAGTCAAAACAAAAACAGAAAAACTCTGCTCCGAGCCTTTCTGCCTAAAGCACGGCGCCATGGCAAAAGGCCTGTAGGTAAATCTGGAAACGGATTTGCCTCCCGTGGTTGGAAAGGAGCTTATACCCGGCCGGAACGGATGGCTTTTTTGCAGTGCATCCGGTTATTTGGTTGTTCCCCGGCTGAGGATAAGATAATCAATTCCCCTTTCCAGCTTCGGCTGGATTTTTTTCTGTTATGCAATTGCAATGCTGCAATTTATCAGTAAGGAGTGGTAGAAATGGATCCAATCAAGCTTACCATTGACGGGAAGGAGGTGCAGGTTCCGCCGGGAACCACGGTGCTTGAGGCTGCCGAACAGATAGGCGTACATATTCCCAGGCTTTGCCACGACCCGGATTTGAGCCCGTTCGGCGCCTGCCGGCTTTGTGTGGTGGAGATAAAGGGAATGCGCAACCTGCCTGCTTCCTGCGTAACAGCCGTAAGCCCCGGCATGGAGGTGCAGACCTCTTCCCCGGCGGTGGTGGAAGCCCGTCAGACCATACTGGAGCTGCTGACGGCAAACCACCCCCGGGACTGCCTCACCTGCGAGAAAATGGGGGACTGCAGGCTGGCTGATTACTGCTATCAATACGGCGTAAAGAAAAGCCCCTTTGCCGGGGAAAGGCACAACTATCCCATTGAGGACGCAAACCCCTTTATTGTACGGGACCTCAACAAATGCATACTTTGCGGCAAATGCGTCCGGGCCTGCGCCGAAATCACCGGCAAAAACAACCTTGATTTTGCCTACAGGGGTTTTAACACCAGGGTGACAACCTTTGGCGACGCACCCTTTTTGGAGTCTGACTGCGTTTTTTGCGGCACCTGCGTTTCTGTCTGCCCCACCGGGGCGTTGATGGAAAAGCAGTGGCAGAAAAAGGCCCGCCACTATGAACTGAAAAAGGTAAAGACCACCTGCCCCTTCTGCGGCACCGGCTGCAATTTCGACCTGTGCGTAAAGGACGGGAAGATCATGGGCGTGGCCTCAAATCCGAACAGCTCTGTAAACGGCCGGGCGCTCTGCATCAAAGGCCGGTTCGGCTGGGACTTCGTATATAACCCCAGGCGGATCAAAACACCCCTGATAAAGAAAAATGGAGAATTTGTACCGGCTTCCTGGGATGAGGCGCTGGACCTTGTTTCCTCCAGGCTTAAAGAAACAAAAGAAAAACACGGGCCCGATTCCTTTGCCGCTTTAAGCTCAGCCAGGTGTACCAATGAAGAGAACTATCTGTTCCAAAAATTCGTGAGGGTGGTGATGGGCACAAACAACGTTGACCACTGTGCCCGTACCTGACACGCGCCGACGGTGGCCGGTCTGGCCACCTCTTTCGGCAGCGGCGCAATGACCAATTCCATTTCCGAAATAAGCAAAGCGGAGTTGCTTTTAGTAATAGGAAGCAACACCACCGAGGCCCATCCCATAATAGGTTATAAAATAAGGCAGGCCTCCAGGAGGGGCGCCAAACTCATTGTCGTTGACCCCAGGCGCATTGAGCTGGCGGAGGAGGCCGACTACTGGCTGCGCATACAGCCGGGAACCGATATCCCCCTCCTCAACGGGCTGATGCACATTATCATTGAAGAGGGACTTGAAAACAGAACTTTTATTGATGAGCGCACCGAGAACTTTGAGGCACTCAGGGAGACAGTCAAAAAGTACACGCCTGACTACGTTTCCAGGCTGACGGGAGTGCCGGTGGAAGACCTCTATACGGTTGCCCGGCTGTACGCCGCCACCGACAGGGCAATGATCTTTTATACCCTGGGCATCACCGAGCATGTTTGCGGCACAAACAATGTCATGAGCATCGCCAACCTGGCGCTGTTAACCGGACACCTGGGCCGGCCCGGCACCGGGGTAAACCCCATACGGGGCCAGAACAACGTGCAGGGGGCCTGCGACATGGGGGCGCTGCCCAATGTTTATCCAGGCTACCAGCGGGTAAACGACCCGGACGCCAGGGCCAAATTCGAGAAGGCCTGGGGTGTGTCCCTGCCTGGTGAAATAGGGCTTATGATCCCTGATATGTTTGAGAAGGCCAATAACGGGGAAGTCAAGGCCATGTATATATGGGGGGAAAACCCTGTGCTGACAGACCCCAACAGCAACCACATAAGGTCCGGCCTGGAAAAACTGGACTTCCTTGTGGTACAGGAGCTGTTCCTTACTGAAACAGCGGAATACGCCGATGTGGTCCTGCCGGCCGCCAGCTTCGCCGAAACAGACGGAACCTTTACCAATACCGAGCGCCGCGTCCAGCGTGTGCGCCAGGCCATAAAACCTCTGCCCGGCAAGACCAACTGGCAGATTTTCATGTCCCTGTTCGAAAGGATGGGCTATCCGGTGCAATACAGGAACACCGCGGAGATTTTCTCCGAAATGTCGTCCCTGACACCCTCTTACGCCGGTATCAGCTATGAACGAATTGAGGATAAGGGGCTGCAGTGGCCCTGTCCCACCCCTGACCATCAGGGCACCCCGTATCTTCACGCCCTCAATTTTACCAGGGGCAAGGGGCTTTTCAAGGCCATCGACCATATTCCGCCCTCGGAGCTGCCGGACGGGGAATACCCCTTCCTGCTCTCCACCGGAAGAATTCTGTATCACTACAATGTTACCACCCCGTATTCCACTGATATTAACAGCATCTGGCCGGAGGAATACGCGGAAGTCAACCCCCTTGACGCGGCCAGGCTTGAAGTGGAAACCGGCAGCAGGATAAAAGTGACCTCGCGGCGAGGGGAGCTTTATACCAGGATCCAGGTAACCGACCGGGTCCCGCCGGGTGTCATCTGGATGTCGTTCCACTACAAGGAAAGCCCTGCCAATGTTCTGACCAGCGCCGCCGTGGACCCCATTTCCAAAACCGGCGAATACAAGGTGTGCGCCGTAAAGCTTGAAAAGGCACAGGGGGAATAAAAATGCGGAAGGTTCCTGTTACTGAGGCGGTGGGCATGGTCCTCTGCCACGACATTACCAGAATAATACCGGGACAGGAAAAACGACGGGCCTTCCAAAAGGGACATACCATCAGAAAAGAGGATATACCCAGACTGCTGGACCTGGGGAAAAAACATATTTATGTCTGGGAGCCGGAGCAGGGCATGGTCCATGAAAATGAAGCCGCCCTGCGCCTGGCCGCCCACGCCGCCGGGCCGGGACTAATCCGGGATGAACCCGACCAGGGCAAGGTAAACCTCAGAGCCGCCCGGGAAGGCCTCCTAAAAGTAAGGGCCGGCCTGCTGCAGAAGATCAACAGCCTGGAGGGAGTGGTTTTTTCCACTTTGCACAACAACAGGGTGGTTGTAAAAAATCAGATTGTGGCCGGAACCAGGGTAATTCCACTGGCCATCCGGCAAAATGTCCTTATCGAGGCTGAAAGATTGTGCAGCCCGGATGATCCGCTCATCTCCGTGAAACAGTTTCAGCCCCTCTGGGTGGGGATAATCACCACCGGCAGCGAGGTGTATGAGGGGCGGATAAAAGACGGCTTTTGCAGTGTCATAAAGCAAAAGGTGGTTCCCCTGGGGGGAAGGCTTCTGAGCCAGGTGATAGTGCCTGACGACCCGGACTATATTGCCCGGGAAATTATCCGCATGGTGGGAGAGGGCGCGCAGCTGGTCCTGGTGACCGGAGGCATGTCCGTGGACCCGGATGACACAACACCGGCCGGAATAAGGGCATCAGGGGCCGATACGGTCTTTTACGGCGCCCCGGTGCTGCCCGGTTCAATGTTTATGCTGTCATACCTGGGGCATGTGCCGGTTTGCGGCCTGCCGGGCTGCGTCATGTTCAACAGCACCACCATTTTCGACCTGATTGTCCCCCGTATTTTCGCAGGCGAGCGGTTAATCCGGGATGACATAACGGCACTGGGACACGGCGGCCTCTGCGAGGAATGCGAAGTATGCCGCTATCCCGCCTGTTCCTTCGGAAAAAATATTTAACACAGCATGGAGGTTTTGCAGGTGCGGATGGATCTAAACCTGGAAGAGGCCCGGGATCTGATTTTAAACAGCATCCTCACCCCCCTGGCGGGAGAGCCGGTTCCTCTGCATCAGGCACTGGACAGAATTGCAGCCTCTGATTTGTACTCTCCCCTGGATTTGCCGTCATACCCCCTGTCCGCGGTGGACGGCTACGCAATCCATGAAGACGACCTGAACCTGAAATACAGTTTTTCAATTATGGACTGCCCGTCCGGCCGGGATTTGCACAACACTTCGCTCAACCCCGGCCAGACAGCGAAGGTGTTGACCGGAGGACCCCTGCCCCTCGGCGCGGGGGCGGTTATTCCCTACGAACAAACGCGTATCGAGGGAAACAGCCTTTTTTATCAGGCGGAGATAGCCAGGGGCGTCAATATCCGCAGGCCGGGTGAGGACTTTCAATACGGAGACCTTGTGGTCCGGCGGGGAGACCGTATCAGTCCCGGACTGATTGGTATTTTGGCAGCCCTGGGGAAAAGCGAGGTGATGGTTTACCGCCGTCCCGGGGTAATGATACTCAGCCTGGGCGAAGAGGTGGTCCCCTGCCATGCCGTGCCCGCCCCGGGACAGTTCAGGGACTGCAACGGGCCTCTGCTGGCATCAATGGCCGCCAGTGACGGCGCCAGGGTGGATGGTGTGGAAATTGCAGGCTGCACGGGAGACTCCCCCCGGGATATACTGAAGAAAATGGTGCAGCGGGCGGACATTATACTTACCATTGGAAGAACCGCCTCCGGTGAAGACGACTACGGCTTTTCGCTGCTGAGGGAATGCGGGGCCAGGGTACTTTTCCGCGGAGTCGGGATAAAACCCGGCAACCACAGCAGCGCGGCCATTTGTGAGGGCAAACCGGTAATATCCCTGTCCGGGAACCCCGCTGCCTGCGCGGTGGGCTACCAACTGCTGGCGGCCCCGGTTATACTGGGCTTCCAGGGACTGAACCCATACCCCCGTTATGTTTCAGCACAGCTTAACGACCCTTTTCCCCAAAAAGGAGGCCCCCGGCGTTTCCTCAGGGGCTTTGTCTCCTGCGGCCGCAACGGATGGGAGGTAAACCTGCTGCCGGGCCAGAAGTCAAGCATGCTTCGCTCACTTATCAAATGGAACTCCCTAATCGACCTGCCGGCCAGCCATCCCCAACCGGAAGCCGGCGCCGAGGTTTCAGTCATGCTTCTTTCCTCAGCCTTTAAAGAGTAATTAAGAAAAGGATGTGGTATCCGGTGGATATCAAGAATATTCTAAAAAAACAGAGAGATTACTTTCAAACCGGGAAGACCAGGGAAATATCCTTTCGCAGAGATAAGCTCAAAATCCTCAGAAAGGCAATTCAAAAGCATGAAAACAAAATAATGGATGCCCTGAAAAGCGACCTCAATAAAAGCCCTTTCGAATCCTACTGCACTGAAATAGGTATTGTGCTGGAAGAACTGCGGTTTGCCATAAGGCACCTGTCGTCCTGGGCCAGGCCCAAAAGGGTTAAAACCCCCATCACACATTTCCTGTCAAGAAGCCATATACATAGCGAGCCCTACGGCGTTTCACTGATTATGTCACCCTGGAACTATCCCTTTCAGCTCACCATCGCACCCCTTATCGGGTCCATAGCCGCCGGTAACTGTTCCATTGTAAAGCCCTCGGCATATTCCCCCGCCACTTCCTCCATCATGGCCGCAATAGTCCGGGAATGTTTTGATGAAGAGTTCGTGGCGGTGATTGAGGGAGGAAGAAAGGAAAATGAAGCCCTCCTCAATGAAAAATTTGACAAGATCTTTTTTACCGGCAGTGTCGCCGTGGGGAAAACGGTTATGCAGGCTGCGGCGCGGCACCTTACCCCGGTTACACTGGAACTGGGAGGGAAAAGCCCCTGCATAGTGGACCGGGAAGTAAATATTGATCTGGCCGCCAAAAGGATTGCCTGGGGCAAGTTTATCAACTCCGGCCAAACCTGTGTGGCCCCCGATTACCTCATGGCGCATAAAAGCATAAAAAATTTACTGTTGGCAAAAATAAAGAAATACGTTGAGCAGTTCTACGGAACAGACCCCTGCGGCAATCCCCAGTATCCCAGAATTGTCAATGAAAAGCACTTTAAAAGGCTGCTGGGGCTTATGGGCAGCGGGGAAATTGTGTTCGGGGGGAGCAGCGACGGCAAAAGGCTGGTCATCTCCCCCACCGTCATCGACAAAATTTCCTGGAACGATCCCATAATGCAGGAGGAAATATTCGGGCCCATACTGCCGGTACTGGAATATGAGGACCTGTCCGGGGTTATCACGGCGGTTAACAGCCGGCCCAGCCCTCTGGCGCTGTACTTTTTCTCCACCAATAAAGAAAATGAAGAGAAAATAGTAAAAAATATTCCTTACGGCGGGGGCTGTATCAACGATACCCTGGTACACCTGGCCACCTCCCACATGCCCTTCGGCGGGGTGGGAAACAGCGGCATGGGCGGCTACCACGGAAAAGCAAGCTTCGATTCCTTTTCCCACAAAAAGAGCATCCTTAAAAAGTCTTTCCTCATTGATGTCTGGCTCAGATATCCCCCATTCAATGACACAAAACTTAAATTGCTTAAACTTGTTATGAGGTAATACTTTAGTTGAAAAGACAGCCTGTTCAGGACGGCCAATAAATGTTATCCGGAAGATTTATCCGGATAACTTTTTTCATTGACTGATTTTTTTATTTGTGGTATTTTATGACATAATTGTTACCCTCTTATCGCAAAGGGGCACAAAAAAGGACTGATAGACAGAATGTCACCCAATTTAACGGAAGCATTAAAAAAACACTTCGGCTATTCCTCGTTTAAAACCGGCCAGGAGGATGTGATCAAAAGCATACTGGCGGCAAAGGATACTGTGGCCATAATGCCCACCGGAGGGGGAAAATCCCTTTGCTATCAAATCCCCGCCCTTCTGCTGCCCGGGGTGACCCTGGTTGTTTCACCCCTTATTTCCCTTATGAAAGACCAGGTGGACTCCCTGAACGAAACAGGCATACCTTCTACATACATCAACAGCTCATTGGGGTGGGGGGAGCTTGAAGACAGGCTTTACCTTGCCTCCCGGGGCCGGTACAGGCTGGTCTACATTGCTCCCGAAAGGCTGGAGTCGGAAAAATTCCTGGGCATCATAAAAGGCATGCGCATCTCCATGCTGGCAGTCGACGAGGCGCACTGCGTTTCCCAGTGGGGGCACGACTTCCGTCCCAGCTACCTCTCCATAGCCCCCCTGATTAAAGAACTTCCATCAAGGCCTGTCATTGCCGCCTTTACAGCCACCGCCACCCAACAGGTAAAACAGGACATAATCAAACTGTTGGATTTAAAAAGCCCCAGTGTGCACCTTACGGGCTTTAACCGTGAAAACCTGTTTTTCGGAGTGGTAAAGGGCCGGGATAAACTGGACTTTATACTGGATTATTTAAACTCCCACCGGGACCGGCAGGGCATCATATATGCAGCCACCCGCAGGGAGGTGGACAGGCTTTATGATATTCTGCGCCGGAAAGGCTTCCGGGCGGGCAGGTACCATGCAGGCATGGACGACGCCGAAAGGAGCCAAACCCAGAACGCTTTTTCATACGACCAGGTGCGTGTCATAGCAGCCACCAATGCCTTCGGCATGGGCATAGACAAATCAAATGTCCGTTTTGTCATACACCTGAACATGCCCAAAAATATTGAGTCCTATTACCAGGAGGCCGGACGGGCCGGGCGGGACGGGGACCCCGCCGAATGCATACTGCTGTACAGCCCGTCGGACATTCATATACAGAGGTTTTTAATCGAGCAGGGCGCCCTGCCGCCGGAAAGAAAGGCCGCTGAATACACCAGGCTGCAGAACATGATTGACTACTGCCACACCTCCTCCTGCCTCAGAAAATACATACTTGATTATTTCGGGGAAACCGGTGCGCCGGAAGACTGTGGGAATTGCGAAAACTGCAGGGATGAGGGGGAGTTGGCTGACATTACCACGGAGGCGCAGAAAATACTTTCCTGCGTCAGGCGTATGGGCGAGCAATACGGGGTCGCCCTTGTGGCCGGTGTTTTAAAAGGCTCCCAGAACAAAAGAATAATGTCCCTGGGCTTTGACAAACTGTCCACCTACGGCATTATGAAGGAGTATCCAACTAAAGAATTGACAAACCTGATTAACCTGCTCATTGCGGAAGGCTGCCTGGAAATGACTGATGGCCGGTATCCTGTTTTACGCCTGGGAAACAAGGCCGTCCCGGTACTCACCGGCAAAGAGAGAGTACTGCGGAAGGTAAGGAAAAAAGAGCAGGCTGCTGAAACCCCGGACACGACCCTCTTTGAACTGCTCCGCAGCCTCAGAAAAAAGATTTCAGAAACGCAGAAGGTGCCGCCATATGTAATTTTCCACGACAGCACACTGCAGGAAATGAGCAGGCTATACCCTGTTGACCGTCAATCCATGCTGGCCATTAACGGCGTGGGGGAAAGCAAGTTTGAAAAATACGGCAGCCAGTTCATAGATGTTATCAGCAAGTTTGCAATGGACCGGGGAATAACCCCCACCACCGCAAAGCCGGAACAGCCTGCCTCAACTAACTCCCCGGGTATGGCAAGCCATCTGGTGACATATGATATGTTTATTGAAGGAAAATCCCTCGGGGAAATTGCGGCAGCAAGAAAACTGACCCTCCAGACCGTACAGGACCATATCGTAAGGTGCGGGCGGGACGGGTGCCCCATTGACTGGGACAACCTCATTTCCCCGGCGCATGAAAAGCTGGTCCTTGCCGCCGTCAACCGCCTGGGGGCGAAAAAGCTCGCTCCTGTGAAGGCAGCGCTGCCCGAAGAAATAGACTACTTTACCATCAAGGCCGTTGTCTGCAAACATGGCAAATAACTACAGTTTATATTTCTCAATTAAGAAATCCGCCACACCCTCACAATCCTCCAGGCCGAAAACCGGAACCCCGGCCTCCCGGGGCACATCGCTGACTATGGCAATAAGGCTTGACGGATCGGAAACAAGACTGTCCGAATGGGCCGACCGGTTCACTTCAATCTTAGGCCGGTCTCCCCTTTTATACCCCTCTGTAAAAACTATGTCCACGCCGCTGATAAGCCCGGCCAGATTGTCCAGCGGCTCTTCCTGTTCCAGTTTTCTGAACAGGGCATACTTTCCGGGGGTTGAAATAATCACTGTCTCCGCCCCGGCCCGGGCAAGGCGCCAGGTGTCCTTGCCCGGGGTGTCTATCTCAATATTATGGGTATGGTGCTTTATGACACCCGCCCGTATGTTTCTGGACTTTAGCTCCCTGATGAGCTTTTCAAGGAAGGTGGTCTTGCCGGCGCCGGACATACCCACCACTGAGACCACCGGAACATCATTCACTTACAAACACCCCTTCCGTTTTTCAATCCGTGCTATTATAATAACACAGGACAAATTTTTGCCCAGTACAGATTTTACCGGAGGAAGTCATTTTGGATATATCAGGCATAATACTGGCCGGAGGAAAGAGCAGCCGCATGGGAAAAGACAAGGCGCTGCTGGAAATAGGCGGCCTGACCATGTTGGAAAGGGTGGCCCGGGTATTGTCACGGGTATGCAGCGAGATAATAGTGGCCGGCGGCAATAATACCGGCAGCAGCTTTCCCGGCTTCAAAACCGTCCCCGACATCCACTCCGGCTGCGGCCCCCTCTGCGGACTTCACGCCGGTCTGACGGCGGCAAAAAACAATTTCAGCTTTGTTCTGCCCTGCGACCTCCCCTTCCCAAACGAAAAACTGATAAAAAGAATAATAGACTCCTATGAGGAAGGCTACGACGCCATAATATTAAAAACAGGCCAATATCTGGAGCCCCTCTTCTCCCTTTACGGCAAGGCCTACATAAGGGCGGCGGAAAGCTGCATTAATAAAGGCATCTACAAGGTCACAGCCCCCCTCTCCCTTATCAGATGGAAAAAGGTGACGGTTACTCCCGGGGAGTTGCCCGGGCTTGACAAATCACTTATAAATGTCAACACACCGGAGGATTACGAGGAGGCAAAGAAGGTAAACAATTAGCCAAAAAGGGAATACTTTTAACAATTGAATAGGCATGGTGTGCCTCATCTGCCGAGGTATTATCTATGGCCCCTTAGACTGTTGGAGCAGTTTAAGGGGTTCCACATTTAACGCCTTCGGTCAGCTATAAACACAACAAGGGTGATAAGTAATATAACGGCTGTTACAATTTGCATTGTATCCGAAACCGTCAACATACCGCCTCACCCCCATTACTAAAGGATATAATCCCCGGCACGTGAGGCCCGGTTATTGTTAATGTATGCCTTCAAAGAGGCCCCCCGGTTTTAACCGGAGGGCCTCTTTGAATATATTAGGCTGTTTTTTCCACCTTTACGGCGCACACTTTCAGCTCAGGTATCTTGGATATGGAATCCCGGGCCGGGCTGGTGAGTTTGTTGATGGCCACCTCCGGGAAGTGGAAGGAGGTGAACACCAGGCCTTCGGGAACTATGCCGGTTATTTTGGCCATAACCTCCACACTGCCGCGGCGGGAGGTTACCTTCACCATGTCCCCGTCCTTTACTCCCAGTTTTCCGGCATCGGCCGGGTTGATTTCCAGATACTCCCTGCCATAGTACACTTCCAGGGCGCCGGTACGCTGGGTCATGGTGCCGGTGTGGTAGTGCATGCGCCTGCGCCCGGTGCTCAACACCAACGGGTACTGCTGGTCTGGCATTTCCGCCGGCGGGACGTACTCCACCGGGTGGAACTTGCCCAGGCCGCGGGAGAACTTGCCCACGTGCAGCACGGGGGTGCCGGGGTGGTCCGGAGACGGGCAGGGCCACTGGATACCGCCCTTTTCAAGCCGCTCAAAGGATATTCCGCCGTAAGAAGGAGTCACCGAGGCAATTTCCTTCATTATTTCGGCGGGCGATTGATAATTCATTGCATAGCCCATGGCACAGGCCACATCACAGATGATTTGCCAGTCGGGCCTGGCGTTGCCGATGGGCTCTATGGCCTTGCGCACCCTCTGCACCCGGCGCTCGGTGTTGCTGAAGGTGCCGTCCTTTTCGGCAAAGGTGGCCCCGGGCAGAACAACGTCGGCCAAACGGGCGGTCTCGGTCAGGAAAATATCCTGCACCACCAGGAAGTCCAACTTTTCCAGGGCATGAACCACGTGGCCGGCATCCGGGTCGGAAAGCACCGGGTTTTCACCCATTATATACATTCCCCGCACGGTCCCGTGGGAGGCCCCGTCCATCATTTCGCCCACGGTGAGACCCGGTTTGGAGGGAATATTACCGCATCCCCAGGCCTTTTCAAACTTGGCCCTGACCTCATCCGAGGTTACCGCCTGGTAGCCGGTGATGACATTGGGCAGGGCTCCCATGTCGCAGGCCCCCTGAACGTTGTTTTGTCCCCGCAGCGGGTTGACCCCGGAAAATTCTTTCCCTATATGGCCGCACAGCATGGCCAGGTTGGCCACCGCAAACACGTTGTGGGTGCCGCAAATGTGCTGGGTAATCCCCATGGTATAAAGGATGGTGCCGTTTTTGGCCCGGGCGTAGCCCCTGGCCACTTCTCTCAGGGTATCCGCCGGAATCCCGGTGATTCCCTCCACATATTCCGGTGTGTATTTTTCCACCACGCCCTTGAGGGCCTCGAAGTCCTCGGTCCTTTCGGCCACAAAATCCTTGGCGTACAGTCCCTCGGCAATGATTACATTGGCCATCCCGTTCAGCAGGGCAATGTCGGAACCGGACCTTATCTGCAGGTGGTACCTGGCCAGGCCGGCCACCTCGGTTTTTCTCGGGTCCACCACCGCCAGGGTGGCCCCGCCCCTGACCGCCTTCTTCACCTGAAGGCCTATGATGGGGTGGGACTCTGTGGTGTTGGTCCCGATGGCCAGTATAAAATCAGCGCCGGCAATGTCTCCGATGGGGTTGGTCATTGCCCCGCTCCCAAATGCTGCCGCCAGACCGGCGACTGTGGGAGCGTGTCAGAGACGGGCGCAGTGATCTATATTGTTGGTGCCCATCACTGCGCGGGTAAGCTTGCTGAGCAGATAATTCTCCTCGTTGGTGCAGCGGGCCGAGCTGAGAACGGCCAGGGAATCGGGGCCGTATTTGTCCCTTATTTCGGCCAGCTTGCTCCCCACCAGCCCGATGGCCTCCTCCCAGGTGGCCTCCACGAACCGGCCGTCCTTCTTTATGAGGGGACTGGTCAGGCGGTCGGGGTGGTGTATAAAACCAAAACCGAAACGGCCCTTGACACACAGGGCGCGCCCGTTGACATCTCCATCGCAGGAGGTAACCCCCACCACCCTGCCGTCCTTTACGTTAAGGTCAAAATTGCACCCGGTGCCGCAGTATGGGCAGGTGGTGCGCACCTTTTCAACCTCCCAGGTGCGGGCCGCCGACCGCAGCGCCTTTTCCTGCAGTGCCCCGGTGGGACATACCGCCACACAGTTGCCGCAGAATACGCACTGGTCCGATTGGGCCAGGGATACATCCATGGCCGGGGCCACCTTGGTGTTGAAACCCCTGCAAATGAAGTCCACCACGTAATTGCCCTGTATCTCGGCGCACGCCCGGACACAGCGGCCGCAAAGAATGCACTTGTTCATATCCCTTACGATAAAGGGATTGTCGTCCTCACAGGCGTACTGGTGGGTTGCCCCGGTAAAGCCCCCCTCTTTCACCCCGTACATATAGGCGTAGTCCTGCAGGCGGCAGTCGCCGTTTTTCCCGCAGGTAAGGCAGTCCCGGGGGTGATTGGCCAGCATAAGCTCCAGTATTGTCTTTCTGGCTTCCATTACCGCCGGTGATTCGGTCTCCACCACCATTCCCTCCGCTGCCGCGGTGGCGCAGGCTACAACCAGGCTCCTGGCGCCCTTGACGTCAACAACACACATGCGGCATGAGCCCGCTCTGCTCAGTTCAGGGTCGTGGCAAAAGGTGGGAATAAAAATTCCCAGCTCATTGGCGGCTTCCAGTATGGTGCTTCCCTGGGGCACAGTTACCTGCCGCCCGTTTATGGTTAAAGTGACTTCAGCCACTGCTCTTTGTCCCTCCTTCCGAAAAAGAAAACCAGCTTTTTTACCCTTCAAGCTTTTTAATCTTGTCCAGCACCGCCCCCAGTCCCAGGGCCTCGGACCAGGACACCCTGACAAATTCTCCGTCCTTCTTGAGTTCCGGGTCTTGGGGGTTGTCGCAGTACAGAAGCTCCAGCCCCAGCCTTCCCTTCAGGCATAAAGGCCTTCCGGGGCCGGGGGAGGCGGCGGTCACTCCAACCACCTTGCCGTCCTTGATGTTCAGATAAAACTGGCAACCGCTGTCGCAGAAGGTGCAGGTAACCGGTTTCTTTTCAAATTCCCAGGTACGGCCCTGTCCGGCCATTCTTTTGTACGTAAGGGCCCCCACCGGGCAGACTGACAGGCAGCGGCCGCAGTAGACGCAGTCGGACTCACCCAGTGGAGTGTCCATGGGCGGGGCAACCTTGGTGTCAAATCCGCGGTAGGTAAAATCAATCACCGCCCTGCCTTCCACCTGGGCGCAGGTGCGGACGCACCTGCCGCAGAGGATGCACTTGTTCAGGTCTCTGATAATGTAGGGATTGCTGTCGTCCAGCGGATACTCGTGCTTTTTGCCCTCAAAGGGGGTCTGCTTCACACCGTAGCGAAAAGCATAGTCCTGCAGCCGGCAGTCGCCGTTCTTCTCACAGGTCAGGCAGTCCTGGGGGTGATTGGCCAGCAGCAGTTCCAATATGGTCTTGCGGGCCTCCACCACCGCCGGAGACTCGGTTTCCACCACCATGCCGTCTGTGGCCTCGGTAACACAGGAGGCCGGCAGATTGCGCATGCCTGGAATCTCCACCACGCAAATGCGGCAGGCGCCGAAACGGGCTATTTCAGGGTCGTGGCAGAAGGTGGGGATAAAAATCCCGGCCCGGGCCGCGGCGTCCAGCACGGTGGTCCCCTTGGGCACAGTTACCTCTTTGCCGTTTATGGTCAGTGTAACACTTGCCATTTTTATACCCCCCCCTATGCCCGGATGATGGCTTCAAATTTGCATCCGCTTACACAACTGCCGCACTTGATGCATTTGGCCGGGTCGATAACATGGGGCTGTTTTTTCTCGCCTGTAATGGCTTCCGCCGGGCAGTTCCTGAGGCACTTGCCGCAGCCCTTGCATTTTTCCGGATCAATGACGTAGGTCAAGAGCGCTGTGCAGGCCCCGGCAGGGCATTTCTTATCCTGAATGTGGGCAACATACTCATCCCTGAAATAGCGGAGAGTGGACAGAATGGGGTTGGGGCAGGTTTGCCCAAGTCCGCACAGGGCGGTGTTTTTAACCACACGGGCCAGCCGCTCGAGAGTGTCGATGTCCTCCATTTTTCCCTCACCGTTGCAGATGCGTGTCAAAATCTCCAGCATCCTGGTGGTGCCTTCCCGGCAGGGCGTGCACTTGCCGCAGGACTCGGACTGGGTAAAGGACAGGAAGAAGCGCGCCACATCCACCATGCAGGTGGTTTCGTCCATTACCACCAGCCCGCCGGACCCCATCATGGCGCCGGCCGATGTCAGCGAGTCGTAGTCCACCGGAAGGTCCAGCAGTTCTTCCGGCAGGCAGCCGCCGGAGGGACCGCCGATCTGCACGGCCTTGAATTTCTTGCCTCCCTGGATGCCGCCGCCGATGGCGAATATGATGTCCCGCATGCTTATGCCCATGGGAACCTCAACCAAACCGGTATTGTTCACCTTTCCGGTGAGAGCGAATATTTTGGTGCCCTTGCTCTTTTCGGTGCCCATGGAGGCGTACCAGGCACCCCCGTTCCGTAGAATCTGGGGCACATTGGCAAAGGTCTCCACGTTGTTCAGGCAGGTGGGCTTGCCCCACAGGCCGCTGTTGGCTGGAAAAGGAGGCCTTACCCGGGGCATGCCGCGGTTTCCTTCGATAGAGGTAAGCAGCGCGGTTTCCTCGCCGCAAACAAAGGCGCCTGCCCCCGCCTTGATTTTGATGTGGAAATTAAAGCCGGAATTCATTATATTATCGCCCAGCACACCGTACTCCTCGGCCTGGGCTATGGCTATCTTCAGCCTGGCAATGGCCAGCGGGTACTCCGCCCGCACATAAATATAGCCCTCGTCCGCGCCCACGGCGTAGCCGCAAATCATCATGCCCTCCAGCACCGCGTGGGGATCGCCCTCCAGCACGCTGCGGTCCATGAAGGCCCCGGGGTCGCCCTCGTCGGCGTTGCAAACCACATATTTCTTGTCCCCCTGGGCCTGGCGCACAAAGCTCCATTTCATACCGGTGGGAAATCCGCCGCCGCCCCTTCCGCGCAGGCCGGAGGTCTTGACTTCCTCCACCACCTGATCGGGGGTGAGCTCAAAGAGAGCCTTGGTAAAGCCGGCATATCCGTCATTGGCGATATAGTCCGAGATTTCCTCGGCGTTGATGTGCCCGCAGTTATGGAGAACAAGACGTTTCTGGCGGGCGTAAAAAGGCACTTCCTCATATGTCTTCGCAGTTCCGCCGGTGGCCGGATCCTTGTAAAGGAGCCTTTCCACCACTTCTCCAGCCACCAGGTCTCTGGACACTATTTCAGCTACGTCTTCCTCCTGGACCCTGGTGTAAAAAGTCTTGGCGGGCTCCACTATCACCAGCGGGCCCTGCTCGCAGAAGCCGTGGCACCCTGTAATTTTTACAGTTACCCTGTCAGTCAGCCCGTTGGCGGCCAACTCCTCCTCCAGCTTTTTCACCAGCTTGCCCGAGCCGGATGAGGTGCAGCCGGTACCTGCGCAGATAAGAATCTGCCGCCGGCTGCTGCCTTCAGACAGGTGTATGCCGGCCAGCAATTCCGCCCTTTTTTGTTTGCATGCTTCATCCTGGTGGCAGATTGGGCCTTCCTTGCGGCATTTTATATAATCCTTGCAGGGGGAGGCCGGTGTGTGGGTACATTTATCACAGCATTTGTCCATCAGATTTTTCATATTTTGACCTCCTTCCTACTCGTATTTTTCCAGTGTTGACACCGCTTTGTCCGGTGTGAGCCGTCCGTGGGTATCGTCATTGACCATCATAACCGGAGCCAGGCCGCACGCCCCCAGGCAAGCCACCGTTTCAAGGGTGTAGCGAAGATCTTCGGTGGTACCGTTTTTACCGACCCCCAGTTTTTTAGAGACCCCGTCGAAAACCTTGGATGCACCCCTCACGTGGCAGGCCGTACCCTGGCATACGCGAATAATGTTGCGGCCTCTGGGCTTCAGGTGAAACTGGGCGTAAAAGGTTACAACACCGAAGGTTTTACTGAAGGGTATACCCAGTGATGTGGAAATCTGCTGCATAACCTCCTTGGGCAGGTACCCGTATATTTCCTGGGCCTCCTGCAGCAGGGGAATCAGCGCGCCCTTTACATTTTTGTACTTGTCAATGGCAAGTTGCAGGGCTTCCTGTTTGACACCCGGGTCATCGTGTCCACATTTGCAAGACAAAATGACAACCTCCTCTCAATTCTCTCCCTGGTATTAATACAGCTCCTGAAAAGAACGGATAACCCCCCGCATCCAAGGAACACCGGGAAAGGCCCGTCCTGTTCACACACCTTTGGCTCCCAAATTGATAATCCTTTTCTCGGTGACAATGATATGCACAGGCACGTCATAACATCCCGGAAAAGCATTATCCACAATCTGCATCTCGAAGGCGGGGGCCAGAAATACGGTTCCCGGCCGGGTGCGGGGCAAAAACCGGTCATAAAAGCCGCCGCCGTAACCCAGTCTGTTTCCCTGCAGGTCATAGGCCACCCCCGGCACTATCACCATATCCAGTTCCCCCGGGTCCAGCGGCCTGAAACAGGACTGCCGGGGCTCCATAATACCCCATGTGCCGGGCTCAAGATCCCCGGGATACGACAAAATACTGGACGGTGTAAGCTTCTTATCTTTCACATGGGTAACCGGCACCGATACCCTTTTGCCTGCATTAAGGGCGTGGGCTATAAGCTCCCCTGTCCGCACCTCGTTTCTGAAATCCACATATATCATCAGGGACCCCGCCCTGCCGTATTCAACGGTGGAAATCAACCGCTCCATGATAGCCCGGCTCATGCGATCAACCTGCTCCTGGTCAATCGTCTTCCTCCGGGCAAGCATTTGCTGTCTCATTTCATCTTTGTCCAAGGTAATTCCTCCACTGGCGCATTTGTCACGGACTTAAAAAGATTCGCCAAAATAACCGCAATATCCTGCTCAATAACAACATCCGTCCAAAACAAATAAAGGGCTGCAAATTAACAGCCCCGTTCAAAACCTCCACCGGAAATATAGATGAAAGGGGACACACCTCTATCTGAATTTCAGTATAAGCATATTACAGCTGATATACCGCCGCCCCGTCCAGTATGGTGATCCCCTTGTCCTGCAGCACCTTTACCGCATCCTCTATCTGTTCCACCCTGAACACCACCAGGGCGGCCTCCGACGCCCTGGTCAGAAAGGCGTAAAGATACTCTATATTAATCCCGGCTTCTTTCAGGTACCCCAGGGCACCGGCAAGGCCACCGGGCCTATCCGGTATTTCAACAGCGATAACATCGGTCACATTAACTGAAAAGCCCGCCTCTTTGAGCACCTTGAACGCCTTGTCGGGATCGTTGACAATCAGCCTCAGTATCCCGAAATCGGTGGTATCGGCAATGGAAAGGGCGCGGATATTTATTTTGTTTTCGCCCAAAACCCTGGTCACCGTGGCCAGTCGCCCCGATTTGTTCTCCAGGAAAATTGAAATCTGCTTTATTTTCACGGCTGCACGGCCTCCTTTTAGATACTGCTCTTATATTTCCCTTTTGTCCACCACGCGCTTGGCCTTACCCTCACTGCGGGGGATGGTCCGGGGCTCAACCAGCTTGACCTTGGCTGAAATGCCCAGCACACTGGCGATACGGTGTTTCAGCCTCTGCTCCACATCTTCCAGTTGGCGCACCTTGTCGCTGAACCACTTCTCGGATATTTCCACCCATATTTCCAGGCTGTCCAGGTTGCCCTTGCGGTCCACCACCAGCAGGTAGTGGGGCTCCGTTTCGCCAAATTCCAGAA
The DNA here is from genome assembly GCA_049325075.1 of Bacillota bacterium. GTDB lineage: Bacteria > Bacillota > Desulfotomaculia > Desulfotomaculales > Desulfocucumaceae > BRHc4a. The sequence continues at coordinate 94,638 of JBMOPF010000077.1, read as the reverse complement.
GAATGCTCTCCACCTGGGAGGGGAATACATTGACGCCCCGTATAATAAGCATATCATCGGTGCGCCCGGTGACACGCCTCATCCTTATGTGGGTGCGCCCGCACTTGCAGGGCTCCTCGGTCAGCACGGTGATGTCCCTGGTTCTGTAGCGGATAATGGGGAAGGCTTCTTTCATCAGCGAGGTAAATACCAGCTCTCCCTGCTGCCCCGGAGGAAGGGGCTCACCGGTTTCCGGGTCGATAACTTCCGCCAGGAAGTGGTCCTCGTAAATATGCATGCCTTGCTGCTGGGAACACTCCATGGACACACCGGGCCCGAGAACCTCGCTGAGGCCGTATATATCGTAAGCCTTTATCTTCAGCTTGTCCTCCAGTTGCCGGCGCATCTGTTCGGTCCACGGCTCGGCCCCGAATACCCCCGCCCTGAGGGGCAATTTCTCAAAGTCTATGCCCGAGTTTTCACCCTCTTCACCAAGGTAAAGGGCATACGAGGGAGTGCAGGTAAGTATGGTGGTTTTAAAGTCCTGCATCAGCATCAGCTGCCTGTCGGTATTTCCGCCCGAAACGGGAACCACGGTGGCCCCCAGTTTTTCAGCGCCGTAATGAATACCCATGCCGCCGGTAAAAAGGCCATACCCGTATGCATTCTGCACCACATCCCCCCTGGAGCCTCCGGCCATAACCAGGGACCTTGCAACAAGGTTGGCCCAGTTTTCAATATCGTTTTTGGTATACCCCACCACCGTCGGCTTTCCGGTGGTGCCGGATGAGGCGTGCACCCGGACCACCTCGTCCATGGGCACCGCAAACATTCCGAAGGGATAGTTGTCACGCAAATCCTGCTTGGTGGTAAAGGGCAGTTTTTTCACGTCGTCCAGTGACTTGATATCAGACGGGGCGACCCCGTGCTTATCCATTGTCTTCCTGTAAAAGGGCACATTATCATAAACCCTGTTCAAAGTGGCCTTAAGACGCTCAAACTGCAGCTCCCGGAGCTTTTCCCGGGGCATGGTTTCAATTTCCCGGTCCCAGTACATGTTTTACTCCTTTCAACGCGAAGCATTCATAAATATTGTACTTTTCAACATCAGAAACAGGATTCCTTCAACCGGGGTTAAATTAGTTCCACTTCCGGCCCATTATCCTTTTTCAGGTCAAGATAGCTGCAGCCGGTTATGTCTCTTCCCCTGGCATCAAACATTATTCCGGGTATGATAAAAAGGTCCGCCCTGCCGGCGTATTCCGCCAGGCAGGAACGTATGTCCCCCACCGTAAGGAGGCCGGCGCAACCTATGGACCCCCCGAAAAAGCGGTTTTTCACCTTCACCGGGGTTATCCCGGCATCCCCGGGCGCAAACTTCTCCAGCCCCAGCCTCAGCGCATCATATCCCAGTTCCGATGCCGCCAGCACAGCCTCCCCCGCCCCCCGCCTCCTCACCGCCCGGATAATATCCTTTACCATCCGGGGATCTATATCATAATCAAACACCAGGCCGGAGGAATGGCCCTTCTCCTTGGCCAGGGCGATATTTTCAACAAGTCCCCCCCTTTGCACATCCAGGGACGGGTTATCCGAATTCAAAATCTTCATAAAGGCATCAACCCTTGAGCCGGCCGGCCGGCCATCCACCCGGACGATAATGTCCCCGGGCAGAATGCCGGCCCTGCGGGCGGGAGAGCCCTGTATCACCCCGGCCACCACGGCATCCAGGCCGGAGATAACCGGCGGCTCCATGGTTATGGGGACACTTACCTCCCGCCTCATCCCTATCAAAAAAAGGTGCAGCTTTTCCCTCAAATCATGGGGCACAACCAGTTCATGCGGGGCAAACCTGGTGTGTCCCGGCAAAAAAACCCTGACCGTCAAAGCCCCCTGGGCATCAAAAAATTTAATCGTTCCGGCAATATCGTCCCAGCCTGTGATGTGAGGCATGGCCACCATACTCCCGTGATACGGGACAGAGTGTTCACTGAGGAGGGCAGCGGCCCTGACAGCAATATCCGCCCGGGCGTCCCTCATGAGCAATTCCCTTGTCCTCACATCTGAACTGTTCAGAGAAAGGCAAACTGTGACATTTCCCAGGGAGGCCAGAAATAAAACCATCTCCCTGTCCAGCAGGTTCCCGTTGGTGGTTATGCGAATTTCAGTGCCGCTCATTTTTTCCCTGATTAACCCGAGAATGTCCTTTATACGGGGATGCAAAAAAGGCTCACCCTCAATTACCGTTGTCACCGACTCGCCTATAACCACGGGCTTTCCGCGCTCCATAAGGGACAGGGCATCCCTGACGAACTCCATACCGGCAGGAGTTATCCGGTGAACCTTTACTGCCGGCGGGTTTTGACGATGGCTGCAGAATATGCACTGCACGTTACAGGTTGAAAATACAGGCAAAATATTGGATCTCGCGGCATTTTCCAGCAGCATACCTTTTATGCCCGATTCCGACATAACCGACCCCCAAATTTCACCCACAGACTCAATACCCTTTAATCAGGTTATTAACAGACTTATCCACATTATCCACAGTTTTTACATAACAGTCTCCCGTGATCAACCGGGTTAACCAATGGAACTAATATCGGGTAAATCCTTGATATTACTGACATCACGACGTATTTGCCATAATTTTTGACAGCCGTCTGGTAATTTTTGCCATGCGATTTTTGTTTAATTATTTCAAAGGGGTAAATATTAAAATTTGTTGTAATTTTCACTATTTATGCTTAAACCAGGGACGGCATTCAGCGTCAAATCGGCAAAATCACCCCTTAAATAGCTATAATACGCCGCACAGGCAATCATGGCGGCATTGTCGGTACACAGCATGACCGGAGGAAATACCAGCCTGAGGCCATTTTTTCCGGAAGCTGCCTCCATACCGGAGCGAAGGGCACTGTTTGCCGCCACCCCCCCTGCCAGGATGACAGTTTTTGCCCCGCACAGATCAGCCGCCGCCACCGTTTTATCCACCAGCACATCCACCACCGCCTGCTGAAAGCTTGCCGCGAGATCAGCCCTGCTTACCTCCTCGCCGCGCTGCGCCGCCCGGTGAAGGTAGTTAATCACCGCCGATTTGATGCCGCTGAAACTGAAGTCAAGGCTCCCCTCCTCAAGGTAGGCCCTGGGAAGGGAAACTGCCGCGGGATCGCCGCCGGCGGCCAACCTCTCCACCTCGGGGCCCCCGGGATACGCCAGGCCCAGAGTTCGCGCCACCTTGTCAAAGGCCTCGCCGGCGGCGTCATCCCTGGTCCTCCCCAGAATTCTGTAACTGCCGTGCCCCTTCATCAGAATCAAATCCGTGTGCCCGCCGCTGACCACCAGGCAGACCAGTGGAAACTCCAGTCCCGGCTCCATGAGGAAATTGGCGTAAATATGGCCCTCCATGTGGTTTACCGCCAGAAGGGGGATGTCAAGGGCATAGGAAAGGGCCTTGGCGGCAGACACCCCCACCAGCAGCGCCCCCACCAGACCCGGCCCGTATGTAACCGCAACCGCATCCAGGGATTTAAAATCAGCACCGGCTACATCCAGCGCCTCCCGGATAACCCCGTTGATTAATTCAAGGTGCTTGCGGGAAGCCACCTCCGGCACTACTCCACCAAATTTTTTATGGACATCGATTTGTGAGGAGATTATATTGGACAGTATTTCAGTCCCGTCCCTGACCACCGCCGCCGAAGTCTCGTCACAGGATGTCTCTATTGCAAGTATAAAAGGCATGTTATCAACCTTTCTTTGCTATACTGAAATTCTTATTCAGTCGGAACTCAGAACTCAGTACTCAGAATTCAAGTCGTTTACTACAGCGCGCTGTGTATGAAAACACTGTACTTTTTAAACCACAGAGATTATCAGCCAGTCCGATAAGTCTGAACACTAATAAGTAATGCCCGGACTCCTGAGTCCTGAGTTCTGAGTTCTGACAGCGAATTCAATCAGAATAAGCTTATGTTACCACAGCTCCAGGGCGCACATCAAATCATGGAAAACAGTACCCACAGAGTGGTTGATAACAATATCCGCCCTGTCGTCCCATGGAGTGGGATCCCTGTTTATAACCACCAGGCGCCTGGAGTATTCCGGCAGGCCGGCGGCAGGATAGACCTGAAGGCTGCTGCCCGCCACTATCAGCAACTGGCAGCCGGTCAGCGCCTTCACCGACCTGTAAAAGTCGTCACTCATACGGTCCTCGAACAAAACCACGTCCGGCCTGAGCAGGCCGCTGCACCCGGGGCACAGGGGGGGATTCTCCCCCGCATCGTACCGGCCCGTAAGCTCCGCCATGGGATATCCCTCCCCGCAGCCTATGCAGCGGCAGGTTCTCAGATGCCCGTGAATCTCCCAGACGCGCCGCGATCCCGCCTTGGTGTGCAGGCTGTCTACATTCTGGGTAATTACCCCCACAATAAAGCCCTTTCTTTCCAGCTCGGCCACCGCCCGGTGGGCCACATTGGGCTCATGGTCCCCCAAACTCCTCCACCTTTCCAGATTTAAGTCATAAAAGGCCGCCGGATCTCTCATAAAGGCTCTCAGGCTTGCCGTCTTGACAGGATCAATCCTGTTCCAAAGCCCGGTTTCCTGGCTCCTGAAATCGGGTATGCCGCTTTCGGTGCTTATGCCCGCCCCGCTCAATATAAAACAGGGGTTGCACTCTTTGATCATCTTTGCCAGTGCGGATATCCTCTCACCATACTCCAATTTCCATTTACCCCCTCGCTTCGGGAAGAAAAGTAAAAGCCGGGCGGCGGCAAACGGCACCTCAGGGTACAGCCCGCCACCTCCGGCTATTTAAAAGCCATTAACAGACGCCGGGGTCATTCCGACCCGCCGCCCTCCCCGGGATCTTCATCCTTCAAAATCCGGGTCCCGCAGTATGAACAGAATTTGCCGCCGGCAGGCAGATCCACCTTGCACTCCGGACAGCTAAGTGTTTTTGGATTAAGTTTGTCAATCTGTTTTTCCAGTTCTTTAATTTCATTTTCCAGTGTGGCGGTATTCTTCAGCAGACGGTCAACCTCGCCGTCAGTGTCGCCGGCGCCCTTGAACTTCTGGTAAACCAGCGCCCCGAGCCCGGCAAAGTTGTTTTCGATCTCTTTTTCCAGCTTGGATATTTCGTACTTTAACTTTGTTACTTCCAGCAGCTCACCAGATTTGCGAGTCACTTCCCGGGCGATATCGCCCAGCCCCTTCGCCTTTTCGCCAACCTTGTGAAGAATATCAACCATTTAATTCACCTCCTGTTTATATTTACCTGTTTCACTCTCCCTTTCAATATTACCTCAATAACCCTGGAGGAAAATTTATTTCAGGAAAGAATATTACTTTATATGAAGCCTTCAATTCTTTCCTTTCCTGCGGAGGAGACAAAAACTGGAAAATAGGAAACATAACCGGGACGCAGGAAAAACTTTACCGCAATATTGCCGGTGCTAATCCACCCGAGTCTTATAAAATTCTCAAGCAGGGCAATGGCTCCCTCTTCATCAAGACCCATCTTTTCCATCGCCCTTGGCATTATCTCTTCCGGAAGGCAGTTGGAAAGTTGAATCTGATAAATGGTGAGCAGACTTTTTTTAAGCTTTTCTTCATCCAGCGCCACGATTTTACCGCTCATTGCAACACCTCATTAATCATGTATATATTTTAACATCATTTTACCCATCTTTGGTACCATAAAATAAAGAATGGAAATACCTGAAAATAAAAAAATATAACCTCAGGAGTTAAATAATGGTTATGAAATTCATTCACCACAGCCACTGGAACACATCAGTTCAAATTGTCGATAAGGACAGCCTGCTGGGAAGAACCGTTTTTCTGTCCGGCAAGATGGAATGCTCAGCCGGCCTGCTGGTCAACATAAAAACCTTCCGTATTGAGAAGGCCCGCTGGGAAATATACAATGGGCCGGACGGGCCGTTATCCGCTGATATCAATACACTGGCCGGGGTGGAGGCCTACATGGGCTCGGGCAAAGAATTGAGGGCGGCGGTACTGAACAACTGGGGAGAAAAGGCCTATTCCATGGTTTCCGAAACTGTCAGAGGCATAATACAGTCTGAGACCTATCTGTTCAAGGAAAGAGGGTACAAGAACGCCAAAAGTTATGATGAATACTGGAACCGCATGTACCTTAACAGCTGCCGGTATTACAGCAATCTGGACAGGGTTACCACAAGCTGGCAGAAGCACATTTCCGGGCAAAAAAGGTTTAAAAACCTTTATAATAAGTTCAAAGCGGTGTCAGTCCAGGAAAGCAAGGAGGTTTATTCGGTAAACGCATCCCTCTCCGACTCTTTCCATGAAGTAGGGCTGAATTTGACCCTGGACAAAAAAATTGGAACGGTTTCCACCATCAACTGCCTGCTGATGAGGTGCCCCGATCCTGTGTGCGCGGAGGCGGGGAGTTACGCCCACAACCTGCTGGGGCAGCAATTGACATCCATGTCCAAAAAAGAGTTGGCGGAGTCTCTGGCCGGACCCCGGGGATGCGTACACATAATCGATTTAATCCATGATGTGTCCACCGTTCTGGGGCAGCTGTGACAATAACGGGATCAGGGCTGAAACCACTGTTGTTTCGAATATTTTAAACTTTAACTCTTGAGCGTCCGCTATTGTCAAAGCCGCTCATTATACCTATAATATGGATAGCCACAATCACTTGACCGGCTTCTATTTCCACCTGGAGCAAGAAAAACAAGGGTGGTGACCTGCGTGAATGTCTTTAAATTCGATACCCCCAAAGGGCTGGTTTATATAGAGGGTCCTGTAGAGGGAGATTACCTGGGATCACTGGAAATGAACAACAACCTCAGGGTTTTCAGGCCTCCCCAAAAACAAAAAGAGGCCCTGTGCAAAATTACCGCTCTACCCCTGGGCCTCGTGTATATAGCAAGGCATGAGAATGAAATAATAGGCTACTTGACCTTCCACAAGGCGGACGAGTACACCCGCTGGTTTAAACACCCCGGGGTGCTTGAAATGGGCGGCATAGAAATCAGCCCCGACTGGAGAAAATGCCGGGTTGGGTACAACCTCATGAAGGTGGCTTATTCCGACAAAACCCTTGACGACTACATAGTCATTACCATGGAGTACTGCTGGCACTGGGATTTAAAAGATGCCAACCTGGATGTATGGGATTATCAAAAGATGCTGACCAAGCTCTTTTCCAGTGTCGGCTTGGAAAAGGTTCCCACCGACGACCCGGATATCACCGAACATCCCGCCAATGTACTGATGGCCAGAATAGGCAAAAATGTTTCCAAAGAAGATATAATGCTGTTTGAGTCCATGAAGTTTATGGGCAGGACCGGTTCCGGCCTGGATTTCTTATAACTGTACTTATACTGAAGTTCTAATACTGTCGGGAATCCAGAATCCAGAAGCCAGAATTCAGAATCCCATGCCGGGAATTCGGTGCCAATGAGAATGAGAATACGGTCCTTATAAAGCCACAGAGAACACAGAGTCTTAGTTGCAAGAAATGCCCGAACCCTTCTGGATTCTGGATTCTGACTTCTGAATTCCGACCCGGAATTCACTCAGTATAATATTTAATTGATACTCCTGATTGTTTCTTTTATTTGCGCCAGGTTGGCTTCATATTTTTCATTCAACTGCCTGATCATGGCGGCCCATTCCTCCCGGAATTCCTGCATCTTATTGGATCCTCTCCTGGCGCCCTGCATACGGCTTTGCATCTCGTACTCCTGCCGGAATTTCTCCCTGGCCTGTTCCATTGTCTGGCGGTAATAATTCAATAAAACATCCAGCTCGCCCAGCACGGAGGTTATTCTTTTTTTATCCTTCTTAATAATGCTGATTCCCTCCATGGCCCTGCGCAGGGAATCAGGCGAAGAATTATCATCCGAAAGGGAAATATTAAGCAGTAGCACCTCCTCAAGGCCCTCCAGGATATATTTTCGTGAAGACGGCGGTGTTTCAGCCAATGCCTTTTCCAGGTCATAGCCGCTGTTGTTGATAAAAGACGCGGCAATGGTTCTCCCTATGGGCACGCTTTCCAACTTTTCTATTTCTTCGGGAGGAACCTCCCTGAAAGTCGCTGCCCTCTCCATCGCCTTTTCCATGGCTGTTTTTATCCTGTCTCCCATATTACTCTCCTCCCCGTCGTTGAAACCTGATCTTACTGTTTCTTACTGCAATATTAATATACTATAGTTACAATCAATCCCCTGCACAGACGGCATAAATATTGTCATTAAATACTGCCTGTTTTATACCCCGGCCCACCTTGGCCCCACTCCTCTTTAAGCCGGGGCACACCGGCCGGAAGGTATTTGCAATATGATGTCGAAGCTCTAACAAAATGCCGGGATGTTATTTCGGGGGTATTAAAAACATGTTCTATAAAAAAACAATTTCTTTTTTTACAGCCATATATATCCTGTTTTCGGTCCTTGTTGTTCCGGCCTGCGCCGGCACCCCGCCGGCGGGTGAGTTTCCCGATGTGCCCAATTCTTACTGGGCCTACGGAATGATTAAACTTATGTCGATAAATGGCTGGATTCACGGATACCCGGACGGCGCCTTCAGGCCGGAAGCGCACATGACCCGGGCCGAATTGGCGTCCATTATTGCCAATATCAAGGGAGAAGGCCCGGACAGCGCGGCATCCACCGAATACTCAGACGTGGTTCCGGGAAAATGGTACACACTCCAGGTAAAATCAGCGGGCAAATACTTTGACACCGACCCCTCCCTGGCCGGTGGCCTCTTCCGCCCCGACGATTACGTAACCCGCCAGGAGGCCGTGGCGGCCATTACAAAGGCCAGGCTTTCCGATTTCAGCAACTCCGGCCCCGCGGAACTGCAGGCTGCCTTTAATGATTTCGGGATAATTGCCCCGGAGTACAGACAGGTCCTTGCCTGTGCCCTGAAAAACGGCCTGGTGCGGGGCTACGCCGACGGCTCCTTCAGGCCGGAATCCTTTCTGACCAGGGCGGAGGCCTCCTCGCTTCTCTTCAATGCCTTCCACGGCGGAACAAACCTGGAGGGACTTTTCGCCGGCGGCGTACTGAAGGCAACCAGTCAGTCATCAGAGGAATTTTCACCCCTGAAGGCCGACCTGCAAAACCGGTTTGGCAGCATTGACGATATTGAAATAAAATTTTATATCAATGACATACCGGTGCCCGGGCAGAATGAAAAGATAATTTTTATTTACGCCAGGGTAGACCCCTTTAAATATTTTACATTTTCTGATGCCGTGTTCCCATACGGCAGGGAAAAGGTACGGCAATATGCCGAAAATGTCACCACGGCAGCCTCGGAGCAATATCCGGGCCGAAAGGTGGCCACTTTGGTGGGCTACACAAACTTCACCTTTTATAGTACAACTCCGGACGTCTACGGCGCGCAATATGTCCGGCGCTCCGTCCAGGAAGGGGGATGGAGAATTGAAAGAAACTATGCCGCAGCCCTCGGCCTTGACGGCGGCATAAGCGAATGGTGGCTGGAGCCGGTAAAAAATAAGACATGATATTAAAGGGTGATCCATATGGTATTCGGACTGGGCATTGGAAGAAAAACAGTAAAGGAACTGAGAAAAAACCAGGGGCTGACGGCAAGGGAACTGGCCTTCCGTGTAAAGGTGGATACAGTGGAAATTATGAAGGTGGATGATATGAGGATAAAAGACCTTCCGGAACCCCTGAAGACAAAACTGCTCCCTGTCCTGAGGGGGGACTTCATGGATAAAATCCCCTGGCTGTAGGCGGCAACAGTTTGAAAATCATTTGCCGCCATTTTTCCCCCGGATAAATTGCGTAAAAATATTGCCCATCAAAGGAGTTTCAGGAAGATTGTTGAATGTTAAATAATAACTGGAACATGAATGCCACAATGCCGGTATCACCCGATCTCAAACCATGGAGGGATATAAATGTTTCTCCCTGAAGTGTTCGTAGGATTCAGCGGCAATGATCTCAAATATTTCAAACATATGATCAGGTGGAAAGAAAAGGGTGAATTCAATTTCAACCTCCGCAACTGTCACCTCCATTCCGTGGAAGAAAAGGAAAACCGGGAATACATACAGTCCATATGCAAAAACAGGTTCCTCCTGGGTGATAAATACCTGCTGCTTATAGGCGAGGATACCAAAAACTGCAATTACGTCACATGGGAAGCCGAGATTGCCATTAAAAACAAATGCACCATTATTGGTGTCAACCTTAGCGGCGCCAAGGTCATGGAAGAAAGGACCTGCCCGGAAGTAATAAAGGGCATAGGGGCTGTCTTTATTCCCTTTTCCCCCAAAATAGTCAAGTATGCCATAGAAAACTATAAAATGAACAGTGCGGGAAATTTCTTCTACCGTGAAGATATATACAAAAAACTGGGCTATTAAAAAGCCGCCCTGTCGGGCGGTGCCGCTGTTCCAGCGGCGGGAATAGAACTCAGAACTCAATACTCAGTACTCAGAATCTTGGGGATAAAAATTTGAAAAGTGACTGGCGCATTACCAGCCACTTTTTTAATGCCCGGCCATTGCCGGGGCACTGGGCTAAGCCCTTACTATCCAGTTATGGCCGCTGTTGTTGTCCCAGTTTTGAGCCGAGTCCTTAAAGCAAAATATCGCCTTGCTGTCGGCCATTCTGATGGTCTTTTCCCAGCCCCTGGGCGTGCGGTCCATTTTGATTGTGGAAACATTCTGCCATTGCGCGGGGTCACCGTATCCAAAATGCAGGAAAACCTGATCGGCGCCGGACTTCGCAAGGAGGCCGTTATATTCTATTATTGCTTCGTTACCATACGCAGCCTGCCTCACTTCGACGCCTTTCATGCTGTCTTTCCATCCCTGTACCAAGCGCAAGCACCTCCCGGTTAATTTAAATTCAGCTTCAAGAGTTATGATGCCACCGAGTTTTCTGTTTATTACATGAAATATATTTTAGGCCGGCCTTTTTTTTCATGAATTATTTTTTATTTCATTGGCCCCGCTTTCCTTTTCCACAAAATATTTAACCAGGCCGCTGTATATGGCGAACGAAACCTTGCTTTGATAGGCCGAATCAAGGAGCAGCTTTTCCTCGGACGGGTTGGAAAGAAAGCCTATCTCGACAATTACAGCCGGAACCCTGGAGCGCCTGATGAAGTAGTCAATTTCCTTTGGTGCGCGGTTGGTGTTCCCCAGCACTCTGATCAGTTCACTCTGTATGGACCGGCTGAGTTTTTTGCCCTCATCGTTTCCGGGCTGGGAAAAGGTCTGCGCACCCCGCTCACTGCGCAGCCCGAAGCTGTTGACATGAATACTGAGAAAAACATCAGCATTATTGCGGTTGGCTATTTCCACCCGGTTGGTGAGATCCGACCTCTTCTTGTGGGAAGCGTCAGGGTCGGCCAGCCACGTATCGGATTCCCTGGTCAGCAGAACAACGGCGCCGGCCTGTCCAAGCATGGCGGCGAGCCTCTTTGACACTTCCAGCGTAATATCCTTCTCCTGTGTCCCTGAAGCACTTTTGGACCCGGCGTCTATGCCTCCATGGCCGGGGTCTATTACAATTACCTTACCGGCAAGCACCGTGGAAAGCGCCTCCACACTCCTCCTGTCAATCTCTCCGGCCACAACCTTCCAGGAGCCGAAAGCCAGCCACACCACCAAAGACGCCAAGGCCAGATACCTGAATCTGAACCTCACTACCTTAATCAACCGCATTCAAATTTCCCCCCGCCGACTGGTGTCTTGCTTTTCATTTATATGTCAAGGGAGGAATATATATGAAAAAAGGATTCTCCCCCTCCAAATAGAAGAAATATGGGGCTTGTTTACAGCTAAATGGCTTAAAGCGCATATAACCCGCAGGGTGAAAATAAGGATAGGCGTGATGAACAGTTTTTTCTCAGTGAATAACATACATCCTTTTCAACTTTTTTCAACCTCTCACCTTGTTGCACTGGCAACCCTTGCAACTGCCTGCGTTGCACTGTTTTTGGCCAGGCACAGGCTCCGGGGGGAAAAGGCCAACAGGGTTTACCGGCTTACCTTGGCCATTATTATTTTGCTGCTGTCGGTCTCCCTTGAGGTATGGAATGTGGCCGTGGGGATCTGGTCCGTTACGTCTTCACTGCCCATGCACCTCTGCGGCATCTCCTTAATATTATCCGCTGTCATGCTGATAAAAAAGAATGATGTCATTTTCGAAATAACCTACGTCTGGGGTATGGGCGGGGCGCTGCAGGCCTTGCTGACCCCCAATCTTTGGTACTCATTCCCCCACTTTATTTTCTTCCAGTTCTTCCTGGCCCACGGTTCCATAATACTGGCCTGTCTGTCCATGATTTTTCTGGAGGGATCCCGCCTCCGTCCCGGGTCCCTGAAGAGGGTTGTGCTGATTACCAACGCATACGCCCTGTTCATAGCCGCATTTAATTACTGCACCGGCAGTAATTACCTCTTTCTGTGCCGGAAGCCCGGCTTACCCTCCCTGCTGGATTACCTGGGACCATGGCCATGGTACATTCTTTCTCTGGAATTAATCCTGTTTTTAATATTCTTCCTTTGTTACCTGCCATTCCACCTTCACGATTTGTTGAATAAAAATAAAAACGGCCGGAATTACCCGGCCTAGCCCCAAACTGACTATTTTCCTTTGTACCCTGAATTATTTTTCTAAAATGAAGGGTATGCTCCCTGCCCCTTAGAATCGCCCCGGCCTATATCCACCCGGGGCAAAACATTGACTGGTAAAATGGAATACTATACAATAAAATATTGAGGGAATTAAATCCATCGTATGGAGGTCCGCGGTATATGGTTGCCCATCCGGCAACTTGGGCGCAAGCATGGAGTTGATACCAAGCCGGCGCCGGACAAATACCCGCCGCCCCCGGGCGGGAAAGACACTAAAAAAGAATAATCACAATAATGAGTATTTAAATTTAAATAAGTCTCCCTACCGTAGTATTATGTAAGGCTGCTTATTCTAAATCTAAATACACAAGCCCATAAAAAGGGAGACAATTGTCTCCCTTTTTATGTTTATAATGTAATGCTTGACTGTAATAAATGTAATAGGAGGTGCCTTTCAATGAAAATTGCACATCTGCACTGGGCCTTTCCGCCAATAATCGGTGGGGTAGAAAGCCACCTGGCCATGCTGGGTCCGGAACTGGTTAAAAACAATTGTGAGGTCTCCTTGTTGACCGGCTCGGTCCGGGGTGTCAAAGAAGAAGAATGGTATGGAGGAATGTACGTCAGGAGAACCCCCTTCATGGATTTAAACAGCCTGTCGCCGGAGAAAATCAGCGCGCAGGCCCGGGAAACAAGGGGAGAAATAGAACGCTTTATCGAACAGACACGTCCCGATTTAATCCATGCCCATAACATGCACTACTTCAGCCCGGTACACGCGGATATTTTGTACGGGATCGCGCAGGCCCGGGGCATACCCCTGGTTTTGACGGCCCACAACGTTTGGGCTGATGATGATGAAACATGGCAAAAAATGAATAGGAGGTCCCATATCTGGGACGCCGTCATATCGGTTAGCGATTATATAAAACATGAACTGGTCCGGGTGGGTTACGATAAGAAAAAAATTGTCACCGTTCATCACGGCATTGATTCAAAGAGGTTCTCACCGGTGAGGGAGTGCGATTACAGGGAAATTAACCACAGGTATCCGGAATTTGAAGGACGCCGGGTGATTTTTCACCCGGCCCGGATGAGCCTGGATAAAGGTTGCCATATAAGTGTTGCCGCCCTGCGCATAATAAAAAAAGAATTTCCCGATGCCCTGCTTGTGCTGGCGGGAACCGGAAAAACCGTAGACTGGGGCTCACACCAGCAAAGGCACGTGCAAAAAATACTGGACCTGATCCGGGAACTGGACCTTGCCGACAACGTCTTTGTCAGGTTCTTCGCCTGGGAGGATATGCCGCTGGTATACAAGGCCGCTGAATTTTGCATCTACCCCTCTTGCTTTCAAGAACCTTTCGGCCTGGTAATGCTGGAAAGCATGGCCGCCGAAAAACCCATCGTAGTAAGCCGGGCGGGCGGAATGCCGGAAATTGTCAGGCAGGGCGTAAACGGCTACTTGGTGGAGATGGCCAGCGAAACCGGCCTGGCTGAAAAATGCTGCCGGTTGCTGAGGGATCCCGGGCTGTGCAGGCAAATGGGCAGGCGGGGAAGATCCATGGTGGAGATGTACTGGACCAAGGAGATTATGGCCAGGGCCACTTTAAAGGTATACACAGATGTTATATCCAGGACGAACCGGGCGGCGAACCGGGGAGAGGCCGCATCAGCATAAAGGGGTTGGAATATAACATGAGCGAATCCAACACAACACCGCAGGACGAGTTCAGAATTGCTCCGGAAGACAGCCGGGGCAGCGTGGAAATATTAAAAGAGGGCCGTATGTTTATAAACTCCCTCCCGGGAGGGGAAATACCCTCCCGGGATACGGGGGGCCTGGGTTTTTACTTCGCCGACACCCGCTTTTTAAGTTGCCTGGAGATGAGGTTGAACGGCACTGAGCCGGTTTTTTTGTCAAGGACGTTGAGGGACAGCCACTTTGCCCAGGTGGAGATGACCAATAAGGAGTTTGAAGGACCTGGAGAGGCGGTCCCTTTGCAAAGCATCCACATCAGACTGTTGAGAACCGTCTATGACGGGTTTTATCAACGGATGCGCATAATCAACTTCAACCAGCATCCTGTCAAGGTCAACCTCATGCTCAAGCTGGGGGCCGACTTTGCGGATATATTCGAAGTCAGGGGCACGGCGCGACAATCAAAGGGCACTCCCGGCAGGCCGGTGATTCAAAAACGGTCTGTGTTGTTGACTTATACCGGCAAAGATAAAATAAAGCGTTCGACAAAAATATATTTTTACCCTGCGCCGGCGTCTGTCAGGTGCGAAGATCCATTCGTCCACGTCAACTATTACCTGATCCTGGAACCAAAAAAGAAATACTACCTGTATTTAAAAGTGCTCCCACTGATTGAAGACGAAAATGCCGGAACCACCCTGTTACAGGAAGATCTGGGCTTTACCCGGGCCGCCCGGTGCCTGGCCGGCGCGTACCAGGAGTGGAAAGATCAATGTCTTAAGATTTCCTCGGATAATGAGAGGTTTAACTACATGGTCCGGGGGGCGATTACCGACCTCCGGGCCTTGAGGTCCAGTTACCCCGGGGCCGGAAACATTCTCGAAGCCGGTATCCCCTGGTACGCGGCGCCCTTTGGCCGGGATGCCCTGATTGCCTCCTGGCAGGCCTTGCCGGTCAACCCTTCGCTGGCCAAAGAAACTCTGCTGTTTATGGCCAAATATCAGGGCCGGGAAATAAACCCCTGGAAAGACGAGCAGCCGGGCAAAATTATGCACGAATTGCGGTCCGGTGAAATGGCCCGGGCTGGCGAGATACCCCACACACCCTATTACGGAACGGTGGATTCCACACTATGGTTTATTATTTTACTGGCGGATTACATCAGATGGACCGGAGACAGGGAATTTTTCAGGGTGATGTCCGGAACCTTGGCCGGGGCACTGGAATGGTGCGAAAAATACGGGGACATGGACGGCGACGGGTACATCGAGTACCTTTGCCGGTCGGGAAAAGGCCTGGCCAACCAGGGTTGGAAGGATTCCTGGGACGGGGTTGTGGACACCAAAGGTGAAATACCGGACGGCCCCATTGCCCTGGTGGAGGTGCAGGGCTACTATTTCAAGGCGTTAATGGATGCGGCGGAAATATATGACCTTGCCGGAGAGGAAGCCACAGCGCAGGATTTAAAAAACAGGGCAGAAAAACTGCAAAAAAAATTCTTGCATGATTTCTGGCTGAGAAAGAAAGGATTCCTGGCCTTCGCCCTGGATGGAAAGAAAAGAGCCCTGGAAACAATAGTGTCAAATCCCGGACACTGCCTATTTACAGGAATTTTACCCGAAAAACAGGCCCGGCAGGTGATTAAGAGGCTGATGAGCGCCGACCTTTTTTCCGGTTGGGGAATACGGACAATGAGCAACAGGGAAGTGGCCTACAACCCCATGAGCTATCATAACGGGTCGGTGTGGCCGCACGACAATGCTATTATCGGCTTCGGGATAAAGCAGGCGGGGGAGGTTGCGCCGCTTCAGCAATTGGTGGAGGCCCTTTTCGAGGCGGCGGAATATTTCGACCATCTGCGGCTGCCGGAACTCTTCTGCGGGTTTACCAGGCGGGGAACCGCCGGGCCGGTCAAGTATCCCATCGCCTGCGATCCCCAGGCCTGGTCCATCGGCAGCATGTTTCTATTGCTCCGGGCCCTGCTGGGCATAGAGTGCAGGGGTGCCGGCATATACGTACACAACCCGCACCTGCCGGGTTTTTTACAGACACTGCGCATGGAAAACATCCGGGCCGGCAACGGTTCTGCGGCCCTGGAGTTTACCAGGAGGCAGGACAAAACTTACTGCAGCGTAATTGAGACAAAGGGGGATGTAACAGTAATTTTCAAGTAGGGAGGTGAAGACGTGGGTTCAATTAAACCTCTTTATGCAAAACCAAGCGGACGCCTGGTGGTAGTATCCAACCGGGGAGCCTGGACGTTCAGGGAAACCTTCCACGGCCTCAAGTGCCTGCCCTCCGTCAGCGGGCTGGTTTCAGCCATAGATCCCGTCATCACCAGGGAAAGCGGCGTTTGGATTGCCTGGGGCGGCAGGTATGGGAAAAAAGACGAAATAATCGGAGTATCCCGGGCCATGCCTGAAAACGGTTCGAGATACATTTTCCATGAGGTTATGCTGGAACCACGGGAAGTTGATCTTTATTATGACGGGTTTGCCAACAGCTGTTTGTGGCCCATATGCCACAGTTTTGTTGAAAAATCGGTTTTCAACGAGGAGCACTGGGAGGCATACTGCAAAGTAAATGAGAAATATGCCGGGGTTGTTTTGAAAACCACCACGCCCCGGGATTTAATCTGGATCCACGATTACCACCTGGCTTTACTGCCGGCGCTGATACGCAGGCACCGGCCCCACGCCAGGATATCCCTCTTCTGGCATATTCCTTTCCCGCCGGCCGAAATATTTGCCGCCATGCCGTGGGCCAGGGAATACATTTCAAGCATGCTGGATGCCGAATTGATCGGATTCCATACCAGGAACTATGTGCATAATTTCCTGCAGACTGCCGGGGAAATTGCCGGCGCGGAAGTTGATTATTTAACCGGAACTATTTACAGGAAAGACAGAAAAACAAAAGCAGTGCCCGTGCCCATCGGTATAGACTGGCGCGATCTGGACCTTTTGGCACAATCCGGCGAAGTAGTCCGGAAAGCTTCACAAATCAGACAGGGTGCCGGGGGAAAATACCTATTGGTGGGAGTGGACCGCCTGGATTACACCAAGGGCATTCCGGAGCGATTGAAGGCCTTCGCCTGGCTGCTGGAAAACTACCCTCACTACAGGGAAAAGATAACACTGATTCAGATTGCTGTGCCCAGCAGGACCAATGCCCGCGCTTACCAGGAACTCAGGCGGCAAATTGAAGAATCAGTGGGCCGGATTAATGGATCCTATACGGAGAATTACCACGTTCCGGTCAGGTATGTTTTCAAGTCTCTCAGCAAGCCGGAATTGGTGGCCCATTACCTGGCGGCTGACATGGCCCTGGTTACTCCTGTAAAGGACGGGCTGAACCTTGTCTCCAAAGAATATGTGGCAGTTAAGGACAACGATGTCGGTGCGCTGCTGCTCAGTCCTTTTGCCGGATCGGCCGTCCAGCTGAAAGAGGCTTTAATAACCAATCCATACAACCCCCGGGAAACGGCGGCCAAGATCGTGCAGGGGCTGGAGATGCCGGTGGCTGAGAAAAAAAGAAGGTTGAAGGTCATGAACAAGGTTGTCAGGGAGCAGGACATATACTGGTGGTGGCATCATTTGAGGCAAAGCTGGCTGGGAGACGCCGCTGATCAGGGATATTGCATCTCCTGATCCTGTGCCGGAGGTATGGTTCCATGACCCGATTGCCTGTTTTGCGGGAAGGGACTCCCGAGTATCTGGCGGAAAAAGTTTCAGGCTTTTCAAAACTTCTGCTTATGACCGATTATGACGGAACCCTGGTACCCATCAGGGAAAGGCCTGAATTGGCCCTGCCCGGGGCCGGTCTTCTGAAAGCGTTGAGTCATCTGGCGGGAAAAAGCCGGGTGGTGACGGCTGTGATAACCGGGCGGGACACTGACGATATTAAAAGAATGATACCCGTCGGGGGAATATATCTGGCCGGCTGCCACGGCGCCGAAATACTCTATCCCGGTGGTGAAAAATACACGGCCGTTGATGAAAAAAAGCTGACCCCGGTGCTGGAGGTGGTCGCCGGCCATGCCCGGAACTGTATTTCCGGCATGGAAGGATTCCTGGTGGAAAAAAAAGGGTTCGCTGCAGCCTTGCATTTTCGCCTGGCCGACCAGGCCGCGGCGTCAAGAGTAGTGGGTGATTTTACATCAGCCGTACTGCCGCTGGCCATAAAACATCGCTTGGAATTTATTACCGGCAAGAAGGTTGTTGAAGTCCGGCCCGGGGGAATAAACAAAGGCGAAGCGGTCAGGCACCTGATGAACCTTCACCCCTCCTTCTTTCCCATTTATTTTGGAGACGACACCACTGACGAGGATGCCTTCAGAGTGGTCAAGGAACAGGGCCTGCCGGTTCTGGTTTCGGAACACAATAAAAATACCGCGGCATCCGTCCGGCTGAGGGGGCCCCATGACGTCCTGAGGTTCATACAAATCATCTGTGAGATGAAAATTTGACATGCGAAAATTTTATACCCTCATAAAAACACGGCAGGTGTAAACCTGTTGGAACGAGAATATACTAGCTCCATATGGGTCGATTCAATCTGCCGGACAGCCGAAGAAGGAGATTTTAACATGATTGTTGTAGGCAAAACACTTCACTGCAATCAATGCCCGGTGCTGGTGGTAAAATAATGGCAAGAGCAGGTGTACGGAAGGAACCCGGTGACCGGTTACATATCAGGGAGCACCTTGCCAACGAGCGCACCTTCCTGGCCTGGATACGCACCGGGGTATCAATTCTTGCCTTTGGCTTCGTGGTGGAGAAATTTTCCATCTACATACGATACCTGGCCGCCAACTCTGGAGTCAGCCTTCCGGCCAGGGGACAATCGCCCACCTTCGGCGTTGTATTTATACTGATTGCCTCGCTGGTTGTGCTCCTGGCAACCGCCCGCTTCAAAATTACCCAGCGGCAGATAGACCGGGGAGAATACAAGCCTTCCGTCATACTGGATATAACCGTGTCGCTGCTCATTGTTTTTGTCGCCCTGCTGATGGCCATGTTCTGGTTCAGGACGTAGGGCCAATCCGGGGATACATTTTAAATGGAGTACAATAATCGCCGCCGCTCTTCTTGTTTTTACTTTACTGGTTTTTTCACTGGGCAAAAGCCCTGTATTCAGGGTAGACAGGGCCGGTGCAGCCATAATAGGCGCATCACTGGCTGTGGGAACAGGTCTTTTGTCATTCGACCAGGCCAACAAATCAGGCTGGCCCGGGAGGAAGATGAAAAAAAGGATAACGACAAAAACGACGATCCCCCGGTGCCGCCAAAGGGAATGGTCAAATATAAAAAGAAGACCGGTGAGCCCGATGACAAAGCCCAGCGCAACTTTACCGACCCGGAATCAAGGATAATGATGAATTCCGACAAAGCTTTCGTTCAGGCATATAATGCCCAGGCGGTTGTGGATTCCAAAAGCCAGATTATACTGGCGGCAGAAGTAACCAACCAGGCCGCAGACGGCTCCCAAAGGCAGGATACCGGTGGACCTGCCGCTGCCCGACCGAATGAGACGGAAACTAAGGACAAAGGCCGGATGGGCAAAATACGGCTTACGGAAGCAAGCAGTTGAACCAGTCTTTGGTCAGATTCGCGGTTTCCGACGGTTCCTTCTCCGGGGGTTGGAAAAAGTTCGCTGTGAATGGCTACTCCTTTGCCTGACGCATAACATCTTGAAGCTATATCGCAAGATCAGGACGGTACTTCCCGCCAAAATATAGGACGGGGAGGATTCTTATTTCGTTTTCTTCAATAATTGTGTCTGGCCCAAAACTTAATTCATAGACAGGCTGCTAGTTTGCCGTAGCCGTCGCTGTGCCTATATTTCCAGCTGCGTCCATGAACTTAAAGGTAAATGAATCGTTTCGTCTGAGAAACACCTGGGCTCCACCCGAACTCAGCATGGTAACCGGTTCGTTGGTGGTTAAGGTTGCTACCACACCGAAAAAGGTTCTCCTATATGTTATGGTCCCCACGGGTGGTTCCTTATCAATCCACGTTACCGCAGCGGTGGCTGTCCCGGTATTTCCTGCGGCATCTTTGAATTCAAACGTGAACGAGCCGTTTTGGGTAAAGGTGTACTGCCTGGAACCGCCGTTGTTGGTAACCGTAATGGGTTCACTTTCATTGACCAGGGTGGCGACCACGTCCTGGTTGGTGGTTGTTGCCGGGCTGTAGCTTATCTGCGCCGTAGGCGGAGTCGTGTCCTGAACAGTAGATGGCATATTGAATGACCAGGGCACGGCGGTTGCTGAAGCGGCAACATAGTTATCGTATATGTACTTTCCGCAGTAGTCATTGAAAGACTTCAATAATTCCGGTGTTATCAGACTGGGATTGCTCTGTAACTGGTTCATTAAATCGTTGGTTTTTGCGTATACGGTGTCTTCTATCTTGTACATCCATTGTTGCGCCTTGGACATTTCCACCTTATTGATATAACTGTCATATGGTCCGAAAACAGTATCGCCCCGGTTGGAGCTGTAAATCAATTTTTTGTATGTTTCCCGGTAATCCTCGGCCAAATTGAGCAGGCATGTATCAGAGGTATCGGACATCGTTCCATTTGAATTGACAGTATCCATATAAAGATATGGAGTTAACGACTCGGCACCGACGAACGTGGGTACATATGGCGTGATGGAAGGCTCTCCCGGAGCAACCCACATGACAGTCAACCGGGGATCGGAACCTGGAGCAACTCCTTCAATCACCGTCCCGGATCGGGTTGCACTGCGGCTGATGCAGTAAGTGGTGTTGTAATTGGTATCCCCGCTGGCCGAACCTATCTGTTTACCGTTAACATCCTTACTGAGGATGCGCATGACGTTTTGAGAGTTCAGACCATTGGTACCGGCAAGTTGGGCTAATAATGCATTTCCTCGTACATACCGGTCGGAACCGGGGTTGTTGGGCAAATATGTGTTGAAGTTAGTGCGCATAAAGAAACCCGCGAAGTCACTTCCCTGGGCTGCTTGTAGCACCTTGCCCGTATTATCGACAACTTGTCCTGTATTGGCGTCGTATTTTATATACGATATCGGCATATAACCCTTTGTAAACATACCGGTATACATTTCATACAGGGCCGCCCCGCCATTAGCATCGATAACCACAAAGTTACCGCTGATAGCGTGGTTTAGATGACTTTTGGGCCATTCCTGAATCAAATTTTCAAAATCAGCGATTGTGGCGCATTCTTCCACCGCATGCTGCATCAGATCCGTGTTTAGATTGCCGGCTTCATGTGAGGGGTCGAAGTCCTCATAAACCGCAGCCAAGGAGATTGCCAAACCAGCCTCGTTCACTGCGGACTGCGGAGTTATCGGTGAACCGTTAGCAATCTGCATAGATGGGTTGTTATAATAAAGCATATAATAACCGCCCGCTTTACTTGTCTTGGCCGGGAAGTATTTGACCTGCTGATGCCAGTATTCTGAACAGTCAAAGTTCTTCCAGATAACAGGACGGCCGGTTGTGGACTTCTTTGCCGAAATAACGGCAACGTCACATGACAGGGCCGGTTTATCCAAAACCAGCACCAAAAACAGTGACAGGAGCAGCACACATGCTGTCAAACAGATATTTCTTGCACGCGAATGACAAACAAAATCCATTCTTTCTTCCCTCCTTTAATTTATAAAAAACTACAAAACACGACAATATTGAGTTTATCTGCAGCAAGACAGATAATAACGGCCACTATAAAAGTGTAACAAATATATTATTTAAAATCAATATTAGATCATCCCTCTTACGTTATTTATCAAAACTGTTTATGATATAGTAAACAGAGAAAAGGAAGTAGAGAATTTTGATAGAAATATGATAGTATCAGGACGTCGGTTTGGATTATGGCAGGCTTCGCGTTTTTGTCACGGCATGCAATAACATTTTTTCTTCCCTGATTCGACAAGTTATTAAATTGCTGTGCGAAGCAAAGAACATGAACTTCCTGGAGTTTCTGAAAAACAGAGATTAATCGGAGGAGAAGCTATGAACCGACAGAAAAACAAGCCATTTAAATTGTCGTTAATTGCAGTTATTTGTATTTTTGCGCTATTCAACTTCTGTGTTAGTTTTTTAATGACTTCCTGTATATTCGTGGAGACTGTGGAGGTTGTTAAACCAACCCGCGGAGATATAGTTTGTACCGTGGAAGAAAGTGGGGAAGTACAGGCGTGTAACAGGACCGACATATTTGCCGCCCAGCCGGCCAGTATTGTTTCAGTCCCGGTCGCCATAGGGCAGAATGTTTTTTTGGGACAGGTGCTGGTGACCATGGAAAACTATGATTTGGAGATACAAAAAGGAAACGCCGGTTCCCAAATGGCTGAAGTTAATGCCTCCGCCAGCAACGTATCGGAATCAATGGCTTCTACCCGGTTGGATTTAAAAGAAGCGGAAAAGGATCTGGAGCGAACCAAGGCTTTGTATGAGGCGGGCGCGGTCTCAGAGGCGGATTACTCGAAGGCCCTCCTTAAAGTTAACTCGCTGAAACAAGTACTGGCTCAACAGGAAACCAGTCTGAAGAATTATCAAGAACAGGCGGCCATTGTGGCCAAAGTGATGGCTGGAATTAATAACAAGGCCAAGGAACTTGAGGTTGTAAGTCCGGTTTCAGGCGTCATTCTGCAATTGCCTGCCAAACCGTACCAGGTTGTAAATGCCGGAAGCCTGCTGGCGTCAGTGGGGACGCCCGATCTACTTGAAATCAAGGCGGACATTTTGGAGGATGAAATGGCCAATGTAAAGGTCGGGCAGGAGGTCGGCATTACCTCTCAGGTTCTGGGAAGCCGTATTCTAAAAGGTTTTGTAAAACAAATATATCCGCAGGCGGAGGAGAAAACCTCCACCCTGGGAGTTGTTCAACGACGGGTGCCGGTGATTATAAGTATGACCGAAACCGCCAATCTGAAGCCCGGTTATGAGGTCCATGTGTCTATTGAAACCGATAAACGCAAAAATGTTTTGACCATTCCCATGGAAACGGTTCGCACCCTCGAAAATGGACAAAAACAGGTGTTGGTAATTGAGGATGGGCATATTCGTTTCCGCACAATACAAACCGGTATAAGCGATAAATTCAATATAGAGATAGTTAATGGGTTATATGAAAGTGACATGGTGGTCCGCGATGCCGGCCTGAAGCTCGGGGAATGGCAAAAGGTTAAACCACAGTTCTAAGAAGCACCACCAGTTAATATATATGATGCCACTTTGTTCAATATATTTTCAAGACGACCGTGACTGGCTAACTTGTTGGGCATTGCTACTACCAATTCGATACTTTTGTTGGTTCCGGTAAGCCCCACAAATACCGGCAGGAGCTGCATGTTAATAGGGATAAAGAAACCGCCTGCGGCCTGAAATCCGCCGCCGGACAGCTTGTCCAAAGGAAGTCTGCCCGGGTTGGAGATAATGCCCGAGTACCTGTAGAGACCCGTTCTGTTTTTGGTGACAATGTCTTTTTCCAGTGAGCGCTGGATCAACCGGATCGGGAGATACTTGATATAAAGATCCATCCAGTAAATCATGCCGTCGTGGTGATTGGCCAACTGCTGCTTAATATCACTGCTTATCGTTTCCGGTGTTGAATTGGGTGTTACATCCAGGTAAATTAGATTGGTAAGATTGCCGGTAGATAATATGTTGTTGCCGCGGGGACGCATGTCCACCGGGATCCCAAATCTGACCGGGCAGCCAGGATACCTCTGCCAGATTTCATGAGCCAGGCTCACTGCTACTTTGGGCAGAAGACTGGATATCGGGGTAGGCAGACTCACACGTTTCCAGTAAAAACCTGTCTTTGTTTCCACCGCCGGTCCGGTTACGGCAGGGTACCTGGCCGGGGCCGGAGTGCGCCCTTTCTTTTGAAATGACTTGGCCAGCTTGATCTCGGTTATGCGTGAATTGTAACCTATGGGAGTTTCCCCTCTTAAGGCCCGAAATACATCCTCAGCCCAGCAAAGGGTTCCCCGCCCGTCCATAACCGCATGATGTGAACGAAAGGCTACACGCAGCGGATTGCCATGGATCAGAACCACTTCACAGGTCGGCCCGTCGACCGGAGATAGCGGGTGATCAAGAAATGGTGCGCCATCCGGATCAAATCCCGACCAGGATCCGGCATTGACTTCCCGGACATCCGGATCTATGTCAGAGGCAACCCAATAATTAAAACACAGGGGACCTCTCATGACCAGGCGGGTGCCGGGATTGGCGGCCGCTGCCGTTTTGACGGCGGATACCCATAAATCTTTGTCAAGCACCCCGGTTCCTTCCAGGATCATCTGGTTGACAAACGGAGAGGAGATACGGTCGCAGGCAATATAGACTTTTTCGGTTGAGGTCATTTCCCGGGTGTAAGCAGACAAATGTTTCCCCCCTTTTTTACGGCTTCAATTCTGATACCAGGCGGTTCATCAAGGTTTCCAGCCTGTTCCGGTTGGCCAAAACTTTTGGCATTGTGATTATCACATGCAGTGTGTCGTTGGTACTCAATGTACCGACAAAACAAGGGAAATATTCCATTGACGGCGGTATTCCCCATAAATCCAAGGCTTTGAATCCGCCCCCCCGGTACGGGTCCAAAGAGATCCGGCCCATGTTGGTTAAACATGCCGACAAGCTATATAATCCATTGGCATGCCGGCTGTCCATAATTTTACGGGCCTGGCGTGCGATTAGCCGGAGTGGTGCATAGCGATACAGTTCGTCCCCCCGTGTAAGCATGCATTCATAATTTTCCCTTAACTGCCTGTGGATTTCGGCGGTTACCTTTTCCGGTGTGTCTCCCGGATTGATCAGCACATATATGGAGTAGGTAAGGTTGCCGGTAGAGCACAAATCCGGGCGATGGCGCCTCATGTCGACAGGGATGGCCATAAGTACGGAACCCTCACCCCGTTTCCAGGCCTCTTCCGCCAAGATTACGGCCAATTGTCCGAGAAGGTTGGGAAATCTGGCACTTCTTACGGGACGCCTAAGCCAAACCGTACCGTGCTCATGGCCCTCGGCTTTCCCGGTCGGGCCTATAAAAACAGTCGGGTAAGGTTTGCGCTGCTTTTTCTGAATACTGCGGGCCAGTTGAGTGTCAGTAAGAGGTGATGCCGAGCCGACAGGTTTCAGACCGTTTAAAACCCTGAATATGTCATCTATCCAGACAAATGTTCCCCGCCCGTCCATTATACCGTGATGGGTGCGAAAAATAATGCGCAGAGGGTTCCCCTCCGGGTTGGAATTGCCGCGGATTACAAGCACTTCACAGCTCGGCCCGTTTACAAAATCCAACCGGTCCTCGATAAAGGGCGCCCCTTCCGGTCCATAACCATCCCACGCAGAACCGTCAACTTCCCTTATTCCCGGTGTTATTCCGGAATCAATCCAGCGGCATGAGCCCAAGGCGCCTCTCAGTACCAAACGGCTGCCGGGATTGGCCCGAGAAGCGACCTCCACCGCTTCCGCCCACTGCGGCAAATCAATTTCACCGCTGCCTTCAAATACCATCTGGTTAATCAGCGGACTTAGCCGCTCCATAGCCACAAACATACGTTCATTAACCGACATTTTGCGTTTATAACGACCTGACATCTCTATCTTTCCTTTCGCAAAATTACCCTGAAAATAATTTGCTGATACTGAGTGAATTCCGGGTCGGAATACAGAATTCAGAATCCAGAATTTCGGGGCATTCCTTGTATTTTCGTCCTCTGATGGCGCCGCTCCAATCCCCCAATTCCCAATTCCTGATTCCTGATTACCAATTCCTACAAAACACTACAATATAGATTTCCTGCAGCAGAAAAGATGATAGTGGTTGTATAAAAAAGGCAGCAATTATATTATTTAAGTCATTATATAAAAAATTTTACATATCTTCCAGTTAGTAATTGTAAAAAATTTTTAAAGAATATATAATAATTTTGTGTTTACATTTATTTTGAATATAGCAAAATCAGCTATACAGGTGCACGCCAACAATCTGCTGCCCCGGAAGGTGCTGTTAAAGAAGGCGGAAAGAAGGGTGATCCGGGAGATACATAACGCCTATGCCAATGTGCCGTATTACCGGAAAAAGTACGATGAATTCGGCGTTGATATTTCAACAATTAAAACTCTTGATGATCTCAGGAAACTGCCCGTAATTACCAAAGACGAAATACGGGAGCAGTTTCCCCATGGTATTGTATCAAAGAAATACAACATAAAAGACTGCCATTATTCAGCAACAACCGGGTCGACCGGCAGGTCGCTTCCTTTTGTGTTCAGCCGGTCAACTTTTGCTTTCTATATTGCAACAGGCCTGCGCATGTATTCCATTATCGGCTATCGCCCCTGGCACAAACTGGTTTATATTAAATACACACCGATCAATTATCCGAAGCTTGGTCCCTTTTTCCGTACGCAGCATATTCCGTCCACTATTTCATTAGAAGAACAGATCACCATGCTTCGCACCTCGAAGCCGGATCTCTTAATAGGGTATGCTTCGCTTATTTTTGAAATAGCTCAGAAAATGACTCCCGAAGATTTAAAGCTCATACGTCCCAAGTTCATTGGTCTGAATTCCGAGCTGTCCACCAGGGACCAAAGGGAGCTCATATCTAGTGTATTTAATTGTCCGGTTTATGACGAATATTCCACTGAAGAGACCTGGATGGTCGCATCCCAGTGTCGTAATGGTAATTATCATCTTTTCATAGATAATGTTTGGGTGGAGTTTTTGGATCAGGAACTGAATCCGGTCAAACCGGGTGAAGAAGGTGAGATATATCTTACCACAACCAGAAGCCCGGCTATGCCGTTTATTCGTTATCGCATCGGCGACATCGGGAAATACAGCAACAAAACCTGTACCTGTGGTCTGAATTTTCCCTTGATAGAAGAGTTCAACGGCAGGGCTGACGACAGCTTTATCCTTCCCAGCGGAAAGTACGTTTCTTCCCTTAAGGTTCTGAATACATTTACCAAGTTTATCAAAAAGTATCTGCACCTTATGGAAGAATTCAAAGTTATTCAAAAGGAACCCGGGTTAATCGTGATTCAGTTCGTCAAGGGAAAAGAATTCAATGAGCGGCACTTGCAGGAGCTCATTGAAGCCTTGCGCGATGTATTCCGGGAACCGGTAACAATTGAGGTGGAGTTCTTGGATCACATCGAAAGCAACAGCATAAAACGTAAAGCCATCGAATCCCTGGTGAGTAAACAAAGATAGAGGTGATTGAATCAAAAAGACGGCATTTGATTTAAATAATAACCCGGAAAAGAAACCGAATGTTCTTGCCAAATGGCTGCCATGGATCGTTGGTTGCGCAGTATTGGTCTACTTGATTTGGCAGATCGAACCCAAGCCCCTTTTTGACGCTTTGTACCATGCCCGCATTATTGTCTTTCTACCAGCCATAATCATTTTCGTCATAATTTCTTTTATCATCGATGCACAAAACCTGCGGGCCCTTATGAACACACTTGACTATGACTTGACCTTTGTCGAAAGCATGATTATTAGAGGCGCTTCCAACCTGATCACGGTTGTTGATTATACACTGGGCATGGGAAGTGTTGTGTATTTCCTGAACGTCACCAAACACATCCCGCTGGTCACCGGAACGGCTATTATGTTCTTTTACAATTACATTAATCAATTGTCCTTACTTGTTCTGGCTGTAATCGGGTATCCAATGATCGAGGGCTTCAGATTTTCCTGGTTGACCAAGTTGATGATTCTTTGCCTGTCTTCTTTTATTGTGTCTGTGTTGGTAATAATTCTAGTTAAAAAGTCCAATATCGGACTAATTGAAAAAATTAAAAATACCGGGCTGTTTGATTCATTTGCTGAAGCATCCTTGAGTACTTATCTAATTAATGTTGCATACCGGATTATCTTTTACTTGACATACATACTGTTCTTTTATGTGGCGGTCAAGGCGTTCAATCTGGACATACCTTTGATAATGATGGTTGTCTATGTTCCTATCATCTTGCTGGTTATAAGCATCCCGGTTTCAGCCTTTGGATTCGGCACTTCTCAGGCTGCAATGCTTTTCTTGTTCAAAGATTATGGGTCACCGGCCCAAATACTCGCTTTCAGTCTGGCTTATTCGGTATCGTTACTTCTACTGCGGGCGCTATTGGGTGCCTATTTCTACGGAATTTTAGCCGGGAGAATTACGTTGGAGAAAAAGGGTAGTGAAGGGGGATATTGATAGTATGAAAAAACCGGAAGTAAGACAAGCCTTTGATAATCCGGTAAAAGAGACCGACACATACCAGGTGCGGGAGACTGCTGTACCCGAAGTTAAAAGTGAAGGAATCAGGCCGATTCAGGTTCCCGTTACCGCACCTGAAAACTTTGTGATTGCACACCGGGGGTTTAATTACTATGCTGTTGATCTGAGCATCAACCACAGCCTGATAATGGATATCATCGCGGCGTGTGAAGAGGTTGAACGGGACACATGGGTTGCTCAAGAGGACTTTTTCGAATACATAAAAAAGAGCGATCTGCTGGTATATGCTGAAAAGAACGGAAGAATAGTAGGTTTCAATCTCGTATCCATAATGTTTTTCAACGAATACTGCATATATACCATAGATGAAGCTATGGTGCTGCGTGAGTTTCAGGGAAACAAAATTGCCCGTAATGTGGTTATAGTAGCCTTGTGGTGCTTTATGAAGAAGGGCAGGTTGGACGGCAGCATTAAGAGATTTGTTTTGGTATCAACCTCGGCCAACCCCAAAGTAGTAAATAATTATTTTAAAAACAAGTATATTGTAAATATATTGGACAACTCATTTACCCCGTCAAAAGAACTAATCGAGGTGCATAATGCCTATATCAAACATTATAACTACGAGTTGGTAGACAGTAATTATCCCTTCTGTTTGAAAAAAATGTTTCCCGGCTCCAACCAGTTTGAAAAATACCCTGAAATACCTCAATTTATGGATGAAGTTAAAGGAAAAATGCCTCCCGGATTTGATTATGTCAAACGTGGTGATGCATGGGCATTCATGATTAATACCACCATACTGACGTATAAATTATTTGTTACGTCATTATTGATGTTATTTATAGGTTTGAAGGTTTTGACGAATGAAAAAATAGGGCTGCTGAGAAGCGGTAAGAAGGCGGTCGATGGACAAACCTGGGGAGTACCCGCAGGCAGTGTATTGTCGAAGCCTTTATCCCGCCGGGCAATCCGGTTAAAGAATTTTAGAGGACAGAGATCGGCTTGAAAAAGCAGTGGACATGGGTTGCCATCATCTTTGATGCTGAGTATTATGAGTCAGGCATGGAAATGCCGGGCCTTTTAAGGGCAGCGGGGTAAACGCGGGATCTCCTTAAAAGGCCTGATTTTTATATTTTATCATTGTTATTTAAACATGTTACGATAATATTCCCATGTAATTGACTACCAATGACAGCCGGGCAGGATAAAATATGTTCCCCAAAACAGGTGCATGGGTTAATATGATATTATGACTGTTACAGGTGCCTGATCCAGTCTACATACAGGCCGGGAACTGAGGGATTAGCCATAGAAGAGGTTTTGTTGCAACTAAAAGATGTTTCTCGAACTTATTTAATGGGAGAAGTAAAGGTCAAGGCCTTGCAACCACTCAGCCTGGACATATACAGGGGAGAGCTTTTGGTAATACTGGGGTCCAGCGGGTCGGGGAAAAGCACCCTGCTTAATCTGCTGGGGGGTATGGACCACCCTGACAGTGGTAGTATTTTTGTGGGTAGTAAGGACCTGGCCAAAGCCAATGAAGATTACTTGACCGAGTACCGCCGCAAGCATGTGGGCTTTGTTTTTCAGTTCTACAATCTGATTCCGGATTTGACAGCCAGGGAAAACGTTGAACTGGCCGCCAATTTGGTAGACAA
This sequence comes from Bacillota bacterium, assembly GCA_049325075.1. Taxonomy (GTDB): domain Bacteria; phylum Bacillota; class Desulfotomaculia; order Desulfotomaculales; family Desulfocucumaceae; genus BRHc4a. The sequence goes on along the minus strand of JBMOPF010000077.1, from coordinate 64,423 downwards.
TCCTTTACCCGTGGAAGATGTTTTGCGGGAGGTTGGATTGGCAGAACGAATGGACCATTTTCCAGCCCAATTAAGCGGTGGGGAGCAACAGCGCGTGTCCATAGCCCGTGCGCTGGTTAAAAACCCCAAAATCCTGCTCTGCGATGAACCCACCGGAGCGCTCGACTTCGAAACGGGAAAAATGGTGCTTTCCCTTCTAGCCCGGATAAATCGGGAATGGCAGACTACTGTGATTATTGTAACGCATAATATGCCTATAGCCGCCATGGCTAAACGGGTAATAAGAATGCGCAGCGGCAGCGTCATAAACATTACCGTGAACCGCAATCCACTCCAACCAGAGATGATAGAATGGTAAAATTTGTCCTTTTAAAGAAACTGTACCGGACTATTTGGCAGATCAAGGGACAATTCTTTTCTTTGGTAGCCGTTGTAGCTTTGGGAATAACGACTTATATATGCATGTCAACCACCTACTATAACCTGGAAGTCTGCAAAAAGATATTTTACCAGGAATGCAATTTTGCCGATTACTATTTCCAGGTCATTCGGGCACCGGAACAAGTAGTCGCTCAAATTGAAAGAGTTCCCGGCGTGACAATGGTCAACGGACGTATTGTAAAAGATGTGTCCCTTATTAAACAAGACCGGCAAAAAGCTAAAGTCCGCATAGTAAGCTATCAGTTTCCGGAGGAAAAAAAGATCAACAGGCTGCACATGTTCAGCGGACGCATGTTTGAGGATAGCGCTTCCGCCAGCCAGTTAACGGCAATTGTGGATTCACAGTTTGCAGCAGCCAATAATTTGACCTCCGGTTCAACGCTGAACGTGCTTTCCAACGGTAAAGCCGTACCCCTTACGGTTATCGGAACCGCTACCAGCCCTGAATTCACATATCCTGTAAAAGATATCGCCACTATGCTGAACGATCCAACCAGCTTCGGAGTGGTCACACTTCCCCATAAGCAGGCCCAGGGATTGCTTGACATGGAGGGACAGATTAACAGCATCATCATCCGCATATCGCCGGGCAGCGACGAAAACCGTATCAAGGAGAGCATAAAAGCGATTCTCCTGCCTTACGGTTATCAGGGAGAATACCCGCAGAAGGATCAGAGCAGCAATAGTTATATAAACAGCCAGTTGGATCAGCTGGGAGCGGAAACCCGCGTTATCCCGACTCTCTTTCTGATTGTTGCGGCAGCCATCCAGTTCATCATGCTGGGCCGCATGATAAAGATGCAGCGCCTTCAAATCGGAATAATGAAGGCTCTCGGGTACAAAAATTATCAAATTATCTGGTACTATACCAGCTACGCTTTGGTGATTGGATTTCTGGGAACAGTAATAGGCATAGGTCTAGGTTTCCTTCTGTCAATCTACCTTACCAACGTATACCTGTGGTTTTATAATCTGCCCCATTATTCTTACAACATCAGCCTGTCTTTAACGGTGAAAGCACTGGTTATAGGCATGGGTGCGGGCCTGCTGTCGGGGTGGCTGGCTACCCGGCGCATTGTAAAAATAAGCCCCGCCGAATCAATGCGGCCGGAACCGCCAACACAAGGACGCAAAATAATATTTGAGCAGTGGACAGCATTCTGGCAAAGGCTGGAACCTTCATGGAAGATGACGCTGCGCGGTATTGGACGCAACCGGATGCGTTTCTGGGTAACAGTAATGGGAGTGTCTTTCGCTGTGGGGCTCCTGGTAGTCGCCATGTTCTTCAATGACTCAATTAACTACAGCCGGCAGATGGCCTTTTATACCGAGCAGAAATCCGATCTGACGGCCAAGTTTGCCCAACCGGTTGAAATCAATGAGGCGGCTCAATTATCGGGAATTCACGGGGTTGCGGTAGCCGAACCGGTACTGGAAGTGCCCGTTCGTATAAGCGCCAATCACAAATTCTCCGACGTTATCCTAATCGGCTACTACCCGGACTCAAGATTGAAAACCATCGAAGGGGTGGATGGGCAGCGGTTGTCCATACCTGGAGAAGGTATTACGGTCAGCCGGAAAACAGCTGAAAAACTGGGGATTGGAGTAGGTGATCAGGTACAGATAGAGACCAAGCTTGGTATAGGGGAAAACCATATTTCCAGCTGCCGGGTAATGGGTATTTCACGACAGGTTGCCGGCAAGAATTCAGCAGCTTCACTCGATACCGTGAACAAAATGCTGCAAGAGCACAACTTGATTACCGGAGTGATGTTAAAAACCGATCCCGGTCTTTATGACAAGGTTGAGCGGGAAATATCGGACATTCCCGGAGTATATGACATAGTAAGCAGAGAAAAGGAAGTAGAGAATTTCAATAGAAATATGGATAGTATCAGGACTTCGGTCTGGATTCTGACAGGCTTTGCGATCTTGTTGGGATGCGCAATAATATTCAATTCTTCCCTGATTAGCTTTGGCGAACGACAACGTGAACTGGCGACACTGCGTGTGGTGGGCATGAAAAGCCTGGAAATAGCCGCCGTGCTGCGGAATGAAGTGATACTGCAGTGTTTGTTGGGATTATTGGCGGGATTTCCACTGGGCCGTCTTATGGCTGAAGGTGTAGCCAGAATAGTCAGCGGCGAAGTCTACGAATTGCAGGCTGTGGTTTCTTTACAAACTTACACAATCAGCACGTTTCTGACTATGGCATTTGTTTTTGCTGGTTATTTAATCGCCGTGCGCGGCATAAAGAACTTGGACTTCCTGGAGATACTGAAAAACAGAGATTAATCGGAGGAGAGGCTATGAACCAAAAGAAAGACACGCCAATCGCGGTTATCGGACCGCAGTTCATCAGCAAGAAATTTACGGAAAGTTGCCAGGAGTTCGGGATCTATCATGAACGGATTCCTTGCCTGACCCCGAACAAAAACGCACATATCGAAGCATTCGAAATCCTGCCAGGGTACTTTTATCCGGCGCTGAACGGGTAGATAACGTCTTTTTGATAATCTACCGTCAGGATGCCCCCGCGTCGCCATGTCAAAGCGAGGACGTGGGGACGGTTCTCGGAGGACGTGGGGACGGTTCTCGTGTCTACGACTTCAATATTTTATTTACCTTATCCTTATTTAAGCCAGTAATCGCCGCTATCTTTCTTATGGAAAAATTGGTTATTTCTCTGAATTCCTTAATTAGTTTGTCTGATATTTGCAACCTCGTATCACTTTCAGGATTGTTTTCCGGATTCAACATCCTTTTAAAAAGCTCTTTTGCCTTTTCCTCATCCATCACTTCCACATCCGGCAATAAGTCAATAAATTCTTCCTGTGTTTCTTCATTCATATATTCCTCAAAACGCTTTTTAGCGTTGCTTTTATCAACTGAAAGCAGCCCTAATACTGTTTGCGTTTCCACTACTTTCGAAAAATAATTACTCTCATCCAAATAGCAGGTATAACTGCTCCACTTGTATTCACCAGCTGAATTGACCATACCTGCCTTTACAGGATTTTGATGGATATATCTCGCTAAGGCAAGTACATAGCTATCATCCTCCACAGTTTCACTCTTGAAACGATCCTGAAAGAGGTGTCCCTCTCTTTTGTATTTTTTGTTAAAATAATAGACGTAGCTAACTAAAATTCGTTTCATTACCTTGGCTACGTCTTCTATCCCTTCACTAACCATCAAATGAACATGATTATCCATCAAGCAAAAGGCATGGAGGGAAAATCTGTTTTCCTGTTTCTTTTCATATAGCGTCTCTATAAATCGAAGTTTATCTTCATCATCTTGGAATATTTTCCTTCGTTCATTACCACGAATCATTATGTGGTAATAACCACTTTTACTCTTCTTTCTCTGCTGCCTCGACATCTTTGATCACCTCTGTTTTATTATAATCAGAAGGTGCCCTCCCGCCAAGACACAAGAACCGTCCCCGTGTCTATTCGATATAAATTGAATTATACCATAAATCAGCCAGTGTTTTGACAACCTCTTCCATACTATAATCAATATTGGTTCCCTTTATAAAAAGCATGTAGGCAAAGTGTTCAACCATTCCTGACAGGGCCTGGGCAGCAATAGCGGGGTTTACTTCTTTACCTATGGATTTTTTTATTGAATACTGAATATTTTTTTGTATTCGCAAGGTTATTTTTTGTGTCAGCCTATCCCATAATTCCATAAATTCTGGATCAAATATTGAAACCTCTTTCCAAACTCGAATAATCTTAACATAATCCTTGAATATCCGGAAGAAGCCCCTCAAAGACTCTTCCAAACTGCTATAGATATCACCTTTTTGCCAGGGTTCTTCAGTTATTTCATATAAAATATTAAATGTTTGCTTTACTAAATCCCATAATACATCTCTTTTGTTTTTAAAGTAAATGTAAAAAGTACCATGGGATATTCCGGCTTTATTTGAAATGTCATCCACCCGGGCATCCAGGAAGCCCTTTTCAAAAAAGATCTCCACCGAGGCATCAAGTATTTTTTGACGGGTCATCTCATTCTTCTTCAAAAATCATGATCCTTTCTCGTTAAATAAAAGTTTCCCGGGCAGGCTTTGTAGCAAGCGTCCGCTTCCTCCTGTTTAAGACACAATGAAGAGACTTTGCCCGGGTAATTTTAAAAAGATAATCCCAAATATTTTTCTATATAAACAGCAAAACACCTTCATCTATATCCAAATATTTGCAAAGGTGTTTTTGCTGTCTCTTTTATTGTTGTAAAAAAGAGTGCATCTTAAACTCTTCTGTCACGACCATGCCAGTATTTTTCGCGTAAAACGTTCTTCAGCACTTTTCCTGCGGCAGATCTCGGGAGCTGGTCAACGAATTCTATGGATTTTGGCTTTTTGTAACTGGCCAAGTTTTGCTTGCAAAAGTCAATCAGGTCCTCTTCGCTGACGTTTGCCGATTGGTTCTTAATTATCAGTGCCTTGACCGATTCCCCCCACATCTCATCAGGTATCCCGATGACAGCAACATCTGCGACAGCCGGATGTTTAAATAGAATATCCTCGATCTCTTTGGGATAAATGTTTTCACCGCCGGAAATAATCATGTCTTTTTTGCGATCAACAATGTAAATGTAATTAAGTTCATCTGTTTTACCCATGTCACCGGTATAATACCAGCCGTCTTTCAAAACTTCATCGGTTAATCGAGGTTGACGCCAATACCCTTTCATAACATTATTGCCCTTTACAATGACCTCCCCTACCTCACCTTTTCCAACCTCGTTACCCTCACTATCTACCACTTTTACCTGTACTCCTATTACTTCCCTGCCAGCAGATCGCATCCTCATAAAGTCTTCATCACGGCCATCGACTACATGGTCTTTAGGCTTAAGAACACTAATTGGAACAAAGGTTTCAGTGGAACCATAAACCTGGAGAAAACCACATTTCAACAGGGTCATTGCTTTTTTCAGAGGCTCCAATGGCATGGGAGCAGTTCCATAGAGTAAAACCTTTAAACTGCTGATATCAAATTTTTGTATATCGGGGTATTGTATCAATTGGAGAATCATGGCCGGAACCAGTAGTGAATGAGTGATTCTGTATTTCTGAATATTTCGCAGTATTTCTTCGGGGCTGAATGAGTTCATGACCACGTTCGTGCCGCCCACAAGGGAAAATGCAAACATTCCCATGGCATCTCCGGCATGGAATAGCGGGGGAACATTTAAATAAATTGAATCCAGGTTATGTTCAACCTCAACCACCAGATTGAAGCAACTGGAAATTATATTTTTGTTTGTGGTTAGCACTCCTTTGGGTAGTCCCGTTGTCCCGCCTGTATATCCCATAATTACAATATCTTCCTGACAAATAATCATATCAGGCTCAGATTCGCTGGAGAGTTTTAAAAGTTTCTCATATCCCATTGTTCCGGGAAGGTCTTCTTCAACACATATAATTAATTTACATGCTATATCATTTTTTATTTTTTCTAGTAAAGGCAAATAATTTTTCCCCACAAAAATAATTTTGGCCTCAGAGTCATTAATAATATAGGCCATCTCCTGCCCTGATAGCCTGTAATTAAGAGGTACCATCGGGGTGCCCGACTTTGCGCATGCAAAATAAAGCTCAATATATTGATGGCAGTTGTGGTTAAGAACAGCCACCCTGTCGCCTTTATCAAGGCCCAGTCCCAAAATAGCGTTGGCCAGTCGATTCACCCTTTTGTTAAACTGCAAGTGAGTAAAACACTGATCATTTTCCATAACAGCGATTCTATTGGGGTAAAGCCTGGCATTTCTTTTTGGTATATCGGCAATTAACATTTTAATTTACCTCCCATACTAAACTAATGACTTTCTATTTTGAAAATCAAAGGTAATTGCGCTTTGTACTGAGGTAAAAGTTAAGCCTTCGCCCCATGGGTTTTATAAGTGGTTAATTATTGTGGTATTATAACCGAAGCTTTTCCCACTCCAACCTGGGTACCTGACTGGTTCTCACACCAGATTTCCAGAATCACAAAAGATTCTTCCTTTTTGTGCCTGGGGTGTAATTCTGTTACTACCGCATGTACAGTTATATCATCTCCGGGTCTTACAGAATCGATAAATTTTCCCTCCAATGATCTGAGGAAAGCCCCACCGGGATAAGCCCAATCCGTAATTATCTTCCCCATAAAGGATAACGTCATCATACCATGGGCAATTGTAGTCCCTTTGCCAAGAAGGTTCACCTTTTTACACCATTCCGGATCAATGTGAATAGGGTTATAGTCAAGCGAAGCCTCTGCGTTCTTAGTTATTTTTTCCTGGGTAATATGCTTTGCCTGGGGGGGAAGTTTATGGCCCAGCTTTATATCATCAAAATAAAGTTTACTCATAATTGTATACCTCCCTTTACTTATTAACTGTCTCGGGGTTTCCCTGGTATTGAAGAACCAACCCCCCGGTCCAGTTACAAACAAGTTCACCCTTTTGGTTTGTAATTATAAAATTAGCCACCGTATATTTTTTATTTCGTTTTATATACTTATCTATCAGCTTGGCTTTACAGTATATAGTGTCACCGGGCCTTACCGGGACTCCAAACTGAAGATTCTGACCGGGGTTTATGGCTCCAGGCATTTTTATCCAGTTATCAGGGGGAATTGATGCAAATACAATGGGGACAACTATTGTCGGTGGGGCAATAAGACCCTCAAACTGGGAAACCTTTGCAGCATTATCATCAAGGTAAAAAGGATTATAATCCTCCGTACCCTCGGCGTAAAGCCTAATCCGCTCTTCTGTTATCAAAATGGGTTCGGTCTCATATTCCTCTCCCACTACCAACTCTTCCCAACTACGCTGAAATTTCTCGTGTTTAAAAAAATCCTTCTCAAATCTTCCTGGTAATTTTTCCCTTAGCATGCTTCTACCTCCTTTAAAGTAAATGACTCTGACATCAGTGTCATTTTTAGTTTAAATCATCCATTCATATTTTTCAATATGTTTTTTCAAATAACTGATACTCCGGTAGACCAGCATATCTACTATTTCAGCTAATATCAAGGCGTATCAGGAAATATCTTTTTTACCAACAAAGGGCCTGAAGCAAGGAAGCAGTTTCAAAGCACTGAATAAGCCGGGCTGTTGTAATGGTTGATATCCAGTATTTTTTTCTTAACAAAGTGTGTTCAGATGTTTTTATGTTGACAGTCTTCTTATATGCGATTAGAATATACATACGCGCATATAGTAAAGCTTTATACTATATATGGGGGCGGTTAACAGGACAATGGGAAAGAGCAAAATGGGAAGTAATATGTTGAAAATCAGTGAGGTGTCATCGGCTTCAGGTGTGTCGGTACAAACCATTCACTATTACCTGCGGGAAGGGCTGCTGACCTCACCAGTTAAAACTGCCCGCAATATGGCCTATTACCATCCCGTTGTAGTTGACGAAATAAGGATGATAAAAGAATTGCAGGATAAGAGATACCTTCCCATAGCAGTAATCAAAACAATTTTACAGGCCAGGCGCGAAGGGCAGGAATTGGACCATGTTGAGGAGATGCAGTCCTTGTTCCAACAAGTGTTTTGCTATCCGGAAGAAGAAGGAGAATCCGCGGACCTTTCGGAGGCGGATGTGGCTGCCGCCACAGGATTGGATGAATCGGCTTTAAGATACCTGGAGGAATTGAGAATATTAAATCCTGCAGGCAAAGGAGGTAAGCACTACGATAAATCAGACCTGCGTGCCGCCGGGATTGTAAAAAAGCTTTTGGATCTTGGCTTAACACCGCAAGACCTGGTTATTTACAGACAATTTGCCGAGTTCATAAACAGTGAAGTGAAGACTGTACGAAGCAGGGTTCTGCAACGCATACACGATGGCAGTATTTCTCTGACAGAATTGACAGGCATCCTTAATGATCTTAAAAAACAGATAGCTTACAAGTCTTTTCGCCGGGCACTGTTTGAATCCTGGCGGCAGGATGGGGAGGAGTGATAAGGAATGGGTTTGCACAATATTTTTGCAAGACATGGCTCAACCGGATATATCCGGCTAAATATCAGGCTATGCAAGGCCTGCTGGAAGTGTGTCTCTGTGTGCCGAAACAGGGTTATCGGGAAGGTTGAATTTTTCCACAGGCACGCCCACATAGATAATGCCAATAGTTGTAAAGGGTGCGGGGCATGTGTCAGGGTTTGCCCACAGGGAGCCATTTTACCGCTTTATAAGCCAAAAGGGAGGGATGGCTTTTATGGTTAAGGTGTCAAATAAATCAAATACTAATTTTTACATAGATTTGCTTATATTTTTCCCATTCATCATCCTTGCATTTTCCGGTTTGTTAATTCAAATTAATTACCATGCCGGAGGTCTTTCATCTGAAACAACCGTGTTGGGGCTAAATAATAGTGGGTGGCTCAATCTGCATAAAATGACTGCTGTAATATCTCTGATTGGTATAGCCATTCATGTTTTTTTACATGCCGGGTGGATTAAAATGGTTTTTAAGAAGAAAAAAGCATCCGGAAAAAATGCTAAAATAACATTATGTTTATTAATCTTTTTCATTATTGTATCCATAACAGGACTTATCCCCTGGATATTCATGTCCGTGGCGTCTCATGCACGTTTTATAGCGATCGAGTTTCATGACAAAATAGGGATTATTTTAACTGTTTTGTTTATTTTCCATTTGGTTAATCACCGGCGGTGGATAGCCAGGAAAATCTCCGGTACTGTCGGTATTTCTATATATGGTTTGAAACCATCAACGCGATAGCTGTTGTAGTTAAGGCTGAATGACGTACCGTATACGCCTCTCGCCTCTCTTATAACCTGGTTTTGATATTCAATGCCGGTACCGCTGTTTGTACCTATACACGCCCCGTTAACACATTTGGGAAATATACTTGCCGAAATGCTGGGACTTATTGCGCCGGCAGGAGTACCGACCGGCCAATTGCAATCCCACGGTGTAAAATGGGTTATTTTCACCCTCCACAGGCTCTGCCCGGGCTGATATAATTCTGCCAGCCGCTGAAGCTCGACATCGGTTACGCCCAGTTCGGCCAGTGCTTCGGGACTCGCCGCACTTCCGCTTCCGTCGATGTCTAATATTGCCCTTCCGTTGTCGGTGCCAATTACTTTTATTACCCTTCCATTTTCAGATGGTATCCATTTCTTTTCCTCACGATCATAGTATGCCGTGGGGACAATCCCCCCCACAGGGAAGCCTATGAAATTCTCCACATAATGTATTACCGGCTGGTTAAACTGTACATCAGAGGCGCCGGCATCCACAGCTTGGTCCACGCTGTATTCCACCGCATAAGTATAGCCCACGTTGGGCGGCAATTCTCCGGGCATAGCGTCTGGACCGTTCTCGCCCACAGTATACTCTGTGGCCCGTACGCTCAGGTTGGTCAGATGCTGGCTGCTTCCATCAGGCATCACCATTTCCGCCGTTGTTCCCCGGGGTATAAGCAGGGTGGCCTGGCGGGTTCCATCTTCATCGGTGACCGGTGCTCCCCTGGCCACCTGAAGCGGGGCGCTGTCGGCAAGGTCTATTTCCGTTACCTGGCTGTCATAGTTGATCATGACTACATCCGGCAGGATGGCGAAATCCTGCCAGGGTACGTTTATCCGGCGCTGAACGGGGAGATAACCGTCTTTTTGATAATCTACCGTCAGGATGCCTCCGCCGTTGACCGCCATGTCAAAGTACCCGTCTGATCTGGTCAGGGTGCTGCCATATTGGGGGTTGTCCGCTATGGTGATCTTCGCTCCGGCCAGGGGCGTTCCGTTGCGATCGGTTACCTTGCCCCTTAACACCGCAGCTCTGCGCTCTTCTATGGTATCGGGGGAAACGCCGGTTTGAACGGGGTCAATTCCAGTATACAGGAAGGATGTAGAATCATACAGTGAAGTGGTGATTGTGGGATCCAATTCCGAGGCTGATATAGTCTGCGTATTGTTTACAACCGGATAATCAGTCAGAGCCGGGGCGTTGTTGCCGGACATATCCCTGATGGGGCCTGTCCCCGGTGTGTAGCTGATGGTCACGCTTTCACCGGCCATAACGGCTTCCGCCAGGGTGATGGCGACAGTGTTCCCGGTTATGTTCACATTTGTTGGAGTGGGCTGGAACTCACCGTTTACTTTTATGGTAAAGTCCCCGCCGGCGGGCACTGACGATGTATCAAGGCTTTCATTGTATGTCAAGGACAATGACGAGCCGTTCACTTCAGCAACGCTTAATCCAGGAGGAGTGGCATCTCCCGGGGTGTTGTTTGTGACAGGTTGGTTTGTTAATGCCGGGGCATTGTTTCCAGCATAGACAATGCACGAGGGGGATGTTTTTGCATCGGGCGAATGTTCCGGAGGTTTTTATCTGGCTCTTGGCGACGGAACCTTACGGACTGACGATTTGGCGGCAGGACGCCGCCAAAAGCCCGAGAGGAGCAGGACGCGACTTTCGAGGGCGGTCGGCAGTCCGTTAGGTGACAAGCCTAGAGCCAGTTAAACCGGAGGGAAAGTAGCCGATGCAAACACATCCCCCGGCCCCAAAGCTATGTGCGAAATTTGAATTAGTTATAAATAAAACTGGGGATCCCTAAGGTCTAAAAGGGTAAATTCCATGTCTAACCCGGGATAAAAATTTTCTAGGCTCGGAACGTTATCTTGATGGGTTTGGCATTGATAATATTGATCAACAAAAACGAGGGAAATAGTGAGGTTATGTTTAAAAATAGGCTTGCCGGCCAATTAACCGATACCGGTAAACCTTCCGCATTTTGAGGCGTTTTGGGGACGGGGCGGTAAATGGAGTAACGGGGGGCGGAACAATCATCAAGAGGAAAAGAGGACAAAAAAGGAAGGCATCGCCTTCCTTTTTTGAGATAATCCGGTTAATTTCTTTTTTACCGCTTTGAGTATTGGGGAGCGCGTCTGGCTTTTTTCAGGCCGTACTTTCTTCTTTCTTTCATCCTTGGGTCTCTGGTTAGAAAACCAGCCTTTTTAAGTACCGGACGAAGATTGGGGTCGGCCTGGATAAGGGCCCTGGCCAGGCCCAGCCTGACCGCGCCGGCCTGGCCGCTTGGGCCGCCGCCGTGGGTTTTGACGTTGATATCGAAACGTCCGCCGGTTCCTGTGAGCTCCAGGGGCTGGCGAATGATCATTTCCAGCACCTTGCGGCCGAAATACTCTATTACCCCTTTATTGTTTATCAAAATCTTTCCCTCGCCGGGATTGATGTAAACCCTTGCCACAGCGTTTTTCCTGCGCCCTGTACCGTAAAATTTCACCTGGGACAATGCTTGTTACCTCCTTTCACCCGTGGTTATAATGACCACACTTCAGGCTTCTGCGCCTGGTGGGGATGCTCGGAACCCTTGTAAACTTTCAGCTTCCTGGCCATTGCGGCGCCAAGTCGGTTGTGCGGAAGCATGCCCACGATAGCCTTCCTGACTGCAAATTCCGGCCTTGTGGCCATAAGGGCGGAGTAGCTTGTTACCTTCAGTCCCCCGGGATAACCGCTGTGCCTGTATAATTTCTTGTTCTGAAGCTTGTTCCCGGTCAGTAACACCTTGTCGGCATTGATTACTATTACATGATCGCCTGTGTCAACATTGGGGGTATAGGTTGGGCGGTGCTTTCCCCGCAATATGGTGGCCGCCTCGGCTGCCAGCCTGCCCAACACCTTTCCCTCGGCGTCCAGGACATACCATTTTCTGTCCAATTCGCCTGGTTTGGCCATATACGATTTCATTTTTACTTAATACCTCCTGAAAAAACTACCCTGAAAGTGCTAATACTGAGTGAATTCAGGGTCCGAATCCAGAATTCAGAATCCAGAATCCAGAATGTCCGGGCATTCCTTGTATAAGAACTCAGAACTCAGAACTCCGGGCATTCCTTGTATTTTCATCCTCTGCTGGTGCCGCTTGCGGGGGCCCCCCCGATTCCCGATTCCCAATTCCCAATTCCCACAAAACACGCGGCATGGTGTCTTTATTGCTGATTCCTCGCCATGAACTGTCACGTCAGGCCTGAAGCCGGGGCTCAACCGCTCCAGTGCCTTCCGGGACAGGTCCGTAACGGGAAATCACAATTGCGCAGTTAAAAGTCTCACAAATGTTATTTTAATACTACAATAGCGAGGTGTCAAGAAATCTCAAAACAGGCGACCTTGCACATTCATTTTCCGCCTGAAAAAACTATTATTCATAATAAACATTTATTAAGGAAAGTCCCCTGGCCGGCACTGTAGGCCCCGCCATGGCCCTGTTGCCGGATAACATTATTTCCTTTACCTTTGGGGGCGGATATTTCCCCAGGCCCACTTCCAGAAGGGTCCCTGTAATTATGCGCACCATGTTGTAGAGGAACCCGTCTCCCCGGAATAAAATTTTGACTAATTCTCCATCCCTCTCGATTGCTATGTCGTAAATGGTCCTGACCGAGCTCTTAACCGGTGTGCCCTCGGCCTTGAAAGCGGAAAAATCATGCGTTCCCTTTAAATATCCTGCTGCCTCCGACATCGCCCCGGTATCCAGGTCCCTGGGAAAGAAAAGGCTGTACCTTTGCAAAAAGGGGTCCGGAACGCGTGAGTTATGAATGGTATATATATATTTCTTGGCCTTTGCCGAAAACCTGGCATGGAAGCTTTCAGGAACGTCGCAGGCCCCGGCCACCGCTATATCGTCAGGCAGCGCCCCGTTCAGCGCCAGGGGTATCCTTTCGGTGGGGATATTCCACCCCCCGGCGTCAAAGCTGACCACCTGGCCCCGGGCATGGACGCCGGCATCGGTCCGGCTGGCCCCGTATACTTTAATTCTCTTTCCCGCCATCCCGGCCAGGCATTTTTCCAGCACCCCCTGCACCGTGGGCGGGCCTGCGCGGCCCTGGTCCTGAAAACCGTGATAGGCTGTGCCGTCATAGGCCAGGATCAATTTTATATTTCTCATTTCAATAACGCAACCTGTATTGCCGCCGCCAGTATCAGTGGAAGGCCGCAAATTAGAATGCATATGGCGTCCCGGTATGAAAGGGCCAAAACATTTACACTGGTCCTCCCGGTGCCGCCCCTGTAGCAGCGGGCTTCCATGGCCGTGGCCAGATCTTCAGACCTGCGCAACGTCCCGGCCAGCAGGGGTATCATAAGATTAAACACCGACCTTGCCTTTTCCGCGGGCCCCCGCCCGTAAAAACCGGCGCCCCTTGAAAACTGCGAGCTGAGAATAATCCGGGCCTCCTCCAGTATGACCGGAACAAACCCAATGGCTATGGTAACCGCCAGAACAATTTCATTTACCGGGATGCCCAGCCTGCTTACCGGCTTTAGCAGTCTCTCAATCCCCGCGGCCAGGTTCAGGGCGGTGGTTGTGGCCATCAGAACCGTTCCCGCCATTATTACCAGAACAAGCCTGACCAGCAGCTCAAGGCCGGCCCAGAGGCCCCGGGACGTGATATACACCGGACCCACTCTGTAAAGCGCGTCCCCCGCCGTTGAAAAAACCTGAAAAAGTACAGTCAGGGCAAGTATAAACCAGAAGGACTTCACCTGCTTCCACAGAAACAGCGGTGTAATGCCGGACAAAACCACCCCCGCGCATACCACCGGCGCCGCCAGGGTCATTCCCAACCACCCCGGAATAAGAACGGCAAGGGTGATAAAAAGGGCAGATATGAATTTTGACCTTGGATCCAGCCTGTGAATTACGGAATCCACCGGAAGAAACTGCCCCAGCAATGCACCTTCCAAAGAAGCACCTCCGACATTCCCCGTACCTTTTGCTATTTTTTCAGCCGACGGTTGACGGCAAGTCTGTTGAGGATACTCTCCACGGCCTCATCCATATCAAGGGGTGTGTCTTCTATGGCAAAGCCTTTATCGTTCAGCCGGCGGGCCACCTCACACGGGAAGGGCAAATCCAGACCCCCGCCGGTTATTTCACCCGGCCTGGAAAAGACTTGCCTGGTATTACCCTCCAGTACTTTTTCACCTTTTTTCAACAAAACAACCCTGTCCGCCATTTTTGCCACGTCATCCATATTATGGCTGGACATGACTATGGTTATTCCCTGGCCTTTTAAAACATCCAGGGTCTGAAACAGTTTTTTCCTGCCCCCCGGATCAAGTCCTGCTGTAGGCTCATCCAGCACCAGCACTTCCGGCCTTACCGCAAGTATGGATGCAATGGCCACCCTGCGCTGTTCCCCGCCGCTTAGCATGAAAGGGGAATGATTATAAATTTCCCGGTCCAGCCCCACCATGTCTAGGGCCCGGGACACCCGTTCCCCTATCTCGGCGGACGGCAGGCCCAGATTCCGGGGTCCGAAGGATACTTCCCTGAACACAGTTTCCTCAAAAAACTGCCTCTCCGGGTACTGCAAAATAAGCCCTACCCTGGCCCACAGTTTTTTCCTTGCCTTTCTGTCCCTGGTATCGGCCCCGCAGACCAGCACTCTGCCCTCGTCAGGAAGCAGCAGGCCGTTCAGGTGCTGCAGGAGGGTGGACTTTCCGGATCCGGCCGCCCCTATGACAGCCAGTGTCTCCCCCCTGTGTACCTCCAGGCTTACCCCGCGCAGGGAAACAGTCTCAAAGGGCAGTCCCCTCGCGTAGCGGTGCCATATGTTTTCCACCCTTACAACCGGCATAAACCGTCCACCAACTCATCCACCGTAAGCACCGGGTCCGGCAGGGCCACGCCGCGGCGCCTCAGCCTGCGGGCCAGTTCCTCGGGGCCGGGCAGCTCCAGCCCTGTTTCCTCCAGCAGGCTGCCGGACTTAAACACTTCGGACGGCGGGCCGTCCATAACAATCCTGCCCCCGTCCATCACCAGCACCCGGTCCGCCAGAACAGCCTCCTCCGGGAAATGGGTAATGAGAATAACGGTTATCCCCAGGCCGGAGCTTATTTCTTTCAGCAGTCCGGTTACAAGCCTCTTACCCTCCGGGCCAATCATGGCTGTGGGCTCGTCCAGAACAAGGCACTCCGCCTTCATGGCCAGCGCGCCGGCAATGGCCACAAGCTGTTTCTGCCCGCCGGAAAGGGCCTGGGGTGGTCTTTTGGCCAGGTGTTCAATGCCGGCCGCCCTCATGGCGAAAGCAACGGATTCTCTTATCACCGATGGGTCAAGGCCGGCGTTTTCAGGGCCGAAGGCAAGGTCCTCCTCCACCGTGGCGCCCACTAACTGGTTATCGGGGTTTTGGAAGACAAAGCCCACTCTCCTGCGTATTTCGAATATGTTGGCAGGATCGCGGGTATTCAGTCCATCGAATATAATCTCACCCGACGTGGGCAGCAAAAGGCCGTTAATATGACGGGCCAGGGTGGTTTTCCCGGACCCGTTGGCTCCCATTACGGCCGTAAAGCCGCCCCGCCGGACGGTGATGTTTATTCCCTGCATGGCATATGCCCTGCCGGAAGAGCCCGGATAGCTGTAACTTGCGTTTCTAAAACAAATATAGCCGCTTTCACCTTTTACCGGCGCCATTTTCCCGGACAAATTCATCCCGGCATTATTTATACCAGTTCCACTATTACCATGGGCGCGGCGTCTCCCCGGCGGAACCCCACCTTTACTATCCTGGTGTATCCGCCCTGCCGGTCGGAATACTTCGGCCCCACTGTATCGAAGAGTTTTCTTACCACATCTTCATCGTATATATAGGCAAGGGCCTGCCTGCGGGCCGCCAGATCGCCCCTTTTGGCCAGGGTAACCATCTTGTCGGCAATGCTCTTTATCTGCTTTGCCCGGGTTTCGGTGGTTGTAATGCGGTTTTCCTTAATCAGGGACGTAACCAGATTCCTCAGCACCGCCTTGCGGTGCCCGGTGGTCAGACCCAATCTCTGATAGCCCACCGCTCATCCCTCCTCAGTCATCATCTTTTCGCAGCGAGAGGCCCAGTTCGTTAAGTTTGTTAATAACCTCTTCAAGGGATTTCTTGCCGAGGTTTCTAACCTTCATCATGTCCTCTTCGTTGCGCTGTATAAGCTCTTCAACAGTATTAATACCGGCCCTCTTGAGACAATTGTAAGAGCGAACAGAAAGGTCGAGCTCCTCAATGGTCATTTCCAGTATTTTATCCTTCTGCTCCTCTTCCTTTTCCACCATTATTTCCACGTCGTTAACGGTCTCGGTAAGCCCCACAAACAGCCTCAGGTGCTCTCCAAGAATTTTCGCCGACAGGCTGGTGGCCTCATCCGGCCTGATGCTTCCGTCCGTCCACACTTCCAGTGTAAGCTTGTCGTAGTCCGTCCGCTGCCCCACCCTGGTGTTTTCCACGGTGTAATTTACCTTTCGCACCGGGGTGAAAACCGAGTCCACCGGAATAACACCTATAATATGGTCGCCTTTTTTATTCTTTTCAGCAGGCACATACCCCCTGCCCTTGGCAACGGAAAGCTCCATAAAGAGCCTGGCGTTGCCGGTCAGGGTGGCTATGTGTAAATCGGGGTTTAAAATTTCTATATCGGCGTCGGCTATTATGTCCCCCGCCTTGACCACACGTTCACCCTTGGCCTCAATCCTCATTGTCCTTTCCTCATCGGTGTACATTTTGAGGCACAGGCCCTTGAGATTTAAGATTATGTCAGTAACGTCTTCTTTTACCCCCGGAATAGTGGAAAACTCGTGAAGCACTCCGTCTATTTTGACCGAAGTAACAGCCGCTCCCGGGAGAGAAGAAAGCAGTATTCTGCGCAAGGAGTTGCCCAGCGTTATGCCGTAGCCTCTTTCCAGGGGCTCCACAACAAAGCGGGCATAGTTGTTCTCCTCGCTCATTTCAGTACATTCTATTTTTGGCTTTTCAATTTCCAACATAAAAAGGTAACCTCCCTAACGGCCGGAATAACCCGTAGGCCTGCACACCGATTACCTGGAGTACAGTTCAACAATCAGGTGTTCTTGTACCGGGACATCTATCTGGTCCCTGGTGGGAAGCGCAATCACACGCCCCCTGGCCTGCTCAGGCTCATATTCCAGCCAGGGCGGACAGGCTCTCTCCGCTGCCCTTTCCATCAATTCTTTTATTTTGGGTGATTCCTTACTCTTTTCCCGCACCTCGATAACATCCCCCACCCTGGTCAGGAATGACGGTATATTCACTTTCCTGCCGTTTACGGTAAAGTGCCCGTGCCTGACCAGCTGGCGCGCCTCAACCCTGGATGAGCCCAGCCCAAGACGGTATATAACGTTATCCAGACGTCTTTCCATAAGCCTCAGGAGGTTTTCCCCGGTGATGCCCTGCTGCCTTTCAGCCTTTTCAAAATAATTTCTGAACTGCCTTTCAAGAATTCCGTAAATACGGCGGGTCTTCTGCTTTTCACGCAGCTGGGTGCCGTATTCGCTTACTTTTTTCCTGCCCTGTCCGTGCATGCCGGGGCCGTAGTTTTTGCGGTCCACGGCGCACTTTCCGGAATAGCACCGGTCTCCCTTAAGATAAAGCTTCATGCCTTCCCTGCGACAAAGCCTGCATTGCGCCTCTGTATACCTTGCCATCTAAAACACCTGCACCTCCTTAAACTCTCCGGCGCTTGGGAGGCCGGCACCCGTTGTGTGGAATTGGTGTTACGTCTTTAATCAGGTTTACTTCAAGGCCTGCAGCCTGGAGAGAACGAATGGCGGCTTCCCGGCCAGCACCGGGTCCCTTCACCATTACCTCAACCTCTTTCAAACCGTGTTCCATTGCCTCCTTGGCAGCCTTTTCAGCCGCCAGCTGGGCTGCGAACGGCGTACTCTTTCTAGACCCCTTAAAGCCCACCCCACCGGCGCTGGCCCAGGAAACCGCGTTCCCCTTCACGTCGGTGATGGTTACAATTGTATTGTTAAAGGTGGATCTTATATGAGCCACTCCACGGTCAATGTTTTTCTTTTCACGCCTTTTTGTACGAACGGCGCGTCGTGCCATTCTCTAACCCCCTTTTTTATTTCTTGCGGCGCACCCCTACGGTCTTCTTGGGGCCCTTGCGGGTACGGGCGTTGGTTTTTGTCCTCTGGCCCCTTACCGGCAGGCCCCGGCGGTGTCTAAGGCCCCTGTAAGATCCTATTTCAATAAGCCTCTTGATATTGAGAGCCACTTCCCGGCGCAGGTCGCCCTCCACCTTGTAATTTTTCTCAATTGTTTCACGCAGCCTGCTGATCTCTTCCTCGGTCAGGTTGCGCATTCTGGTATCCGGATTAATCCCGGTCTCCGCCAGAATCTTCTGGGCCGTGGACCTGCCTATGCCATATATATAGGTAAGGGCGATTTCCACGCGCTTATCCCTTGGCAAGTCGGCTCCTGCGATACGTGCCATGCTTTTCAAAACACCTCCTAATTATAGCTTAAAGGTCGACACTTTAAGGTCAGAATCCAGAGCAAGATCATCCCTGCCTCTGTTTATGCTTGGGATTTTCACAAATCACCATAACCTTGCCATGACGGCGTATAATCTTGCATTTTTCGCAAATAGCCTTTACTGATGGGCGTACCTTCATTTTTGACCCCCCTTTTAAACCAAACCTTACTTGTATCGGTATACGATCCTGCCCCGGCTCAAATCATAAGGGGACAACTCCACCATAACCCGGTCACCGGCCAGGATGCGGATAAAATTCATTCGTATTTTTCCGGATACATGGGCCAAAACCTTATGACCGTTTTGAAGTTCCACGCGAAACATGGCATTCGGCAGGGGCTCTATTACCGTACCCTCAACCTCTATAACATCCTGTTTTGACATTAGTTTGTCTCCAACCTCCTTACACCGGTTTTTAAGTATAGTTGGCAGTTATCTCTCTCAGTGCCCTCCGGACTTCATGGTCGGTTATTTTAACACCGGCCTTTATCTTTTCATTTAACTCCAGCGACACATCCGGAAGGGGTTTAAGGTGTTTTCTGTTTTTTCTCTTGGGCTTTACAATCCTGCGTGCCTCGCCGTCAACAACACACACCCTGTCCCCCGCCGCTTCCTCCAGCACCAAATAATACTTGCCGCAGTCCCGGCCGGCAGTAGAAACCACCAGCCTCCCCGGCTCAAGATTATCAAGCAATGCCCGCCACCTCCGTCCCCGTCATAAACGGGTCAGTATTACCGGCTTATCATCGGTGATGGCTATGGTATGTTCGAAATGTGCCGACTTTTTTTTGTCCAGGGTAATAACAGTCCAGTTGTCCGGAAGAGTACGCACCTCGTGAGTGCCCATGTTTACCATCGGCTCGATCGCTAATGTCATTCCGGCTTTCAGCCTGGGCCCCCTTCCGGGCCGGCCGAAATTGGGTACCTGTGGCTCTTCGTGCATACTCCTGCCTATCCCATGGCCAACGTAATCACGCACAACGGAAAAACCGTTTTTTTCCACATGACTTTGAACGGAATTTGAAATGTCCGACAGCCGGTTTCCCTCAACCGCCTGTGCAATACCCTCATAAAGGGACTCTTCCGTTACCTTTAGAAGTTTGCGTGTTTCTTCATCTATTTCCCCCACCGGGAAGGTAACGGCGCTGTCCCCGAAATATCCATTTATTTCCGCTCCGACATCAATACTAATAATATCACCATTTTCCAATACCCTTAAACCGGGGATACCATGCACCACCTGCTCGTTGACAGATGCGCAGATGGTGGCTGGAAAGCCGTACAAACCTTTAAACGCCGGCCTGGCGCCCTTTGCAATGATAAAGCTTTCAGCCGCACGGTCCAATTCCGCAGTGGTCAGTCCGGGCTTTATCATGCCGCCAATCTCCGCCAGGGCCCCGGCCGTAATCCGGCCGGCATCCCTCATGTACTCTATTTCCCTGTCGGTTTTCAAGGTAATCATATGGTTCCAAGCCCCTTACTTGATAAAGCCCTGATAGCTCCGCATAAGCATATGCGACTCCATCTGCTTCATCGTGTCCAGCGCGACACCCACCACGATGAGCAGCGATGTCCCGCCGAAATAAATATTGGGAATCTTTGTGGTCGCCAGCACAAAATTGGGCAGTATGGCTATCAGCGCCAGAAAAACGGCCCCTGCCAAAGTCACCCGCCCCATCACCCGGGTAATGTATTCCGCCGTGGGCCTGCCGGCCCTGATCCCGGGAATAAAGCCGCCGTACTTTTTGATGTTGTCGGCCATATCCACCGGATTCATGATGATGGCAGTGTAAAAATAAGTAAAACCTATAATCAACAAGGCATATAATAAGGTATGCATCAGATGTCCCCAACCAAAATAGGCGAGATACCAGTTGGCCACCTTATTGCCTGGAAAGTAGCGGGCAATTTGCTCCGGAAACATCATAATGGAGGACGCAAATATAACCGGAATAACACCTGCCTGGTTAACCCTCAGCGGCAGGTGCGTTGATTGGCCGCCGTAGACCCTGCGGCCCACCACCCGTTTGGCATACTGTACCGGTATTCTCCTCTGTCCTTCCTGCACCGCCACTATCGCTGCTATAACCAGTGCGGCTATAACCACCAGCAACAGTACGCTGAAAATGTTGATAGTACCTATTCTCAGGTATTCGACAAGGTTGGTCAGCGCCGACGGGAGGCGGGAGACAATACCTGCGAATATCAGCAGTGAAATACCATTTCCCAGTCCCTTTTCGGTAATCTGCTCACCAAGCCACATCAGAAACGCAGTTCCCGCGGTAAGGGTAACAGCCACCAAAAGATAGGTCCATACCGTGGGATGCCCCATCGCCTGTCTGAGGGCGGCGGTGGTGCCTATGGCCTGTATAAACGCCAGCACCACGGTCAGATACCTGATATATTGAGTTATTTTCTTACGTCCCTCTTCCCCCTCCTTGGACAGCCTTTCCAGATGGGGAATAACCGCCGTCAGCAGCTGCATGATAATTGAAGCGTTGATGTACGGGGTTATACTCATGGCAAATATGGAGAAATTCTTGAATGCCCCGCCAGAGATGACGTCAAAGAAACCAAACAGTGTATTTGACTTTACCAGTTCGGCAAATACCGAGCTGTCAACTCCCGGCACCGGTATATGGGCCCCCAGCCTGAATACAAAGAGCAAGCCCAGAGTAAACAGCAATTTCCTTCTCAACTCTTCAATTTTCCACGCCGCCTGAAGGGTTCCTATCACCTAAATCACCTCAGCTTTGCCGCCGGATGCTTCTATCTTCTCGACTGCTGACTTGCTGAAAGCATGGGCCTTTATGGTAAGTGCCTTTTCAATATTACCATTGCCCAAAATTTTTACTCCGTCGCCTATTTTCCGGATTACCCTGTTTTCCAGCAGCAATTCCGGTGTAACCACAGTGCCGGCCTCGAACCTGTTCAGAAGGTCCAGGTTGATAGCCACTATATGCTTTGTAAATACTGCGTTGGTAAACCCACGCTTGGGCATCCGCCTCTGCAGGGGCATCTGTCCGCCTTCGAAACCGGGCCTTACACCGCCGCCTGAGCGGGCCTTCTGGCCTTTATGACCCCTGCCGGCAGTCTTGCCGTTTCCGCTCCCGATGCCCTGGCCCTTGCGGTTGGGCTTTTTTCGTGAACCGGGATTGGGCCGCAGATCGCTTAATTGAACCAAGAGATTACACCTCCCTAGGCTTCCTCCACCTTCACCAGGTGAGAAATTTTTCTTATCATGCCCATGACAACCGGGCTATCTTCTTTCAACACAGAGCTGTTCGTTTTCCTCAGGCCCAGGGAGCGCACCGTGGCTCTCTGGTCTTCGGGCCTGCCGATAATACTTTTGACCAGAGTAATCTTTAATTTAGCCAAGTTTTTCACTCCTAACCTTCTCAACCTAATAGTTCTTCCACCGTCTTGCCCCGCAGCCTGGCCACCTCTTCCGGGGTCTTCAAACTTTTAAGCGCCGTCATGGTGGCGTGTACCATATTGTTGGCATTATTTGATCCCAACGACTTGGTCAGTATATCCCGCACCCCGGAAAGCTCCAGGATAGCCCTGACCGGACCTCCGGCTATAACGCCGGTACCGGGTGCCGCAGGTTTTAAAAGCACCTTTCCGGCCCCGAATATCCCTACCACCTCATGGGGAATGGTTGTGCCGGAAAGCGGCACTCTGACCATGTTTTTCTTGGCGTCCTCAACACCTTTGCGGATGGCCTCGGGAACCTCGCCGGCCTTCCCCAGACCCGAGCCGACATGGCCGTTGCCGTCACCCACGACTACAAGGGCTGAAAAGCTGAATCTTCTCCCGCCCTTGACCACCTTGGCCACGCGGTTTATGTGCACCACTTTTTCGGATAATTCCATCTTGCCAGCATCAATCCTGGACACCTGATTCCCTCCTTATTAACCCGGTTAAAATTGAAGGCCGCCTTCCCTTGCCGCTTCTGCCAGCGCCTTTACCCTTCCATGATAAAGATATCCGGCCCTGTCAAAAACCACGCTTGTTATTCCCTTTTCAGCAGCCACCCTGGCCATGAGCTTGCCCACCTCCGACGCGGCTTCCTTGTTGCCGCCCCTGGCAAGCTTTCCTTTTAATTCCGGTGAAAGGGTTGATACTGTAAACAAAGTTACCCCTTTTTCATCGTCTATCAGCTGGGCGTATATATTGCTCAGGCTGCGATAAACGTTTAAACGGGGGCGCTGCGCAGTACCGCTTATTTTATTGCGGACCCTCTTCTGCCGCTTCGCCCGCACTTTGTTACGGTCAGGTTTAGTTATCACCGGTCCTCAACTCCTTTGCCAGTTACTTCTTGCCTTTAGCACCGGCCTTACCGGCCTTACGGCGAATTCTTTCTCCCTCGTACTTGATGCCCTTGCCCTTATACGGCTCCGGCTCTCTAACCGACCTTACATTGGCGGCAAAGGCGCCTACCTTTTCCTTGTCTATACCCTTAACAATTATCTTGGTCGGGGCCGGCACCTCGATTTCAATCCCCTCGGGGGGATCCATTTCCACCGGGTGTGAATAGCCGACCGTGAGAACCAGCTTATTGCCCTGTTTTGCCGCCCTGTATCCGACGCCGGCCAGTTCAAGGCCTTTCTGAAAACCTGTTGTCACACCCACTACCATGTTGTTTATCAAGGTACGGGACAGGCCGTGCAGGGATCTGTCCACAGGGCTGTTCGAAGGCCTTTCCACCAGGATCTTTCCATCTTCCATCTTTATAATCATGTTACTGCTGATTTCTCTCCGGAGTGAACCCTTCGGCCCTTTCACTGCTACGACGCTGCCGTCTATTTTGACGTCCACGCCCTGCGGCAATGGTATTGGCTGCTTACCAATCCTTGACATCTTTACACCTCCTGCAACCCCAAAAAACTACCAGACATAACAGATTACTTCTCCGCCCAGTCCCAGTTTTCTGGCTTTTTTGTCGGACATTATTCCCTGTGACGTGGATATGATGGCTATGCCCAGGCCGCCCAGCACCTTCGGGACCGAGTCCTTCCTGGCATATACCCTCAGCCCGGGCTTGCTTATTTTTTTCAGCCCGGTAATAACCCTTTCCTTGTTGCCGCCATATTTCATATAAACCCTTACTATGCCCTGCTTACCGTCCGCGATATATTCGCAGTCCTTTATGAAGCCCTCTTCCTTCAGAATGTCGGCAATGGCCTTTTTCATTTTTGAGGCCGGTGCTTCCACCTTGTCATGATATACGGTATTGGCGTTACGTATCCGGGTCAAGAAATCGGCGATGGGGTCAGTCATTACCATGCAACGCTACCTCCTTCCACATTACCAACTGGCCTTGCGGACACCGGGAATTTCACCACGGTAAGAGAGTTCCCTAAAGCATATACGGCAAATTCCAAATTTCCGCATATAGGCATGGGGACGGCCGCAGAGTTTGCATCTATTGTACTTCCGAACCTTGAATTTAGGTTCCAGCATGTTTTTGTTGATCATTGACTTTTTTGCCATCTTCTCCCTCCTCGTAGGAGATACCAGTATTTTTTCCCGGCGGCCCTAGGCCGCTTTAAAAGGCATGCCCAGAAGTCTCAACAACTCTCTTGCCTCTTCATCTGTCCTGGCAGTGGTTACAAATATTATATCCATGCCTCTGACCTTGTCTATTTTGTCGTACTCTATTTCGGGGAAAATAAGCTGTTCCTTTATCCCCATGCTGTAGTTGCCCCGCCCGTCGAAAGACTTGGGCGAAAGTCCGCGGAAGTCTCTCACCCTCGGAAGGGCCACGCTGATAAGCTTATCCACGAAATGATACATACGGTCTCCGCGAATGGTAACCTTGCAGCCAATTTTCATCCCCTGGCGCAGCTTGAAGGCGGCAATGGATTTCTTGGCCTTTGTTATCACCGGGCGCTGGCCGGTTATGGTAGCAATATCGCTAACGGCGGCATCCAGGGCTTTGCTGTTCTGAATGGCCTCGCCTACTCCCACGTTCACCACAACCTTTTCAAGCCTTGGCACCTGCATTACATTTTTATAGCCAAACTTCTGGATCATGGCTTTAACCACTTCATTTTTGTATTTTTCCTTAAGTCTTGACAACACCAATCCCTCCTTCCGGCGGGCTTAGCCCAGAAATTCCCCGCATTTCTTGCAGACTCTGACCTTTTTGCCATTCTCAAGCAACCTTTTGCTTATCCTGGTTGGCGAATCGCACTTTGTACAATACAGCATCACATTTGAACTGTGCACCGGGGCCGGTTTTTCCATTATACCTCCCTGGGGCAGTTTTTGAGTCGGCCTGGTATGGCGCTTTACTATATTGACACCCTCTATGATAACCCGGCTTTTATCAGGTTCGACGCTGATAATCTTGCCCTTTTTGCCCTTATCCTTGCCGGTGGTTACCAGTACGGTATCCCCCTTGCGGACATGCACCTTCGGCATTTCGACACCCCCTATCACTAGGCGCAGCTATTCTATTAAAGAACCTCCGGGGCCAGAGAAATTATCTTCATGAAATCACGATCGCGCAGTTCACGGGCCACCGGTCCAAAAATACGTGTGCCGCGCGGGCTTTTGTCGTCCTTGATGACAACGGCCGCATTTTCATCAAATTTGATGTAGGACCCGTCCGGACGCCTTATTTCCTTATTTGTTCTTACCACCACGCACTTGACCACGTCGCCCTTCTTAACAACGCCGCCGGGCGTGGCTTCCTTAACGGAACAGACAATTATGTCACCAACCCTGGCATATCTCCTCATTGACCCGCCCAATATCCTAATGCACTGCAGTTTGCGGGCCCCTGTGTTATCGGCGACATTAAGCCTGGTTTGCACCTGGATCATCCTTTAAAAACCTCCCTCCAGCCTTTGCGCCTTTAAATCTGCTTCGCCCGCTCCAGAATCTCTACCACTCTCCACCTTTTGTCCCTGGAAAGGGGCCTGGTTTCCATTATCTTGACCTTGTCTCCAATCAGGCAGCTGTTGTTTTCATCATGGGCCTTGAACTTTTTGGTCCGCCTGAATGTGCGTTGATACAGGGGATGCCTGACCAGGGTCTCAACGGTCACCACAACGGTCTTATCCATTTTATTGCTGACCACGTAACCGGTACGTGTCTTCCGTAAATTTCGGCCTTCCACCTCGCTACCTCCCTTGCGGTTGCCCTACGACTGGCTTATTCCCAGCTCTTTCTGGCGAATGATGGTCTTCACCCTTGCAATGTTTTTCTTGACTTCCTTGATCCTCATGGGATTGTCAAGCTGGCCCGTGGCAAGCTGGAATTTCAGTCTGAACAGTTCTTCCTTTGAGTCATTGACCGCTTTTCTCAGCTCGTCATCGGACATTTCTCTTATTTCCTTAACCTTCACCAGCCTCACCTACTTCCCCGCGACTTATGAACTTGGTCCTGATGGGGAGTTTATGGGATGCCAGACGCATTGCTTCCCTGGCAATTTCCTCATCCACTCCGGCCAGTTCAAACAGCACCCGCCCCGGCTTTACCACAGCAACCCAGTACTCCGGAGCACCCTTTCCGCTTCCCATACGGGTCTCCGCAGGCTTCTGGGTTATTGGCCGGTCAGGAAAAATTCTAATCCACACCTTGCCTCCACGCTTTATATAACGTGTCATTGCTATACGGGCCGCCTCTATCTGCCTGCTGGTAATCCAGGCCGCCTCCAGCGCCTGTAATCCGTAATCGCCAAAATGAATTTCATTTCCGCCCTTCGATTTACCGGTGGTGGCCGGGCGGTGCTGCTTACGGAATTTAACTCTCTTGGGTATCAACATAGAGCCTATTCGCCTCCTTGTCTGGCAGCGGATTTGGCTTCCGGCAATACTTCCCCTTTATACATCCAGACTTTTACGCCAATTTTTCCGTAGGTTGTATTTGCTTCGGCAAAGCCGTAGTCAACATCCGCCCTGAGGGTGTGCAGAGGCACCTTTCCCTCGCTGTACCATTCTGTCCTGGCTATCTCAGCCCCGGCCAGCCTTCCCGAGCAGGCAACCTTTATTCCCTTGGCGCCCATCTTCATGCTGCGGGAAACAACCTGCTTCATCGCCCTGCGGAAAGCAATCCTCTTTTCCAGCTGGGCGGCAACATTCTCGGCCACAAGCTGCGCGTCTGTTTCCGGAACTTTTATTTCGGCAATATTTACATGAACCTGCTTGCCGGTCAGCTTTTCCAGTTGCTTACGAAGGTTTTCCACCTCTGCCCCGCCACGGCCTATCACTATGCCGGGCTTGGCGGCATGGATGGTAACCTTGACCCTGTTGGCCGCCCTTTCTATCTGCGTCCGGGAAATACCGGCGGCAAAGAGCCTAGACTTGATATATTTCCGGACTTTTACATCCTCGTGCAGCAGTGAGGCAAAATCCTTTTTACCGGCGTACCATTTTCCATCCCAGTCTCTGATAATGCCCAACCGCAAACCCTTTGGATTTACCTTCTGGCCCACGCTAGCCCTCCTTTATTTACCGTGTTTTTCCCTTAACACCACAGTTATGTGGCTGGTGCGCCTGCGCATCAGGTCGGCGCGCCCCATGGCCCTGGGCTGAAAACGCTTAAGTGTCGGCCCCTGGTCCACGTAACATTCGGCTACATAAAGACTGTCCCTATCCATTTCATAATTGTGCTCCGCATTGGCTGCGGCCGATTGTACCACTTTGGCAACCGGAACCGAAGCCCTCCTGGGCGTAAATTTTAATATGGCCAGAGCCTCGCGCAGGTCCTTGCCGCGTATAAGGTCCACCACCTCGCGGGCCTTGCGCGGAGAAATGCGGATATACCTGGCAATAGCTTTTGCTTCCGAAATGGTCTCTGCCACAGGTAGACCCTCCTATTCCTTAACAATGGCTTGAGTCAGGCAGCCTGACTGCCGCCTTATTTCAGTGAAGTTGACCGCTCAGTATGATGTCCGTGCCCTCTGAACATTCTGGTGGGCGCAAATTCACCCAGCTTGTGCCCCACCATGTCCTCAGTGATATACACCGGCACGTGCTTCCTTCCGTCATGTACGGCCAGAGTGTGCCCTATCATCTGGGGGAATATAGTTGATCGCCGGGACCACGTCTTGATGACGCGCTTGTCTCCCTTTGCGTTCATTTCCTCGACCCTGGTGAGCAGTTTTTCATCACAATACGGCCCTTTTTTCAGGGAACGGCCCATGTGCTAGCCTCCTTCCTCACTACTTGTTTCTCCGTTTGACAATCAGGCGGTCACTGGGCTTCTTTTTCCTGGTACGGGCGCCCAGGGCCGGTTTTCCCCACGGTGTCACGGGGTTTCGCCCGATGGGCGAACGTCCTTCACCACCGCCATGGGGGTGATCCACCGGGTTCATAACAACACCGCGAACAGTGGGTCTCTTGCCAAGCCAGCGGACCCGCCCCGCCTTACCTATAGTGATATTTTCATGATCAACATTCCCCACCTGGCCGATTGTCGCCCGGCACTCCTGAAGAACAAGCCTCATCTCACCCGACGGCATGCGGAGGTTGGCATACTTGCCCTCTTTTGCCATCAGCTGCGCAGCCGTACCGGCCGATCTCACCAGCTGTCCCCCTGCTTTGGGATACAGTTCAATATTATGGACCAGGGTGCCCAGCGGGATATTTCTCAAAGGAAGGGTGTTGCCCACCTTTATATCCGCTTCCGGACCGGAAACAACCGTCATCCCCACCTCAAGGCCAAGCGGCGCCAGAATATATCTTTTATCCCCGTCAGCGTAGTGCAGCAGCGCTATCCTGGCCGACCGGTTGGGATCATATTCGATGGTGGCAACCTTGGCGGGAATGCCATCCTTGTTTCTCTTGAAATCAATAAGCCTGTATTGCCTTTTATGCCCGCCGCCGCGGTGCCTTACTGTTATCTTCCCCCTGCTGTTACGGCCGGACTTTTTATGCAAAGGCTCCAGAAGAGATTTTTCCGGTTTGTCCGTGGTTATTTCATCAAAGGTCGATACAGTAACAAATCTGCGACCAGGCGATGTGGGCTTAAACTTTTTAATCGCCACCTGGGTTACCTCCTATTTCAGTCATCGGTCGTCAGTCGTCCGTCGCCGGACTGTTTGATACATTTGACTGAAGTAAAATATCTTATGGCCCTTTAAGTCGTCTTCCGCCAACTCCCATGCCGCAATGGCCTTCAGGTTATTACCTTCCACACTGACGACCGGCGCCGGACGTCCGACGACTTAATTATACTCCTTCAAATATCTCGATTTTGTCACCCTCTTTTAGGGTAACAATGGCCTTTTTATAATCAGATGTCCTTCCAAGCCTGCCCCTGACCCTTACTTCCTTGCCTTTACAGCGGATGGTGTGAACCTTGGTTACCTTGACCTTGAAAAGCTCTTCAACGGCCCTTTTAATCTCTATCTTGTTGGAGTTTAAATCAACCACGAAAGTATATTTGTTCTCCCCGGCAAGGTCCATTGTTTTCTCAGTAATCAGAGGCTTTTTCAATATATCTCTGGAGTCCTTCACTTCGCCAGCACCTCCTCAACCCTGTTCACCGCGTCCCTGGTGATAACCAGAGTCTGGTGCGCCATCAGGTCATATACATTGAGGAGACCCGCTGTGGTGGGTTTAACCCCCGGAATGTTCCTGGCCGACTTTACCACATTGTCATCCTTGTCGGCTGTTACCAGCAGCGCCTTTTTTTCCACCTTCAGATTTTGCAGTATCTGCACAACATCCTTTGTTCTCGGCTGGCCCAGCTGAAGCTGGTCAATCACCATTATATTTCCATCCTGCACCTTTGACGAAAGGGCTGACCTCATAGCCAGGCGCCTGACCTTTTTAGGCAGCCTGATGCTGTAATCCCTGGGATGCGGCCCGAAAACAATTCCGCCGCCCCTCCATATTGGAGAACGCGTGCTGCCCTGTCTGGCCCTGCCGGTGCCCTTTTGCCGCCACGGCTTGCGGCCGCCGCCCCGCACCTCACCCCTGGTCTTTGTGTCATGGGTCCCCTGTCTCTGGTTTGCCAGGTATGCCACCACGGCGTCGTGCAGCACGGATTGGTGAACAGTAACGCCAAAAACGCTTTCGTTCAGATCAATTTCCCCCACCTGTTCCCCCTTGGTGTTGTATAGCGCAACCTTCGGCATTTTGTTTCCTCCTTTCTGCACGCCGCTATTTATTGGCCTTGACTGAATCTTTTATAATGACCAGGCCGCCCCGGGGTCCCGGAACCGCGCCTTTAATCGCCAGTATATTGCGTTCCGCATCCACCTTGACCACTTCAAGGTTCTGAACGGTTATTCTGGCTGCCCCGTAGTGTCCGGGAAGCCTGCGGCCCTTGTATACCCTGGCCGGGCCCTTGGCGCCCAGAGAACCCGGGCGGCGGTGGTATTTGGAGCCATGGGCCATAGGTCCACGGTGAAATCCATGCCTCTTGATGCCGCCTGAAAAGCCGCGGCCCTTCGAGGTTCCCACCACATCAACCTTTTCTCCCGAATCAAATAAATCTGCCTTTATCTCCTGTCCCACCTGGTACTGACCGGAATCTTCCAGCCTGAACTCCCTGAGAAAACGCAGGGGCTTTACTCCGGCCTTGTTAAAGAGCCCTTTTTCCGGCTTATTGAACAACTTTTCGCGTTTTGTGCCGAAGCCAACCTGGATGGCATCATAGCCGTCCTTCTCCACTGTTTTTTTCTGCACCACATAGCAGGGCCCGGTCTCTATAACTGTCACAGGTATGGCCAGGCCTTCATCGGTAAACACCTGGGTCATACCCAATTTTTTGCCCAGTATGGCCTTTTTCATAGTCGTACCTCCAGTGCCGGCCGAAAACCAGAGGTTCACCCCGGCGCTTTGCGCCAAGCCCTTGACGGGACACCCAAGGTGAACTTTGTTTCCGTGCAAGCCTTTATTTAAAGCTTAATCTCTATATCCACTCCCGCCGGCAAATCCAGGCGCATCAGCGCATCCACCGTTTTCGGTGTGGGTTCCAGTATATCAATCAGGCGCTTGTGCGTCCTCATCTCAAACTGTTCCCGGGAGTCCTTGTTCACATGGGGTGAACGAAGGATGGTGTAAATATTCTTTTCAGTGGGCAGAGGAATCGGGCCGGCCACATCGGCCCCGGTCCTTTTTGCCGTATCCACAATCTTTTGCGCCGACTGATCCAGCATGTTGTGATCATAGGCCTTCAAGCGGATGCGGATTTTTTGTCTTTTCAACGGGCAGACCTCCTTTCGCCGGTATACGCACAAGCTCCTCCGGATATCCGTACGCCCCGGTATCGTAAAACCTTAGTCCTCAATTATGGAGGTGACCACCCCGGCGCCCACTGTACGGCCGCCCTCACGAATGGCGAAGCGCAGCCCCTCTTCAATGGCTATGGGGGTAATCAGCTTTATTTCTATACGGACGTTGTCTCCCGGCATTACCATTTCAACTCCCTCGGGAAGCTGGGTTACACCGGTCACGTCGGTGGTCCTGAAGTAGAACTGCGGGCGGTATCCGTTGAAGAACGGTGTGTGCCTCCCGCCCTCTTCCTTGGTCAGCACGTACACCTCCGCGTTAAAGTGCGTGTGCGGCTTGATGCTCCCCGGCTTCGCCAGCACCTGCCCCCGCTCTATCTCTTTCCGGTCCACTCCCCGCAGCAGGCACCCTATGTTGTCTCCGGCCTCCCCGCGGTCCAGCAGCTTCCGGAACATTTCCACTCCGGTCACCACTGTCTTCCTGGGCTTATCCTGCAAACCAACTATCTCTACTTCTTCTCCAACCTTGATCGCTCCACGCTCAACACGCCCGGTGGCCACCGTGCCCCGGCCGGTGATGCTGAATACGTCCTCCACGGGCATCAAAAACGGCTTGTCTATGTCCCTCTCCGGTGTCGGCACATAGCTGTCCACCGCGTCCATCAGTTCCCATATGGATTTGCACCATTCACATTCCCTTTTCCCACAGCCGCACTCCAGCGCTTTCAGCGCCGAACCGGTTATTATCGGTGTGTCGTCCCCCGGAAACTCGTACATGGACAGCAGCTCACGCACTTCCATGTCCACCAGCTCCAGCAGTTCCGGGTCATCCACCATGTCCGCCTTGTTCAGGTACACCACTATATACGGCACCCCAACCTGGCGGGCCAGCAGTATATGCTCCCGGGTCTGCGGCATCGGGCCGTCCGCCGCCGATACCACCAGTATTGCCCCGTCCATCTGGGCCGCCCCGGTAATCATGTTCTTTACATAGTCGGCGTGCCCCGGGCAGTCCACGTGCGCATAGTGCCGCGCGTCAGTCTCATACTCCACGTGCGCCGTGTTGATGGTTATGCCGCGCTCCCGCTCTTCCGGTGCGTTGTCGATTTCGTCGTACTTCTTTACCGTGGCCTTCCCCACTGTGTTCAGCACCACTGTTATCGCCGCTGTCAGCGTTGTCTTGCCATGGTCCACGTGACCTATAGTCCCAATGTTTACGTGCGGTTTTGTACGCTCAAATTTCGCCTTGCCCATTTGAAACTTCCTCCTTTGATAAATGCATTGGTTTTAAATGTAAATCCGTTTTTTACCTTAAAATTAACCACATCTCCGGGTAACTATACTCCCGGCTATGTTTTGGGGAACCTCCATGTAATGGCTGAACTGCATTGTAAATGTTCCCCTTCCCTGGGTAACAGACCTGAGGCCTGTGGCGTAGCCGAACATCTCGGCCAGCGGCGCTGTGGCGTGAATAACCTGGGTGCTGCCCCTGGGTTCGATTTCTTCTATTCTCCCCCGCCTTGAGTTGAGGTCACCGATAACATCACCCATGTACTCATCCATTGTTACCACTTCCAGCTTCATGACCGGTTCCAGCAGCACAGGCTGGGCCTTGGCGGCTGCATTTTTGTATCCCATTGAGCCGGCAATCTTAAAGGCCATTTCCGAAGAATCCACCTCGTGATAAGACCCGTCCAGAAGGCTTACCTTGATGTCTATCATGGGATACCCCGCCAGGACACCGTTTTCCATTGCTTCCCTTACACCGGCCTCCACCGCCGGAATGTATTCCTTGGGAATTACCCCGCCAACAATTTTATTGGCGAACTGGAACCCTGAGCCGGGTTCCCCCGGCTCAACCTCGAGCACCACATGGCCGTACTGGCCTCTGCCCCCCGACTGCCTTATAAACTTCCCTTCGGCCTTGACCTTCCCCCTGATGGTTTCCTTATAGGCCACCTGGGGTTTTCCCACATTGGCCTCCACCTTGAACTCCCTGAGCAGCCGGTCTACAATTATCTCCAGGTGAAGTTCCCCCATGCCCGAAATAATGGTCTGCCCGGTTTCCGCGTCAGTGTGAATCCTGAAGGTGGGGTCCTCCTCCGAAAGCTTGGCCAGCGCTATCCCCATTTTGTCCTGGTCAGCCTTTGTTTTTGGCTCAATGGCCACATCTATCACAGGCTCCGGGAATTCTATGGACTCAAGCACTATGGGCCTGCTCTCATCACAGAGCGTGTCACCGGTGGTGGTATCTCTAAGGCCGACCGCGGCAACTATGTCACCGGTAAAAACTTCCCCTATCTCCTCCCGGTGGTTGGCATGCATGCGCAGTATCCGACCAACCCGCTCCCGCTTGCTTTTTGTTGAATTGAAAATGTACGACCCTGAATTCAGCCTTCCGGAATAAACCCGGAAAAATGTCAGCTTGCCCACATAGGGGTCCGACATTATTTTGAACGCCAGGGCGGAGAATGGCTGACTGTCGTCTGCTATTCTTTCATCCTCCCTCAGGTCATCGGACTGCGGGTCTATCCCCCGGATTGCCGGAACATCGCTGGGGGCCGGCAGGTAATCCACAATAGCGTCCAACAGCGGCTGAACACCCTTGTTTTTAAAGGACGAACCGCAAATCACCGGTATAATACTGACCGACAGGGTAGCCTTGCGAATTCCCCTTTTTATCTCTTCCGGAGATATTTCCTCACCCTCCAGGTACTTGTTCATCAGTTCCTCATCATACTCCGCCACTGCCTCCAGCAGCTTTTCCCTGTACTGCTCGGAAATCTCCAGCATATCCCGGGGTATTGCCGTTTCCTCACTGGTGGTGCCAAGATCATCAGTGTATATGATGGCCTTGTTTTTAATTAAATCTATAATCCCCTTGAAATTCTCTTCACACCCCACGGGCAACTGCATAGCCACTGGATTTGCCCCGAGCCGTTCACGGATCATTTTTATTCCCCTGAAGAAATCTGCGCCGACACGGTCCATCTTGTTTATATAGGCAATTCTCGGCACCTGATACTTATCCGCCTGTCTCCACACCGTTTCCGACTGAGGCTCCACGCCCCCCACAGAACAGAAGACTGCAACTGCCCCGTCAAGCACCCGCAGAGAGCGCTCCACTTCCATGGTAAAGTCCACGTGTCCGGGTGTATCGATAATATTTATACAATGATCCCGCCACTGGCAGGTGGTTGCCGCGGAGGTTATTGTGATCCCCCGCTCCTGTTCCTGAACCATCCAGTCCATGGTGGCCGCGCCATCATGGACTTCCCCGATTTTATGGACCCTGCCCGTATAAAACAAAATGCGTTCGGTGGTGGTAGTCTTTCCGGCGTCTATATGTGCCATGATGCCAATATTACGTGTTTTCTCCAACGGGTACTGCCGCGCCATCAAGACTCCCTCCTTACCACCTGTAATGTGCAAATGCCTTGTTGGCTTCCGCCATTTTATGGGTATCTTCCTTTTTCTTTATGGTAGCCCCGGTATTGTTGGCCGCATCCATTATTTCCGAAGCCAGTTTTTCTTCCATGGTCTTGCCCGCCCTGCTCCTGGAATAATTGGTAAGCCACCGGATTCCCAATGTCTGCCTGCGCTCTTGTCTTACCTCCACAGGAACCTGGTAGTTGGCGCCGCCAACCCTGCGGGCCTTAACCTCCAGCACCGGCATGATATTTTTCATGGCCTGATCAAAAACTTCCAGGGGGTTCTTGCCTGTCTTTTCCTTGATGATATCAAAAGCTCCATACACTATTTTTTCAGCTGTTCCCTTTTTTCCATCAAGCATTATCTGATTGATCAGCTTTGACAGCACCTTGTTGCCGTACACCGGATCCGGTTCTACCTCTATTCTTTTGACGCTTCCCCTTCTGGGCACAAATCTCCCCCCTTCCGAAAAAAATTATGCTTTTTCATATATTAATAATTACTTCTTGGGCCTCTTGGAGCCATATTTCGACCGGCTGCGGTTTCTGTTCTGCACTCCCGCCGAATCAAGCGCTCCCCGTACAATATGGTATCTTACACCGGGAAGATCCTTAACCCTGCCGCCCCGGACCAGAACAACAGAGTGCTCTTGCAGGTTGTGTCCTATCCCGGGGATATAAGAAGTAACCTCAATGCCGTTGGTAAGCCTTATGCGGGCTACTTTACGCAGAGCCGAATTGGGTTTTTTGGGGGTTGTCGTATAAACCCTCGTGCATACCCCTCTTTTTTGGGGGCATTCCTTCAATGCCGGAGCCGAAGATTTTTTGGCAAGTGTTTCTCTACCCTTGCGTATCAGCTGGTTGATGGTAGGCACCGACATACACCTCCTTCCTGAACTGTGATGAATTTTAAAACACCTGTATCAAATCAAAGCCCGCTCCGGCGCAATGGCAGGCGTCGGAGCGGAATTACAAATCCGGAACAGTCTCCGCGTTTTGCAAGGCGGCACAGGCATTAATGCGGGCAGAACGCGGGCCGCTTTACACCTATTCTTCCACAATGGCTGTGGAGGCGCAGCCTACCTCGATTCCGCAGGCCTTACCCAGAGCCTGCATGCTTTCCACCATAATTACCGGCACCGATTTAGCCGAGCAGGCCCTGATTATAGGATCCGTCACATGGCGCTCTGCGTTCCTGGCCACATACACCACCTTGGCCTGATCGTGTTCAATGGCCTTCAACGTCTGCTTGGACCCGACAGTCTTTTTATGGGCCCTTGACAGTCGTTCCAGCGACATGGCGGATTACACCTCCTGAATCCAGACACTTTTATATCTTACCATCTGAAATAACCATTGTCAATAATTGTTTTCCTCACCCTGCCGGGCCGCCTGCTGCTCAAACAGATGTTCACTCGGCGGAAGCACCCAGTGTATCCATATCCAAACCGTCTTCCATGTCCATGTTATACCCCGGGTCGCCAAGGTCATTATCGGATTCCGGGTCCAGTGCCCCGTCCGGAACCACCTCTATGTTTCTGTAGCGGCTCATGCCGGTCCCTGCCGGAACCAGCTTGCCGATAATCACATTCTCCTTCAGCCCCAGCAACGGATCCATTTTACCCTTGATGGCCGCCTCTGTAAGCACCCTGGTGGTTTCCTGGAAGGATGCCGCCGACAGGAAGGAATCCGTGGCCAGTGAGGCCTTTGTTATTCCCAGCAGAACGGGTTTTCCGGAGGCGGTAAGCCTGCCTTCCTCCTCCATTACCTCATTTTCCTTTTCCAGGTCGAAAATATCAATCAGGCCTCCGGGCAGCAGATCCGTGTCACCCTGATCCTCAATCTTAACCTTTCTGAGCATCTGCCTGATCATAACCTCAATGTGCTTGTCGTTGATATCAACACCCTGCAGCCTGTATACCCGCTGCACCTCCTGAAGCAGGTACACCTGAACCCCATGGGGGCCTTTGATCTTCAAAAGATCGTGGGGATTGACCGAGCCCTCGGTCAGTTCGTCCCCGGCCTCCACCCGGTCCCCGTCATGCACCTTCATCCTTGCCCCGTAAGGAACCTGATAAGTGTTTCTCTCCCCGTCCGGGCTCACTATCTCAATCTCACGGCGCCCCTTGACCTCCCGTATCTCGACGACACCCTCATGCTCCGACACAACCGCCTGCCCCTTGGGCCTGCGGGCCTCGAAAAGCTCCTCCACCCTGGGCAGACCCTGGGTAATATCATCCCCGGCCACGCCCCCGGTATGGAAGGTGCGCATGGTCAATTGTGTACCCGGCTCACCAATGGACTGGGCGGCGATAATTCCCACCGCCTCACCGATATCAACCATATGGCCTGTAGCCAGGTTTCTGCCGTAACATTTTATGCACACGCCGTACCGGGATTTACATGTAAGCACTGAGCGAATTTTTACCTTTTTAATACCGGCGGCTAAAATGGCGTCGGACGCCCGGTTGCTTATTACATCACCCTTCCGAACAAGTACTTCCCCGGTCCCGGGATGGACTATATCTTCCAGGGCGATACGTCCTCTGATCCTGTCCTCCAGCTTTTCAATAACCTCGGTACCGTCCTTGATCTCTGAAACCTCTATCCCCTCTTCAGTTCCGCAGTCCACTTCCCTGACTATGACATCCTGGGCCACATCCACCAGCCTCCTGGTAAGATAGCCCGAGTCGGCGGTCCTGAGGGCGGTGTCGGCAAGGCCTTTTCTTGCCCCGTGAGTTGAAATGAAGTATTCCAGCACGGTGAGTCCTTCTCTGAAATTGGCCTTGATGGGCAGGTCTATAATCCTGCCGGAGGGGTCTGCCATCAGCCCCCTCATTCCGGCCAGCTGGCGTATCTGCTGAATATTACCCCGGGCGCCGGAGGTGGCCATCATGTAAACCGGGTTGAAACGGTCCAGGCTTTCCATAAGCGCCCTGGTAACATTTTCAGTGGCCTCGTTCCAAAGCCCGATAATCTTTCTGTAGCGCTCGTCGTCTGTTATAAGACCGCGGCGGTACTGCATCTCCACCTTTTCAACCTCTAGGTCTGTCTGGCCGATAATTTCTTTCTTCTTGTCAGGAATGGTTATATCTGAAATGCCAATGGTAACACCGGCCTTGGTGGCAAAATGGAAGCCCAGCTTTTTAATCCCGTCCAGCAGCGTCCCGGTGGCCGAATATCCCAGCTCACGGTAACACTCATCCACTATTTTGCTCATTTCCTTTTTGTCCACCACACGGTTTATATAACCCAGCTCTTTGGGAATAACCTCATTGAACAAAAGCCTTCCCACGGTGGTTTCCAGCAATTCCCCGTCGCGCTTGACCTTTATCTTCGCATGCAGGCTTATAGCGCCGTTATCATAGGCTGTAATGGCCTCGCACTGATCGTAAAAGCACTTGCCCTCGCCCGGTGCGCCACTTTTTTCCATTGTAAGGTAGTAGCTGCCCAACACCATGTCCTGGGTGGGAATTGCCACCGGCCTGCCGTCCTTGGGGTTTAGAATGTTATGGGATGAGAGCATAAGCAGCCTGGCCTCGGCCTGGGCCTCCGCCGCCAGGGGAACGTGAACCGCCATCTGGTCACCGTCAAAGTCGGCGTTGTATGCCGTACAGACCATCGGGTGAATCTGAATGGCCTTGCCCTCCACCAGCACCGGCTCAAAAGCCTGGATGCCCAGTCTGTGCAGGGTGGGTGCCCTGTTCAGCAGCACCGGGTGCTCGCTGATCACCTCTTCCAGCACATCCCATACCTCGGGCCTTACCCTCTCCACCATTCTTTTGGCGCTCTTTATATTATGGGCATGCCCCTCGTTTACCAGGCGCTTCATTACAAAAGGCTTGAACAGCTCAAGGGCCATCTCCTTGGGCAAACCGCACTGGTGCAGGTGCAGCGTCGGCCCCACCACAATGACTGAACGCCCGGAATAGTCAACCCTCTTGCCCAGCAGGTTCTGGCGAAAACGTCCCTGTTTCCCCTTCAGCATATCACTGAGGGATTTCAGGGGGCGGTTGCCGGGACCGGTGACGGGACGTCCCCTGCGGCCATTGTCTATAAGGGCGTCCACCGCTTCCTGGAGCATTCTCTTTTCATTTCGCACAATTATGTCGGGGGCCCCCAGGTCCAAAAGCCTCTTGAGGCGGTTATTCCTGTTAATTACCCTGCGGTAAAGGTCATTGAGGTCCGAGGTGGCAAACCTTCCTCCGTCAAGCTGTACCATTGGCCTCAGCTCCGGGGGAATAACCGGAACAACCTTCATAATCATCCACTCCGGGCGGTTGCCTGACTTGCGAAAGGCCTCCACCACCTCAAGCCGCCGTATAGCCCTTATTTTCCTCTGCCCGGTTACCTCTCTCAACTCCTGGCGCAGTTCCCTGCTCAGCTCATCCAGGTCAATTTCCTCCAGGAGCTTTAATATTGCCTCCGCCCCCATGCCGGCCTTAAATCCCGCCGGGTATTTCTCCCTGTATTCCCTGTATTCGGTTTCAGTAAGCAGCTGTTTCTTGATAAGTCCGGTATCGCCGCCATCGGTTACAATATATGAAACAAAATACAGCACCTTTTCCAGCGCCCTTGGGGACATATCCAGCAAAAGCCCCATGCGGCTGGGAATACCCTTGAAATACCATATATGGGAAACCGGGGCGGCCAGCTCAATATGCCCAAGCCTTTCCCTTCTAACCTTTGAGCGGGTAACTTCAACTCCACAGCGGTCACATACCACTCCTTTGTATCTGACACGCTTATATTTACCGCAATGGCATTCCCAGTCCCTGGTGGGACCGAAAATTCTCTCGCAAAACAGTCCGTCTCTTTCAGGCTTGAGCGTGCGGTAATTGATGGTCTCCGGTTTTTTCACCTCACCACTTGACCATTCCCTGATTTGATCGGGGGAAGCCAAACCTATGCGTATCCGATCAAAATTATTGAGGTCCAGCATGAAACCACGCTCCCTTCGAAAAATTGAGGTGGGAGATTAGAGGTGAGACTCTCGCTGATATTGACTTTGGCCGAGTCCTTCTTAATCTCACTTTTCACTTCTCACTTCTCAGCTATACCGTTTCCTCATCTTCCAGCTCGAAATCTTCTTCTATAAACTCGTCGTTGTATTCATCCTCTTCCTCGACATCATCGTCATAATCACTTACTTCGGGCAGTGAATCCCCTTCTGCGAGATCCAGTCCGAGATCTTTGGCGGTTTCATGTATATCCTCTTCAATTTCCTTTATCTCAATTTCACTTTCATCCTCCGAAAGAACTTTTACATCCAGGGCCAGGCTTTGCAGTTCCTTGATAAGCACCTTGAACGACTCCGGCACGCCGGGTTCGGGAACATTTTCCCCTTTTACTATGGCCTCATACGTTTTCACCCGGCCAACCACGTCGTCCGACTTGACGGTCAGTATCTCCTGCAAAGTGTAGGCCGCCCCATATGCCTCCAGGGCCCAGACCTCCATCTCGCCAAACCGCTGCCCGCCGAACTGAGCCTTGCCGCCCAGGGGTTGCTGGGTAACAAGGGAATAGGGTCCGGTAGACCTGGCATGGATTTTATCGTCCACCAGGTGGGCCAGTTTAAGCATGTATACATACCCCACGGTAATGGGATTATCGAAGGGCTCCCCGGTGCGCCCGTCGTAAAGCACGATTTTCCCGTTCTCCGGAAGGCCCGCCTCCTTCAGGGAATCCAGTATATCCCCTTCCTGGGCGCCGTTAAATACCGGAGTGGCCACATAACAGCCCAGGGCTTTCGCCGCCCAGCCCAAGTGAGCCTCAAGCACCTGGCCCAGGTTCATCCTTGAAGGAACACCCAGCGGGTTGAGCACTATTTCTATAGGCGTCCCGTCCGGCAGAAAGGGCATATCCTCTTCCGGCAGAATACGGGCGATGACCCCCTTGTTGCCGTGGCGTCCGGCCATCTTGTCACCCTCGGAGATTTTCCTTCTCTGGGCTATATACACCCTCACCAGGTGGTTGACCCCGGGGGGCAGCTCGTCGCTGTTTTCCCTGGAAAACACCTTGACGTCCACTACCTTGCCGGATTCCCCGTGGGGCACCCTCAGCGAGGTATCGCGCACTTCCCTTGCCTTTTCACCAAATATAGCCCTTAGCAGCCGCTCTTCCGCAGTAAGCTCGGTCTCACCCTTGGGTGTGACCTTGCCCACAAGTATGTCTCCGGGCCTGACCTCGGCCCCGACCCTGATAATTCCCCTTTCGTCCAGGTCCTTTAATATTTCTTCACCCACGTTGGGAATATCCCTGGTAATCTCCTCGGGGCCCAGCTTGGTGTCACGGGCGTCACACTCGTATTCTTCTATATGAATGGAGGTGAAAAAATCCTCCTTGACCGCCTTTTCGCTGACCAGGATGGCGTCCTCGTAGTTATAGCCCTCCCAGGGCATAAAGGCCACCAGTATATTCCTTCCCAAGGCAAGTTCGCCCAGATCGGTGGAAGGGCCATCGGCTATCACCTGGCCCGGCTCCACAATCTGCCCCTTGGAAACAATGGGCTTCTGGTTGATACAGGTGCCCTGGTTGGACCTTTTGAACTTATGCAGCCTGTATGTGTCAAGGCGGCCGCTGTCGGTCCTTATCACTATTTCGGTGGCGGTGACCTTCTCCACCGTGCCGCCCTCCCCGGCCAGGACCACAACCCCCGAATCCTTGGCGGCCTTGTACTCAATACCCGTTCCCACCAGCGGGGCCTGGGCCTTGAGAAGGGGAACAGCCTGCCGCTGCATGTTGGCGCCCATCAGGGCGCGGTTGGCATCATCATGCTCCAAAAAAGGAATAAGAGACGTGGCCACGCTGAATACCTGTTTGGGCGATACATCCATGAAGTCAACACGGTCAGTGGTAACCACCAGGATATCCGGGCCGTGCCTGGCATTCACCTTGTTTTCCTTGAAATAGCCATTCTCGTCCAGGGGGGCGTTGGCCTGTGCTATTATATGGCCCTCTTCCTCGTCAGCTGTAAGGTATACAATTTCCTCGGTAACCTGCTTTTTGTCCTTGTCCACCTTCCGGTAGGGGGTTTCGATAAAACCGAATTCATTTATTCTGGCATAGGTGCTCAGAGACCCGATAAGTCCGATATTCGGACCTTCAGGGGTCTCAATGGGACACATTCTGCCGTAGTGTGAGTGGTGCACATCGCGAACCTCGAAGCCTGCCCGCTCGCGGCTCAGGCCTCCTGGGCCAAGGGCTGAAAGCCTTCTCTTGTGGGTCAGCTCGGCCAACGGGTTGGTTTGGTCCATGAACTGCGAAAGCTGGCTGGAGCCAAAAAACTCCTTTATGGCCGCCACCACAGGCCTTATGTTAATCAATACCTGTGGAGTTATCACGTCAACGTCCTGAATGGTCATCCTTTCCCTGACCACCCTCTCCATGCGGGAAAGGCCTATTCTGAACTGATTTTGCAGGAGTTCGCCGACAGAACGCAGCCTCCTGTTGCCCAGGTGGTCTATGTCATCCACCGACCCCTGTCCCTCTATCAGATTGAGGAGGTACTTCACTGTCTCAATAATGTCCTCAGGCACCAGTTCCCTTATAAACTCACGATCAGCGGGAACCATCTTGTTAAGGTACCTGTCAAATACCTCCCCTGAGTTTCCATTCTCCCTGAAGCGGTACAATATCCCGTGCTTCAGCTTCTTTTGAATTTTATAACGGCCCACATTGGCCAGATCATACCTTTTGGGGTCAAAAAACAGCGCTTCCAGCAGCGATCTGGCGCTTTCAACGGTGGGAGGCTCTCCGGGCCTCAGCCGCTTGTATATCTCCACCAGGGCCTCTTCCTCTGAGTCCGAGTTATCCCTGGTCAGTGTTTCCTGTATATGAGGGTTGTCGCCGAAAAGCTCTGCAATCTTGGCCTTTGTGCCATAGCCCAGCGCCCTTATCAAAACGGTGGCCGGAATTTTCCTTGTCCTGTCAATCCTTACAAATATGTGGTCATTGATGTCTGTCTCGAATTCCAGCCATGCGCCCCTGTTTGGAATAATTGTGGCCGTGAACAACCTTTTTCCACTGGGATCAATCATATCTCCAAAATATACACCGGGGGACCTGACCAACTGGCTTACAATGACCCTTTCAGCGCCGTTTATGATAAACGTCCCCTTATCGGTCATCAGCGGGAAGTCGCCCATGAATACTTCCTGCTCCTTTACCTCCCCGGTTTCCTTGTTTATAAGCCTCACCTTTACCCTTAAGGGAGCAGCGAAGGTAACATCCCTTTCCTTGCATTCTTCAACGCTGTATTTGGGATCACCCAGGGTATAGTCGAGAAATTCCAATACAAGATTACCGGTAAAATCCTGTATTGGGGAAATGTCTTGAAAAACCTCCCTCAAACCATCCTTTAAAAACCAGGCATAAGAATTTTTCTGGATTTCAATAAGGTTTGGCAGCTCC
This sequence comes from Bacillota bacterium, assembly GCA_049325075.1. GTDB lineage: Bacteria > Bacillota > Desulfotomaculia > Desulfotomaculales > Desulfocucumaceae > BRHc4a. Next base: position 21,620 of record JBMOPF010000077.1, on the reverse strand, counting down.
AGGACTTCCCTCAACTTGCCGAAATTTTTTCTTTCTCTTACACCCATCTGTTCGGCATACATGTAAATCGCCACACCCCCAATAATGATTCATAAAACAAACAACGAAAAGCAAGGTCCCCGATATCCAAAAACCTCGCTTCAATGTATGGATAATACCATATCTAAAATATTTTTCCCCAAAAAATACCAGCGGATACTTATATTTACCACGGCCAATCCTTAATTTGGAAAGTTTTGGAGTAAACGATTTTACAATTTTAGCACATAGAAAAAAATATGTCAATATATATTTCAAAAATTATTATATCCACATCCCGCAAAACACATTTATCTTATTTCCAAGACTCCCATTTCTACAAGTGGGAGTTCTTTTTTTCACTTCAGGCGGGGTTGAATCCCCATCTGAAGCCCCGATGTTCAGCCTGGCTGAACGAGTTCACTATCCTGGCCGGCCTGCTTGCGCGGGCCCTCTTTCGATGAGCCAAAAGCCCCCATACAGGGGGCTTTTGGCAAAGGAGCCATTTTCACTGGCTTTCCTCGATTTCTGCCGTCGCATGTCGACTGCACCTGCAGCTACTTTATTTCCACGGTGGCTCCCTGTTCTTCCAGCTTGGCCTTCAGGGCGGCCGCCTCTTCCTTGCTCAGCTTCTCCTTCACAGGCTTGGGCGCGTTGTCTACAAGATCCTTGGATTCCTTCAGGCCAAGTCCCGTAACTTCCCTGACCACCTTGATAACATTAACCTTCTTGTCTCCGGCTGCGGTAAGAATTACATCAAATTCAGTCTGCTCTTCCTCTGCAGCGGGGGCGGCCGCGCCTGCTGCAGCGCCGGGGGCTGCTACGGCCACCGGGGCGGCTGCGCTGACACCGAATTCTTCCTCAAATTTTTTCACGAGCTCGGACAGCTCGAGAACTGTCAAACCTTTTACCGCTTCCAGTATTTCATTAACTTTGGACATATTATTATAACCTCCCGTTTTTATGTTGGATATTTTTAAAAACTTACCAGGTCAGGCTGTCTCCCCTGCCTTCTGTTTGCGTATGGCTTCCAGGGCATATACAAAGTTCCTCAATGTACCCTGCAGCACTGTTGCAAACCCATACATGGGACCCTGCATACCGCCCAGAACCTTGCCGAGCAATACTTCGCGGGATGGCAGGTCGGCAAGTTCCCGCACAGCCTTGACATCTATAACGCTGCCCTCAAGTATTCCGCCCTTCACTTCCAGGATTTTGGTCTCCCTGGCAAAATCGGACAGTACCTTGGCCGGGGCCACCAGATCATCACCGCTGAAGGCTATGGCAGTGGGACCTTCCAGATACGGGTCCAGCCCCTCGATTCCCATCTCCCGGGCCACCTTCAGTGTAAGAGTATTTTTAGCGACCTTGAGGCCACAGCCCTTTTCTCCCAGCCGGCGCCGCAACTTGGTCATGGATGCCACATCCAGGCCGCGGTAATTGGCCATTATAGCCACCTTGGAGGACTTAAAAACCTCTCTCAATTCCCCCAGAATTGCTTCCTTTTTCTGTTTGGTTGGCAATTGGTGCACCTCCTTTCATCCCGTAAAGACGTATAAATACACAAGGCGGGCCTGCAGTACAGCCTACAGGCCCGCCACTGGATTCACCTAATCCGGCAGGTCACTTCAAAGGCCTCGGCTGGCGGTACTCAACCATTATGCCTTTACAGGCGCCAGCTGTCTACAGCTTGAATTAATGCTATTTATTTGTAACAACCGCCTGGGAATCTCCGACTGTATTCATTCTCCTAAGCAGTTATTTTTTGCGAATTGACTTTTATTCCCGGACCCATGGTTGAACAAACCGTAACCCCTTTAATATACTGCCCTTTGGCCGCCTGGGGCTTGACCCTGATAAGTTGCTCCACCAGAACCCTCAGGTTTTCCGTCAGCTTATCGGTATCAAAGGAAACCTTACCAATAGGAGCATGAATTATTCCGGCCTTGTCAACCCTGTATTCTATCTTACCGGCCTTAACCTCCTGCACGGCATTTGCAACGTCAAAGGTCACTGTGCCCGTCTTGGGGTTGGGCATCAGGCCGCGGGGTCCAAGGATTCGTCCCAGTTTTCCCACCATTCCCATCATATCAGGGGTGGCAATGGCCACATCAAAGCCCAGCCAGCCTTCCTTCTGCACTTTTTCCACCATGTCCTCGGCGCCGACAAAGTCAGCTCCGGCCTCCTCGGCCTCCCTGGCCTTATCCCCCTTGGCAAAGACCAGTACAGTCCTTGTCTTTCCTGTGCCGTGGGGTAAAACCACCGCTCCGCGGACCTGCTGGTCGGCGTGACGCGGGTCAACACCCAGCTTGACAACAGTTTCAACTGTTTCATCAAACTTGGCGGGCGCCAGTTTTTTAACCAGCTCAAGGGCTTCCTGGGGCTCGTACATTTTTGTGCGATCAACCTCTTTTAATGCGTCTGTTAACTTTTTTCCCAGCTTTGCCATCTGTATAACCTCCCTGTGGTATTAGCGGATCCAGTTTGTCACCGAATATCCTCCCACTAACTTAAAAAAATCAACCTTCTACAATTTCGATACCCATGCTGCGCGCTGTTCCCTCCACCATGCGCATGGCTGCCTCCACCGTAACGGCGTTCAGGTCCTGCATCTTGGATTCGGCGATTTCACGCACCTTTGACTGGGCTATCTTGGCCACCTTTTTCTTGTTGGGCTCCCCGGAACCTGACTCGATGCCTGCGGCTTTTTTGAGCAGAACGGACGCAGGCGGGGTTTTTGTAACAAAGGTAAAGGAGCGGTCCTCGTAAACAGTAATCTCAACCGGAATGATCAAACCGGCCTGAGAAGCCGTGCGCTCATTATAATCCTTGACAAAAGCCATGATATTGACACCGTGCTGACCAAGGGCAGGTCCTATCGGGGGCGCGGGTGTGGCTTTGCCTGCCGGACACTGCAGCTTGATTATAGCGGCAACTCTTTTAGCCATTAAAGATACACCTCCTTCTCTGCTGATACTGTATTGAAGTAATGCCGGGATCAAAACTTCAAAACTTTATTTCCATGGTATCCGCCGGCCGGGCTAAATTTTTTCCACCTGTGAATTCTCCAGTTCCACAGGGGTATCCCTGCCAAACATGGATATTCTGGCCCTTATTTTACCCTTATCGGGGAATACCTCTTCAATAATTCCGTCAAAATTCTCAAAGGGTCCGTTTTTCACCCTGATATGGTCGTTTACCACCAGGTCTATCCGCACCCTGGGCTCATCTACCCCCATTGACCTCATTATCAGCCTGGCCTCCGGCTCAGTGAGGGGTATGGGCTTTGACCCGCTTCCCACAAACCCTGTCACACCGGGAGTGTTCCTCACCACATACCAGGAATCATCGGTCATAATCATTTCCACAAGGACATACCCGGGAAAGACCTTCTTCTTGCTTATTTTCCGTTTTCCATCTTTTATTTCAATTTCATCTTCCATGGGAACAAGGATTCGAAATATCTTCTCCTCCATGTTCATGGACTCAATCCTTTTTTCAAGGTTGGCCTTAACCTTGTTTTCATAACCAGAATAGGTGTGAATAACGTACCATTGCTTGCTCATAAATTCAAGGGACCCGTTCCAGGTCCCTCACCTCCCGGTTCCTACGGCATAATAGCTCTAATGCCCAAACTCATCAGCAAATCAAACACCCAGATAAGGGCTCCAACAATAACAACAGCAACCACCACTACCGAGGTATAAATAAGCACTTCCCGCCTGGTGGGCCAGTGAACCTTTTTAAGCTCGCTGTACACACCACGGAAATACTTTTTAATCTGTTCAACCCGGTTAACAGTATCCTTCTTGGCAAGGGCCGCTTTTTTAACGTTTTTAGGCACAACCTTTTTTTCAGGATCCTTTTTACTAATTCCGGTTCCGCCCTTGACCGCCAATTTTTTGCTGTTTTGATCCTTGTCCTGTTTTCCGGTTAAAGCCATAAATTCGCCACATCCTTAAATAATTGCAAGCATATGCCCTAGTGCCTAAATTATTAGAGATAATAAAACACCCGCCTGAGGTGCTTTAGGTATTGACATCTTAACTTGGAAACACCTGCCTAGCGTGTTTCCTTGTGGACAGTATGAGTATGGCAAAACCTGCAATATTTTCTCAGCTCTATCCTGCCGGCATCGTTCTTCTTGTTCTTTGTTGTTGTATAATTACGGCGCTTGCACTCTGTGCAGGCCATGATGATACCAACTCGCATTCGCGCACCTCCTAAAGAAAAAACCTGGAAGAACTATTTGAAAATAACCTTAAACAATTTATCATAATTAAATTTTCCTGTCAATAGTTGTCTCTCTACAAATATAAAGCCGGAGCGATTCGGTTAGTTAATATTTTCCCGGCTAAACAGATTTGTATACCACTTTTTGGCTAAGCTGCAGTGAAAAATTGGCCCCTTTTTTAATTTACCGGGGCCAATTTTTTACAGGCTCTAGTCATCAATTATGGAGGTGACCACCCCGGCGCCCACTGTACGGCCGCCCTCACGAATGGCGAAGCGCAGCCCCTCTTCAATGGCTATGGGGGTAATCAGCTTTATTTCTATACGGACGTTGTCTCCCGGCATTACCATTTCAACTCCCTCGGGAAGCTGGGTTACACCGGTCACGTCGGTGGTCCTGAAGTAGAACTGCGGGCGGTATCCGTTGAAGAACGGTGTGTGCCTCCCGCCCTCTTCCTTGGTCAGCACGTACACCTCCGCGTTAAAGTGCGTGTGCGGCTTGATGCTCCCCGGCTTCGCCAGCACCTGCCCCCGCTCTATCTCTTTCCGGTCCACTCCCCGCAGCAGGCACCCTATGTTGTCTCCGGCCTCCCCGCGGTCCAGCAGCTTCCGGAACATTTCCACTCCGGTCACCACTGTCTTCCTGGGCTTATCCTGCAAACCAACTATCTCTACTTCTTCTCCAACCTTGATCGCTCCACGCTCAACACGCCCGGTGGCCACCGTGCCCCGGCCGGTGATGCTGAATACGTCCTCCACGGGCATCAAAAACGGCTTGTCTATGTCCCTCTCCGGTGTCGGCACATAGCTGTCCACCGCGTCCATCAGTTCCCATATGGATTTGCACCATTCACATTCCCTTTTCCCACAGCCGCACTCCAGCGCTTTCAGCGCCGAACCGGTTATTATCGGTGTGTCGTCCCCCGGAAACTCGTACATGGACAGCAGCTCACGCACTTCCATGTCCACCAGCTCCAGCAGTTCCGGGTCATCCACCATGTCCGCCTTGTTCAGGTACACCACTATATACGGCACCCCAACCTGGCGGGCCAGCAGTATATGCTCCCGGGTCTGCGGCATCGGGCCGTCCGCCGCCGATACCACCAGTATTGCCCCGTCCATCTGGGCCGCCCCGGTAATCATGTTCTTTACATAGTCGGCGTGCCCCGGGCAGTCCACGTGCGCATAGTGCCGCGCGTCAGTCTCATACTCCACGTGCGCCGTGTTGATGGTTATGCCGCGCTCCCGCTCTTCCGGTGCGTTGTCGATTTCGTCGTACTTCTTTACCGTGGCCTTCCCCACTGTGTTCAGCACCACTGTTATCGCCGCTGTCAGCGTTGTCTTGCCATGGTCCACGTGACCTATAGTCCCAATGTTTACGTGCGGTTTTGTACGCTCAAATTTCGCCTTGCCCATTTGAAACTTCCTCCTTTGATAAATAACGATAATAATCAGTGGCGGTATGCGATTCACATATAAGACGCCTTCTGGCGGGTTTTGCAACCTTCTCCCGGTTTTGCCCGGCAATTCCAGGTCACGCCGGCAAAAATTTTCAGTAGTAAATTCGATACCGCAAAAAAAAATCCTCCCCGTACATAACAAAATAATTAATTGTTCCCGCCGGGAAGGACGTTGAAAGGGACCATCCGCCAAATCGATATATTATCTTCCCTTTCTTACCCTTGTCATATTTTCCAGCTCACGCAGCTTTTCCCATGTCATCAGCGGCCTTTCCAAAGTATTGGCCATCACCACCTGATAAGTGCTTTTACCGCAGGGAACCAGTTCCCTTACCATATTCAGGTTTATCAGAAACCCCTTGTGAGAGCGGTAAAACATCTGTCCCCTCAGCTGCTCCTCCAGAGAACTCAATGTCTCATCCGTATATATTTTGCCCCCGAAATAGTGAACCGTGGTTTTCCTGTTCTCACGGGTAATAAAAATTATATCTTTAAAATCAATCATCAGGTACCTATCAGCATCTCTGAACAATTTGGACCCCTTCACCAAGGATTTTTGTTGTATTTCGAACCCCGATCCCCCGGCATTCCCCGTTCTTGACGAATCAATGGCCATAATGCGTGACAGCGTCTGTTTAATCCTCTCCATCTTGAATGGCTTTACAAGATAGTCGAAGGCATAGATTTCAAAAGCCTTGTCCCTGAACTCCGGGAAGCCTGTACAAAAAACAATGTAAGTCCAGGGGTTTACATCAAAAATATCCCTTGCCAGTTCCAATCCGTTTTTTTCCGGAATGTCTATATCAATTGTTACCACCTTTGGACGCAGCGCCTCATACATCTTGAGGGCTTTTACGCCGCCCCCGGCCTCCCCCACAACCTCCACACCAGGTATTTTGCCTGCTGTTCTTTTAATTATCTGCCTGATTTGAGGGTCATCCTCCACTATCAATACAGTCAAGCTCACCAAATATCACCATCCTTATCCCATCCTGCCCTCCAACCGCACTGCACTGCATATCCGAACTTTCCCTGCTCCGGACAACGCCTTTATTTAAAGAGCGGAAAGACACAAAAAGGTTTTTCTCCCACTGTGATAATCTGATAGATGCAGTTAGCCCTTAACAAAAAATTATAGTTCTGACACTCACATAAGGCGATTCATGACGAAATGATTAATTTAAAATAACTATTTTAGCTATTATATACATAAATGAATATACTTTCTTAAAAAAAGAAATCCTTTTTTGTTTTTATAAATTTTCATAAAGGAAAAACCGGCATATTTGCCGGTTTTCTCTCGCTTGGTAGCGGCGCAGGGATTTGAACCCCGGACACCACGGGTATGAACCGTGTGCTCTAACCATCTGAGCTACGCCGCCGCATTCGGTTGTCAGTCGTCAGACTTCATTCGCCGGAATTTTATTGTACTCCGACGAATGAAGTCCTATTTCTGAATTTGGAGCCACTGACCGGGATTGAACCGGTGACCTCATCCTTACCAAGGATGCGCTCTACCTACTGAGCTACAGCGGCATGGTTGCGGGGGTAGGATTTGAACCTACGACCTTCGGGTTATGAGCCCGACGAGCTGCCAGCTGCTCCACCCCGCGATGCTGAAACTTCAGGTGCCGGGCTGGTTCCCGGACCGTCAGTATTTAGGAAAAATTGGTGGAGGGGGCAGGATTCGAACCTGCGAAGGTGTCTACCGGCAGATTTACAGTCTGCTCCCTTTGGCCGCTCGGGAACCCCTCCAAATTAGATGTGGGAAGTGAGAGGTTGGAGGCGGGATTCTTGTTGGAATTGACCTTTGGTCAATTCCTTCTTAATCTCACTTCTCGCTTTTCATGTCTCACTTCTCAAACTGGAGCCGGCGATGGGACTCGAACCCGCAACCTGCTGATTACAAGTCAGCTGCTCTGCCAATTGAGCTACGCCGGCAATATCACCTTTTCTGAAACTGCTTCCGGATGAATTACTATCTCCAGACGCAAAAACTATGTTAACAGAAAAACCAGCGGGTGTCAACACTCCATGCCCTGGTTTTTTATGGTTTTAAAAAAACCCCCGGGTCAAGCCTGGGGGGTTTTTTGCTGCCGTTTTTACTCATGCTTCCCTTTTTTCCAGGTACCGCTCAAGTTTCCGCTTAACCCTCTGAAGGGCATTGTCTATGGATTTTACATGCCTTTTCAAATCCTCGGCTATTTCCTGATAGGACTTTCCTTCCAGGTATGACATCAGCACTTTCCACTCCAGGGAGCTTAAAATTTCCCCCATCTTTTCCTCGATATCATCAAATTCTTCGCGGCTGATTATAAGCTCCTCGGGATCTGTAATTTTTGTGCCGGAGATAACGTCCAGCAGTGTGCGGTCGGAGTCCTCGTCATAAATAGGCTTGTTAAGTGATACATAGGAATTTAGAGGGATATGCTTCTGCCTTGTGGCGGTTTTGATGGCCGTTATTATCTGGCGGGTAATGCATAGTTCGGCAAATGCCCTGAAGGAAGAAAGCTTGTCCATTCTAAAATCGCGGATGGCTTTATATAGACCAATCATGCCCTCCTGGATTATATCTTCCCGATCGGCTCCAATCAGGAAATACGAGCGGGCTTTTGCACGGACAAAATTTTTATATTTATTTATAAGGTACTCCAGGGCCACATCATCACCCTCGCGGGCATATTCCACAACATCCTCGTCAATTAAAAGATGAAAACCGCCGGCAACCTCTCTCTGGGCGTTTAAGCTCAACGATATCCCTCCATCTTCTATAACTTTACATGGAAGAACCAACAGATCGGTTAAACGGTCAACCGCTTATCTAAAAAATAAAAGCCTTTTCCTCCAAAATAATTAAAGCCCGGACATACCACATCCAGACAATCGTTCTTTTTTACAGGGGGGTATTCTTCCGCTTTCTTTACAAGTTAGCCAAGCCTATTATAACTTACGTCAAAAACTCAGTCAAGATATATCGCAAAATAGCCGCCCTCCGGGCGGCGCCGTCTTGCAGACGGCACGAACTCAGGACTCAGAACTCAGCATGCCGATAGTTCGGCACTACCGGGGATGAAAAATTAGGTCATTTTTAAACCATAAAAACCATGGAGATTCGCCAACTAAGCAAATCACCCCTAATAACTTATAAGGAATGCCGGGAACTTCTGAGTCCTGAGTTCTGAATTCTGAGTTCCGACAGTAAAAGAATATCAGTATAAGTACTAATCATTCTTTCCTTCTTCTCCAGTCCTCCAGGGTTTTTCTCACTTCGTCAACCAACCTGTTTTCAAGATATGACTGTCCGGGAGGCATTGTTTTGCAATGACGGCCGGCCTCATTGCGCATGCTGCTGACTTTTTCCAGCAATTCCCTCGGGGTCAGCCTGTATGCGCCCGAGCCGAAGATCATGCTTTGCTCCGTCCAGTCCGATGTTGCCACATACACCCTCCCCTTTGCGGACAGGTCCCTTACCAGCCGCTCTATCAGCGAATCCGCAGTTTCCCCCTCCTGGGTGAAAATCACTTCGACGTTTTTCCCCGCTGCATCCCAGTGCTCCGGATTATTTTTCACCAGGTGGGCGTCAAAAACCACCACCACTTCTTCGCCGCTCATGGCCGCATAATTGACCAGCATATCCAGAAGCCTGACCCTGGCATGGTCGAGGTTCTTTTTGAGCTTCTCCAATTGGGGCCAGGAAAATATTATATTGTAGCCGTCAACAACAAGGTATTCTTTCATGGCCATTTCCCTAATTCATCTTTCCTACTTCCAACTTCCGGCCTTCCAACCTCTATTTCCGGCAGGTCCTCTGCCTTAGAACCTCATACATTATAAGGGCCGCGGCAACCGATGCATTGAGCGACTCCACCCTGCCAACCATGGGCAGCCGGACTAAAAAGTCACATTTTTCCCGCACCAGCCGGCTCAGCCCCTTGTCCTCCCCACCCACAACCAGGGCCAGGGGCCCGTCCAGCCTGGCCTTCCAGTACAGTTCCGGAGCACCGGCATCGGCCCCCACCACCCAGATACCTCTCTCCTTTAACCCCTCTATAGTCTGCGCCATATTGGCCACCCTGGCAACGGGAACATATTCCACAGCCCCGGCCGAGGCCCTTGCCACAGTGGTGTTAAGGGAAACTGAACGGCGCTTTGGAATCACCGCACCGCTCACCCCGGTGGCTTCCGCCGTGCGTAAAATGGCTCCCAGGTTGTGGGGGTCGTTTATTTCATCCAGCAAAAGAATAAAGGGGGTGTCGCCCGCCCCGGCGATAATGTCTTCCAGATCGGCATACCCCCTTGCGGCGATATAGGCTATAACCCCCTGGTGCCTTGAGCCTCCTGAAAGGGCATCCAGCCTTTCCCGGCTTACCGCCTGAACCGGAACACCTCTCTCCCGGGCCATTTTAACAATTTCGCCCAGCCCCCCGGACCTTTCTCCCTGCACAACAATAATCCTGTCAACCGGCCTGCCGGACTTAAGGGCCTCCCTGACCGGATTCCTGCCGGCCAGAAGATTTTCAGAAGCGCTACCTCTCATTTCAATAATTCACCACCAGTTTGGGTCAGCTATGGAAAGGGCAAATTAATCAGTCTTCGTTTTCCACAAGGGAAAAAATCCTTTCCATTATCCAGGCAAGCCTGTCCAGGTCACCCCTGAGAAACAGGTACCCCACCAGGCACTCCAGGCCGGTGCTGCGCCTGTACGAAATTACGTCCGCGCTCCTGGGAAAATGAGCGCTCTTCGCATTTCTCCCGCGCCTCGCTATCCCGGCCTCTTCCTCGCTGAGCATACCCTCAATGGACATAAAAACCCTGGCCTGGGTACCGGCGCTGACATACCTCACCGTTTCCTTATGAATCCTGTCGGTACGGGTAAAACCCCTGTTCAGCACATGCCTCCGCACCATCAGCTCATATACCGCGTCCCCTATATAAGCGAGGACAAGGGGGGGCAGCAAATGCGGCTGTTCGGTTCCCATACCGGAAAAAAACCGGTTCCAATCCTGCATTTTTACACCTGTTTCTTCCACCTGACACCCTGGGGGGTGTCTTCCAGAACTATGCCTATGTCCTTCAGGCCGTCCCTGATCCTGTCCGCAACGGCCCAATCTTTCCTGGCCCTGGCCTCCTGGCGGATACTGACAATCAATTCCAGCAGTTTACCTTCCAGACTTCCCTCATGCTGTTCCGCACCATAAAGTAAAATTTTCCCGCCGGGTCCTGTTTTAAACAGTCCCATCACGTTATTGAAATCTTTCATCAACGACCCGGCCGCTTCCAGAACCGCCCGGCAAAACCCGGCTCCCTGTCCGGCCCTGTGCAGGTACGAATTGATATCACCGACAGTCTCAAAAAGAATGCCTATAGCCAGGGCGGTATTAAAATCATCATCCATGGCGCTTTCAAATTCCCGGCGGCGCCTTTCCAGCCCTGCCAGCATTTCGGCATCTTCCCCCTTCACCTCTTCTCCGGCGGCACCCGGCCCGGCCTCTTCCAAAAGGCGAAGGCAGTTTTTTATCCTTTCCAGCCCTCTTCCCGCCCCGGCAAGCCTTCCGTCGTCAAAGTCCAGGGGGCTCCTGTAATGGGTTGAAAGAAGGAAAAACCTGACCGTTTCAGGGGGAAATTTCTCCAGTATCTCCCTCACCAGAAAGAAATTGCCCAGTGATTTGGACATCTTTTCCTGGTTAACAGTGATAAATCCGTTATGCATCCAATAACGGGCAAATATCTTTCCTGTGGCCGCCTCGGCCTGGGCTATCTCATTTTCATGATGTGGGAAGATAAGGTCCTGCCCGCCGCCGTGAATATCAAAGCCATCCCCCAGGTACTTCCTGGACATGGCCGAGCACTCTATGTGCCATCCCGGACGCCCGGGACCCCAGGGGCTTTCCCACGCCGGCTCCCCCTCCTTGGCTGATTTCCAGAGGGCAAAATCCATGGGGTGGCGCTTCCTGGCGTCCACCTCCACCCTGGCCCCGGCCAGCATATCCTCCGGAGACCTGCCGGAGAGCTTGCCGTAACCGGGAAAGGACGATATGTCATAGTACACGTCACCATCCACCACATAGGCATGGCCCCGTTCCATAAGAACATTTATCATATCCAAAATTTCGGCCATGTGTTCCGAAACCCTGGGGTGCACATCGGCCACCATCACATTAAGGGCGTCGGCATCCCGGAAAAACTCCTCCACATACCTCTGAGCCAAACGGGCGGGGTCCTCCCCCTCTTCCTGCGCCCGCCTGATAATTTTGTCGTCTATATCGGTAAAATTCTGGACATAACGAACACTATATCCCCTGTAGAGAAAATACCTGCGGACGGTGTCAAAAAAAACCAGGGGTCGTGCATTCCCCAGGTGTATGAAATTATATGTGGTGGGTCCGCATACATACATGGTAATTTTCCCCGGCTGGCCGGGAATAAATTGCTCCTTCTTCCTGGTAAGGGTGTTATATATTTGAATCATCCCCGCCAAACCCTCCTTCACAGGATTCCAGCCCCCTCTCAGCCGGCTTTCCCGTGGTCTCTTTTTCCAGTTCCCTTATTCTCTTCTCCATCTGCTCAATATTCAAAAGAAGGCAGTTAATGGCCTCGGACACCGGGTCGGGAAGTTGGTCATGACGGAGGTCGATAGACGTATCCCCCGCCTGTCCCAGCCTGACCCCGTCCCTGGAGACAACCTTGCCCGGCACTCCCACCACGGTGCTGTTGGGGGGCACCGGGCCCAACACCACCGACCCGGCGCCAATCTTGGAATTGTCACCCACCGTAAAGGAACCCAGTATTTTGGCCCCTGTACTTATCACTACATTGTTGCCGATGGTGGGGTGCCTTTTTCCCTTTTCCTTGCCTGTACCCCCCAGGGTTACTCCCTGGTACACAGTAACATTATCGCCAATTACGGCGGTCTCCCCTATTACCACACCGGCCCCGTGATCTATGAAAAAGCCGTTGCCAATTCTGGCCCCCGGATGTATTTCAATTCCCGTGACAAATCTTGAAAACTGGGATATCAGCCTGGCCACAAGAAACATCTTCCTGCGGTAAAAAAAATGGGCCGCCCGGTGCATCAGGACCGCATGAAGGCCGGGATAGCAGAGAAGCACCTCAAGAACGCTCCTGGCCGCGGGATCCCGCTCAAATACCGCCTTGATATCCCCTCTCAGCCTGCCAAACATAATCTCACCCCGGGTTGTTATATGCTGTGCCCGCTACAGGAGGGCCCTTTCCAACCGGCTGATAGTTCTCCGGGCCCCAAGCACGGAGATAACCTGGTAGAGCTCCGGCCCATGGATGCGGCCGGTTATGGCCACCCTCAGAGGCACAAATATCTTTTTGCCGCCAAGACCCAGTTCCTTGCTCATCCCCTTCAGCATTGCCTTGACCGAGTCCTCGTCCACCGAAGGCGCGCCGGCCAGCTTTTCCTTCAGGAGTGTCAGAACCGCGGGAACATGCTCCTCCATCAGCGCCGCCCTTGCCTCCTCATCGGCCGGCTCCACTGTGTCTTTGAAAAAAATATCCACATGGCCTGTGATCTCAGACATATTGTTCAGATAATTTCTTACCGTAAGCACCACCGATTTTAGCCAGGCATACAGTTCCGGAGATATATCCTTCCCTATATAGCCGCCGCGCTGCAGGTGGGGTATGGCCATTTCCGTCAGCCTGTCCGGGTCTGCCGTTCTTATGTAATTGCCATTGAGCCAGTTCAGCTTGTCGAGATCAAACACCGCGGGGCTCTTGGCCACCCTTTCCAGGGAAAACTGTTCACTTATCCGGGACAAACTTAAAACCTCTTCCTCCCCCTCAGGAGACCAGCCCAGCAGGGCCAGAAAGTTAACCATGGCCTCGGGCAGATAGCCCTGGTCCATGTACTGTTCTATGGAAGTGGCCCCGTGCCTCTTGCTCATCTTGCTGCGGTCCTTGCCGAGAATCAGTGAAACATGGGCGAATTCCGGCAGCTCCCAGCCCAGGGCCCGGTAGATCAACACCTGCCGGGGGGTGTTGGAAAGATGCTCCTCGGCCCTTATTACGTGTGAGATTCCCATGCCATGATCATCCACCACCACAGCAAAATTATAGGTGGGAATGCCGTCCGACTTTACAATGATAAAATCTCCCATGCCGGAACACTCAAATGGCACCTCTCCCCTGACCAGATCGTTTATAACCACAGTTTCCCCGGCAGGAACCTTAAACCTTATCACCGGCTTTCGCCCCCGGGCCTCCAGTGCGGCCCTTTCCTCCGCGCAGAGACTGCGGCACTTGCCTGTATAGCGAGGCAGTTCACCCGCGGCCATCAGCTTTTCCCTCTCCGCCGCCAGTTCCTCCCCGGAGCAATAACAGTAATAGGCCTGGCCTGCCTCCAACAGCTTTTCAGCATAGCCGCGGTACAGCCCAAGGCGCTCCGTCTGCCTGTAAGGGCCGTTGGGCCCGCCAACATTGATGCCTTCGTCCCAGTCCAGGCCAAGCCAGCGCAGGGAGGCCAGTATATTTTCCTCGGACTCCCTGGAACTCCTCTCCAAATCCGTATCCTCTATGCGCACAATAAAAGTACCGCCGTAGCGGCGGGCAAAAAGCCAGTTAAATAAAGCAGACCTGGCCCCGCCTATGTGCAGGGGACCGGTTGGACTGGGGGCGAATCTTACCCTGATATTAGACAATCTGCAACCTCCCAATGCCTAAAAATACAAAATCACGCCAATAATTATATCACCCCGGACAATTCACAGGCAACCCGGTACCGTTCCAATCAATACCACCGCATAAGCTGCTATGCCCTCACCCATACCTGTAAAGCCAAGCCCCTCCGTGGTGGTGGCCTTGACATTGGCCCGGGAAATATCCAGCCCCAGTATGCCGGCAATATTCTCTCTCATACGCCCTATATGGGGGGACATCCTGGGCGCCTGGGCGACAACTGTGCAGTCCACATTATGTACCACATATCCCCGGGACGCCAGCTTCCCGGCCACCTTTTCCAACAGCAGCATACTGGATATTCCCCTGTATGCGGGGTCGCTGTCGGGGAAATGCATGCCTATATCCCCCATTCCGGCAGCCCCCAGCAGGGCGTCCATTACTGCGTGCATCAGCACATCGGCGTCCGAGTGGCCTTCAAGCCCCTTATCATAAGATATCTCGACCCCACCCAGTATCAGCTTTCTTCCCTGAACCAGGCGGTGAACATCATACCCGAAACCAACCCGCATTTGTAATATAGCCCTTCTTTCCGGAGGAATCCAGAATTCAGAAGTCAGAATAATTCAGGTAATTCTTATAAGCAAAACAACTATTAACCTTCTGTTCCTCAAATATCGAGGTCTTAACTTGAAAAAATCAATCAAAAACATGAACAATTCTTTAAATAAAACATGTAAACAAGAACGATGAGGATCAAGGGTAATAAAAAAAATTACAGGTAAGCATGCAGAAATGCCTTACCTATTCTGAATTCTGAATTCTGCCCTGAAAATTACTGATTCTGAGTGAAATCGTTGTCGGGAGCCAGGAGCCAGAAGTCAGGAGCCAGAAGAGTTTAGACATTATATTGGTCCCATATTTTCATTATTTGTGGTGCCGCTTTTAGCGGCATGTTGGTCTGGATTCTGGATTCCTGCTAATTTTTCCTCCCTAAACTTAAGAAGCGCCTCAGCCACCGCCAGGTCCTCCGGGGTGGTGATTTTTATATTGCTGTAGCTGCCGGCCACAAGCTTCACCCTCAGGCCCGCGGCCTCCATTAGGGAGGCGTCGTCTGTATAGGCCAGCCCCTCCCTCTGGGCCGCCTGATGGGCCTCCAGCAGCTCCTTGAAGGAAAAGCCCTGGGGCGTTAAGGTCAGCCATAGTTTTTTCCTGTCCGGAGTTCCGGCGACAAAATTATCGGCGCCGGCCACCTTGACTGTGTCCTTGACAGGAACAGCCAGGGTGGCCGCCCCGTATTTCACCGCGGCCGAAATAAGATCGCCGGTCTCCCTTTTTGAAACCAGGGGCCTTGCGCCGTCGTGAATAATTACAGTCCCGCACCCACCGGGCACAGCCCTCAGCCCGATGAAAACCGACTGCTGGCGGGAGGAGCCTCCCGGAACCACCGCCGCCAGCTTTTTAACGCCCCAGCCCATGGCAGATTCAGTAAATTCCCGAACACCGTCCGGGGGGGCCACCAGAACTATACCATCCAAAATCTCAACCTGGTCCATGGCGTAAAGGGAGCGGGCCAGGACGGGAATGCCGGAAAGGCATGCCATTTGCTTATTAACCCCTCCCATGCGGGAGCTCCTTCCGGCGGCCACCACCACAGCGTAAATGCTAGCCAATGGCGTTCACCTCATTGAAGTGAGCGACATTAACACTCTGGGGCTCACCGGAACGGGGTTTTGCAAAAATCATACGTCCGGCTGCGGTCTGAAGTACACTGGTCACCACCACGGGAATGGTTTGCCCTATAAATCTCTTCCCGCCGTCCACCACTATCATGGTACCGTCATCAAGATAACCTATCCCCTGCCCGGCCTCCTTGCCGTCCTTGACAACCTGAACGGTCATTTCCTCGCCGGGAAGCACAACAGGCTTGACCGCATTGGCAAGCTCGTTGATATTGAGCACCTTCACACCATGGAGCTCGGCCACCTTATTCAGGTTATAGTCATTGGTCATGATCTTTGCGCCCAGTTTCTGGCTGAGCTTAACCAGCTTGGTGTCAACCTCCTGCCGGTCTTCCAACCCCTTTACGTTTTCATAAATCTGTATTTTGATATTGGGGTCCTTTCTCATCTTGTTCAGTATGTCCAGTCCCCTGCGGCCCCTGTTCCTCTTGAGCAGATCCGATGAATCCGCAATATGCCTTAATTCCTCAAGCACGAAGGCCGGCACAAGCAGTACCCCCTCAATAAACCCGCTCTCGCAAAGGTCCGAAATGCGCCCGTCAATAATCACACTGGTGTCAAGAACCTTGAATGAGGATGATTTTGCTTCCGCTTTGGCGGACTTTTCCTTCTCCCTGCCAAACCTTGGAAGGCTGAAAAGGCCCATAACCTCTTCTCTTTTTTTAATAAAAATACTCATGCCCAGATAACCGAGCAAGATTGTAGCGGCCACCCAGATAATCTTGCCGATTACACCGAGAAAGGATACCGCGTTACCCAATAAATTAGCAATTATAAGTCCGATTATAAGTCCTATGGAACCCATCACCAGATCGTAGGTGGGTGTCCGTTGAATAAATTGTTCACTCAGGGAAACAAGCCTCAGTGAACCCCGAACCAGCCACGGGGACAACAGCAGCCCCAATACAAGGCCCAGCATCAAACCAAGGCAGTACACCCCGTACCGGACCATGGGCAAATCCTGGGGCAACTGAACTATGCCGGTGGATACCAGCACTGTTGACACATAAAAGCCAAGCGCGGCAAATAAAAGCACCAAAATAAAAAAAATTGTTTTTTTGACCACTTTCTTCACCTCCCTTACAGACAATAATATCCCGGTATTCATTCACTGAACCCGGGCAGGACAAGCCACCCGCAAACTTTCTTATAACACTTGTAACATTTGGGAAAATACAGTTCTCCTTGATTTACGATTTTCCGTTAAAAGCGTTTCAAGAAAGCGTTCCTCTGCCGACCGTGGGGAACCCTTATACTTACTATTATTTACAAATTGGTTTATTCTATTATATGGTTCTTGGCAACACACTTCAATAAAAATATTAAATTTCAAGAACCTTATTGTTAAAGGATAATGGAAACTGCATTTTCCCAGGCGTTATAAAAAAAACGCCCTGACATGCATGGCGTTTTAAGCAAAAGCACTGTCTATAAGAGATTGCGCACCATCCTCTTCCATTTCGGTGGCCAATACCAGTTCACTCAACAGTATTTGCCTTGCATTCTCCAGCATTTTCCTCTCACCGGAGGACAACCCCTTTTCCTTGTCACGATTGATAAGGTTCCTGACCACCTCGGCAACCTCATATATATTCCCGCTCTTTATCTTTTCCAGATTGGCACGGTATCTGCGGTTCCAATTGGCCGACATATTGGTGCTCTGGTCCCTCAGAATTCCGATAACCTTTTGCACACCGTCACTGTCGATTACTTCCCTTAGCCCTACCTCCCGGCAGTTGCTGATGGGAATCATCACCTTCATATCTCCCACCGGCAGTTTCAGTATATAATACTGGCGCTTTTCACCAAGGATCTCCTTCTCCTCGATAGACTCAATAACTCCCGCCCCATGCATGGGGTACACGACCCGATCCCCTATCTTGTACAACGTCGGTCCCCTCCCAATCCTTTATCTATCTAGCAGTATACCATAAAAACTAACCCCTGTCAAATAAACTATAATTTTAGCATAGCTGTCATGCAGTGTCAACAATATTTTTAAATCCGGCCTGTTTGACAGGACAAGCGCAAACTGGGTATAATTACTGCAGGCGAAAAGATTGGTGGGTGCAGAGATTACACAATTATAAGGAGTGAAACCGTGCTGAAGAATATTGTTCTGGATGAATTCCAAAATACGGTTTCCGAGCTGTTGATTTGCAATAGAAGCATTCTTGACATTATGGCAAAGGTACAGGAAACCAACGCAAAGTTACACCGGTCCATTATAAAGTCCGCCACCGGCTGCGGGTGCATAAAAATAAACGCATCCAAAACGAACATTCCCGCAGGGGCAACCCTTGCCGATTTGAAAGAGCTACTGGAGTCCCACGTTCAGGGAAAGGTATGTGAGACCTGCAGGGAATCTATTGAAAACTCTGTGGGCAAGCTGTTGTTTTATACGGCAGCCGTCTGCAACCTCCTGGACATGAACATGTACGACATACTGCTGAAGGAGCAGAAAAACATGAAAATACTTGGCTATTATAATCTTGCCTGAGGATTGAAGAAAGGCGCCGGAATAATCCCGGCGCCTTTAAAAAACTATGCCCAAACATGCCTTTCCTGAATAATCTGGTCCCGGTAGCGATTAAGGCCCTCCTTAATGGACCTGGCCCTCACCTCCCCGATTCCTTCCACTTCATCCAGTTCTTCTATGGTGGCATTGAGTATTCTCCTCAGGGTGCCGAATTCCTTGACCAGATTTTCTATAACCGGCAGCGGAAGCCTGGGTATTTTCTCCAGAATGCGGAAGCCCCTGGGAGACACATTCTGGTCCAGTATACTGGTGCTGCCGGTGTAACCCAGCGCCCTTGCTATAAGTGACAGATCCAGCAAGTCCTCCGCCGGCCAGCTGTTGATCATGGTCATTATGTTCTCCGGTGATTTTTCCGCAGCCAGTGATATATAGTCCTGGATCACCAGCAACCCCTCATCCTCAACATTGGCCACCAGTTCCTCCATCTGCATGGTAATCAGACGCCCCTCAACCCCCAGCTCGCTAATATACTTTTCAATTTCCTTTACCACCCGCAGTACCATCTCGGCCCTCTGAATGACCTTGGCAACGTCAAATATGGTCACTGCCTCTTCAAATTCCAGTATGCTTAAATCGTTTACCACCCTGTCAAATACCGTGCGGTACTTTTCAAGAGTCTGCACCGCCTGGTTGGCCTTGGTCAGTATAACACCAAGATCCCTTAAAACATACTTGATGTTTCCCCTGTAAACCGTGATCACACCACGGCGCTGGGATATGGATATGGTAAGGGCGTCAATCTGCTTGGCCACGCGCTCTGCTGTGCGGTGCCTGATCCCGGTTTCACTGGACGGTATGCTCAGGTTCGGCACCAGTTGTGTATTGGCGGCTATTATTTTCTTAACATCCTGGCTGATAATAATTGCCCCGTCCATCTTGGCCAGCTCATACAGATTTGAGCCGGTAAAATCAGCGTTTACCTGGAAGCCGCCCTCGGAAATCTCATGTATTTCCGGACTGTCTGTAATAACTATCAGCGCCCCGGTTTTAGCCCTAAGAATATTCTCCAATCCCTCCCTCAGAGGAGTTCCCGGAGCGACAATTTTAAGAACCTTCAACAGCTTGCTTTCCACAAAAACACATCCCTCTCATCCAGGCCCGGAAAAAATATATCTGGTAAATTGCTAAAAACAGACCTTCCGGCTATTATCCCAATGCAGCCTCAATGGCCTGCCCCAGTGTTTCAACCTGCACCACGGACATGCCCGTATCACCGGGCAATCCGGACCGGCCCTGCTGTCTGGGCACCAGGCAGGTTGAAAAACCGAGCCTGGCCGCTTCCAATATCCTTTTTTCCATATAAGCCACCGGCCTTATCTCCCCGGTCAGGCCTATCTCACCCACAGCCGCCAGCCTTCCGGCCATGGGTATCTCCTTGTAACTGGAGGCCAGCGCCAGGGCAATCCCCAGGTCTACCGCAGGTTCATCCAGCCTCACTCCCCCCACGGCATTGACATATGCGTCCTGACCGCCCAGGTGAAGGCCCACCCTCTTTTCCAGTACCGCCAGAATAAGGGATACCCTGTTATAATCAACACCTGCAGTCATCCTGCGGGGTGTGCCGAACCCGGAGGGGCATACCAGGGCCTGGATCTCCACCAGAAGGGGCCGGCTGCCCTCCATGGTGGACACCACCACCGACCCCGCCACATCGGCGCGGAAACCGCTAGTAACAAAAAGGTCCGATGGATTATAAACCTCTTTCAGCCCCTCGCCCTCCATCCGGAAAATGCCTATTTCATTGGTTGACCCAAAGCGGTTTTTTACTCCCCTCAAAATGCGGAACGCATGGTGCCTTTCACCTTCAAAGTACAGCACTGTGTCCACCATGTGCTCCAGCACCCTGGGTCCTGCAAGGACACCCTCCTTGGTGACGTGCCCCACCAGAAAAATTGAAACATTTTCTGTTTTGGCCAGACGCATCATCTGGGAGGAACACTCCCGCACCTGCCCCACCCCTCCGGGTGGGGAAGACAGATCAGTCTTGTAAACAGACTGAATGGAGTCCAGAATAACCAGCTCCGGGCGTATATTTCTTATATTCGACTCTATCAGATCTATATCGGTCTCGGACAGAAGATAAAGGGAACCCTCCCCCACCCCCAGCCTGGAGGATCTCATTTTTACCTGCTGAACAGACTCCTCGCCGGAGGCATAAAGCACCTTTTTCCCGGACCGGCACACACTTGAGGCCGCCTGCATCAAAAGAGTGGACTTGCCTATGCCGGGATCCCCCCCCAGCAAGATAAGGCTCCCCGGAACCACACCGCCCCCCAGAACCCTGTCCAGCTCACCAATTCCAGTGGCAAAACGGTCTTCCTCAACAACCGGAATATGGGATAATAAACAGGCCACGGCTGAATCGCCCTTATCACGAACTGCGCCGGCTCTCCCGACCGACTCTTCCACAAGGGTGTTCCATCCCCCGCAGTCCGGGCACCGGCCCAGCCAGCGGGGGCTCATATAGCCACATTCTTTACAGGCAAACCTTGTCTTTGCTACGGACATGAAATAAATCTACCACCCTTGAAAAGCCTGCGCATATATTATTTTATTATAACATTTGAAATATGAGATTCTCAAGGAGATGTCTCCAAAAATACCCGGCCTTTGGCCGGTGCCACCTTGCAGGTGGCGGAATCCGGAATTCAGGAGTCAGAATCCAGACCCCCATGCCGCATAAATGCGGCACCACAAATAATGAAAATATGGGACCAATATAATGTCTAAACTCTTCTGGCTCCTGACTTCTGGCTCCTGGCTCCCGACAACGATTTCACTCAGAATCAGTAATTTTCAGGGCAGAATCCAGAATAGTTGTAGACCTACGCTTAGAGCTGCCCTGTAGCCTCTTAGCGACCCCAAAGTAACATGCATCTGGGGGGAGTGATTTAAGCCCGGGCGGAATTTATCGTAGGCTGCTACAGTCTCTTAACGACCGAGCCTAAGGACTGACGAGCCGGCTGCAGGACGCTGACGGCAGCC
>JBMOPF010000076.1:0-2112 GCA_049325075.1 Bacillota bacterium | reverse complement strand
GCCAAAAAAATTCTTTCTTACCGCCGCCTCAGCCGAGGGCCACACCCCTTTGACAGCCTTTGACAACGCACTTTTGGCCGGGAGGATCGGAAACATCAATCTTATCCGGGTAAGCAGCATTTTACCCCCCGGGGCAGAGCTGTGCAATGATCTGGCCATACCGCCGGGGTCCCTCGTGCCCACCGCGTACGGGTACATTATCAGCGAAGAGCCCGGCCAGCTTATTGCCGCGGCGGTGGGAGTGGGCTTTTCAGAGACCGATTTCGGGGTGATCATGGAGCACTCCTGCGTGGGGTCCAAACAAAAGGTCGAGGAAGAAATTGAAAAGATGCTCAGGGAAGCCTTTGTCAGCCGTGGAATGGAACTCAAGAAAATGAAGATAGCCGCCACCGAGCACAAGGTCAAGAACATCGGCTGCGCCCTGGCTGCGGTGCCGATGTGGTATTAAAGGCTGACGGCTCCAGCTGTCAGCCTTTAGAATCCAGGAGCCGGAATCCAGAATAAAATGGATTCTGAATTCTGAATTCTGACTCTTAAGAAATATACAGGAGGTCTAAAAATTGAACCTCTGGTTTACCGAGTATCAAAATGAAAATCTTACTATCGGCTGCCGCGTGTCCAAAACCCTGCACTACGAAAAAACCCCCTATCAAGAAATTGCAGTGGTGGACACGGTGCTGTTCGGAAGGATGCTTCTGCTGGATAACGTAATTCAGACGTCAGTGGCCGACGAATTTGTTTACCATGAAATGATTACCCACGTGGGACTCAATACCCTGCCCAATCCGCGCCGTGTTTTAATCATCGGAGGGGGGGACGGAGGGTCGGTAAGGGAGGTTCTCAAGCACAAGACCGTCGAAAAGGTCACCCTGGTGGAAATAGACCGCGGGGTTGTGGAGGCGGCCAAAAAATATCTGCCTGAAATTAGCTGCGGCCTGGACGACCCCCGGGCCGAGGTGATTATCGACGACGGCATCAAGCACGTCAAGGAAAACAAAAACACCTACGACATGATCGTTGTGGACTCCACCGACCCCGTGGGTCCGGCCGAAGGCCTTTTCGGGGCCTCCTTTTACCGGGACGTGCACGGCGCCCTGACCGAAACAGGCCTGTTTGTGGCCCAGACCGAGTCGCCTTTTTATAACCGGAGCCTGATTTCAAGGATCATCGGCGACATCGGGTCCATATTTCCCATGGTGCGGCTTTTTATGGCCAATATACCCACCTATCCCGGGGGTCTGTGGACCTTCACCATGGGCACCAAGAAGCATGACCCGCTGCAGGTTGATACCGGGGGAATACCGGTGATGGACACAAGGTACTACAGCCCGGAAATACACAGGGCGTGTTTCATTCTGCCGCCCTTTGTCAAGGAGCTGGTGAGGTAAGCCTGGAAGTGAGATTCACGGGTCAGGAGACAGAAGACGGGAGACAGGAGACAGGAGACAGAAGGATCGAAGACGGAGTATAAACTTCCTTTTCTGTTCCCCGGCATTCTGTCTTCTTAATTTTAAATTGCTTACGGGTGATATGATGTATACGGAAATATTCAGCGGGTTTTTGGGCAGCAGTGATGATTACGGCGGTTCGGCGGCGGTTATACTGGGGGCCCCCCTGGACCAGACGGTAAGTTTCAGGCCCGGCGCCAGGCACGGCCCCAGGCAGATACGCAGTGTCAGCGAGGTCCTGGAGGAGTACAGCCCCCGCCTGGACAGGGACCTGGCGGACTACCGGTATGCAGACCTGGGGGACGTTACGGTGGTTCCCGGCGAGGTGGAGGAAAGTCTTGAGAGGATTGCCCATTCCGCCCGCCGGGTTTTCAGCGACGGCAAATTTCTGGTCCTGCTGGGCGGAGAGCACCTGATAACCCTCCCGGCGGTTCAGGCCGCGGCTGACACATACCCGGGCCTGGCGGTGATTCATTTTGACGCCCACGCCGATCTCAGGGAACAATACCTTGGCAGGCGCCTTTCCCACGCCACGGTGATGAGGCGCGTCACCGAAACCATAGGCCCGGGAAATCTTTTTCAGTTCGGCGTGCGGTCCGGCACCAGGGAGGAATTCTCCTTTGCCGCATCGGCCGTAAATTTTCATCATGGACTGATAACCGGT
>JBMOPF010000075.1:0-2164 GCA_049325075.1 Bacillota bacterium | reverse complement strand
CCGGCCGTGGGCGGTTTTGCACAACTCCCTTGGGGTCTTTCCATCAAGGGCGACAACAGGCTGGTTTACCCATTTTTCATAATAATCATCCAGGAAAAGGTCGGTAATCCGCTGGGCTATCCTGGACGACATGGCCGGCTTTCCCCGGCGGCCCCCTTGATTCTCAATATCGGGGGGGTTGAGGGCAAAGTCCAGCACCCAGCTGTTTATTTTATATGCCCGGTCCCTCAGGTAACGGTCCAGGGAAAATGATCCCCGTTTCCTGCGGGAGGAATACCTGTTCATGTCCGCTTTTATTTTTTTTATCAGGGGCTTGCCGCAGACAGGAGGCAGGGCCAGGCCCCCGGTGGAAAACTCGTACTCACTGCCTACCCGGAGGACCCTCATGAAAACGATAGATCCTTTTTCAAGCTTGCCGCTGACCGTGTAGTTGCTTACCGTCAGCTTCCGGTTGAATATAAGGTCCCGCAGCTTGAGGCCCCTGCCTGGAGATACCTCGGTCACTTCAAAAACCGACATCCTGGTTTCCAGCCACTCCCTGATCAGGTGTGTTTCCATGGCTGAAACGTCGGCGACGGCTGAATAGATATCGATGATGGTTTCCCCGCCCTCCATGACGTAGTCGAAGATAAACCACTCAAAACATCTTTCCATGATTATTTCATTGTTTTCGTTAAGCAGGTCCGGGTCGATGCCGGCAAAGTACATCTGCTGCGCCCTGGCCACCTCATCGGCAAACAGGGGTTCAGCCGCGAATTCACCCAGTTTCCGGCGAAGTGCCTGCCCGGCCTTTATCCACCTGTACTGTTCCAGGGAGATCACCTTCGCGGGCTTAAAGCCCCTGTTCTTTTTTCCCGGACTTTTGCCGCGGCCGGATTGATTTCCGCTCTCGCCGCGCCCCATACCTGTCACCTCCCCGAACCGCGCCTGAAGGTGTTATTCCCCGGTGAATCAGCCCTGGACAACAATACTTTCCCCCGCCCGGTATATGGTGTGCCCCACCTTTTCGAGCAAATCGGGGGAAATGTATGATACTCCTTCTTTCATCAGGACACCGCCGCCGGAGTTTGTTTCAATGCCGTTCACCAGCGGATTGCCCTCCGCCGGGATAATTATTGTTTCATCCCTTCTGCGGGCGGTAATTCTTCCGGACTCCTTCTCCCATGAAACGATGTACCCCAGTGCTTCCAGGGTGAACCGCAGAGGCAGGTACACCGCCCCGTCTTTACTCACAGGGGCGTTCCGGGACTGTATTCTTTCACCGTCGACAGTTACTCCGTTCTGGCCGGCGGTGAATACCACCGTCCTTGTCCGGGGTTCCAGCAGCCCGAGGGCGAAGGGGATTTGCAGCTCCCTGGTGCGCACCTCGAAGTCCGGCGTCAGTCCCTGGCCGTTGACCTGCCTGTCCTTGGGCGTGGTGTAAACTGTGGTGGTTATTTTCATGGCTCCCCCTGATTTAAGGCGGATGAGATTTTGGGCCGTTCCCTTGCCGAAGGTCTTTTCACCCACCAGGGTGGCCACTCCGTTGTCCTTGAGGGCCCCCACCAGTATTTCAGCCGAGCTGGCGCTCTGGGAATTGATCAACACCACCATGGGAATCCTGACGGGTTTTACATCCTTGTCCGCCTGGTATCTGCTGGTGGTCCCGTCATAATTCCTGGTGTTGACTATGGTTGCCCCAGGCTCGAGAAAAAACTCCGCCATTTCCAGGGCGGCGTCCATGTATCCCCCTGGATTGTCCCGGAGGTCGACGACCAGCCCTCCCACGCGCTTCGAGATAAGCTGGTCCAGATGGGATTTGAACTGTTCAGCGGTTTTTACCCCGAAGGTTTTAACAGCAATGTAGCCCGTGTTTTTGCCGATTATTCTGGAGTCGATGGTTGGTATTTCGAGGTTGGCCCTTCTCAGCCTGAAGGTCATATCGGTGTCCCCGCGGCCGACCACCAGAACCACCTCGGTACCCGCCTGACCTTTTATTCTATCAACGGTCATGGTCAGGGGCCACCCTTTGATTTCCACCCCGTCCACTTTTTTGATCACGTCTCCCACCTTAAGGCCCGCTTCCATGGCCGGGGACCCGGGAAAAATCTCCTGTACCCTGGGGTAGTCCGGATGACCCTCCAGGTAAATGCCGATTCCCCCGTAGGCTCCGCCGAGGTTGTCG
>JBMOPF010000074.1:0-30672 GCA_049325075.1 Bacillota bacterium | reverse complement strand
TTAACCATCCCGAAAATCAGGACAATGATTCAGCAATTTCTGTCAGTTTGGACAGGAGTATGTAATTGCTGTGGGCAAAAGCTTCGAAATACAAGGCATTTAACATTTACTTAACGTAGTAATACTAAGGTCCCTTTTAAACTTCCTGGGGGTAAAGGACATGGTGTCCATCATCTGCGAGGGGCATGATCACGCCCCTGATAAAGCCGGTGAAATTTTTAAGGAGGCCCTGGATCGAACCCGGGAGGTTGCAGCAAGTTTTTAGAATAATCCATACCATGATTTAAAATTAAAAAATAAATTATCTTGGAAATTTTGAGTAAATTTTTATAGATACAAAAGGAAAATGGCAAATTATGATGAATTAACTAAAAGATTGTATTATTAGTTTGTAATAAAATTAATCAAAGGGGTTTTGGAAATGGTATCAAACACATTAAAGGTTCTGATCTGTGACGACTCACTGCTGGTCAGAAAAAAGCTCAAAGAAGATCTGGAACAGTGCGGGTGTGAGATACTGGAAGCCTCCGAGGGACAGGCTGCCATAGACATGTACAAGGAGCACAAACCTGAGCTGGTATTTATGGATATAGTCATGCCGGTTCAGGACGGCATCATGGCGCTAAAAGAGATTAAGGACCATGACCCGGGCGCCAGGGTTGTGATGGTCTCATCGTCGGGAACCCAGTCCCACCTGAAAAGGGCGCTTGAGGCCGGGGCGGATGATTTTATCCAGAAGCCATGGGAAAAGACCCAGATAATTGCCATCCTTGGCAAGGTCCTGAAGGAAAAGGAGGGGCAAAATGTTTAGTCAGTATTTTGGTAACTACCTTTTGAACAATGGCCTGATTTCCTCGTCCCAGCTGCGTGAAGTGATGAAAATCCAGAGCGAAATACGCCTCAAGCTTGGCGTGCTGGCGGTCAACTCGGGGTATATGTCGCCCATGCAGGTGATGGAGGTCCACGATCTCCAGAAAAAGATGGACAAAAAATTCGGGGAAATAGCGGTGGAAAAGGGTTACCTTACCGGCAGCCAGGTGGAGGAACTCCTTTCAACCCAGAAGAGGGGGCACCTGCTGCTGGGACAGGGCCTGGTGGACAAGGGGTATATGAGCCTCGACCAACTACAGGCCGCACTGGAGGGGTACAAAAAAGCCAACGGGCTCACCGACGAAAGGTTCAGGGCCTTTCAGCAAGGGGACATCGATGAAATAGTAAACACCTTTGTCAATTTCAGCGGCCTGTCCGGCGGGGATGCGTACAAAGACTACGTCACCCTGATGATGAAAAATATCATTCGCTTTATCGACAACAGCCCCAGGCTGGAAAAGAACTACGAGCAGGCGTCATACTCCACCCCGTGCCTTGTTTGCCAGGAGATAATGGGCGAGGTGGGCATGTTTACCGGCATCGCCGCCGGAGAAAAGGTGTTCCTGGAAATGGCCGGCAGGTATGCCGGTGAGGAGCTTAAAGAAATAGACGAGCTTGCCGGGGCCTCGGTGGCGGAGTTCTTAAACCTCAACAACGGCATCTTCCTGGTCAACATGTCCAACCGGGGAGTGGAACTGGAGATGAAGCCGCAGATTGTCCTCACGGGTAAAACCACTGTAATCACTCAGAAGGTCAATATTATACCGGTTTATCTGCCGGCGGGGAGGGCGGATATAATAATTTCCGGCTCTGTACCGTCACTTGAATAAATTCATCAATTGCCTTTTGTTTATCAAAATCCGCCCTTCATGCCGCGTATGATACGCGGCATTTTAGGTTTTACATGAATACGTTGCAAACAATTTTTGAGGCTGAAACGGACGCACACCCCGGCTGCGAAAAACACAGTGTGGAGGGCAATAATTCCGGGAACACTCATGCTTCAAGCAAAATATTTTGTTTTTCTGTTTAACGACGGGCGGGTATGCCTAAATGACACCCGCTTTTTTGCCGGCCCTTTCAAATATGCCGACTGCCTCAATCAGGTCTTCCCGTGAGTGGCCGGCCATTACCGATACCCTGATTCTGCTTTTTCCCGGAGGTACGGTGGGAGGGCGTATGCCGGGGGCGAAAGCACCTTCTTCCAACAGGTATTCAGCCATCCGGAGGGTTTTTTGTTCGTCGCCTGTGAAAACCGGAATAATAGGGGTCTCACCCGGCGGGACCTCATATCCGGCTCTTTTCAAACCTTCCCTGAAAATGGCGGCGTTGTCGCGGAGTTTGTTCAACAATCCCGGGTTGTTTT
Organism: Bacillota bacterium; assembly: GCA_049325075.1. GTDB lineage: Bacteria > Bacillota > Desulfotomaculia > Desulfotomaculales > Desulfocucumaceae > BRHc4a. The sequence continues at coordinate 28,436 of JBMOPF010000074.1, read as the reverse complement.
CCAGTATTTCAATGGCTGCTGCTGCAGCTCGCGTGACCGCCGGGGGTAGGGCGGTGGAAAAAATGTAGCTTCTGGCCTTGTTCCTTAAATAGTCAGTCAGCCGGTGCGAACCGGCCACATATGCCCCGAAGCATCCCAGCGCCTTGCTGAGAGTGCCCATCTGTACCTGTATCCTGCCTTCCAGTCCGAAATGCTCCGCGGTTCCCGCCCCGCGTTTTCCCAGCACGCCCGTGGCATGGGCGTCGTCGACCATGACGAGTGCGCCGTACTTGTCAGCCAGGTCCGCAATTTCCGGCAGGGGGGCTATATCCCCGTCCATGCTGAAAACTCCGTCGGTCACAATCAGCCTGCGCCGGTAACCCTGTGTTTCCTTTAATAATTTCTCCAGGCTGTCCATGTCGCAGTGCCTGTATATTCTCGTTTCGGCGTGGCTTAGCCGGCAGCCGTCTATGATGCTGGCATGGTTTAGTTCATCGCTTAAAATGATGTCTTCTTTTCCGGTCAGGGCGGAAATGACACCCAGGTTGGCCATGTAGCCCGTGTTGAAGACTATAGCGGACTCAGTGTTTTTAAAGCAGGCAATCTTTCTTTCCAGTTCCTCATGAGGGGCCAGGTTGCCCGAGATCAGGCGCGATGCCCCTGCTCCCGCGCCCCAGTTCCCGGCCGCCTTTGCCGAGGCCTTCATTATTTCGGGGTGTGCCGCCAGGCTCAGGTAGTTGTTGGAGGAGAGCAGTATGCATTCCCGTCCGTTTATTGTCACCCGCGGGGCGGGCGGTCCGTCAAGCCTTTTTTGTGTGCGGTACAGGTTGCGGCTCTTTATCGCCTGCAGTTCTTTGTCCAGGAAATCCATTGGTTACCGCTCCTTGTCTATTAGTGATATTTGAAGCCCGAGGTCGGCCAGCATCTGCATGTCCTTTTTTATGTCCTCACCCTTGGTGGTCAGGTAGTTGCCAATCATCACGCCGTCCGCGCCGGCCATAAAGGCGAGGGGCTGAAGGGCGCCCAGGTTTTGGCGGCCGCCGCACAGGCGGATGACCGCGCCGGGCATTATCAGGCGGAAAATGGCCAGTATTTGGAGCAGGGTTAGGGGGGGAACCGGGGGGGTATTTTCCAGAGGCGTTCCCTTGATGGGTTTAAGGAAGTTCACCGGCACCGAGTCAATGCCCAGATCCCTTATTTCAAAAGCCAAGTCGACTCTTTGCCCGAATGTTTCGCCAATGCCCATGATTCCACCGGCACAAATCCTCAAGCCCGCCTTACGGGCTGTTTTGATTGTGTTGATCCGGTCCTGGTGCGAATGGGTTGTGCAGGTCAGTGGAAAATAGCCTGAAGATGCCTCCAGGTTGTGATGGTACATTTCAACCCCTGCTTGTTTTAGCATGACGGCCTTTTCTTCGTTGATTATCCCAAAGGAAGAGCAGAGCTTCAGGCCTGTTTCCCTTTTCAGAAGAGCGAAGGTTGCAAGTGCGGTGTCAAAATCCCTGTCTGATATTCCGCGCCCGCTGGTGACCAGGGAAAATCTCTTTGCTCCCGCCGCCTCCATGTAAATTGCCTGCCTTAATATGTTCTCCGGCGATAGGAACGGGTAAACCGGGGCTTTCGTTTCATACCTGGATGATTGCGAGCAGAATCTGCAGTCCTCGCTGCAGCCGCCCGACCTGGCGTTGACAATGGCGCAGGTTTCCACGCGGTTTCCCCTTGTTTTTCTGGCCATGCTCCCGCTGGCGGACAGCAGGTCCAGTATTTCCGGTCCTTTAAGATATGTCAGTTCGTATGCCTTTTCTTTTGAAATGCCTTGATCAGTCAAAATGCCTGTTTTTGCTTCAAACAGCAATCAAATCCACCTCGTTTCCGGTTCTGAAATGTTATCCTGTCGGGAGCCGGTCATCGTCCGGTTACTTTTTCAATGGCCCTGTATGTTATGTCCAAGAGCTGTTCAAGTTCTGAAAGGCTCATGGACAGAACCGGCATGAGTACGATAACATTGCCCAATGGCCTGATGATAAGGCCCATTTTCCTGGCCTCCAGTGTCACTCTATGCCCGATGATGTCGGAGGGGGGGTATGGTTCTTTGCTTTGCCGGTCCAAAACCAGCTCAATGCCCGCTAACATTCCTTTGTGCCTTATGTCTCCCAGATGTTCGAGATCGCGGAATCTGTCAAGGCCTTTTGCCAGAAATGATATTTTCTCCTGTAACTCTTCAATCAGATTGCTTTTTTCAATCAGATCGATGCTGGCCAGGGCCGATGCGCACGCCAGGGGGTTGCCGGTGAAGGTGTGGCCGTGGTAAAAGGTTTTGAACTGATCAACCTCTCCCAGAAAGGCGTTGTATATCTCATCGGTGGCCATGGTCGCGGCCAGGGGCAGGTACCCTCCGGTAATGCCCTTTGCCAGGCACATTAGGTCCGGCGCCACGCCTTCGTGCTCGCAGGCGAAAAGCTTTCCTGTCCTGCCAAAGCCTACTGCCACCTCGTCGGCAATGAGCAATACATTGAATTTTTTGCACAGGCGTGCTATTCCCTCCAGATATCCCCCGGGCGCTACCAGCAGGCCGGCCGCCCCCTGAACAACCGGTTCGATGATGACTGCCGCCACCTCATGATGATGCCGAACAAGCAGTTCTTCCACCCGGGACAGGCAGTCCATGGAGCAGGAGGCCTTGTTCTTACCAATCGGACAGCGGTAGCAGTAAGGAGCCGGGGCGTGAATGGTCTCGAACAGCAATGGCTTGAATATGCGGTGGAAAAGATCAATTCCTCCGACACTTACCGAGCCGATGGTATCGCCGTGATAGGCCCCGGTCAATGAAATGAATTTCTTTTTCTGTGCGTGTTTCCCGGCTTCTTTTTGCTGCCAGTACTGGTAAGCCATTTTCAGGGCAATCTCCACCGATGTGGCCCCGCTGTCGGAGTAGAAAACCTTGTTCAGACCGGGCGGGGTGATTTCCACCAACTTTTTGGCCAGCAGTATCGAGGGTACATTGGCCAGCCCCAACAGGGTGCTGTGCGCAACCTTGTCCAGTTGTTCCCGGATGGCCCGGTTGATTTCCTCCTTGCAGTGACCGTGTACGGTCACCCACAGGGAGGAGATTCCGTCCAGGTACCTGTTTCCTTCTGTGTCATACAGGAAGCTGCCTTGTCCTCTTTCTACAATCAACGGTTTCTCTGTATTGTAGAGCTTCATCTGTGTGAATGGATGCCAGACGTATTTCTTGTCCCAGGTTTCCAGCAGTTCCGACGGGCAGTTCATAGAACATCAATCCCTCCAATTTCTTTCCATCGCAAGCATGCCCATGCTGTCTCCGGCAGTTCTCCGGGAAGGCCTTTTTCCGTGTCCAGCCCCTCGATAAAGGGCAGAGAACCCAAAAACGGCACCCCGGTCAGCTCCTGAATCATTGCCGCGTTATCCTTTTCCATTGCCTCCGTTTCCCGGCGGGTGCCGTTGAATACGAATCCGAGCACCCTCAACCCGCGCATTTGAGAGTATTTGACCGTCAGCACCGTATGGTTGATGGTCCCCAGCGCAGGCCTCGCCACGACTAACAGGGGTAAACCCAAATCAAGAGCCAGGTCTGCAATGGTATAACCCGTTCTGGTCAGGGGGGCGCAGATGCCGCCCGCTCCCTCGACCAGCAGCATGTCATGTTTCTCAAGCAGTTCCATGCATCTTATTTTTATGGCTGACGGGTTTATGTCCACCCCGTCCATCTCTGCGGCCAGGTGGGGAGATAAAGGTTGTGTCAGGCAATACATGCCGTATCCGGAAGGGTGGCTGTCATTGCCGGCCACTTTCAGGTAAAAGGATGCGTCCGGAGAAACAAGTCCGTCCGCGGTTTTTATGGCACCGCTCTGCACAGGCTTGAAGCCTGCGGCGTTTATGCCTTTTTTTCTGAATGCGGCGGTCAGTCCGGCCGTTACCGCCGTTTTGCCCACTCCCGTATCGGTGCCGGTAATAAAAATTCCTGTTCCCATGCTGTCTTGCCACCTCCGGAAAGGATATGTCAACCTGCGCGTTTTGCATGGTTAACAATTAATATAATGAGACTTCCTTTGATTGTCAATACAATGATATACTTGACTTATGAAGAGACAGGCAATGGCGGGGGAGGAACGAAATGTACATCATTGACCGCTTTGAGGGTGAATATGCCTTAATCAGAAAAAAAGGCGCCAAAAAGTTGTTTCATATACCCAAGGAACTCATGCCCAAGGGGGCGAAGGAGGGAGATGTTGTCATAATAAACATATCCGTAGACGCCGCGGCCACTGCCTCTCCACGCAAATCCGGGGAATGAGCCCTCCGGACCCCTTGTTCTCAGGCATAGCTTCAATTGCCCAGATGTTTTTTGAAAAATTCGGCTTCGTGATTTGAGACCACCTCAAAGGTGTCACCCACGTATGGGTCAAAATGACCGCAGGGAAGACTGACAAATTCGGCATGCGGCATTTTGGTCACGGTTTTTTTGACAAATTCAAAGGGGATCAAAGAATCACGCTCGCCGGCTATAACCAGGGCGGGGCATTTAACCTTGCCGGCCCTTGTATTGGGGAAGTACGTCATCAAATAAAGCATCAGCCTGGCCGGACTGGTGGTATCCCAATCCCTGACAGCCGGTGGAATCAGGGCCATAATGCCGTCATAGCTGTCCGGGGTTGAAAGTACGGCTAATTCGCCAGGTTTACCATAAGCGGCTATATAGTAGGGTGACCGGAAAGTAATCATTCGCCACAGATCCCGGAGGATTGCCGCAGTGCACCTGCCTATATAACCCCAGCCAAGTACCTTTTTCATATTCCAACTGGACGACAGCCCGTTGACAAAGGGGACTTGAATAACTATAGCCGCGATATCAGGTTCTTTGGCTGCTACACAAAGCACATGGCCGCCACTGTACGATGATCCCCAGAGGCCAATCCTGCTGTGGTTAACCCATCTGATTCTGCGGGCATAGGCTATGGCCGAATGCCAATCCTGAATATGCTTTTTGGGGGAGATTAAATTGCGGGGATAGCCATCGCTGTTGCCAAAACCACGATAATCAAACATTAAAACCGCAATTCCCTGGCTGACGAACTTTTCGGCAAATGGCTCCAGGCCAAAAGTCCTGAGCGCGCCAAAGCCGTGAGCCATGATTATCAGAGGAGGTTTTTCCACTGTGTCGGGCCGGTAGAGCCAGGCCACGCATTTTTCACCATGACTGATGAATTCAACATCTGTTCTGGTAAAGCTCACTCTCTATTACCCCCTGTTATTCCGTTTTAATTTTTCAGCCCAGACGCTCATGCCAAAAGCGGCACCAGTAGAGGACGAAAAAGGAATGCCGGGAATTCTGGCTTCTGGCTCCTGACTTCTGGATTCCCGACCCGAAATTAATACAGCATAAGTAATTATATATCCATAAACCAGCCATGGCCCTGTACTTTAACCCCCATGGCCATGGCAGACAGGAATTTTGAACGGAGGGTGTCGCTGACCAGGGCCTTTTTGACCGGAGACAACCGGAGAAAGCCTCCCACCATTCCTCTCATAACCTTGTGAGTTATGGCCTGTGGGTTGTCAAAAATGAGATTCTGGAGTGTTCCCTGTTCCAGTGATATCAGTATGTTGCGCTCAAAGGTGGTTTCGGGGGGAATAATCTTTTGGCTCCTTTTTTTCAGTTTAAGGGATCCGCTCTTGCACTTCAGTCCGCAAACACCACAGCCCAGGCAGATGGATTTATCCACCACGGCAAGGGATTTTTTCTTTCCATCTTCGTCCAGGGTTTCTTTGGGCACCATGGTAATGGCATTTATAGGGCAGGCCCTGGCGCACTGGCCGCACCCTGTGCAGGATTCATTATCCACTGTGGCGATAAAGCTGGAAGTCATTAAAACCCTTGATTCACTGAAGGTTTTAATGCTCTGCAGCACATTGCAGCAGCAGGAACAGCAGCAGCAAATATACATCAGGCGCTTTTGCACGCTGTCTGCCGAAAAGACCAGGCCCAGGTCTTTGCTGCGGTTAAGGTTATATAGCATTTCCTCCTTACTGGCCTCCCTGGCCAGCTTGTGCCTTATCAGATATTCCGCTCCGATACCAAGTGACATGCAGGTTTCGAGAGGCACCTCACAGTTTTTGTGTCCCAGGTGAAACTTTTCGTGCCTGCACGAGCAGAGGCCGATTGAGAATACTTTATTTGATTCTACTATATCTGCGGCCTTTTCGTAGGGGAGTATTTCCACCATATCCTCCTCCGCCACCGCTTCGTTATGGGGCAGAGCCCTGAGGAGGGAATATTTGTGTTCCCCCTTGGCATTGGCCTTGAAAAAATCGTCGCTGCCAAACATATACCGGTTGAAAAGGCTGGCCCATTCCTTGGAGTTAAGGTTTTTTCCGGTCCTCATCATGGTGAACTCAAAAATGCCTATAATTAAAGGAGAGACCATGTAGTGGTACTCTCCGTCATGGTATAGATCAATGATCAATCCCTTGTCAGTCAATGCTTCCATCGCATTTTTGACCCTTGTCCTGTCATAGCCGGTAACCTTTGCTATCCTGTCAATATTTGAAAGGTTGTACGGCATTCTGGCCACAATATCCGCCTCTTCCCCGGTATAGAGTTCCTTTAACAGGCTGTGGAAGGTTTCATTCCAGGGAGCCCTGGTAACGAGGTTATCTATTTTTTTCCCAAGGTTTCTATATATCATTTCTTTTGACGTAATGTGACCCATAATTTATCTCCTTTCGGAATAAAACTGGAGGCAGGCTATATTTCCAAATTCTATAAAAAAACCATAATACCTCCTATTTCCAAACATATTTTAATTTTCTGTTCAGTCGGTCAGTATTTACTTAATTCAAGAAACGGTGGTTTTATTTTTTTCTTTTTCGGCGGGAAGAATAGGTTTTTTTGAAGAGGGTGAAATAATCTTTACTGGAAAGTCCTTTTAAAAGGCTTGACAAGGTAAAGTAATCATTGTAAATTATTACTGTAAACTATACTTAATTGGTATACAATAAATTTCAGGGCAAGGTAAACTCATGAGGCTGAATCAGGCGACAGACTATGCCATGCGTGCGGTTTTATACCTTTCCGGCCTGCCCTTCGGGCAGGTGGTGGAGGCAAGGTTGATAGCCGAGGAAGAACATATCCCCATTCGCTTTTTGTTAAAAATACTGCGCCTTTTGATCAAGGGGGGTATAGTGGAGTCCCATCGGGGTGTCAACGGAGGGTATTCATTGGCCAGGCAGCCTTCACAGATAACCATGCTGGATGTGGTGGAGGCAATGGAAGGCCCCATTATTGTAAACCGCTGCCTGTTGTCGCCGGATGAGTGCAACAAGTCATACAGCCACCACTGCCCTGTTCACGGAGCCCTTTTCGAGCTGCAGAAGGCAATGGTGGACCACCTTGGGCGCTACAATTTTCAGATGCTGCATGATCGGGCGAAATAAATTCGCCCTTTTATGAATATTAATAGTGTACTTAATTGGTATACATTATTCTTACCGCAATGTATACCATTACAGTATACATTATAAAAAGGAGGAGATAATTTTGCCTGTCTGTATTTCCGCGGACAAAGTATTTTTCGACTTTCTGTCGTCTAAAAGCGAGGTGGAAACTTCTTTTAACCGTGTACCGGACCAGGCCGTCAAGTGCGGCTTCGGCATGCAGGGGGTATGCTGCCGGCTATGCTCCAACGGGCCCTGCCGGATAACCCCCGGTTCTCCCAGGGGAGTCTGCGGCGCTACGCCGGATACCATGGTGGCCAGGAATTTTTTAAGGGCGGTGGCGGCCGGGGCTGCCTGTTATTTGCACATAGTTGAAAATGCCGCGGTAAACCTCAGGGAGATTGGCCGGGGCAATTCCGACCTGCCTTTGAAGGGGGCCGCCCTGCTGCGCGAAGTTGCTGAACGCATAGAAGTGTCCGGGACCGGGGAAAAAGAAAAGGCTGTCCAGGTGGCGGAGGCGGTGTTGGCGGACCTGTACCGGCCCCGTAATGAAAAAATGAAGCTGGTGGAGAAATTTGCCTATCAGCCGCGGTTTGAAAAATGGCGGGAATTGGGGCTTCTTCCCGGCGGAGCCAAGTCTGAGGTTTTTGACGCCCTGGTAAAGACCAGCACCAACCTGTCCAGCGACCCCCTGGATATGCTGCTGCACTCCCTGCGACTGGGCATCGCCACCGGAATGTACGGACTGGGCATAACCAACCGCATAAACGACATTATCTGGGGAGAGCCGGAAATCAGGACGGCAAAGGCGGGCTTTGGCGTGGTGGACCCGGACTATATCAATATAATGGTTACCGGGCACCAGCAGTCCCTGGTGGGGATACTGCAGGACTCCCTGCTGTCTGACGGGGCCCGGTCCCTGGCCCGGGAGAAGGGGGCCAAAGGGTTTAAAATTGCAGGCTCAACCTGCGTGGGGCAGGATATGCAGCTGAGGGGGGCGCATTGCGCCGATGTTTATGCCGGCCAAACCGGAAACAATTTCACCAGCGAGGGCCTGGTGGCCACCGGAGCCATTGACCTGTTGGTATCGGAATTCAACTGCACCCTGCCGGGGATTGAAACGGTGTGCAGCCAGATGCAGGTGCCCCAGGTTTGCCTTGATGATGTGGCCAAGAAGCAAAACGCCGGCTACCTGCCCTTTGATATTAAGGAGCGCCACGAAATTGCCCGCAAGATTATAGAGGCCGGGGCCGAGAGCTTTGCCGCCAGGCGCAAAAACGTGGCAGTCGATGTGCCTTTGCACGGCCACGACGATGTGCTTACCGGGGTTAGCGAAAAAACACTGAAGAATTTTCTGGGAGGCAGCTACAAGCCCCTGATTGATCTTATAGCAGCAGGGAAAATAAAAGGCATTGCAGCCGTGGTGGGCTGTTCCAACCTGACCGCCGGCGGGCATGATGTTTTCACAGTGGGAATGACCAGGGAATTGATTCGCCGCAATATAATAGTCCTTTCGGCAGGGTGCACCAGCGGCGCCCTGGAGAATGTAGGGCTGATGTCACCGCCGGCGGCGGAAGAGGCCGGAGACAGCCTCAGGGAAGTATGCCTGCAGTTGGGAATACCACCGGTCCTTAATTTCGGTCCCTGCCTGGCCATTGGCCGCCTGGAGGAGACGGCGGCGGATATCGCGGCGGAAATGGGAGTGGACCTGCCTCAGCTGCCCCTGGTAATTTCCGCGCCCCAGTGGCTGGAAGAGCAGGCCCTGGCCGATGGCGCCTTCGGCCTGGCCCTTGGCCTTACCCTGCACCTGGCCATCCCTCCGTTCATTACCGGCAGTGAAATGGTCACCGGGATACTGACCGGTGACCTTGAAAAGCTGACTGGAGGCAGGGTTATTGTGGATGGGGATATTGTCTCCACAGTCAATCAACTGGAGTCGGTGATAAACCACAAAAGGTTATGCCTTGGACTGTGAGGGGTGAAATGATGAAAAGAATAATTATAAGGCCGGAGCTGTGCGCCGGGTGCAAGAACTGCCAGGTGGCCTGCCTGGCTGAACACAGCCCGTCAAAATCGGTCTGGTTGGTGAACCTGTCCGATAAATGCAGCCAGCCTCGCAATTTCGTACAGTTAAATGCCCAGGGCAGTCCTGTGCCCCTTTCCTGCCGGCACTGCGATCAGCCCGAGTGCGTTACTGCCTGCATGTCCGGGGCGCTGCGCAAAGATCCGCAGACCGGAGTGGTGGTCCATAACATTGAACAGTGTGCCGGCTGCTGGATGTGCGTCATGTCTTGCCCCTTCGGCATGATTGCCCCGGATGCCGGGGGAAACAGCATTGCCGTAAAGTGCGATTTTTGTGTCCAGCGGGGCACACCCCGTTGTGTGGATGCCTGTCCCACCGGGGGAATTGTCCTTACTGACATTTCTTTGCAGCATGGCGGACAGGTGGCGGATATAGTGGCAGGGGGTGAAAAACAGTGAAGTATTTAATTCTTGGCGCCAGCGCCGCCGGTCTCAGCGCTGCCGAAACCATCCGCCGGTACGACCCTACCGGGGATATAACTGTTCTCTCCCTGGACAGAAGTATCTATTCCAGGTGCCTGCTGCCGGATTTGCTGGCCGGAAGAAGGAATGCCGCCGCAGCCCGATTTGTGCCGGTGGATTTCATGGAGAGACACAGCATCCGCTGGGTGGGAGGCGTCGGGGCGGAAAAACTCCTTGCCGCTGAAAGGACTGTGATATCGGATACCGGCGACCGGTTCTGTTACGACAGGCTGCTGATTGCCACCGGGGCTTCCCCCTTTCTGCCTCCCATCGATAATATACGACAGGGGCGGCAGGTTTACGGGCTGCGCAATATAGAAGACGTCCAGTCCATTGCCGGGGCGGCCTCCGGCTGCAGCTCGGCAGTTGTGATGGGCGGAGGGCTGGTGGGTGTGGATGCTGCCGCGGCCCTGTGTGAAAAGGGGCTTTCAGTGGTCATTGTGGAGGTGGCGGAACATATTCTGCCCCTGCAGCTGGACATGAGGGCGGCGGTTCGCTACCAGGAACTTCTCCGGTCCCGGGGGGTTGAGATAATTACCGGACAAACAGTCAGCTCCATACTGCTTGATGAAGATCAAAATGTTACCGCGGTCCGGTTGAAAGGCGGCGGCACAATTTCCTGCGGCATGGTGGTGTCCGCCGCCGGAGTCAGGCCCAACATCTCTTTCCTGGAGGGAACCGCTGTGGAGGTGGGCCGGGGAATAAGGGTCAACCGGTTCCAGCAAACATCCCTGGAAAATATTTATGCCGCCGGAGATGTCTGCGAGTCCCTGGAGTCCTTCAGCGGCAGAATATCGCTCACCCCCGTCTGGCCTCTGGCAGTGCGGCAGGGGCGGGTTGCCGGCGCCAACATGGCCGGAGTCCGCCAAAAAATAATCAACAATTTTGCCTATAAAAATTCCATGCACCTTTACGGCCTGGCCTCCATTTCCTACGGCATTCCCGAAGCCCCGGACGACAGCTATGAAACCTATATTGAAGAGAGAAGGGGCAGCTATAAAAAGCTGATTATAAAGGACGGATTTTTAAGGGGGGCAATTTTCCAGGGCGACATAGCCGGAGCAGGTGTGGTCGGAACTCTAATCAGTGAAGGAGTACCCATTACAGCATGCAAAGAAAATCTGTTTGACTTGAATTTCGCACACTTTTTCAACCAGCGGGAGAATGGGGAGTTTGTTTTTAACTAAATAGTCATGGGCTAATAAAAAATAATAACAGGTTGGTAAGTATTGATTTGGGAAGGAGTATGAGGAATACCAGCGAACCACATGGTTTTAGAGGAGTATTATTGGGGCTGGGATAAATTAAGGGCCGGTTATAAAAGTGACCGGCCCTTTGGTTTTTTTAATAATTTACGTTAATTACCCCGGCGGGAGGTTGTCTTTGTTGTCGGGCCGGTATGCCTGTCGTGCAGGCCTGTTAGCTTGCATATGATGGTAAAGGATTCCGCTCTGGTGATATTGCTGTTGGGACGGAAGGTGCGGTCGGGATAGCCTGTCACTATCCGGTTGCCCGCGGCCTTCTCCACAAACTGGTAGGACCAGGCCGGTATGTCAGCATTATCCGTGAAGTCCATTTGAAAACCTTCCACCCTGTTTCCGGGGAAAGCCTTTATGAGTACGGTGCACATTTCAGCCCTGGTGATAAATTGATCAGGCCTGAAGGCGCCGTCTGTGTACCCGGCCATGATACCTTTTTCCGTGGCCGTAAGGATAGCCTTCTTAGCCCATTCCGGCAGTGCATCCCGGTAAGGCCCTGTGGAGTTAATGGGTTGATAGTCTCCCAGTTTAAGTGCGTTAACCACCAGGACAGCGGCTTCAGCCCGGGTTATGCTGTAATCCGGCCTTATGGTGAAGTCGGGATAACCATTGATTACACCTTCTTCCAAAAGGGCGATTATGCAGTCATGCGCCCAGTGTCCGGCTGAGTCGGTAGGCTCTATCCCCTCTGCTGCCGGCGGAGTCGTGTCGTTATCGATGATGGTCAGCACTGCCTTGCCGGGGCTGCCAATGGTTGCGCCGGTGGGGTTGCTCAGGGTCAGGTTGACTGTTTCATTCCCCTCGATGATACTGTCGTCCAGCACAGGGATGGTAAAGGACTTGCTGGTCTCACCGGAGGCAAATTCAAGTTTTCCGGATGCGGCAGTATAATCGGACCCTGCTGTGGCGGTGCCGTTGCTGCCGGCATACTGGACACCGGCCGCACCTGTTGCGCTTCCGGTTCGCTTAACCGTTATTGTTGCGCTGCCGCCGTCTTCGTTTACAGTATAGGAGGCGCTGCTGAATTTGAATGTATCACTGCCGCCGCCGCTGCTGCCGCCGCCGCCGTTGTGATGGGGGTCATTTTCTTGGATGGTCAGCACTGCTGTGGCCTGTTCTCCAAGGATCGCGCCGGAGATATCGCTAAGTGACAGATTTACTGTTTCATTGCCCTCATAAGTATTGTCGTCAATTATCGGTATGGTTAAAGTTTTGTTGGTTTCCCCATTTTCAAAGTAAACGGTACCGGTAACCGAGTTGTAATCAAATCCGTCTTTTGCCGTCCCGTCGCTTGTTGTATAGGTCACACTGGCAACACTCCCGCTGTTTCCGGTGCGGTTAACCGTAATTATGGCCGGGCCGGAGTTTTCCCCGACAGTATAAAGGGGATCGCTGAATTGAATGGTCGAAGGCGTGTCGTCGTCAATAATTGTAAGTATTGACTTGTCCGGGGATCCCAGGAGAATACCATTGGAGTCACTCAGGGTGAGATTGACTGTTTCGTTCCCCTCGGCGCCGTTATCGTTAATAATGGGTATCTCAAAGGTCCGGCCGGCTTCTCCGCTGTTGAGATAGACTGTGCCGGATACGGAGGCATAGTCGGTTCCGGCTGTTGCGGTTCCGTCGCTGGTGGAATAGACCACACTGACCACACTCTCAGTGCTTCCGGTGCGTGTAACAGTGATGAAGGCGCTGCCGTCACTTTCATTGACGGTGTAGTTTTCCTGGCTGAAGTGGATGGATGGAGGGGCATCATCGTCGTTGATGGTTAAAACCGCTGTGCCCGGGGTCCCTATGGATGCCCCCTCGGAGGTATTGCCCAGGGTCAGGTTCACTGTTTCATCACCTTCATTGAGGTTGTCATCCAGTATGGGCACGGTAAAGGTCTTGCTGGTTTCACCCGCGGCAAATTCAAGCGTGCCGGCAGCAGTGGTATAGTCAGAACCGCCGGAGGCGGTTCCGTCGCTGGTTGCATAGTCAACGCCGGCGGGTATGTCCGGGTTTCCGGTGCGGTTAACGGTGATGGTGGCCGTGCCGGCGTTTTCGTCCACGGTATAACCGTCATCACTAAACTGGAATTGGGGTGGGGGAGCCGAGGTGAAATTACTGATGAAGACATTGCTGTCCAATGCGTTGTCGCTTGTATCGGCAATGGCCAGTTTAATATGGTTGGTTACACCTTTGTTGACTGCCCGGTCAATTGTTAGAACAGTGGTGAGGCCGTTCATTTCGGTATTGATTGGACTTTCTCCATCGATCGATTCGTTGTTACGGAAATATTCCGGGTGGTGGGGAATGGGGGGGTCGCCATCCGGATTGCCGTTATTTATGTTGTTGATGCAAATACGGTCATTGGTGCCCGGTATCAGGGCCACATTGACGCCGTTCAGGAAGAAGGCGAAAACGTCGTTGTATTCAGAGCCGACATATTCATTGTATTCATCCGAGGCGAACACATACTGGAAAGTCAGCCTGTCGGTCTGGGGTACGAAATCAAACTCCAAAACCGTCGCATCTTCGGTATTGAACGGATATACGATCTGGTCTAAATCAGCGTCTCCGGGTAGATAAAATTCTTCTGATACACCACTGTTGTTATTGGGTCCCGGTACGCTTTTGTTAATGTCTCCTGTGCCCAGGACAATGCCGCTTCCCAGCCCCAGTATTTCCGGATCGCCGGAAAAGGTTCCGGCTGCCGTTTCGTCCCCGGCAAATTGAATATTGCTCACGGCAACTCCGGAACCCACCATAGCCTCCACCAGTTGTTCCGGGGTGATCGAATTCATATCCTTTACCGTCAACGGGTCTCCGGGTGTGGCGAATAACGGCATGGGGAATACGAATACAGCCGCAAAAACACACAAGACAAATAAGGAGATAAATCTGTCCCGCCTCTTTTGTTTTCTGGTCAACTGAATAGCACCTCCCTGAAAAGTATACTTTTGCTCCTCACTATCACAATAAACCTCCTCCCAAGTATATTTATCCTGTTTGTTAATTCTAAAAAGAAAAAGCAAAAAATATGCAAAAAACCATATTGCTTTGATGAGGATATACAGACATTTTTTATTGTTTATAGACGTTATAATCTGGAAACGGAGAAAAATATGGAGACAGTTGTAAAATAACAGCAAAAAGATAAGAAAAAAATGATAAAATATAACAAGATTTATTTAGAGAAAGGTTGGCCTGCATGTCTGTTGTTCTCACAGACCTTGATTTCAGGGACTGGGAAATGCCTTTTTCCGGGGGAGTTTATCATTGACTGCAATTCAAGCAATATTCCACACAAACATGTTGTAAGAACAATAATAGCAAGAAAGCCGGAGTAAATAAGGATGTCAGGTAACGGCAAACGCCAGGGTTTACATATCCCCTGGCGTTAACCTTATTATGACGGGTGCGGGTTTTACGATATCAGCATTATAATTTTGGGGGCGCTGGCTATGGATATCAATATAACGAACATAACCGCATAGACCAGCGCATTATATTTTTCATCAATTCAGTTGACTTGCCGGGCTGATAAGCCGGCCTGCCGGCAATAGCCGTACAGCATTATTTGGATTTTAAAATAAACTTTTCGTCTGATATTTCCACGGAATATGTGCCGGCGGGAATTTCCCAGCTAAGAACTCCTTTATCGCCGGTTGCCTCATATGTGCTTATACGCTCCATCATATCGCCATATACGTCATAGACGCCGGCGTCTTCTCCTCTAAAGGTCTGTAGGCCTTCATCCATACCCCCTGCTGTTGCGGCAAAAGCCAGCTGGTTTATTACCAGCGCCGCAGCAAACAGAGGAGCGGTTACAAGAAGGATCCATTTGCCAGCACGGAGTGCAAATGATTTTTTCATGCTTTATCCCCTCCCTATAGTTGTTTAACTTTCATCTTTCTTTTGGCTGTCGTAGAACTTTATACGGTAGAAATCCATTAATTCCCTGGGAATCATGATGCTCTTGCTTTTATAGTCGAGATATATCTGGGGAAATGTTTCCAGCCTCAATTTCCTTTTTTCTTCATAGGATTTTCTTTTTTCATTAATAAAATACCTTATCTTTTCATTTTTTCCCGGTTCCTCCCGGTCGGCTTCCGTGCTTGTCACATTCAGGGAAAATATTTTACCGTGGGGGCTGGATATGACATTGAATAAATCATTTATTTCCGACCCCCTTTTCCAATGAAGTTGGAAAAATTTCTAACCTAAATAGAAATATAACAGAAAATATTTCCCAATGCAATAGAAATTTTTCCGTTTTAATTGGAAAAATTTTAGCCATAGGTAGACGTTGAACCGGGAGTTTTTTCCTGTGGCGGGAAAGGTGGCAGGGTATTGCCGCAAATCCGGGGCAGGAAAATATTGCGTTAGCGGGAATGGAGAAAGTAAAAATGAAGGAAATCGGGTGAAGACCTTTACCAAAATAGGGGGTGGGCATATTGAGAGCCTACAGATATGAAGAGCTGTCAATTGAAGATTTAAAGGTGGTTGATCCTGAAAAAACCTTTTGCCTGATGGCGGTAAGTCCCATGGAGGCGCACGGCCCCCACCTGCCCCTGGGCACCGACGTTCTGGTTGGTGAAAAGCTGCAGAGGGAATACTGCCTGGCGCTGGAGGAGAGATATCCAGGTTTCAGCCTGCTTATTCTGCCGTCTGTATACGCCGGGTGCGATGCCTTGCCGTATAAGGGATCCATCAACATAAGGGCAAAAACGCTGGAGGGGCTGTTGAAAGATTATGTCAGAAGCATTGCGGAGCAGGGCTTTAGATATCTGATCATCTGCGACAACCATGGAGGCCCCAGCCACCAGATGGCCATGGAGGCCGTATCCCGGTGGGCATGGCGTAAGTACAGGTTTTTTTTCATCAATCCTTTTAATGTTGTTTTCCGGAAAATGGTTCTGCACGACAGATCCTTTCTGGATCTGGTGAATTTGTCGCCCGGGATTTGCGGTGATGACAGCGATTGCCATGCCGGGACGAACGAAACATCACTCATGCTGGCTGCAGGTAACAATCTGGTTAAAAATTATGAGACTGTTCCTGACAGCCTTCCGCCGAAAAGGGGCGGTTTTCCGGCGCTTGTGGGAAGTCTGGGGAAAATACTGGGGAGACTGGGCCTCAATAGAACAGGGGAGGAGATTGACCACCTGGCCAATCTTCTGGCCTGGACTGGATCCCCCGGTTTGTTGCCGTATCTGGGCTCTCCACGTTTGGCCTCTTCTGAGGCAGGTGAAAGAATGATAAGGGGACATGTGGCGGTGATGACGGAGTTGCTGAGTGAGGCGCTGTCGGGGCAAAAACCGGACACCACCCCTATGCTGTGGTCTGTCAGGTTCTTAAGAAGATAGCCCGGGGGCCGGAACATATGCCCGTTGGAATTCGTCTTGATGATTAAAAAAGTGACATGAGGTGGAGGGCAAAGTATGAGAAAAAGCTTTTTTATTATTATGATGGCTGTTATACTGTTGTCCGGTCTGGCGGCACTGCCGGCCATAGCCGGGGAAACCTCCCCCGGCAGCGTCTGTGACCCGGCGGCGCCTGCGGACAAAAAAATAACCAGGGCTGAATTTGTGACAGCGGTGATACGGGAAACAGGGCTCAATCTTGACAACATACGTTTCGTAAGGGCGCCGGACGTCAGGGATGTGGCAAAGGACGTCAGTCCGGACGCACCCTATGCCGGTGATCTTATCGTGGCCGGGCACTACGGTGTGGTGGATTCAGGTAAAACATTCCGGCCCGGCGACCCGGTGACCAGGGAGGAGGCGGCGTCAATGGCGGTGAGGGCCCTGCGCGCCAAATTGGGGCCTGTTCCGGTTACGCAGCAGTACATAATTTTTAAGGATGCGGATGAAATAACACCGGGCTTTGAGGTTGATGTGCAGGATGCCTGCAAACTGGGCCTTGTTGAATACAATGACAGCTTCCGCCCCGGCGATCCCTTTGATTGCGGCCAGTTAAGGTCTTTACTGGCGACAGTCCGGGAGAGAATGTCAATGGAGGAAAACGGGGATGGCGTTGCCTGGGAACTGTCGGGGGACAGGAGTGAGATAACCCTGAGCTGGGGAGAAAAATCCACCGGCGGGTATTCCATAAAAGTAGAATCAATTGAGCTTAAAGGCGAAACTCTGATGGTTTATTACACGCTGCACAGCCCCGGTCCGGGGGACATGGTTACCCAGGCCGTCACCTATCCCAGGGACACGGTAAAAATCCCCGCCGGGAAGGAAAGCTTTAAAGAGGTTCAGTTGGTGAACGGCCGGGGAGATGCTGACAGGATAGTTTTTAAGGTTGGCCGGAACAGCTGGAGTCAGGGCGGAGAGGAAAATGACATGGACGCCGCCACCTTCATTGAGGGCGGGAGGGCCTTTGTCCCGGTCCGCTATCTTGCCCGGGCGCTGGGCATATCCGGGGAAAATGTTGTGTGGAGTCCATCCTCCCGCACGGTTACACTGATTAAAGGCGGGGTTACCGTTACGATGGGTGTGGACGGGGACATAATATATGTCAATGACAAACCCGGTATCGCCACCGGGTGTCCTGTGAAGATGGTGGATGGGCGGGTTTATCTTCCGGCCAGGTTCCTGGCCGGGGCGCTGGGCTTCAGTGTTGAATGGGACGAGGAAAGTCAGTCCGTTATAATCCATCCCGCCCATTAGTCCTCATTTTCATACATGGGAAATATTTTTCCGGTCACCTCCCCTTTTAGTACGGTATCCCCGCCGGGGTTTGTGCAGGTTATCTGAAGAGTCAGCCTGTTTCTGGCTTGGTCTTTTTCCGCCACGGTGACGCGGGCGGTAATTGTTTCCCCAATATAAACCGGGGCCATAAACCGGAATGACATTTTGCCGGCCGGGTATGGCTCCGGGAGCAGTGTGCCCCCGGCGTGGGTGATCATGCTGCCGGTAAGCAGGCCGGGAACCACCCTGTCCCTGTACCCGCAGAGCCTGGCGGCCCGCGGGTCTGTGTGAATGGGGTTGAAGTCCCCGGATATGCCTATGAAATTGGCCACGTCCCCCTCTGTAAAGGTGCGGTGGAAGACCACGGTGTCGCCCACTTTCATATCCTTCCACGACGGGAAAAAGCGCATTTTGAACGCCCTCCTAAGCTGTTTTATGAAGAATCTATTTTGCCTGGTTCACTGCCGCCGGTCGGGGTCCCCGCATTATCCGCCCCTGTATGAAGCCGCCAGAAGCTGCACCGGGTGGCATGTGTCCAGGCCGGTTCCGTGGCGAATCTGAAGTTGGCACATGCCGCACTCTGTTATTATACGCCCTGTTCCCAGCTCCCTTGCGGCCCGGAAAAGATTTTGGCCAATCTCCATGCTGACGGGGTACTTTTCCCTTTTGAAGCCATAGGACCCGGAAAGGCCGCAGCACCCTGCGTCCAGGGGGGTAACCCTGAGTTCCGGGATCATGCCCAGCACCTCAAGGGAGGGGGAGCCCAGTCCCATGGCCCGGGTGTGGCAGGGCTGGTGATAGCCGGCATGCCCGGCCAGGGGGAATAGCTGCGCGGCCAGTTTCTTTTCCGGAATCCTGAACAGCAGGTATTCAAAGATATCCAAGATATTTCCCTCCGGCCGGTAATCATCCCCGGCGCCGAGCACCTCCCGGTACTCCTGCCTCAATGCCAGGCTGCAGCTGGGGCAGGAGGTGATAACAATGCAGCCCTGCTTAATATAGTTTTGCAGGAGGCGGATATTCCTGTCCGCAACCTTCCGGGCCGTGGCAAGCTGCCCGGAGGAAACAAGGGGCAGGCCGCAGCAGCCAAACCTGGCCGGAAGCACCTCGACACCGCATTTTTCCAGAACATTCAGAACCGCCAGGCCTGTTTCGGGGGAGTAATAGTTGACATAACATCCGGGGAAATAGACGGCCCTGTTTGGGGAAGGCTTTGATTTTCTTTTTTTACTGAGGCTGTAAAAACCTTTTCCCGCGTAGCGGGGCATGGTCATATCGGGGCTTATACCCGTTATAGCCCCGGCAATTTTTCTTAGTAATGAGATTCCGGAGGCCAGGTTTACCAGGGCGGGGGCCATGCCGCCCAACTTTCCGGACCAGTCGGGCCGGGCCAGCATGCGGTCTCTGAGGGGGAGGCCGTTTTGGGAGAGCATCTCCTCCCTGGCCAATACATTCATTGTGGAAATTTTTACACCGGAAGGGCAGGCCACGTCACAGCGCTTGCAATTGGTGCAGAAATCCAAAGCCGGGTGGTATGCGGGCAGGCCCAGTATTCTCAACCGAAACAGGTCCGGCCCCACCTGTTTGGGCCCGGGAAATTTTTCGGTGACCCCGGCCACAGGGCAGTGGGAGACGCAGGTGGTGCATTTTATACAGTTGTCCAGTGCGGTATTGTCAATATTCATGTCAGTCATCTCCCGCCAGTATTCCTGCTTTATAGCCGGTGGCAACCGCCACCCCGTTGCCGCATTTTTCAATGGGGTAATTGCTGCCGGCCAGGTTGGCCCCTGCTACCGCCAGGTTTTCTATTATGGGGCGCCCCCGGCTGTCCAGCGGCTGCAGGCGGCTGTTCGCCACAATGCCGAAACGGCTGAAGGGGTGGCCCGACCTGCCAAGAAATTCTTCTTCGGTCCATTCTCCACAGGTGGTTTTTACCGGCAGGCCGAAAACAGTCTCACTTACCCTGTCCGGCCCGGCTTCCAGGCCCCCGCCCAGGAAGGATCCGGTGGCCAGTATGAAATAATTCGCGTTTATTTTCATATTCCCGCCCGCGCCGGTGACGGTTACACCGGTGCACCGCCTTCCGGAAACATTCGCGCCGGTTACGGTGCAGCCGTGGATAACCTCCACCCCCGTTTTCAGCAGGTGCCTGATCAGTGTTTGCTGAAGCCGCTGTCCGGGCATGGACGGCGGCATGCCGGTTACCTCGCATACCTTGCACCCCAGGTCACGGGACAGTTTCAGGGCTATTCCCGGGCCTGGCCCCCCGCCCAGCACAGGGGGCGCCAGCACGATGCACTCCCCTGTGACGTGGGGTTCCAACTGCTTTAACACCATTTGGTACATGCCGGGGTCTTCCAGCCGGTGGGCCAGTGTGACCGGGCTTAATTCCGTCCCCGACCCCGTGTTTATAACCACTATGTCGATTACACAGCCGGGGCTGAGCCCGGCATTGCGGCCAATATTGGCGGCCAGGACGTTTGGGTGAAAATCTTTAAGTTCCCGGAAACCGGCCACCAGTACCCTCCGGTATTCTTCCGGCGGTCCCGCCGCCATGCTTTCCGGGGCCAGATATGTGGGGCGGACGGTTCCCATGGCCGTGGGAAGGACCCAGTTTTTTCCGCCGTTGTCCAGGTACCTGAGGCCGTTTTCCAGGCAGATGTCCTGAAAAAAGTCCAGGCTTTCACCAAGTACGTCAAGAACCAGGGAGTAAGGGTGTTCCGGTGTTCCGGCCACCAGCCTTTCGATCTCCCGCAGCGGGTGGGTGCAAATAAGGTCCGGCTGGTCAAGGCAGTATCCCCACAGGTCGATGCACCCCGAGGACAGCCCCACCGCGCCCATGCCCCTGGCCGCCACCAGTACCTTTTTACCTGTTGCCGCCGCCCTGGCCGCGGCTGTGAGGCCGGACAGCCCGGCCCCTATTATCAGTATGTCAGTTATTTTGCCGGTCATTTCATTCTCTCCAAACCGAAAAGCGAGCAGTAGATGCCGATGGACAGAGAGGCTTCCCTTAACTGCTGGCCCCAGAGTATTGGCCTGATTCCCTTCCAGCGCTTTTGTAAAAAGTTGTCCAGGTGTTCCCTGGGGTGGCTGGAAAATTTAGCTGTTTCGCTTAACGCCCCCAGGGTGCGATAGCTGCAGAAGGTTCCCTGGCAGGTGCCCATCCCCATCCTGGTTTTCCGGCGTATGTCGCCCAGGTTGTGGGAGTCCGGCATCCGGGCGGCGTGCTCTATTTCGGCCAGGCTGACCAGTTCGCACTGGCAGAGCATGCTGCCTTTGCCGGGATCATGCCGGGCCTGTTCCAGAACATCCTTGAACTGGCCCTCCAGCCTTCCCGCGGCCCTGTATGACCCGGGCACCCCGAATACTTTAAAGCCCCTTTTGACCATCTCTTCCCGCACCGGGGCGCTGATGGGTTCGGCGGCGGTGTGGCATGGGGCCTTTGTTCCCAGCATGGCCGCCACAAGGTCGGCGGTCTTTTCCGCCATCAGGCGGAAGGTGGAGAATTTCCCCCCCACTATGGTAATAAAGCCGGACAGCCCGTCAATGGCGCCATGGTCCAGCAGGGCGAAGTTGCGGCTGACCGACCTGGCATCGGTTGTCCGGCCCGCCTGGTACAGCGGCCTCACCCCGGCGAAGGACCTGATCAGCCTGTATTTTTCTATCCCCGGGACCAGTCTTTCACCCTCCTGCAGGAGCTTTTGCACTTCGCTCCGAAATGGCCTGTTGTGCCCGGGGCTGTCCACCGGTTCGGAGGTTGTTCCGAAGATGGTAACGGTGTCGTGGGGAACGAAAATATCACCGTCCCCCGGTGGCCGGAGGCGGTTGACCACGTTTGCCGTAAGGCGGTGATTGAAGGCCACCAGCGTGCCCTTGTCCTTTATTATTTTCAACTCCACTCCGGCCATGGCGGCTATTTCTTCGGCCCAGGGTCCGGCGGCGTTGACCAGTATGGGGCACCGGATCAGGCATAGCTCCCCGGTTAACCGGTCATTTATTTCCACACCGGTAATGGAGCCGTTTGAGCTGTGAACCGCCGTTACTTTGCTATAGGTAAGGCAGGTCGCACCATGGCGTACGGCGGAGGCCACATTGCCCCGGATTACCCTGAAGCCGTCAACGGAGCCGTCGGGGACCTTAAAGGCCCTGGCAATATCCGGAGACAGCGCCGGGTTGGCGCGGGCCAGCTCACGGGGGTCTATTTCCACGGCGGGAATGCCGGCTTCCCGGCAGGCCTCCAGCCACCTGCCGCAATAGGAGGGATCGTCTCCTGGACCCAGGGCAAATACGCCGCCGGTGTCCTCAATGAAGCCCGGGGCTATCCTGCGCAGGATCATATTTTCCTCCAGGCACTCCCTGGCGGCCTCCCTGTCCCTTACAGCATAGCGGGCCCCGCTGTGCAGAAGTCCGTGGAACCTGGAGCTGGTGCCGTGGGCCAGGTCTCCCTGCTCCACCAGTATAGCGTCTATACCCCTCATGGCCAGGTCGCGTAAAATGCCGGTGCCGGTGGCTCCGCCCCCGACCACCACCACCTGGTGCTGCCCGGTTTTCATATATGCAACCCTCCGTACCGGTCTATTCTTCGGCCCAGTTCATGGACCGGTCAACCGCCTTTTTCCAGCTGTTGTATAATCTCTCCCTGAGTTCACCGTCCATCCGGCTTTCAAACCTGCGGTCCAGTTGCCATCGCCCGGCCAGTTCCTCCCTGCCGCTCCAGAAGCCCACCGCAAGTCCGGCCAGGTATGCCGCCCCCAGGGCCGTTGTTTCAATGACTCCGGGCCTTTCCACCGGAACGTCCAGTATGTCGGCCTGGAATTGCATTAAAAAGTTATTGGCCGCGGCGCCGCCATCCACTTTCAGCGCCCGGAGCCTTATTCCCGAGTCTGCCTCCATTGAGTCCAGCACATCCTTGGTCTGGTAGGCCATTGACTCCAGGGCGGCCCTGACCAGGTGCTCCATGGTAACCCCCCTGGTCAGCCCCACTATGCAGCCCCTTGCCCTCATGTCCCAATACGGGGCGCCCAGTCCCACAAAGGCCGGCACAAAGTAAACGCCCCCGTTGTCGCCGGCCTTTTCGGCAAGCTCCTCCGACTGGGAGGAGGACTCTATAATTTTCAGCCCGTCCCTCAGCCACTGTATGGCCGCCCCGGCTATAAAAATACTGCCCTCCAGGGCGTACTCCACTTTTCCGTCAATCCCCCAGGCAATGGTGGTGAGAAGGCCGTTTTTCGATTCATAAAGCCTGTCACCGGTGTTCATCAGCATGAAACAGCCTGTACCATACGTGTTTTTAGCCATTCCCGGCCGGAAGCAGGCCTGTCCGAAAAGGGCCGCCTGCTGGTCGCCGGCTATTCCGGCCAATGGTATGGAGGCCCCGGCCAGGTGTCCGGTATTAATGATGCCGTATACCTGACTTGAGGGCCTTACTTCAGGAAGCATGCAGGCGGGTATTTCCAATTCCCGCAGCAGGTCTTCATCCCAGGCGGTCCGGCGAATATTAAACATCAGTGTGCGGGAGGCGTTGGAGTAGTCTGTTATGTGCACCTTTCCCCCGGTAAGCTTCCACGTCAGCCAGGTGTCCATGGTGCCGAAAAGGAGCTGTCCCTGCTCCGCCTTTTTTCTCGCCCCGGGTACGTTGTCCAGTATCCACTTTACCTTGGTGCCGGAGAAATAGGCGTCCAGCAGGAGTCCCGTCCTGAACCTGAAATCGGCCTCCAGGCCCCTTGCCTTTAATTCATCGCATATGCCGGCGGTGCGGCGGCACTGCCACACAATGGCGTTATATACCGGCCTGCCGGTTGTCCTGTCCCAGACTACTGTGGTTTCCCGCTGGTTGGTTATACCGGCGGAGGCTATTTCTCCGGGGCTGACTCCGGTCCGGTCGAGCAAATCGCCGATAACGCTGTTCTGGGTAATCCAGATTTCCTCGGGGTCATGCTCCACCCACCCGGCTTTGGGGTAAATCTGACGAAACTCCTTCTGGGCCATTCCGGATACAACTCCATCCACATTGAAAAGTATTGCCCTGCAGCTGGTGGTTCCCTGGTCGAGGGCCAGTATGTATTTCTTCTCCATAAAAACACCCGCCTGAAAATATTGACATTTTAATATTGAATTTTCTATATTCCAAATAACTTTTCCTCCATAAATACAGAGGCGGGGGTTAATTTCCGTATTGCCGGAGATGGTGTCTCAAATTATTTTGTTGATATTTTTGCTGTCTGGTTGACATATTTATTTATATGCAGTAATAATATCTATGTAGGAATTATTCTTAAATTGGAGCTGATCTGTATGAACAAGGCATGCATGCTGGATAGATTGAAAATGGGAGGTTACAGGTTGACCCCCCAGAGGCGGGAAATATTAAACTGCTTCGGTGAGGGGGGCATGCATTTCAGTGCCGAAGAGGTGCACAGGGAGGTCAGGCGCAGATATGACAACATAAGTTTGGACACTGTTTACAGAAATCTGAACACACTGAGGGAACTGGGCATAATTGACGCGCTGAATTTTGAGGACGGCAAGGTCCGCTATGAGCTGAGCAGGGAGAACAGGCACCATCATCACCTTATCTGTTTGAAATGCGGTATTTCGGAGGAGCTTGACTTCTGCCCCCTTGAATTTCTGGATCAGGCATTGCTGAAGGAAAAGGACTTCGCTGTAAAAAGGCACAGTTTTGAAATTTACGGTTACTGCTCCAGGTGTAAAAAAGCTCTTTAAACTTACGGGAGGTATATTTGTTTGTTATTCAAAAAATTTTTACCGGCTGTTTTTATGCTTTTGGCTATGATATTTGCGGCCTCCGGCTGCTCCGGAAGCGGAGGGGCTGTGAAAACGGCCGGCACGGTGGGAAGCGATAAAGTCCAGGTTTATACCACCATTTTCCCCGCCTATGATTTTGCCGGAAAGGTCGGCGGCGACAGGGTGGAGGTGCACAGCATCATGCCTGCCGGGGCGGATCCCCACCACTGGGAGCCCACCCCGGGGGACATTGTAAAAATAGGCGGCTCCGATGTATTTATATACTGCGGGGCGGGGCTGGAAACCTGGGTTGACAACATTCTAAAAAGCGGCGTCCGCGAGGGAATGGTGGTGGTTGACTGCAGCCGCGGCATTGAACTCCTGCAAGGCGGCCATGAGGATCCGGCGGATGTCGGTTCCGCGGAAAGCACGGAAGGGCATGACCACGGCTCTGCAAAAACCGACCCCCATATCTGGCTGGACCCGGTAAACGCCTCCATTATGGTGGACAATATACTGGAGGGACTGATCAAGGCCGACCCGGCAGGCAGTGGGTACTATACGGCCAATGCCGCCAATTACAAGGCCCGGCTGGCGGAACTGGACGGGCGGTACAGGTCGGAGCTGGCCGGGGTAAGTATAAAGAAATTTGTTGTGTCCCACGCCGCCTTCGGCTACCTGGCCAGGAGATATGGCCTGGAGCAGGTGCCGGTGCGGGGACTGACCGGTGAAAGTGAGCCCAGCCCGGCCAGGATGGCGGAAATTGTGGATGTGGTAAGGAGAGAAGGGATCAAGTATATATTTTTCGAGCCCACGGCCAGCCCCAGGGTGACCGAGGCCATAGCCGGGGAAACCGGGGCGGGAACACTGGTTTTAAACCCAATCAGTGTATTGACGGACAAGGAAATGGAAGAGGGCAAGGATTACATATCTTTTATGGAAGAAAACCTGGCTGCCTTGAAGACAGCCTGTGAGACAAGGTGAAATATTAATGGAAACATACCCGGTTGTGGAAATTAGCAACCTTTCCTTCACCTACGGCTGTCACCCGGTATTAAAGGATGTCAGCCTGACCATAATGGCCGGCGAGGCGGTGGGGATCACCGGGCCGAACGGGGCCGGCAAGACCACCCTGGTGAAGATATTGACCGGCCAGATACAGCCTCAATCAGGTGAGGTAAGGATAATGGGCGAAAAAGTGTCCGGCGGCGGGTGGCGGCGCCGGGTCGGCTATGTCCCGCAGAAGGTCTCTTATTTTAACCAGGGCTTTCCGGCAACTGTGATGGAGGTGGTGCTTTCCGGCCGCACCGCCCGCAGGGGGCTGATCAGGAATTTCGGGCCGGAGGACCGCAGGGCCGCGGAGGCCGCCATGGAAGCCATGGAGATAAGCCAGTTCAGAAACAGCCTTATCTCCTCCCTTTCGGGGGGGCAGCAGCAAAGGGCCTTTATAGCCAGGATTATGGCCGCCGAACCGGAAATGGTGATTATGGATGAGCCCACCGTGGGCATTGACTATATAACCAGCCAGAGGCTTTACTCAATTTTCAGGGATATAAACAGGGAAAAGGGGATGACCATAATAATGGTGTCCCATGACCTGGAGGGTATAGCCAAGTTTATCACCAGGCAGGTATGCCTTAACCTTCACCTTTGCACGTGCAACAGCTGGGGGTCGGCGCCGGCCGGCGCCAGGCCCGCCAATTGCGGAGCGGCATTTCCCGCCTTTTTGAATGGAAGCATATAGAATATAATGTATTTCCATTATCCACTCAGTATAAGCTATCACCGGAGGTTTGCCGCATGGACATATTTCACTATACTTTTATGCAGAATGCCTTTGTCACCGGCCTGTTGATAGGGGCGGTGTGCCCGGTGGTAGGCCTTTTTGTCACCCTCAGGCGCCTGTCCATGATATCGGACGCCCTGTCCCATGTGTGCCTGTCCGGCGTGGTGGCCGGACTTCTCCTGGGGACACACCCGGTGCTTACCGCCTCCGCCTTTTCATTGACCGGTGCGTTTCTTATCGAGGCCCTCAGGGCAAGATACAGGACTTATTCCGAGCTTTCCATAGCCATCATATTGTCGGCGGGGGTGGCCGGAGGCGCACTGCTGCTTGGCCTGGGCAGCGGGCTGAGCGCCAATTTCATGAGCTATCTCTTCGGCAGTATTATCACGGTCACCCGCTTTGACGTGTACCTTGTTTCTGTGGTGGCGGCAGTGATTCTTATACTGATAAAGCTTTTTCACAAGGAACTCTTCCTCATATCCTTCGATGAGGAGGGCGCCCGGGTGGCGGGGCTTCCGGTGACGGCCATCTCTGTGGGCTTTACCGCCGTAACTGCCCTTACCGTGGCCATTTCCATAAGGATAGTGGGCATATTGATGGTATCGTCCCTGATGGTGCTGCCGGTGGCCGCAGCCCTCAAGCTGGCCAAAGGTTTCAGGGGCGCGCTGGCTATATCCGTCATTATGGCTGAGGTGGCGGTCATAGCCGGGCTGTTTGCCTCCTTTTACCTCGATCTTGTTCCGGGCGGGACCATCATTATGATTTCGATACTCTTACTGATTCTGGCGGTCATTTTCAGCTCCACCCGGAGCTCCATAATATCCCGGCGGCAGGACCCCGTCGATAGCGGAGGAATAAAGGAACCGGTTTCTTCCGCAGAGGTACAGTTTTTCTGTGGAAGGTCCGATTCTTAATACGAATATATAATTATCGGAGGTGTTGGAATGGGTGTGCCTTTTGAGTCAATAAAGGTTGGTGACAGTGCATCTTTTTCAAAAACAGTCAGCGAAACGGACATTTATCTTTATGCCGGCATAACCGGTGATTTCAACGGGGTTCACATTAACAGCCAACTGGCCGCGGGGTCCATTTTCGGTGAAAGGATAGCTCACGGGATGCTGTCCGCCGGTTTTATTTCGACTGTTATCGGGACAAAGCTGCCCGGTGAGGGTACAATATATATGTCCCAGTCACTAAGGTTTACCGCCCCGGTTAAAATTGGCGACACGGTTACCGCCACGGTGGAGGTGTTGGAAAAAAAGGATGAAAAGCGCAGGCTCCGCCTTTCCACCGTATGCACCAACCAGGACGGCAGGAAAGTGATCGAGGGAGAGGCGCTGGTACAGTGTCCCTGATGGTAAACCTGTTATGTACGGGAGAAATAATTTGACATAAAAAGGGGTAACAAAATAATGGAACCGGAAAGAAAAACAATGATGGATGTGCTGGGAATTGAGGTGGAGAAATACAGCCCGGACGAAATTATCATGACCATGCCTGTGGACGAAAGAACCCACCAGCCTTACGGGCTGCTTCACGGCGGGGCTTCTGTGGCCCTTGCCGAGACTGCCGCGTCCTATGGAACCTTCCTCAACCTCGACCCGGAAAAGCAACTGGCGGTGGGTCTGGAGATTAACGCCAACCACATCAGGTCCAAAAGGTCGGGTATAGTCAGGGCCAGGGCGGTGCCCTTTCACAAAGGTCGCACGACCATGGTCTGGGACATACGGATCACCGATGAGCGGGAAAAGCTTATATGTGTGTCCCGCTGCACCATAGCCATTGTTGATAGGGAAAAGATTGAAAATGCGAACTAAAAAAGTGGGCTGCTCCATTTATGGGGCAGCCCACTTTTTTTTTTGTATAGCCGTACTATGTCAATAGCTTTTTTTATGAAAAAAGACAATATAAAACCAACCTGTGTTACCTTGTAAATTTTTAACATCAGCAACTTGCCGGGTTCTTTAACAATTAATTCCATTCAAC